>JBKEDB010000075.1:0-3954 GCA_047975195.1 Cumulibacter sp. | reverse complement strand
GTGTCCAAAGAGACCCTCTCAAGGTTTCGACCCACCCCACCCCCGTAGTGACTCTGCCTGCGTCTTAGCGTCACTGCACGACAGGCATAGAGTCTGTAGGTTTGATTCATCATCAGTGCCGCCCTCCGCCTTGGGTATTACGTGGTCACATATGCCGGCTAGTGAGCCGTGTAGCGTGACGATCGTCACGCGCCCCGCTTGGTGGCAAAGCTGGCAGCAGTAGCCGTCTCTCTCGAATACCTTTTTGCGTAGACGCCGCCATGGGCGACCACCACGGCCAGATTCTGTCTTTACTGGCTTCTGCCAAGAGGTGCGTGCAGGACACTCACCAGAGTGTATGGAACGGCACTTGCCGCACCATCGAGGGGGCCTAGCCGGCATCGACAGGAGAGCCGTCGAGGTTGTAGGCTGTCTCGCGTTCTCCATCGTCATCAGCGTCAGCCATGGCGGCCACAAGCGCCATACATGCATGCGCCATCTCTCGCACAGCTGAGGAGTTCTGCTCTATAGCGGAAACGACAGTAGATATATCGGCCCTTTGATTAGCCTCACTATCTGGCAGTGAGAGCACCTGGTACCCAAGAGGGGCCAGCACGGAAGACAGCTCACCTGTGTCCTCTTGGCTAGCCCAGACATGGCTACTTTCCACTGCTGCCATCATGCTTCCCAATCAATGTAGATGCCTTTAGGGCGAGTGCCGCCTTGACAGACTGGGCGGCAGCGTATGCCTCGCGGCGCTTTCTGCGCAGATATTCTCGACGCTTGATGCACCCTTTGCATGCCATCTTTGATATCCGGTGGAAAAGTCACTCGACCGACAGCAGAGACCCTGGGTCGATATATCTACCCGATGCTGTTTTTACTTCGTAGTGTATATGCGGAGTCATGCCCTGACCCGGATAGCGCAGAGTGATGTCTTGAGCTACACCTATCGCATCGTCTACAGAAACTGAGGCCCCAATGCGGGCAAGGGGCTCGACGTAGAAGTAGCGGTGGCGCAGTCCGCCGGAGTCAGTGACTTCGACGTATCGCCACATAGGG
Organism: Cumulibacter sp.; assembly: GCA_047975195.1. Classification (GTDB taxonomy): domain Bacteria; phylum Actinomycetota; class Actinomycetes; order Mycobacteriales; family Antricoccaceae; genus Cumulibacter. Next base: position 2,913 of record JBKEDB010000075.1, on the reverse strand, counting down.
TCGTCTCTGTAGCAGTATCCGTGCTTTGTCACTGTGCCGGATACACTGCAAAGCAGTACGCTTCCGGGGAAGCATGAGAGATCGACGCCCATGTGCTTGCGCGCTCCTCTCTTGGCTCCGAAACGCCCATCCCCTGCGCTGTCTTCTCGAACAGCGAGGATTTTTCTCGCCCGCATCGGGGCTACTTGCTTTATGTGCATAACCGGATGCCTGAGTTGTCCAACGGCCTACCCCGTGTAGTTTGCCGGAAGGATGTTTTCGTTGTCGCCGATCACATGATGCCTGATCAGAGCGCTTGTAAGCGCCATGTGCTGCTCTTTCAGAAGGTTGTACTCCAGCGTCAGCACTTCCAGCTCACGCTGTAGACGGTCTATCTGCTCGTCAGCTGTGCCGAAAAGCTTTGCTGCCGCTGGTGCAGACATACCTGTAATCACGCCGACCAGCGTAAGTATCACCTCCCGGTTCTGGTCCGGAATAATTATGTAAGTGAGGAACATGATTAGGATTACGATGAGCAGCGAGAAGACAGAAGCAGCAAGCTTCTCGAAGATAATCGAACCGCGAGACTTCAAAGTGAATCCACCTGGATGAAAACCAAAAAAAAATGGCCGGACTATAAAAAGTCAGGCCATTCCGGGAGCCTTGATCTGATAGAGCTATAAAGAAAGCTTTGACAGACTGGGAAGATTAGGCATCAATTGTGACAGAAAAACAATCGATGTAGTGTGCGCCCGACACACAATAGTTATTTTCTAAGCTTCCAGTTCGCATAGCTGTCTGGCAAATCGTCACCTATCGCTGCATGCGCGGCGTGCAAGTCGCGATAGTACTTGCGTACGCTGATGCCGATGACCTCAGATTTTTGCGCACTGCTTAGCCACGGGCCCTCCAGATAGTGGACTCGAACGATCTCATGCAGGTTGCCCGGCAGTCGCTCCACGGACTGATTGACCCTCTCAGCAACTTTACCAACGCTCGCACTGCTCTTAGATGACAGGGTGGCAGACCCTCTAGCAGTGAGCTTGCGAGAAGTCTTGCGCCCGGCGTCGATTAGCGCGGCACCAGACCAACCTGGGCGGTACCCGAGGTTGACAGAGACACCGCGCACGGATAGTTCCTGAGCCCAGTGGACGAGTAGTCGATCAACGTACACGATCACAGAAGGTGCCTCCACATAACGCCCTGCGCTATGCGTGAGATGCAGCTCCTAGAAACACCGAACTTTTTGGCAAGCTCTATGTCACTCAGAAGCCGAGCATCTCTAAGGAGCTCGCGGCGGTGATCGACAGCAGAACGGATTAGCCGGACATCTTCCGAATCCAGCTTTGAGTTGTAGTGCCCCTCCCCGCGAGGCCGACTCACGATGAGACCCCTCCACGAGAAAGCCATCTAATAATGTCTTGCTCTCGCCACAGTCTTTCCGGCCGCCTCCTCATCGGGGCCGGGAAAGTTCCGTACATGACCATCTTGCTGATCTCGATATCAGACAAGCGCACAGAGTGTCTTACAGCTTCCGCAGTCATAACGGGGATTCCGCCCTCAACGCGCCTGGACGCCTCAGGTATTGATTGTCCAGCCATGTCGTCTATCACAACGCCACCGCTGACTGCCGAAGAGAGTTTCGTTATCTTCCCACCGCGTGCGATAAAATCCTCTGTCTGCCGGGCTATTTCCATACTCTGCGACTCTTTTTTTTCTTGCACTGACGAAGACTCGCTAGAAAGCGTACTCATCGAAGCGCTGGATGCTGAAACTTTCTTCACAGCGATATCTCCATGATTTCGTTGAAAAGCCGCCTCGATCTTTCTCCATCAGCAAGTCGCGCACGGCACGGCGCGACCACCACCGTCATCGCAAAAAGACCTGCTGAGCCTGCGGCATCATACGCCTCTTCACATGCGCTCAAGTGGGCATCAGCGGCCTGCCAGTCCAAGTCATCAGCCGAGACCAAATCTTCATGCAGCATAAGCTCAAGTCTCGCAAGCGCGTTCCATGCGACAGCTGTAGCATGCAGCGCACCCGTGCCACCTGGACCGTCATCACAGGGCCCTTCGATCTCCTCAGCCAGAAGGTGCCGGGCCAGAGCATCACCGTACCGATCTGTGCCACCAGGGACGGTTTTCCAGCCCTTCCAGCTGTACTTTCCAGCTCCCACGGCGCTTAGCTCAGCCACCGCAGCGAGCGCTCTTGGGAAGTACTGGACAGCACCTCTCAGCACGGGCACTTTTCCGGCATCCAGCTTGGCGCCAGGAGAGCCGGGATTTGTCCCGGCTGGGTCGGCTTCTGTGATTCTAGTTCCAGCTTTCAAGATTTCTCTCCCCAGTACGTTCCATTCTTCGGAACTCCTCTCGGTAATGTGTAGAAATTAATTTGCGAGTCATCTCGTTGTTTTTAAGTATCCCCCGCGCCTTGAGCTGTATTCTTTCTTTTCGCCCAGGGAATTTGCTGTCAAGCCATCCCACAAAGTCTATCGGGTTTTCCTCGCTCCACTTGTGACAGCCATGACAAAAGCTCAAGCCGTTGTCAACAGCCCATCGTGTCGCGTAAACCCTGCGGCCCTTGATGTGAGCAAGTTCTGTTGCTGGCCTGTGACAGCGCTGACAGAGGTTGTCGCATGACAGTCGGACTGCCAAGCTGAACCATCTATCTGCCGCCGTGCGCTTGATGCCACCCCTGCTGTGACCCGCCATGCTATACCCCCGCCTCCGGCCAAAGCACAGACACACCGAATTTCTGCGCCATATGTCGGTGGAGAGTATCATAGACTTTGCTGTACTCATCCCGATTGGGTTCTCTCGTGCTTTCGACGCCGATGATGATCTCCTGTAAGGGCCGCCACAAATGATTTTTGACCTGGTCTTTTGTCCAAGGTATATCAACGCCCTCCTTCAAAACTTTTCGCATATCCAAGCC
>JBKEDB010000029.1:0-33380 GCA_047975195.1 Cumulibacter sp. | reverse complement strand
GTCGTTGTTGCCGCTGTTCCTGCAAGACGTCGCCGAACTCGGAGCGACGCAGTCTGGACTGGTGCTGTTGCCAGGGTCGATCTTGATGGGTCTGATGGGGCCGGTGATGGGCCGCATCTACGACGCGCGTGGTCCGCGGACACTGTTGATTCCGGGGACGATCATGATCGCCACCGCGCTGTTCACCTACTCGCAAGTCGGCGCTGACACTCCGACCTGGTTCCTGATCATCGTTCAGATGGTGCTCTCGCTCGGGCTCGCGGGATCGTTCACGCCGCTGTTCTCGGCATCATTGGGATCGCTGGAACGGCACTTGTACTCGCACGGTGCGGCCGCGTTGAACACGCTGCAGCAGGTCGCTGGTGCGGCGGGTACGGCGCTACTGATTACCGTCTACTCCTCGTTCCTGCACGCCGGCGAGGCGGATGGACTTTCGACTCCCGCCGCTGGCGAACCCGGTGCGAACTCGGCATTCTTGATCGCCGCCTGCATTGCGCTGATACCGGTCACGCTCGCGTTCTTCATCCAGAAGCCCGAGGACCAGGACGACGATGCGCCGCTCATGCAGCACTAGCCCGTACGTGGAAACGTCAATCCAACTGGACGGGGCGGTGCGCCGCGCTCGATAACCGCCACTGCAAAGCCGCGTGCTGTTGGGTCCAGAAATCGGCGAACCGGCCACCAGCATCGAGTAGTTCGCTGATCGTGCCGTCCTCGACGATGCGACCGGCTTCCAGGAACACCACGCGATCTGCCGCGCGGATGCTGCTGAGTCGGTGCGCGACGATCACCCGCGTACGCGGCGTCGGGTCGTTGGACAATGCGGCAGCCACCGCGGCTTCGTTCTCGTTGTCCAACGCGCTGGTTGCTTCATCGACCAGTAGCAGCGGTGCGGGTTTGAGCAGCGCGCGAGCGATCGACACACGCTGACGTTCGCCCCCGGATAGCGACGTCCCTGCCTCGCCGACGCGACTGTCCCATCCGTCGGGCAGGCTAGCGATCATCGGCGTCAACCGGGCGAGTTCTCCGGCGGCTGCGACGGCGTCCGGTGATGCGTCGGGGGCTCCGACCAGTACGTTCTGGCTGATCGTGCCGTCAAACAGATACGGGTCCTGGAAGACGACGCTGATCAGTTCGCGGCGGGAATCGGAGCTGAGCGTGGCAGCGTCCGCTCCATCGATGAGCACTTGCCCGTCGTTCGGATGCTGGAGTCCCGCGAGCAGCGCGAGCACGGTGCTCTTGCCTGATCCCGACGGGCCGACGATCGCGGTGGTCGTTCCGGGCTCGAATGTCAGGTCGAACTCGCTGAGCACCGGCGGAGAATCGGGGGAGTAGCCGAACTCAACCCCACGTAACTGGACCCGTGGCGCGCCGTTCGTGGCTAGATCGTGTGAGCCGGTTGGCGCCAGCGGAGCGCGTAGAACTTCAACGATCCGCCGCATCGTCGTCAGGGTTGTCTCGATCCCGGGCGACAACTCAGCGAGCACGGTGAATGGTTCGAGGTAGCGCACGATGACGACGATGAGCGCGATCGCTTCGGCGACAGTCACATCGCCGCGGGTCGTCAGCACCACGGTCGTGGCTGCCAACGCGACCAGCGCTACCTGGCTGGCGACCGCGAAGATGATCTGGCCAGGGATCTGCATCAGCAGTAGCCGTCGTGCTGCCGAGCGCTGTGCGTGCAAGGCGGCTCCGGCATGACTTCGCGCGGGTTCGACCCGCCGCGCCGCGCGTAGTGCTTGCTGAGTCCGGGCGAACTCGACGACTCGCTCGGTCAACTCGGTGTTTGCCGCGCTAGCCGCCTGATCGGCGTTGCGGCCGAGCCGGTTCGCGGCCCAGAACGCGCCCAGCAGGATAGGCACGCCGAGCAGTGCGACCAACCCGAGTGGCCAGGCGATGAACAGCAGTGCGGTACCGATAGCGATCGGCAACAGCGTTGCACCAAGTAGTGGCGTGATCAGATAGATCACCAGGCCGACCAGATCGGGACCGGTCGCTGCGATGGCCTGGCGCGTGGTGGCAGTGTGCTCGGCGGTGAACCAGGTTCGGCGAATTGCCGCGACCTGATCGGCGACCGTGCGCTGACCGGTGTCGAGTAGCCCAAAACCGATTCCGAAGCCCAGGCGCGCAACTGCGGAATCTACTATCCAACCGGCAATGGTGACCAGCGTGAGTACGCCGACCCAGACCCAAGCGTCGGCGGGGTCGGAGCCGAACAGGGCTCCGATCAGCGGCACCAGCAGGACGGCGCCGGCCGCGCGAAGCACTAACCCGATCACGGCGAGAATCTGATACCGCACGACCTGCCGCCGTGCATCCGGTGCCAGCAGTGATAGCAGGGCGCGAATCATCGGTACACCTCCGCGCTCGTGGCGTTCCACAGTTGGCTATATCGCCCACCCGCGTCGAGCAGTTCTTGATGGGTGCCGCGCTCCTGGACGCGTCCGTCGTCGAGTACGACGATCTGGTCTGCGCCGGAGACGGTGTGCAATCGATGCGCGATCACCAGCACCGTTCGCCCGCGCGTCAACGCAGTCAATGCCTGCTGTACCAAGAATTCCGACTCCGGATCGGCGAAGGCGGTTGCCTCATCGAGCACCAGGATCGGTGTGTCGGCGAGGATCGCGCGGGCGATCGTGAGGCGTTGTCGTTCGCCGCCGGAGAGGGCGGCGTCCGGTCCCAGCACCGTGTCGTATCCGCCCGGCAGTTCGAGGATTCGGTCGTGAATCTGTGCTGCTCGAGCCGCGCTCTCGATCTGTTCACCGGTGGCGTCAGGTGCGGCCAACGCGATGTTGTCGCGTACCGTCCCTCGCACGAGTTGGGTCTGCTGGAACACGAAGCCCACCCGCGCGTAGAGCTCGTCCGGCCCGAGTTCGCGTAGGTCCCTTCCGCCGATTCGGATCGCGCCGTCTTCGACATCGTGGAATCGCGCGAGCAGCGCGGCCAGAGTGGATTTGCCGGAGCCCGACGGCCCGACGAGCGCGGTCATCGTTCCCGGATCCAGCCGCATGCTGACGTCCTGTAATACACGAACGCCGTCCCGGTAGGAGAACCCGACTTCGTCGAACTCGACGAGCCGGTCGAGCGTGGATGCGTTGTGCATCTTGGTGGTGTCGAGTTCTCGCTCGTCGAGTGCGACCTGGATTCTGCGGGCCGCCATCAATCCGTCGCGCAGGCCGCCGAGGCCATACCCGATCCCCAAGAGCCGCGAGCCGAAGGTCGTGCCCAGGAGCAGGAAGGGCAGCAGATCGACGGGAGGCATCCCGCCGGAGGTGATGATCAGGGTGCCGAAGATGCAGATAAGCACCAGGAAGGTGGCGGGGCGGGTGACGAGGTCGATGAATGTCTTCTGCCCGTTGAGCGGGCGCTGCCATGTGGCCAGGAAGTCGATGTACTCACCGAGTTGTGCGCGGAAGGTAGAGGAGGCGGCACCTCCGAAGACCCGGACAACCGGCTGACCTTCGATGTATGCCCCGGCCTCGGTGTTCATCCGTTCGGCCCATCGCATCGCCTGTGCCGGCTTGGTCCCGGAGCGCACCAGCATGACCCACATCGCCACGATGTATGCCAACACGGGCAAGAACAGCACCAGAGCGAGACGCCAGTCGACGACGAAGAGGTAGGTGAGGACGGCGATCGGCGCCACGGTGGCCGCAACGGCGTCCGGGACGGCGTGCGTGATGAGGTAGTGCAGCGAAAGCGTGTCGTCTTGGATTAGCTGTTTCACTGATCCGGACCCGCGCGCGTCGAACCAGCCCAATGGAACCCGCGATAGCTTACGTAGCAGGCGTTTGCGTAACACGTGCGAGAACTGAGCGTCGACGTAATGCATCCACAACAGCAATGCTGCCGATAGCAGGACCCCAGCGCCCATCAAGGCGACCGCCCAGATCCCGACCTGCCAGAGATCGCCGGACGGTGCACCGGTGATCAACAGGTGAGCCAGTTCGACCAGCAGCACGTACGGCGCGAGCTGCAGCAGGGTGATGAGTGCCTGCGCGATGCCGGCAATGATGAAGGTAGGGCGCATCGACGCGAGAAGTCGACTGCCCGCCTGCGCGCGCCACGCGCCGGTCGGTGCGGTCGGGGGACTCTTCGCTGCGGTAGCGGGAGGCGTTGGTCCGCCAGCTGTTGATTCCGGTGCCGGGGACTGCGGCGTGCGGTCGGGCTCCGGATCGGCTTTCGACCGGTTCTTGCCGAACGCCCGACCGTAGAACCAATAGGCCTGCGCATGAATTTCGGACTTAGGGAATCCGAACTCGTCGCGCAGACGGGAGCGCAGTGCTTTCAAGGATCCAGACTCGGTCGCGGCCCACGCGTACCAATCGCTCCAGTTACGCGCTTCGATCGACGCCGCGAGGGAGGATTCCCCGTTTCGTGGGATCCAGTGCACGACGGCTCGGGGATGCTCGACGAGTGGAATGAGTAGGTCGTTCTCGGAATGCTGCTCGAGATAAACCTCGATCCGCACATGATGTGGGACCGTACGCAAGATTCCATTGATGCCAGGGATCGAGGCGGAGTCGCCCACGATGAGGTACCCCGCTGGGAACTCGTCAGGGAGGTCGAATCGGGACGACCCGAGCGACGTCGCTGCTATCCTGCTGCCCACTTCCGCGCGCCGGGCCCATGCGGAGGCGGGACCGGCGGGCTCGTGCAGGACGACGTCCACGGCGAAGGTTCCGGACTCTGGGTCGACTTCTGAGAGGGTGTAGGCGCGCTGGTACTCGGTCTCGCCGCCGTCCGGGTCGGGAAACCAGAATCGTAGCCAGGCGGTGGGCGCGACTTCGGCCTCTTGCAGGAGCGTCGGGGAGTGCATCCGGATGCGTAAGAAATCCGGCGCAAGCAGTTCGGTGCCCGTCACGGTCGCTTCGTGATCGTGTGCGCCGAAACTGCGCATCATCGCGCCCTGTAGTCCGCGCTTGGCCATCGAGCCGCCTCTCTCGGCGGCGAGCTCATCCCGCTCGCCCCGCAATGCTTAGGTAAGCCTACGGTAACTACCGACGCGGTTGTGCTCGGATGCCGTCACCGCTGATCGCACTCGCTGCGGTGTCGTGTTGTCCATCGACGTGCCGGTGGCGGCTCATCGCGCGCCGCAGTAACCGATGCAGCGCAGTGGCGGGATCGTGGTCTGTGCGCCAGGGTCCTGTGGTCGGTTGGTGACGTCGTTGCTGGCGTCCGACTACGCCATAACGGACGTGCGACGGGCTCGCGCGAGCCAACGACCGTCCTGGTGTTCGATCTGGGTCGGCATTCCACTGCGCCTTCCGGCGGATCGCGACGTTGCGGGTACGAGATGGTGCACACGCGATCTGCCGTGTGACGACTCCCCCCCCCCCGCAAGGATAGATGCAAGCATAGATGCATGAGGCGTACGATCGACACATGGCCGATCTGCTGACACTTCCGTGGGAACGTTTGGACGACAGTTGCACCATTGCCATGCGCATGGCGGCGTTCACGGCGCGGCAGATCGTCGAACGGCGCTTTGAGGCCGGAGACCTCCTGAGTGAGGGCGCTCTAGCCGACTCGCTAGGCGTGAGCCGGACCCCGGCCCGCGAGGCCATGCTGCAACTGGAGAGTTGGCAACTGGTTCGGTTGGTGCCTAAGAAGGGCGCCATCGTCACCTCGGTGACCAGTGAGCAGCGCCGTGACCTGCTCGCGGTTCGGGCTCTGTTCGAGACCAACGCGATCGCGACGATTGGCCAGGACACGGCGACGTTGGTAGCGGACCTGCGTGTGATCGTCGAGATGCAGCGCAATGCGTTGGCAGAACGCGACATCTTGCAGTTCGCGAGCACGGATTACGCCATGCACGCCCGGATCATCCGCGGTGGCGGAAATAGCATCGTCGATGAAGTGTTGGCCGGACTCGGTCCACGCCTGGCGCGACTGACCTATCAGGCGATCTTGGACCAGGTGGGCTCGCTCGAGAAGATTTTCGCCGAGCATGAGCAGCTGGTCGACCTCGCCAGCGCCGGCGATGCAGCGAAGTTCGACTCCCTCGTTCGACGGCACATCAACGATGTGCACTTCGGGCCGCACGGAGCTGCCCGTTGAGCACTGCGCTACTCCAAGCGCCTGCCGTCGATGCAAGCCGTGCCGGTGGTGCGGGCTGGAAGCGGGTTGCGCTGGCCGTTTTCTGCTCGCCTGGGGCGGTAACCACTTCACTCCACTGCTGCACATGTACGAAGTGCGCGGTGGATACGCGTCCTGGCAAGCCAACCTGCTGCTAGGCACTTATGTCGCCGGTCTCGTCCCGGGCTTGCTGATCGCATCGGCGATCTCTGATCGGCATGGCCGCAAGCCGGTGCTGTTCGGTGGGACGCTGCTGGCGATCGACGGTTCAGTGTTGCTCGGCGCCGGATTCGGCAGCTACTGGCTGCTGTGTGTGGGGCGCGCTTTCGCCGGAATCGGTGTCGGTGTGGCGATGTCTGTGGGCACGAGTTGGATCAAGGAACTGTCCTCGCCGCCGTACGACGAATATTCGAGCGGCAGCGCGGGAGCGCGGCGGCCGTCTCTGGCGTTGACCGGCGGCTTCGCGCTGGGTGCGTTGGTGACGGGATTGCTGGCGCAGTGGGGGCCGGCACCCCAGGTGACGCCGTACGCGGTGCATATCGCGCTGAGTCTTGTCGCCCTCGCGGTCTTGGCGGGGGCGCCCGAGTCATTGCCCGTGGCGTCACGTACCGACAAGTCATGGTGGCAGGACCTACGCATCCCCTCGGTAGGGCACCGTCGATTCACGCGGTTGGTGCTACCGGCGGCGCCGTGGGTATTCGGCGCAGCCGGGGTTGCGTACGCGATCATGCCGGCCGTGGTGCAGTCCGAACTCGGCGATCAGGCGACCGTGTACGCGACAGCGTTGACCGTTCTGACGCTGGGGACGGGCGCGCTCGTGCAGAATGCGGTACCGGCGATCAACCGCCGTACCGGCGGACGGGCACTCGTCGTGGGGCTCGCGGCGATGGCGGCGGGTCTTGCGCTCGCGGTGATCGCTGCCGAACTGGCCAATCCAGTGATCGCCTTGTTTGTCGCGATCGCACTCGGGGCGGCGTACGGCATCTGTCTGGTCGCGGGCCTGATCCACGTGCAGGCGATCGCGACGCCGCAGGACCTCGCGGGGCTGACTGGGATGTACTACTCGCTGACCTACACCGGGTTTCTGTTGCCGACGGCACTCGCGGCACTGCTGCCGCTCGTCTCGTACGGCCCCTCTCTGATTGCTGTTTCGCTGATCTGCCTGGGGTGCCTGTTGGTCGTGATCCGCGAGTCCTCGCGACAGTGACGTCGACCTCGTACGATGTGCCCCGTTGCAGTCATAGTTTGATCTGAGCGGGAGGGAATGCTGATGGCCGCGCGCGCACGCCCGGTGCGGACCTACCAGACGGGCCAGGTGGTCGTGCTGTTGCGGTGGGCCACGATCGTAGCCACCGCGATACTGACCGTGTTCGTGTTGGTGCGTTATCCGTCGATGCCTCAGCGCGTGCCCACGCACTTTGGCTTGGGCGGGGAGGCGGACGCCTACGGCCCGCGATGGACGGTGATCCTGCTCGCGGCAATCCTGAGCGCGGTGGTCGCGCTACTGGCATGGGTATCTGGGAAGCCCGCATCGTTCAACTATCCGGTTGGCGTGACGGAAGCGAATGCGCAGCGGCTCTACCGCGAGGGCGAGCGCATGCTGGTGTGGACGAACGTCGCGGTATGGCTGCTATATCTGGGGACCGTGCTGGCGATCCTGCAGGCCGGGAGCGGCGGTGTCGTAGTGGTGGCGGGCCTCATCGCGATGGGCATCGCTTTGATCGTGGGAATCGTGCGGATGCTGCGAGCGTGACATCGCGGCTCGGCGACCGCTAAGGAATGCCAACCGACTCGGATGTGCCGGGTTCGACGGGCGGACCGATCTTTCGACTGGGAATGGTGGTGAGCAGCAGTCCGACAAGAACGATGGCCATCGAGATGAACGTCGTCGGGCCAACCTCGGCCTCGGCAGAGTGGAACGTGAGGTCGATGACCAGGGAGCCCAGCAGATTCCCGAACAGCGATACGAGACTCAGCAGCAGCACGCCCAACCGTGCGACCGTGACCGTCGTGACACCGATGAATACGATCCCGAGCAGCCCGCCGATGAGCACCCACCATTCGCCTGGGAGTTGAGGTGTGTCATGGATGCGGAAGCCAGTGCCGAAGAGCACGACTGTGCACAGCACCAGGAACACGGTACCGACGAAGAAGTTAATGGTCGTCGCCGCGATCGCCGATGAGGACTTGATGCGCAGCCTGCCGTTGAAGGCCTGCTGCAGCGCGGTCAGCCCGCCCGTGACGAACGGCAGGATCGGCGCCCATAGTGGAATTCCCTTGCCGAGTACGTCGACCGCGGACAGCGCAACGCCCGCGATGACGACCAGAGTGCCGACGATCCGCCAGAGCGTCGGTGGCTTGCGCCCGCCCGGTGGCAGGTGCGTGTTGTCCACGACCAGCGCGCCGGTGAGCTGGCCAGACACGAACGCCATGGTGAACACGGCGACACCCATCAACGGGACTGTCACGGACTGGGACAGCACAATCATCGCGCCGCCGAGCCCGCCCAGCGTCATCCACCAGGGGAACTCGCCAGAGCGCACATAGCGAATGGCGCTGCCGATGCCGCGGCGTGCCTTCGGGGTGAGCAGGGATGCGACGATCAGCACGATGAGGCCCGAGCCGAACGAGTACGTAGCGGCGAGGAGACCGTGCCCGAGGATGCGGCCGAGTTCGCCGTTCGCCGTGCTTTGTAGGGCCATCCCGACACCGGCTACGGCGGTTGCGAGCGTCGCGATGGTCGCCGCGGATCCTGCTACGTGCGAGCCGGGCTGCCGCATGCGGTATCCCCTTCGGTCGAACGCGCGTGGAACGCAGTCGACCTTAGACCCGATTCGACGATGCTCTGGAGGTGTCGGAGCGTGACTGTCCGCACTAAGCCCCTCCTGCCCGAGGCCGCCTTTTCGGTAGCGGCGACTTAGGCTGAAGGCATGTCAGTTGTGAAGATCAATGCCATCCAGGTCCCTGAGGGCGCGGGCCCTGAACTCGAGAAGCGTTTCGCCGCGCGTAAGCACGCGGTCGATTCGTCGCCAGGTTTCGAAGGATTCCAGTTGTTGCGGCCGACCGCGGGCGAGGATCGCTACTTCGTCGTTACACAGTGGGCCGATGAGGCCTCGTTCCAGTCGTGGCGCGAAGATCGTGCTCCGGCGGCTCACGGTTTAAAGGAAGGCCAGCAGCCTGTCGCTTCAGGCGCCAGCCTTCTCGAGTTCGAGGTTGTCGACCTCTAGATCGAGAGCACCGATCACAGGATGACCGCGCTCGGCGGCGCCGCAGCCACCGGTGACATCACGGCACTCACCTGCCTCTGGCGAGACGGCGATTCCCCGGTATGGCAGCAATTCCGCGATCCGCAGCAGATTCTCCAGGCGAGCGACCTCGCGGAAGTACCACGAGTCCTGCGCGCTGCGGAGCAGTACGCCAAGGCGGGCAAGTGGTGCGTCGGGTACGTCGCCTACGAGGCGGCGCCAGCGTTCGATCGTGCCCGGACGACGCATGACGCGAGGGAACTTCCGCTCGCGTATTTCGCGGTGTACGACGTCGCTGAGCCCGCCGTGCCGCCAAGCGGTGCAGCAGTGCAGACCGGGGCGTGGACGGTCCCGCTGCGCAGCGACTACTACCAGTCGCTCGAGCGGATCCGTCGCGAGATCGTTGACGGCAACACGTTCCAGGTCAACCACACCGTCGAGTTGCGGGCGGACACGCCGAGCAGCGCGCATGATGTGTTCGCCGAGCTGTATCGGCGTCAACCCACCTCGTACGCCGCGTTTCTGAAAGTGGGCGGCACGTCAGTGCTCAGCGTCTCGCCCGAACTATTCTTCTCCCGTCGCGGCTCGCAGATCACGATGCGTCCGATGAAGGGCACCGTCGCGCGCGGAAGCACGATCGATAGCGACGATGTCCATCGTCGCTGGCTGCTGGCGTCAGCGAAGAACCGCGCGGAGAACACGATGATCGTGGACCTACTGCGTAACGATCTCGGCCGTATCGCTGCACCGGGCACGGTCCGCGTCACGGAGTTGGTGAGGTTGGAGACGTACCCGAGCTTTCATGCCCTCACCTCGACGATCACCGCCGAAACCCCAGGGGTCGACCTCGTCGACATCTTCGCCGCGCTGTTCCCATGCGGGTCGGTGACCGGCGCGCCGAAGGCGTCCACCATGCGCATCATCGCCGAGGAAGAATCCCGGCCGCGCGGCGTCTATTGCGGCGCAATCGGGATCCTCGCCCCCGGCGGCGATACGCGCTTCAGCGTCGCTATCCGCGCCGCTGAACTAGACTCCGGAGGCTCGCTGCGATACAGCGTCGGCGGCGGAATCACAGCCGACTCGGACCCCGCCGAGGAGTACGACGAGTTGCTCACCAAGGCACGCATCGCGCTCACGCTTCCGGGGCCGGATCTGCTCGAGACGATGTGGCTGCACGAGGGCAGGTTCGCGCACGTTGATCGGCATCTAGCCCGATTGGCGGCATCGTCCGTCCAGTTGGGATACCTCCACGACGAGGCGAGGGTGCGCCGAGCACTCGACGAGTGTGCGGCGCAGCACCCGAGCGGTAGTTGGCGCGCACGATTGCTGCTCAATCGAGCGGGCGGCGTGCAGGCCGAGGCCTATCCGTTCATGCCCGAGCCGCAAAAGGTGATGACCGCCCGCATCTGCGCCGACCGCGTGCGCAGCGACGACATACGCCTGCGACATAAACTGACCGATCGTGAGATCTACGACTCGCGCCGCGAAGCGGGAGTCGACACCACTTTGTTGCTGAACGAACGCGACGAGGTCACCGAGTTCTTGTTCGGCAATATCGTGGTACGCCGTGGCGCTGACTTGCTGACCCCGCCGCTGGAGTGTGGGCTGTTGCCCGGCGTCGGTCGCGCGCTCGCCCTCGAGAATGGCGTACGTGAACAAGTCATCTGCGTCCCGGACGTTCGGGCGTGCGACGAGGTGTGGCACGTGAACAGCCTGCGGGGCTGGAACCGAGTCCAGATCGATCCGTGAATTGATCAGGTTGGCTGACTAGATCCGCTGGCGCTCCTGCTAAATCTAGAGCGTATGGTGATATGCGCTAGGAAGATAGTCAGTATTGCTCTGTAAGTGTGGAGGCGATTCACGCTGCCTGACACGCCTCCGCCGGACATCGAGCGCGTGATCGAACTGCGCGATAACGTCACCGCGTTCTGGCGCCGGTTGCGCAGCGAACGGGCCGATCACCTCATCACGCCGTCTCAGCTGCAAGCCCTAGGCCATCTGCGCCGGCACGGTGCGATGTCGGCTACCCGACTCGCTCACCACGAACAGGTGACCCCGCAGTCGATCGCTCGCACGATCGCGATATTGCAGGATGCCGGACTCGTGACCCGCACCCCCGACCCACATGACGCCCGCGCGTACCTCATCGAGATCACCGAAGCTGGTCAGCGGTTACTCGCCGAAGACCGCGAACGTCGCGCCGGACTGCTCACCGAACTCATTCACGCCGAGTGCACCGCGCACGAGCGCGACGTTCTCTTCGTCGCGGGTCGGATCATGGGGGAGCTCGCAGAGGCGCCACGGCACACGCTCGGGGAGCGGTGAGCACCAAACGAGTGCCCCTGCCCATCTCGATCGGGCTCGGCACCGGCAACATGCTGCAGCCGCTGAACTCCTCCATGATCGCGGTCGCGGTGGTACCCATCGCGCTCCACTTGGGCTCGGCGGACGGTATCGCGTGGATCATCTCCGCGTTGTATATCGCGACCGCGGTGTCTGCGCCCAGCGCGGGGAGGCTGGGCACGGTCCTCGGCGCGCGTCGCGTCTACCTCGGTGGTCTGGCGGTCATCGCCGCCGGCTCCCTGTTGGGCGCGTTCGCCTCGAGCCTCGGCTGGTTAATCGCCGCCCGAGTGCTGCAAGGTATCGGCACCGCCAGCCAGTACCCGACCGCGATGACGATCATCCGCACCATCGTGGCGAGAACCGGCGCCTCGACGAACTCCGCGATCGCGGTGATGTCGATGTGCGCGCAGTCGACCGTCGCGTTCGGGCCGACCCTTGGTGGCTTGTTGGTCTCGCTGTTCGGCTGGCAGGCGATCATGTGGATCAACATCCCGTTGGTGCTGATGTCCACGGGGTGGGTGTTGAAGATCGTGCCCAAGGACCCGCCGCTGAGGGTGCACGGCCGGGAACTGGTCCGGGTGCTGGACCCGATCGGCTTGGTGTCCTTCACCGCAGTTATCGCCACGATGATGTTCGTGCTGCTGTCACTGGCGGATGATCCGATGTGGTGGCTGATCCCAGTGTTCGCCGCGGTGAGCGCATTCTTCGTGTGGTGGGAGCGCCGCCAGGACGAGCCGTTCGTCGACGTTCGCGCGATCGCGGGTAATCGCTCGCTGATGCTCACCCTGGTGCGTACCACCGCGACATACGCCGCGTTCTACTGCATTTTCTTCGGGATTCCCCAGTGGCTGCAGGCATCCCGAGGCCTGGATGCATCGGTCGCCGGGTTGGTGATGCTGCCGATCGCCGTCATCGGTATCGTCTCCACCCTCATCGCCACCAGGACGGTGGCCACCCGCGGTATCCGGTGGACCCTGCTGGTCGGCAGCGGCATGTTGATCGTCAGCGGTCTGCTGATCGTGTTCGTCGAATCGGCGTCCACCAGCATTCCGGTGCTGTTGCTCGTGGCGTGCGTCTTCGGCATACCCAATGGGTTCAACAACATCGGCAATCAGAACGCGGTCAATGCGGTGACAACGGTGTCGCAGATCGGGCCAGCCATCGGGATGTACCGAACCGTGCAGTACGTCGGAGCGAATCTCGCCTCAGTCGTCATCGAACTCACGGGTACAAGCGCGGACGGTGATTCGGCGTTACATCTCGTGGGCTGGTTCATCGTGATAGTCGGGGTGGCGCTCGTCGTTGGTTCGGCGTTCTCCCGTCGACTTCGCCAAGCGGACCTGAGGGCCAGGGCGCGAATCCGGTGGGCCGCGCGAGGACATAGCCAACGTGCAGGCGAGAGCCAAACAGCCCTGGAGACATGAGCGGGTCGCCACGCGAGGTTTGACTGATCCGCGCACGCGAGCGACGGACGGTCGATGTGACTCGGAGGCCAACACTCGTGCGGCGCAGTGTCGCAGTAGTCGGGGGCGTCTGCGATGATCGGGCTCATGACCGACCTTGCGGCTACCGACGCGCGTACTGACCCGCGGAATGCCGTCGATTCCGGGCGCGGCTGGTTGGTCGTCGTGGCCACTTTCATCAGCACCTTCACCGGCTTCGGTCTGGTCTACAGTTTCGGCGCCTTCTTTGATTCGATGGCCGCTGAGTTCAACGTTGGTCGAGCCGCGACTGCGTTCATGCTCGCGATCACCAGCGCGATCTACTTCTGCCTGGGTGTCGTTACCGGTCGCATCGGTGATCGTCTCGGACCGAAACCGTTACTGGTCACGGCCGCGGTCAGCCTCGGTGCGGGAATCATCCTGACCTCGCGCGTGGATTCGATTGAACTCGGTTATGTCACGTACGGCGCGGGACTTGGTATCGCGGTCGCTTGCGCGTATGTGCCGATGGTCGCGTTCGTCGGCGGCTGGTTCGACAAGAAGCGGACGACGGCGCTCGGCGTCGCGGTCAGCGGTATCGGGATGGGCACGCTAGTCATGGCGCCGGTCTCCCAGTCGCTGATCAGCGCGTATGGGTGGCGGCATGCGTTCGTCATCCTTGGCATAGGTGGTGCGATCACGATGCTGATCGCGGCGGCGATCGCGCAGCGCCCGCCGGTCAGCCAGCAGATTGAGCCCCGCCCGTCCCTGGGTTATCTGCTGCGCCATCGATCGTTCGTGTTGCTGTATCTCAACGGCGTGCTGATCGGCAGTACGATCCTGATCTCGTTCGCCTTCTTGAAGAACTACGCGGTCGGCTACGCCATCTCGGACAGCTCTGCGGCGCTGCTGGTCGGGCTCGTCGGCGCCGCGAGCGTCATTGGAAGGGTCGGTATCGGCAGTCTCGGCGGACGCTTCGAACCCATCCGGTTACTGCGCGGCAGCTTCGTGCTGATGACCGTCAGTTACTTCCTGTGGCTGTTCTCGGCCGGAAGTTTCGCCGTACTGGTCGTGTTCACGATCGTGATGGGCGTCGGGTACGGCGGCTATATCGCGTTGATGCCGGCTGTTGCCGCGACGATCTTCGGGACGAAAGGCCTCGGTCAGACACTGGGGCTGCTCTACACCTCAGCAGGGATCGGTGGCCTCATCGGCCCGACCATGATCGGGGCCATCATCGACGGCGCGTCGTACGAGGTGGCGCTGATCGTCACGATCGTGTTGACCGGTGCCGCGGCCGCATGCTTGTTCCTTATTGATGCGCCGCGGCGCGCGGCAGCTCCGCTGGAGTAGGTGGGCTGCGCCGACTACATCGTCGGGCAAGGGTGTGGTCGCGGAGTCCTATCGGAAGCTGCACACTGCGTAAGGGGACCTGCGTGGCAGCCGCCTCACGCAGCGAAGCGTCACCGAACTCACCGAAGCGTCGGCTCAAGAATAGGAACTGACCTGGTCGATCAGGCGGCGGATTGTCTGGCGCATCTCGTCGCTGGTGACCCGGGGGAGTCGGTCGTGCTCGAGATAGCCGGCATCAGTGACCCGGGACCAGTCGCAGGTCTGAGTCACTACGGTCTCGCCCTTCGGGCCGACATCGAATTGCCAGTCCCAACGCACACCGACGGGAGGTGTGGCTGGTTTCGTTGGACGCCACGCGAGTTGCAGATCCTGCATGTACTCCACGACGTGATTCTCGACGGTGTAGTGCTGGCCGTCGCGGTCGCTCATCTGCATAGTGAACGTGTCACCGACGGCACGTAACTGGGCGCCGTCGGCCGCGAGTAGAGCGCCAGAACCGTCGATGAGCACATGATTGGCCGGAACGGTCAAGAAGTCGAACAGCGCGGGAATCGGGGCGTCGGTGACTACGGAAACGCTCAGTTTGTGTTCGGACTGTTCGACGGTGTCGCTCATACCTCTGACGGTAATCGCCTGTGCTGGCCTGCGCGAGGGTTAACCACACTGCGGAAGTACAGTGTTCGGTACCACAATCCCCTCGTAACAGGAGCGTGTTGGCCGTGCTGCAGAGCCAAGCGAATACCATCGATGTTGCCGTTTCCCGCCAGGCACGGCGGATCCCCGCTAAGACGGCCGTTACATACGAAGACCGCTCCTGGACGTACCAGGAGTTCGACAACGCGATCTCGCGGGTCGCTGGTTATCTGCAGTCTCTCGGGCTCACCAAGGGTGACCGCGTGGCGGCGTACGGGCAGAACTCGGACGCCTACGGAGTTCTTTATTACGCCTGCGGGCGCGCCGGGCTGGTGCACGTCCCGTTGAACTATGCGCTGACGGGTGGAGAACTGGAGTACCTGCTGGATGACTGTGGTGCGTCGGCGATCTTCGTTGATGAGCACCTCCAGCAGTACATCGACGCACTGCCGACGGTGCCTGATATCCGTCGGTCGTTCACCGAGGGCCCGGACAGTGTATTGGCACGTGCTTGCGCCGGTGACGTTCCCGAGTTGGGCCAGATTGCCGATCCGGAGGATCTCGCGCAACTGCTTTACACGTCGGGGACGACCTCCCGCCCGAAGGGGTCGATGATGACCCATCGTGCGATGACCTTCCACCTGGCCTCGAACGTGGCCGCGCTGGACCTGCAGGAGTCCGATACGCAGGTGCTGTGCATGCCGCTTTACCACTCCGCGGGTATGCACTGCTTCCTTACTCCGCATCTGGCAATCGGCGCCACGACGCACATCATGCAGGTGCCGGACGTGCCGAAGATCCTGGAAAAGGTGGAGTCAACGAAGGCCACCAACATGTTCCTGGCACCGACCGTGTGGGTGCCGTTGACCAATCATCCGGAGTTCGCGACGAGAGATTGGTCGTCGTTGCGTAAGGCATTCTATGGGGCGTCGATCATGCCGGTGCCGGTCGTCCGCCGACTGATGGACCGCCTTCCCGAGCTCGGCCTCTACAACTGCTTTGGGCAGTCGGAAGTAGGTCCGCTGGCGACTGTGCTGCGGCCGGAAGAGCACGAGGGGCGGATGGATTCGTGTGGGCGCGCGATCTTGTTCGTGGAGATGCGCGTGGTTGATACGGAAATGAACGACGTAGCGCCGGGCGACACCGGTGAGGTTGTCTACCGTTCGCCGCAGTTGTTCGAGGGATACTGGAACAAGCCAGAAGCGACCGAAGAGGCGTTTGCCGGTGGGTGGTTCCATTCGGGCGATCTCGCCAGGATCGACGACGAGGGTTATATCACCGTGGTTGACCGGATCAAGGACGTGATCAACACCGGTGGTGTCCTGGTGGCCTCGCGTGAGGTCGAGGATTGCTTGTATACCCACGAAGCGGTGGCGGAGGTCGCCGTCGTCGGGATGCCCGATGAGAAGTGGATCGAGGCGATAACCGCGTTCGTGGTGCTGCGGCCAGAGGCGTCGGTCGACGCTGCGGAGCTGATCGAACACACCCGCAAGTCGCTGGCGAAGTTCAAGATCCCGAAGGAGATCCGGTTCGTCGACGAGTTGCCGCGTAATCAGTCCGGCAAACTGCTCAAGCGAGTCCTGCGCGACGGCGCCTAATCCGGTCGTCCTGCCCGCTCGTCGGTCACTTGTCAGTCGTCCTGCGCCTGCTGGTCGTCGCCGCATGCGGTCGTCGACCATGTGCGGCGTATTAGGCGATGTGGGTGAGCAGCCAGTCGCGTAGTAGGCGGGTCGACATGCAGTCGTACTCGTTGTACGCCGCTATCGCGTCCAGCGCCGCGCCCGCCTGCTGATAACGTCCGCTTTCGCGCAACTCCATATATTGCTGGTAACCGAGAACCGACGAGGCGCCGTCGAGCACCGTCCCGGTGCGTGGCTGCTCGCTCATGTACAACGGCTCGATCTTCTTCAGCCCGTATCCGGATTGCGAGGTACGCACGCTACCTTTCACCACCGGCAACAGGTCGATGAAAAGCCCGGCTGAAAGCCACGCGGTCACCTCCTCCTCGGCCACCGCATGCCGCTTGACCAACTCCATGAGAACGGCGGTCTCATAGTTGCCGTAGTGATAGACGTGCAATTGGGGCGACCGACGCAGCCGTGCGGAAACGAACTTGACGAAGTTCAGCAACGCCTCGCGTTCGGCATCCCGGTCGTGTGCCCAGAACGTGACGTACGGGTTCGGCTCTGAGGGCACGCACATGCCGAACAGGTAATGCAATCCGCGTTGGTCGCCCGGTCCCTGCGCCCACATTGGGTCGCTCTCCATGTCGAAGAAGATGTCCAATGGGTCCGGCGCAGGTACCGCCCGTAGCGGGCCCTCGTCGTACACCTCGTACACCGGTGGCAGTTGCAACGATGGGTCTAACTCAGTGCCCGGGGGCATCTGCCGTACTTGCAGTCGTGCTTGTGCTCGAATGGTCGCGAAACGTTCCTGCTCCAGCCCGTCGACCGGTCCGGTGGCCACCGCCAACTCGTCCAGGGTCCGGACTCCGGCCGCCCGCAGCAATACCCGATCTGGCATTCGCACCCCGGCCGTCAGCCGCACATCGCGCGCGACGGTCATCGCCTCACGGCAGGTGTCACACCACCCGCAGGCCGAGACCGAATCGTCCTCCCAGGACACCGCAGTGTGTGCGGTCAACCGGCGAGCCAGGGCCGCATCGAACCGTGCCATTTCCGCTCGTGCGCGTTCCATCGCCTCTGGTAGTGCGACGTCGAGTCGCGCATCATTGCCGTTGATCAATATCGCTTCGGCTTCCAGCGGAACGCCACGCGACAGCAACGCCAACGCGATCGCGCCGATCTGCAACAGGTAGACGTCTTTGACCCGCAGACCCAATCGGACTTCGGTCAACTGCCACCGCTCGCCAATGCGCAACAGCAGATCAGCCGACCCATATAGCGAGCCGGCTGATATGGGAACCTGAGCCAGCACCTGAGCCCCCGAGGCCAGCGCGGACATCGCTGCCGCGGCCTCTCGGCCCGTCGGATCGTTCGCCCCGGAGAGGACGGCGACCCCGCCCAGAGAGTTGGGCAGATGGGCGCCGTACCGCTGTAGGTAATCCTCCAGCACCCGCTGCTGATGCGACCGTCCGACATCCCCCATCCGTTGACCGAGCACGTCGGTGTCCTCGATCGCTTCACCGCGACCCAGCAGTGCATCGGCGTGCCGCAGTGCGCTTAATTGGCAGATTGCGAACCCGCGAAGATCACTTGGGGTGTAGTAAAATCTGCCGTCCTCGAGACGCATCCGTGTCCTTTCGTCTGCCTCGACCGTAGCCCTCGGCCCGGACAACCGTGGTCGGACTCACCACGGAGCCGCCAGAGCGCCCGACCTAGGCGGCGTTAAGGTCGAAACGTAAGACTCGACATCGGATCACCTCGATGTCAGAGCCGATCGAGACGTGGAGTTGTTCCATGACTGCCGAAGCGAACTTTGTCCTCCCGCTCCTGCGCGAGGGAGTGGATCCAGCCCCCGAACTCGGAGCGCTGCGCACCGAGGGGCCGGTCGCGAAACTCGAACTACCCGAGGGCATCAACGTCGGCGCCTGGCTGATCACCCGCTACGAGGATGCGAAGGCCGTGCTGGGAGATCACCAACGATTCTCCAACGACTTCACCAAACTTACCGAGGCCGGCGATCTGACCGATCTGATTAACCAAGACCCAGGCGGCCTGGGTCTGCTGGACCCGCCCGATCACACCCGGCTGCGTAAGATCGTCACCCCCGAGTTCACCATGCGGCGACTGCGCCGACTCGAGCCGATGATTCAGCGGATCATCGCCGAGCGTCTCGATGCCATCGAAGCGGCTGGTCCCGGCGCCGACCTGGTGGAGTTGTACGCCGTTCCGATCCCCGCGCTGGTCATCTGCGAATTGCTCGGCGTGCCGTACGAGGACCGAGATGAGTTCACCGATCACAGTGCCGATCGGTTCAACTTCACCGGTGACATCGGCGACTCGCTCGGTGAGATCGGTGAGTCCCTGAAGTACCTGCGTGGCCTCGTCGCGAAGATGCGTCAGGACCCGAACGACGGGTTGATCGGCCAGATCATTCGCGAACACGGCGACAGCATCAGCGATGTCGAACTCGCCGGTCTCGCCGACGGCATCCTCACCGGTGGGCACGAGACCACCGCGTCGATGATCGCCCTCGCCGCGCATCTGCTGATGCGCGACCCTGAGCACATGCGGATCGTCCGCGAAGCCGACGACAAGCAGATGCTGCAGATCGTCGACGAGTTGCTGCGCTATTTGACCGTTGTGCAGATTGGCTTCCCACGACTTGCCAAGGAAGACGTCGAGATCGGTGGTCAGCTCATCCGCAAGGGTGAACTTGCACTGGTTTCGCTCGTTGCTGCGAACCGTGATGAGGGGTTCGCGGTGGATGGCGATACCTTCAAGATCAATCGGGGATCAACGTCACATATGGCGTTCGGCTACGGCATCCACCGGTGCGTCGGTGCCGAACTTGGCCGGATGGAACTCAAGGTAGCGATTCCGGAGTTGCTGCGGCGATTCGCGGACCTGAAACATGTCGGTGATCCCGATGAAGCCGAGTATCGGATGTTTTCGATCGTCTTTGGTCTGGAATCGCTGCCCGTCACCTGGTAATCCGATCAGTGACCGGCCCGAGTGGACAGTCTAAAGTCGGCACATGACTTCATTCGCAGATCTCACTCGATTCGATGGCAAGGTCGTCCTGATCACCGGCGCCTCGTCCGGTCTGGGCGCGGCGATGGCGGTTGCATTCGCCGAGCAAGGTGCCGATGTCGCCATCTGTGGCCGACGTCTGGCGAAGCTGGAACAGGTGGCCAAGCAGGTCGAGGAGGCCGGTCGTCGCTGCGTCGTCGTGCAGGCGGACAACAGCAAGATCGAGGACTGCCAGCGGTTCGCGCAGACCGCGAAGGACGAACTCGGTCGCATCGATGTCGTCATCAACAATGCGGGCCTTGGGACCGCGGTACCGATGACCCGCGAGAAGCCCGAAGAGTGGCAGCAGGTCGTTGACATCAACCTCAACGGCGTCTACTGGATGACCCAGGCCGCCGTTCCGCTGATGGAGCGCGGCGGTAACGTGCTGAACGTCTCCAGTATTCTGGCGATCTGGTCCGGCGGTCTCCCGCAGGCGGCGTACTCCGCAACCAAGGCCGCGCTGCTGGGCCTCACCCGCGACTTGGCGGTGCAGTTGACCGGGCGCAAGGGAATTCGCGTGAACGCGATCCAGCCCGGCTATTTCCCGACCGAGATGACCGATCAGCAGGACGAGAAATACATGCAGTACGTCGCGCAGACCGCGCCGATGGGGCGGCTCGGGGAGAACCACGAGCTCGTCAATTCGGCGATCTTCCTGTGCTCCGATGCCGCGTCGTTCATCACCGGTACATCGCTGGTCGTCGACGGCGGTCTCACGGTCCGCTAACCGGCGACCGGGCTGCGCAGCAACGCAGACCTCGCACGAAGTGATGGCCCTGGTCGGCGGGAGTAATCCCGCCGACCGAGGGCCAACGCTTGTCGTGGGGGTTTACCTACCGGCCTCAGATGTCGCGGACGGCGCGGTGGCTACGCCACGCCTTCGCGAATCCGAGGTACGCGCCGGCGTTGCACAACGCCAAGGCCAGCAGTAGGACGGCGCCCAGTAGGTGATCGTCGAGGATCGGATTGGTCGCCGCGGAAACGCCATCCGCAGCGCGATGGCCCGCCGGCCACGACGCGAGGTACATCAGGGCGTACATCACGATCCCGCAGATTGAGGCAAACCACGTCAGCCAGGTGCCGAGTCCGACGAGCAGCACGATGCCAATGCCGACTAGGCCGGTCATGAACAGCCAGTCTGTCCAGGTGTGGCCGTAGAACGTCTCGAAGAACGACGCGAACGGATTGTTCGGGTCGTCGACGACCGCGCCGAGGAAGCCGGACGTTGGACTGCCCCCGTTGATCCAGGCGCTCTCGCTCGGGGTGGACCAGCCGAACCCGAACGTCTTGTCTAGGAACGCCCAGAAGAATTGCCAGCCAACGAGGATTCGTAGGATCCCCAGCATCCAGCCACCGACGGCGGGGATATGGAAGCCGCGCTTGGCGACTCCCTGCTCGGCCGGGGTGGGGGCTGCCGTTGAATCGTTGATCGTCGAGCCGGTGATGAACCGGTCCTCGGGGCGCTCGTGGGCATCTGCCGGGAGCAAACCGGCCGGGAAGGTTGCCGTTGCGGTTGTCGGTGGATCGCCGGACGCCGGCACCGCGGGAATTTCGCGGGTCGACTCGACGTCACCGTCGTCGTACTGGCGTGGGGTCGTGGGGTCGGTCGGGCCCATGCCGTCGCTGCGGAACTGATTGCTATCGCGGGTGGGCTGATCAGGCGAGCGATCGTTGGGGTCGAAGCCAGAGCCGGTCATCAGGGGTCCTCCTGTGGATGGGCCGCCATGGCGCCCGCTGGTACGGGGCGCCTGTGCGCGCGGGGGTTACGCGTGCGAATTCACTGTAGTCCGCTGCCGGGCGATGAGTCCTTAGCGCGGCGGTTCGATGCCCAGCGAGTGCATTAACAGCGCGAGATTGCTGTAGTGCCCGACCAGCAAGCACACCTCGACCAGACCTTGCTCACCCCACGCACTGAGAATCTCGGTGCTGAGATCCTCCGGTAGCCGCGCACCGGTGAGTACGGCGCGTGCTGCTCGCCACGCCAACTCGATCTCGGGGTCCGCGGGCGGGTTGCCCTGGCGAATCGCGACGATATCGGCGTCGGTGAGCAGGTCCGCGCGGCGCACGATAGCCTCATGCGCCCACCATTCGAAGCGGCCTTCCCAATGCACGGCGGTGGTGAGGATCGCCGCTTCGTTCACCCTGCGCGGCAGTGATGCCTCATGGCGCAGCGCAACGCCCAATGCGGATACCGCAGCGCCGATCTGCGGTGTGCGTAGCAATGGATCGAACGGCCCGCGCAGCGCGTTGTCCTCGTCGGTCAACGAAAGGTTCGAGCTGACATTCTGGCGTTTGCCCAGGATCGCGTCGTACAAGTCGCGCTGGTCGTCGCTGAGTTCGTCGCGGGGAATAGGGCGTAGCACCGGCTTCTCGTTCATAGGCCGAGTCTGCCATCTCTCACGCGGTTCGCGCGGTGCCGCCGGCGTCCAACTCGGCGCGAAGCGCTGCGATGTCGACGCCCGCGTCAATGACGATGCGGTAACCGGATCCGACGCCCTCGCGTAGTACGCCGAGCAGCAGGTGTCGGTCGTTGATCGCCTTCTCGCCCAGCCGAATCGCTTCACGTAGCGCGAGTTCCAGGCTCTTCTTGGCCGCTTTGCTGAAGGGGAGGTGGGCTTTGCGGTGCCCTCGCTCAAGCGCGCCAGGGCCAAAATGAGCCTCGACCCGTTCGCGGACGGCATCCAGGTCGATCCCCAGGTCGCTGAGCGCATCGGCGTCGAGCCCGTCCTTTGGCGCCGCGAGGTCGAGTATTGCGCGCTCGATGGAATCCCGACTGAGTCCGCGTTGAGCGAGCGCCTGGGCGGCGACGCTGCCGGGGTGATCTGCGATCGCCAGGATGAGGTGCTCGGTGCCGATGTGGTCGTGGCGTAGGGCGACGGCTTCTTCCCTGGGCGCTGATGACGATCTCGCGAGCGGTCTTGGTGAATCGTTCGAACATGACTATTTCTCCTTACTGAAGATGCGGCCGCGCGCGTACTTGCGATGCACAGCCTGCCGAGTGACGCCGAGTCGATCGGCGATCTGTTGCCAGGACCAGCCGAGGTTGCGGGCGTTATCGACCTGGAGGGCCTCGAGCCGTTCGACGAGGATGCGCAGGGCGTGTACCGCCTTCAACCCGCGGTCGGGGTCGGCGCCACCCGCGGTGGTGGTGAGCTGGTCCGTGTCGGTCATGATGTCAACATGTGTTGACGGAGCGGGCCTGTCAACACATGTTGACACAGTGGGTCAGCTGTGGAGATATGCCGAGACCAGGATGCGCATGAGTCACGCGCGAACGTGGCAGGGCAGCGGCCTATTTAGGGGTGTGTACGTCGTTCGCCACCGACATCGCGGTCAGGCTGTAGCCGCCGTCGGCGGTCTCCACCAGCGTTGCCGTTTGGTCTTGTTCGGTGATTTCGGTATCGGTGTCGTAGATGCAGTGCATCGATACCGTCAACGACGAGGGGTCGGCGGCAAAGTCGGTGCACGTCACCCAGTTCACTGTTTCCCAGTAGTCTAGGTAGCTCGTGTAGTTGCTGGCCAGGCTGCCGGTCAGATAGCCGTTGAATGCGCCGCCGGGATCCTGCGGCAACATCGCGTAGTAGTCCGAGACCGTGCTCTCCATCGCCACGGCAGCTTCTTCAGCGGCACTCGACATCGAAGCGCTGGCCGACGGTGTCTCGGACGGTGCTTGAGCTGACGATTCGCTCGAAGGAGATTCCTCGGCACGCTCCGGCTCGGACGAACCCGATCCCGGAGGGCTGGCGCTGGTGCTGGTGCCGGCGCGCACGGAGGTAGTGACCCCGGACTCGGGTGGGCCTCCGGTTGGTGAATCCTCCTGCTTCGACAGCGTGATGAAGAGCGCGACTGCGGCGCCACCCAGAAGCACGACGGTCGCGGCGATAATCGCGATCAGTCGGCCTCGCGAACGCGAGGAACTCGGTGGTAGCGCGGCGTACGGGGTAGGCGCCGACGATGGCTGCGCGCCCTGATACGCCGGCACATCAACGGTGCGCGACTCGGAATCGGAGGGCGGCGACGCGGCAAGTTCAGCGAGTTTCTCCTGTGCGGTGGCCATGTTCCAGCGACGAAGCGGATCGACGTCCAGTAGGTGTGACAGCGCTGGCGCGAGGTAACCGGCGTGGTGTGCAGGTTCGGGTGTCTCCAACCCGACTCGATACAGCAGCGCGATCGTGTTCTCGTTCAGCCCAAACGGCGGGTATCCCTCCAGCGCGTGGAAGATCGTCGCGCCAAGGCTCCACACATCGGACGGCGGCGCGGGAGCGCGGCCGCGCGCAACCTCCGGCGCGAAGTACGCCGGCGTCCCCGCGAGCATCCCGGTGCGCGTCAACTGCGGATCGGTGTTGGCTTTCGCGACGCCGAAGTCGGTGATTTTTGCCAGCCCAAACTCGTCGACCAGGATGTTGCTCGGCTTGATGTCGCGATGCACGATCCCCGCGGCGTGGGCGGCGGCCAACGCGCTGGCGACCTGCGCTGCGATCGGGGTGATCTCGCGCGGCGTGAACAGGCCGCGGCCGGTGATGAGCTCCGACAGGTTCTGGGCTGCGACGTACTCCATCACCAGCCATGGCTTGTGCTCATGCTCGGTGACGTCGTAGATCGCGACCGCGTTCGGGTGGTTCAGGGACGCCGCGAGCCGCGCCTCGCGACGGGCGCGCTCGGCCTGCTCCCCGTCGTTGCCAGGTAGGCCGCCGATCTGCTTGATCGCGACCTCGCGATCAAGCAGATCGTCGTGACACAACCAGACAGTGCCCATACCGCCGCGGCCGATCGGCCGCACGAGCCGGTAACGGCCGGCGATGAGCGCGTTCTCCACGTGAGTCCTTTGCTGGGCGTGCCGGTGATCGTACCGATCGCGATGTTAAGTCCGACGAGCAGCTTTCGACCGGGGATCCTCCGCGAGACATACCACCGGCCGTCCGCGGGCGCCGTCGGCGGAGGATGGCACGATGGAGACATGACTTTGATCCTCGTTGCCCCGGGCGGAGGCCGCGCGAACGTGATCGCCGCCGGCATGGCGGCTGCGGCCGGAATGCGCGGTGCGCGAGTGAATCTGGGCGCGCTGCAGACCACCGACGTCGACGTACCAGGCTTCGTAACCGCGGTGAGCGGACTGTTGAAGCAGGTCGAGTTGTGCATCGTGTTCTTCGAGGAAGCCGCGAACGATCCGGCATTCATTTACTCGGTGTGCGAGGCCGTCGAGGACGCCGATATTGACCTGGTGCTGCACGTGGCCTGCGGTCGATCCACCGATGATGCGGTGGAGTTGGTCGATGCGCTACGCGAGCGCAGTCTTGAGCCCAGCGGGCTGGTCCTGGACACCGCGCCGACCGATCCGATCAAATACGTCGAGGCGCGGCAGTTCCTGGGGGCGGCCGTGGGCGTCCCGGTGATCGGTGCGCTACCGGAGGGCGCCGAAGCCCTCGAGCCGACCGAATTCGCGAAGAACTCGCTGCAATGGTTCGACGAGGACGACACGTACGACGACTGACAGATATATCGACGTCACAGCGCCGAGGCCGCGATAGGGCAGGGCTGACGCGATAGCCTGTCAGGTCAGAGGGAACCTGATCGGAAGGCAATATCTTTCATGACACGCATGCTTGTGACCGGAGCCGCTGGCTTCATCGGCGCGAACTTCGTCATCCAGGCGTTGCGCACCAATGCGGACTTCGAGATCACTGTCGTCGATGCGCTCACGTACGCCGGCAACCGTGACAACCTGAAGACTGTCGCCGACAAGATCACGTTCGTGCACGGGGACATCGCCGACCGCGCCCTGATGGACTCGCTGATCAAGGACACCGACATCGTGGTGCATTTCGCGGCCGAATCGCATGTCGATAACTCGCTCGATGATCCGTCTCCGTTCATCGACAGCAACATCCTCGGCACCTTCTCGATCTTGGAGGCGTGCCGCAAGCACGGTAAGCGGCTGCACCACATTTCCACCGACGAGGTGTTCGGGGATCTTGAACTCGACTCGCCGGACAAGTTCCGAGAAGACACGCCGTACGATCCGTCCTCGCCGTACTCGGCATCGAAGGCGGCCTCCGATCACCTGGTGCGTGCCTGGATCCGCTCTTTCGGGTTGCAGGCGACGCTGTCGAACTGCGCGAATAACTATGGTCCGTACCACCATGTGGAGAAGTTCCTACCGCGGCAGATCACCAATATCCTGACCGGTCAGCGTCCCAAGTTGTACGGCGCCGGGGTGAACGTGCGCGAGTGGACGCACGTCGATGATCACAACGCCGCCGTAATGCTGATCCTCGAGAAGGGCCGCATCGGGGAGACCTACCTGATTGGCTCCGGCGAGGAGCGGCAGAACAAGGACATCCTCACCGAGTTGCTCGATGTGATGGGCCAGCCGGCCGACGCGTTCGACTTCGTACCGGACCGTCCGGGGCATGATCTTCGCTACGCGATTGACTCGACCAAGATCCGTACCGAACTGGGCTGGGCGCCGCAGTACGCCACGCTGCGCGAAGGATTGGAAGCCACGGTGGCGTGGTTCAGCGAGAACGAATGGTGGTGGAAGCCGCTGAAGGAAGCGACCGAGGCGCGCTACCAGAAGCTCGGCCGCTAGCGACGCCGGTCCGATTCCGAGTTCGCTACCTCGGCGGATTGCGGGAGTTGGGTCCCTCAGCGGATCGCGGCGCGGCGGGCGTGTCGGCGTATCGCGATCTCCACCAGGCGGTCGATCAGGTCCGAGTAACTCACGCCGGTCGCTTCCCACAGTTTCGGGTACATCGAGTACGGCGTGAATCCCGGCAACGTATTCGGCTCGTTCAGTAGCCAGCCCGCGCCGGGACGCTCAGCGGTCCCGGCATCGTAGAAGAAGTCGATTCGGGCCAGTCCGCTGCAGCGCAGTGTCCGGAATACTCGTACCGCCAGTTCGCGGACCTCGGCGATCTGCGCTGCGGGTAGGTCGGCCGGGATGCGCAGTTGCGCCCCGCCGGAGATGTACTTGTCCTCGTAGTCGTAGAAATCAGCGCCCGGGATGATCTCGCCCGGCACGCTCGCCTCGGGTTCGAGATCGCCGAGCACCGCGACCTCGATCTCGCGACCGGTGATACCCGACTCCAATACCAGGACCTCGTCGTACTGCAGCGCCTCCTTGATCGCCATGGTCAGGCCAGCCGCGTCGGGCACCTTGCTGACGCCGACCGAAGACCCCATGTTGGCGGGCTTGACGAAGATCGGAAAGGTCAGCTCAGCCGCGGCCCGCTCGGCCAACTGCTCGGCTGACTCGCCGGTGCCGTCGTAGTACGCGATCCAGTTTCCTTGCGGTATACCGGCCTGCGCGGTCACGGTCTTGGCCATCGCTTTGTCCATGCATACGGCCGAGCCGAGAACGCCCGACCCCACGTACGGCACACCGGCGAGTTCGAGCATGCCCTGCACCGTGCCGTCCTCGCCGTGCGGACCGTGCAACAACGGCAGGACGACCGTCACCCGGTCCGGTTCGGCGCCGATGATCTTCAGCGGGTTGACCGGCGTGCCGGTCGGCGTCAGCGTGCCCTCGATCGGGCGGCCACTCGCTAGTGCCTCGAGTGCGACATCGTGGCGCACCCACTGCCCGTCACGGGTGATCCCGATCGGCACCAGGTCGTAAGCCTCGTGATTTGCCGCAGCCAACAGATGGGTCGCGGAGGTGCAGCTGACGTCATGTTCGGCGGAGATTCCGCCGAAGAGCACGATCAGGCGGATGCGGTCGGAATCGGAAGCGCTAGGCATGTCGTTCAGCCTACGGCCGAGGCGCGCACCGAAGCGGTAGGCATTCCCGGCGAGGGATGTGCCCTCGGCCTCGGTGCGCATCGCGATTATCTCGTATCGTCATCGGCGTGCATTTCACGACTGAGCAGGTAGCCGCGGCGGTCCGCGGGGAACTTCACGGCGAGAACCGCGTCCTGGACGGTGCGTCGATCGATTCGCGGTCGGTCGCGGCGGGACAACTGTTCGTGCCGATCGTCGCCGAACGTGACGGGCACGACTTCGTATCGTCCGCTGTCGCGGCGGGCGCCGGTGCCTATTTGGCCAGTCGGCAACTGCCCGGTGTCGAGGCTCCGGTGATTAGGGTCGCGGACACGGCCGCGGCACTGATGGACCTCGGGCGGGCCGCGCGTGCGCGGGTCCCCGGGCGCGTCGTCGGCGTCACCGGCTCGGTGGGTAAGACATCGACCAAGGACATGCTGGCCGCAGTGCTCGGTACGACGTACCGCACCGCCGCCAATGAGCGCTCCTTCAATAATGAACTCGGTCTGCCACTTACGCTGATTGGTGCTCCGGACGATGCCGAGGCAGTCGTCGTCGAGATGGGTGCGCGAGGTGTCGGACATATCGAGTTGCTCTGTTCGATCGCCTCGCCGACGGTCGGCGTCGTCACCCGGGTGGACGGCGTACACCTGGAAATGTTCGGGTCGCTGCGGGCCATCGCGCAGGCCAAGGGGGAACTCGTCGAGGCGCTGCCGGCATCCGGCCTAGCGGTGCTCAGCGCCGATCAGGATGTCGTCCTCGGTATGCGCGAGCGGACGTCAGCGCGGGTGCTCACCTTCGGCCGCTCGTCGGGTGCAGACGTCACCGCGGATAACGTGCGGCTGGATGACGAACTGCGACCGGCGTTCATATTGCGAAGCCCGTGGGGGAGCGCCGACGTGCAGTTGGGTGTGCGCGGTGAACATCAACTGTTCAACGCGCTCGCGGCAGTGGCCGCGGCCGGCGGGGTGGGAGTGCCGCTGGACGCGATTGTTGCCGGACTCTCTGGTGCGCAGATCTCCGGTCTACGCATGCAACTCGACCGGGCGCCGTCCGGTGCGATGGTGCTCAATGACGCCTACAACGCAAACCCCACGTCAATGAACGCCGGTATCGATGCGCTGTTGACGCTCCCGGCGCAGCGACGTTTCGCAGTGGTCGGCGTCATGGCCGAACTTGGCGAGGACGCTGCCGCGGCGCACCGTGTGATTGCTGAGCGGGCCGCGGACCAGGGGATCACCGTCATTGCTGTGGCTGCGCCCGACTACGGTGCTCGGGCGAATCATGTCAACGACGTCGATGAGGCGCTGAGGGTGCTCGGAGCGCTCGGCGCCCGGGATGCGGTCCTGGTGAAGGGGAGTCGAGTCGCCGCGTTGGAACGTGTCGCCGATCAACTGTTGAAGCAACCGTAATTAGTTGAATCACCGCAAATCAACCAATAAGGGTTTATTCTGTCGGTGTGTTCGCGCTGACCATCGACCAACGGTCCTCCCGTGCTCGTCCCGACCGGGTGCCGGAGTTACTCGCGCTGCTGGCGCGCCTGGATGTGACCTTGCCGTTCGAACGGACCGCGGGCGACGAAGTCCAGGGCCTGATCGCACACCCCGACGGCGTCATTGAGGCCATCGAATACGCGATGCGCTCTGGCGAATGGTCGGTCGGGCTTGGCGTCGGCTCGATCGAATCGCCGCTGCCCTCCTCGGTCCGTGAGGCGCGCGGCGTCGCGCTGTTGCACGCCAGAGAGGCCGTCGAGGCAGCGAAGAAATCGGCGACGGTGCACATCGCCGTACGCGGCGGTGGCGAGGACCTTGAGGCGTACCTCCGGCTGATTGGCGCTGTGCTGCGGCGGCGTACGGCGGCGCAGTGGCGGGTGATCGATGCCGTCGCTGAGGCCGGTAGCCGCGCCACGGCGGCGACGCGGCTTCGGATCACGACGCAGGCGGTCTCTAAATCGCTGCTCGCCTCGGGGAATGATGTCGTCAGGGATAGTTATCCTCTGCTCGCGCGGTTGTTGCGTGAAGCCGACGAGCGGAGTCAGACGTGACCTGGTGGGTGCAGTCAGGCATCGTGCTGGCCGCGCTGTTGATTTCGGTCGGTGTGGGGTGGGTGGTGGCCGTCGTCGTACTGCGCCTCGCCAAGGTTCCCGACGTCGTGGTAGCTCGCTACGAGCGAGATTCGCACGGACGCGCCGTACCCGTGCTGGGTGTTGAGGATGCCCCGAGGAAGCCCGCGCCGCTGCTGCGTGGCGGCCTGTGGATCGGGATCCTGGAGCGGGTCGCCGTCACCGGCGCAATCATCGCCGGCATGCCGACGCTGGTCGCGCTCGTGGTTGCGGTAAAGGGTCTCGGGCGATACCCAGAACTGAAGGAGCACGCAGGGGCCAGCGAACGGTTCATCATCGGCACCCTCGCGTCGATGATCGTCGCGGTGGGCGTCGGCCTGCTCTGTCGATGGGTGCTGGATTACTGATCGACGCCCGATGTGATACCTATGCCTCACTGTGACCCGCCGCGAGGCAAGGTAGATATCCTGGTCCGATGGGTCGATCAGAGAAACTGCGTGGAGCGACCGCGTGGTGGCAACGACCCGCCGTGTGGGTCCGCAAACTCCGTCAGGACCCCGGCACGACGAATCTGCGCCGGGACGAAGCACTCGCCGAACGCGTCGCCGCACGACAGGTCGAGGTGCGCGAGTTATCCGGTAGGAAGTTCACTGCGCTGCTGGCCGAACTGCCGAAGACGGCGTCTGACTCCGGCCTGACCGATGACTGGATCGTGGAGTACCTAGCGGCCGCCTCCGAAGTAGCGCACCGCGAGCTCGGCCTCACGCCGTTCAAGGTGCAGCAACTCGCCGCGATCAGCATGCTGCGCGCCCGCGTCGTCGATATGGCCACGGGTGAAGGTAAGACCCTGGTCGGTTTCCTCGTCGCTGCCGGCCTAGCCACCGCGGGCCTGCGAGTACACGTCCTATCGGCGAACGACTATCTCGCTGGGCGTGATGCGCACGAGGGCGAGCCGTTGTTCGCCGCGTTCGGGTTGTCGTCGGCCGCGGTCATCGATGGCATGTCGTTCGAGGAACGCGCTACATCTTACGGCAGCGACGTCGTGTACGCGACCATGCATCAGGTCGGATTCGACCTGTTGCGCGACCGTCAGCGCGCCGGCGGAGTACAGCGGCTTGTCCCAGAGTTGGATGCCGCCGTCGTCGACGAGATCGATGCTGTGCTCGTGGACGACGCGATGGTCCCGTTGGTGATCGCCGGGGACGCCGATGCGCAAGAGACGCCAGCCATCATCGATCACACCGTCGCGGATATGACCGAGGGCGAGGATTTTGACGTCGATGGCGAGCGCCGCAACGCTGGGTTCACCGATGCGGGGATCAAGCGGCTCGAACGGGCACTCGACGTCGAACACCTTTACGACGAGGCGCATGTGGATTTGCTCGCTGCGGCACATGTCGCGTTGCATGCGCGCGCATTGGTCGATCGCGATGTGCACTACATCGTCAGCAACGGGCAGGTGCAACTGATCAACGACGCCCGCGGTCGCGTCGCCGACCGGCAGCGCTGGCCCGACGGTCTGCATGCCGCGATCGAGCGTAAGGAAGGGCTTGCGGTGTCGGGCAACGCGCAGATCATGGACCAGATGCTGGTTGAGACGGTGGCGCGCGGCTACAACTTCCTGACCGGTATGAGCGGCACCGCGCTGGAGGCGGCAGAACGGCTGGCCGAGGATCTTGATGTCAAGATCGGAGCTATACCGACGAACCAGCCTTGTGTTCGAGTCGATGAGCCCGATCGGCTGTACGTCACCCAGCGGCAGCGGGACGTTGCCGCGGCGCTGCGGGTGCGCAAGGCGCACCGCGCTGGCCAACCCGTGCTGGTCGGCTCGGCCAGTATCGGCGAGTCTGAGCGGTTCGCCCGTAGGCTAGGAAAGTACGGCGTCGAGGTGGTGGTACTCAACGCGAAGAACGATGAGGCTGAGGCCGAGATCATCGCGCGCGCAGGCGAAAGCGGTCGTGTCACGGTGTCGACCCAGATGGCTGGTCGCGGCGTGGACATCCGCCTGGATGACGACGCTCAGAAGGCTGCTGGTCTGCTGGTCGTCGGGCTCGGCCGATATGACTCGCCGCGACTGGACCAGCAGTTGCGCGGTCGATCGGGGCGCCAAGGCGATCCCGGTCGGTCTGTGTTTTACACCTGCATCGAGGATCCAGTTGTCACCGAACATCTGCAATTGAACGTCGAGCCGCGTGCAGTCGAAGATGATGGGCTGATTACGGACCCGAAGTTTGCGCAGCATTACGCGCATGCGCAGCGGGTCGCCGAAGGCAAGATGTTGAGTTTGCATCGAACGACACGTCGCTACCACGAGGGTTCGGATCAACATCGTCGTACCGTGCTGGACACCCGAGAGAAGGTGCTCAACGACGACGATGCGCTGCGTGATTACCTTCAGCGGGTATGGCCCGATAGTCCCAAGGCCGCCAAGCGGTGGTCGGCGAAGTCTCGTCGCGCACTGGCGCGAGAAGTCGTGCTGTTCACCTTGGATGAGGCGTGGACCGGGCACTTGAACCGGATGGCAGAGATCCGGGAGGGAATACACCTGAGGGCGTTGGCGCGCCAGGATCCACTGGACGAGTTCAACCGTCACGCGATCAGGGACTTCCATACCCTCGGCACTGAATCGCTCGAGCGGGTCCGCGAAACGTTGGACGACGCACCCGCGGACGCCGCGACACTGTCGGATCTGGGGCTACGGCGTCCGTCGTCCACGTGGACGTACCTGGTCACGGACAACCCTTATGGCGCTGAGATGGACCGGGTCGTCGAGGCCGTAGGGCGGGCGGTACGAAACGGCCGACCCGCGGCGGTAGAGCACAAATAACGCCACTTGCGGCGCACCGCTCGACGCCACAGGAACTGTTGGTCTGTTTCGAGCAGTACGCCGCAAGTCGATCGAAAACCTGCCGCTGGTGCCTCCGGTGGTGTTTAGCCGCCGAAGGTGGGCGTGATGATGGCGCGCGCCAACGTGTGGAAAGCCAGGTTGAACGAGACGAACGCGGCCGATGCGTTCTCATCGACACCGAGCGACTCGACGTCCACGGCGTGAATGACGAAGTAGTAGCGGTGCGCGGGGTCTCCGGCCGGCGGGGCGGCGCCACCGAAGTCGAAGGTGCCGAAATCGTTGCGGGTGTGGAAGGACTTGCCGGGCAGGGCCTTACCTTCGCGGCCGGCGTCCGTCGCCAGTTCAGTCACGTCGGCCGGTACGTCAACCAGCAGCCAGTGCCAAAACCCGCCCGGGATCGGCGCATCCGGGTCATAGCAGGTCACGACGTAACTCTTGGTGCCCTCCGGGGCACCGGACCACGACAACTGCGGGGAGATGTTCTTGGCGTCTCCGCCGGCCATCGGGTGTGCCTGGTCCATGCCCATTGGCTGGCCGTCGGCGACGTCGGTGCTAGTCACGGTGAACGAGCCGACCTTCGGCAGCAGCTCGTACGGATCTGGATGCTGTGGGCGCTCGAGCGGATTGGTCATGCGTGCCTCCCGTTGTTGGTCGTGATGCTCTCGCCACGAACCTATCCGACGATCCGAACCTTCGCTTCAGCCCATCTGACTAGTAGTTCGCGCGCTCGCCGTGCGTGTGGCTGCTGAACCTGGCCGCTCGAACGTCGAGCACAGCAGTTACGTATCCGTGGCCCCCGACGCGTACGCCGGAGTTCGCATGTCTCCGTCATCCTCGTCGTCCTCGTCCAGGTCTTCATCGGCGAGCAGCCGGGTAATTGCCTCGCGGCGGGCGAGGTAACCGAACACGAACAGCGTCATTGCGGCGAAGATCCACCACTGG
>JBKEDB010000077.1:0-41242 GCA_047975195.1 Cumulibacter sp. | reverse complement strand
TCCGTCGGAGAGTTCGGGCGGTGGGATTCGGTTGATGTCGTCGATCACGGTGCCGTCGGCGAGTTGCTCGTCGCTGGCGATGATGTATCCGCCGGCCAGCGGCTTGTTGAGGGACGCCGACAGCACGACGGGATCCAGCGCGCGGACGCTGTCGTAGGACCCGACCTGCTCAACCCGCGTCGCATCGGCGGGCGCGTCGTACGCGCGTTTCACGATTCCGGTGACCGTCACCGTGCCGGTGGGTAGCGCCGGGACGTCGGGCTCCTGGGCGGCTCCGCCGGTGGCCAGCACGTACCCGCGATCGATGAGATAGGTGACGCCGTCGTCGCCGTGGAACGGTACGACGACCTCGAAGCCGACGCCCCCCTCGAACGACCGCTGGCGGATCAGCACGGTATTGGCTGGGTCGTACTCGCCGCTGATCGTGACTCGTGACCATTCGTCCGCTGCGGCGGGGGCGTCCTCGGCCGTGGCGGGGATCAGATCGCCTGCCGGTACCGGATCGCGTTGCTGAGCGGCCTGGACGGCGTCGTTCGCTGCGGACTTTTGCTGGCCGCGTTCCCATTGCCAGTACCCGAGCCGCACCATGATCGCCGCAGCCAGCAGGAGCACCAGGAAACCGGCGATCCAGCGCGGGGTGGCCAGGAAGCGATACACAACTCAACGTTATACGCCCCCTGCCGGGCAACGGTGCTGCTCGCGACCGGAATCACCTGCTGTGGGGTCGCCGACCTCCTCGGACTTCCGGTAGAGGTCACGAATCGCCTCCGAGCTCTGCTGTTGGCGGCCGGAGTCTCGTGGTGTGGGCTGTGCTGTTCGCGGTCGTAGCCATCTCCGGTGAGCCCCGCTGAAAACGCAGTCCAGGAGGAGCCTTGTCCACGTATGGCGGATAAGCGGCCGCTCGGGCTGCGTCTTCAGCAGCAGGGCGTCCATCGGACGGCTACGCGGCGCGCAGTGCCCATGCACCAGTCGCCCGATGGCTCCGGCGTAAGTAGTGTTCACGGCGGCGAACCACCGTCAATAACGCCGCTATCACGCGTTCCCATTCGCAAAAGAGTTGGTGATAGGTGATCCGCACGTGTACGAAACCGTTCGCGAATAGGGCGAGATCCCGTGAACGGTCCATCTCATACGCCAGTTTGTCGGTGTGGTGAGCCCGACTGTCGAGTTCGATCACGAGGCGTTGGCCAACAAGCAGGTCAACCCGGCCGACGCCGTTAATCCACACCTGGGGCCGCGAACGGATCCGTGCGCGGGCCAACCGAAATCGCATGACTGATTCGCTTCCGGACTCGGCCCGCCTATCGACATGCTCGAGCAAGGTGCGGACTCGTGCGGGCTGGTCCCGTAAGGCTTCACGGATCTCGGTCAGTGTGCACTTGCGGTGGTGGAGGATGGAATCGATGACCGCGACGAGTTCCTCATCGCTCACGCAACTCGCGGCTGCCGATAGTGCCGTTAGAAGAGAATCGAAGCCTCGTGCCGGTCGTAACGCGCCCAGGTGTCGACCGCATTGGACGGCGCCGACGCCCGTCGACATGCCACCGCGTCGATGGTTCCCGTGATGGGTGAGGCGCACATGATTGCGGCGATCCTCGGGGACCCAGATGCCGTGCAGTTCGAGCGCCGAAACGCAACTGAGCACGCCACCTGCGCGGACAGCCGAAGCGACCTTCTCGTTGTGATCGCTGGCTGCGTACCATCCGTGCCTGAGTCGGGTCAGGGTGCCGGCAGCGACGGCCCGACGGATGTCGTTCGAGGTGAGACCGGAATGATGCAGAAGCGAGGTGCGGATGACGCCGCAGCCGTTAAGCAGAGCAAAGTGGAGATCCATGGACTGACTTTCGCGTGATCGTGGTGGTTGCGCGAATGGCAGCAGCATGGGCTGTGGATAAGTGTGATGTGTCCCGGGACGGTGTGGATAAGCGCGATGTGAACCGGGAGGGTGTGGTTAGAGCGTTCGCCGCCTGCGAGGGTGTGAACAGGACCTCCGTCCCCATAAGATTCTCGGACAGGACCTTTATCCCCATAAAATTCCTCGAGCGGACCTTGGTCCCCACAAGCCTTCTGGAGTGGACCTTCGTCCCCCGCTGGCGTCTGGAGATGGCTCTCGGCGCACGGCGACGGGGCCTTGAGCAGCTAGGAGGTCGGGTGAGTCCCGCTGAAAACGCAGTCCAGGAGGAGCCTTGTCCACGTATGGCAGATAAGTGGCTGCTCACGCTGCGTTTCCAGCGGGGTCAGGTACCGGGAGCGCCGCCCAGACATTCCAGCCACCTCGACGAGTGACGCGTGGACTGTCGGCATGGGCTCGGCAACCGGCAGCGCCGCGCTCATCAGAGCAGTGCTCGTGGGCACCAGTGCGTGGGGCAGCGACGACGCTGCCTGGCCTGGGGGATAACGACAACGCCCGGCCGCGCCATGAAGGCACGACCGGGCGGTGATTCGGTGCGAGGGTTAGCCGAAGCGACCGGAGATGTAGTCCTCGGTGCGCTTGTTCGACGGATTCGAGAAGATCTTCTTCGTATCGTCGTACTCGACCAGTTCACCGGGCTCGCCGGTGGCCTTCAGGTTGAAGAAGCCGGTCATATCGGACACGCGCGCGGCCTGCTGCATATTGTGCGTGACGATGACGATCGTGTATTTCTCCTTGAGTTCCTGCATGAGGTCCTCGATCGCCAGGGTCGAGATCGGGTCCAGGGCCGAACACGGCTCGTCCATCAGCAGTACGTCGGGCTCGACCGCGATCGCGCGGGCGATGCACAGACGCTGCTGCTGACCACCGGACAGACCCGAGCCGGGCTTACCGAGCCGGTCCTTGACCTCGTCCCAGAGGTTCGCGCCGCGCAGCGAACGTTCGACGATCTCGTCGGTTTCGCTCTTCCGGGTGCGGCCCTGCAACTTCAGCCCGGCGATCACATTGTCGTAAATGGACATGGTCGGGAACGGGTTGGGACGCTGGAACACCATGCCGATCTGACGGCGCACGTTCACCGGGTCGACGGACGAGCCGTAGATGTCCTCACCGTCGAGCAACACGTGACCTTCGCAGTAGGCGCCCGGGATGACCTCGTGCATGCGGTTCAAACTGCGCAGCACGGTGGACTTACCGCAGCCGGACGGGCCGATCATCGCGGTGATCGAACGCGGTGCGACCGACATCGACACGCCCCGGACGGCCAGGAAGTCGCCGTAGTAGATGTTGAGGTCCTTGACCTCGATGCTCTTGCTCATTGAATCCTGCTTCTTTCGAAAGGTCGAGGGCTACTTCTGCTTCACGCCGGTGAAGCGTGCGAGGATCCGTGCACCGAGGTTCAGCAGCATAATCAGCACGATCAGGGTAAGCGCGGCAGCCCAGGCGCGGTCGGCGTTCGCCGAGGCGATATCGCCGGCAGCCAGCCCGAAGTACTTGTTGATGAAGGTCGGCAGTGTTTCCATCTGGCCGACGAACGGGTCACCGTTGATCCGAATGCTGGTGCCGACCAGCAGCAGCAGCGGCGCGGTCTCACCCATGATGCGGGCAACACCGAGCATGACGCCGGTGATGATGCCGGACATCGCGGTGGGCAGCACGATCTTGGTGATGGTGCGCCACTTGGGCACGCCCAACGCATACGACGCCTCGCGCAAGTCGTCGGGGACCAACTTCAGCATTTCCTCGGTGGAGCGGATGACGATCGGCAGCATCAGCAGCACGAGGGACAGCGCGCCAGCGAGCGCCGTCTTCTGGAACCCGAGGGTGAGCAGCCAGAACGCGTAGATAAACAGACCCGAAACGATCGAGGGGACACCAGTCATCACGTCCACGAAGAACGACACGGTGCGGCCGAACCGGTTCTTGCCGCCGTACTCGACGAGGTAGATGGCGGTAAAGATGCCCAGCGGTACGGCGATAATCGCCGCGATCAGCGACACCAGGAGCGTACCGATGATGGCGTGGGTGACGCCGCCGCCCGCCATGGAGGACTGGACGCCGAACATCGAGTGGGTCAGGAAGTCCATGGACATCGCGCGGATACCGCGGGAGATCGTGTACCAGATGATCAGGATCAGCGGTACGAGCGCGATCAGGAAGCTGACGTAGATAAGCGTTGTCGCCATCCGGTCGCGAGCCTGACGCGGACCTTCCATGGTGAAGCTCAATGCCGTCTGCAGCGCGACGTACACGATCAAGGTGACGACGATGAATCCGGCATCTCCTTGTAGTTCGGTGACAGCGAACAGGCCGAGGGTGATGAGTACGGCGACGAACGGCAGCGCCCAGACGAGTGGCTTGGGCAACTTGCGCCCGGATAGTCCGCCTTCATCCTTGGTGGGGCGCTGACGTGCGCCGGGCGTGGTCGTGGTGGTCATCGGTCCTTCACCATTCCTCGACGAAGAATCGCCTGAGCGATCGAGTTCACGATCAGCGTGATCAAGAACAGCACCATGCCGGAGGCGATCAACGCGCCCATGCCGATGTCGCCCGCCTCGCCGTACTTCAGGGCGATGTTGGAGGCGAAGGTGATACCGCCGGATTCGGTGATTCGCCAGTTGATCTCGTAGACCGCGGACAAGATGTAGGCGACGGCCATCGTCTCACCGAGCGCGCGACCTAGGCCGAGGATCGATGCCGACACGATGCCGGGGCGACCGAACGGCAGCACCGCCATCTTGACCATTTCCCAACGCGTCGCACCCAGGGCGTACGCCGCCTCGATGTTGGTGCGTGGAACCTGCTGGAAGACTTCGCGTGATAGGGCGGCGACGATCGGCAGGATCATGATCGCGAGCACGATACCGGCGGTGAAATCCGAGCGATTATTCGGCATGTTGTCGGGCTGATACGACAGGATGTACGTCCAGCCGAACCACCTGTCCAACCACAGCGTGAGCCCGGTCATGTGGGGCGCAAGGAAGAAGACGCCCCACAGGCCGTACACGATCGAGGGGACGGCGGCGAGGATGTCGATGATGTACGCCAGCCCGGTTGCCAACTTGCGCGGTGCGTAGAAC
The DNA here is from genome assembly GCA_047975195.1 of Cumulibacter sp. Classification (GTDB taxonomy): domain Bacteria; phylum Actinomycetota; class Actinomycetes; order Mycobacteriales; family Antricoccaceae; genus Cumulibacter. The sequence goes on along the minus strand of JBKEDB010000077.1, from coordinate 36,250 downwards.
GTGATGAACAGCGCGATGCTGACGGCGATCGGGACGGCGACGATCATCGCGATGATCGCGGTCACCAGCGTGTGGAAGGCAAGTGCCGCGATGCCGAACATCGGGACTTCGGCATCGGGCCGCCAGGCCTCGTAGGTCAGGAAGTTGGCCTGGTTGGCAGATAGGGCGTCGATCGCGCGGTAGATCAGGAAGAACGCGATCGAGGCCATCAAAATGAGGACGACGAGACCGGAGCCGGCGGACAGGCCCCAGAAGACTCGATCACCGGGGCGGACCTTCGCTGACTCTGCGCCGCGAGGTCCCGCCGCCGAGTCAGGTGCGGGCGCGCCGTCCGGGGCGACCGTGGCCGTGTCGCTTGGCGTCGACATCTGGCTCCTTTGGGCTGGAAGTTGAAGTGCTGGATGGTGCGGGCGCAGCTACTTACCTGCGCCGCGAAGAATCGTCCCAGGCGTGCGGGATTGTTTCTAGTGGTGCGAGTGAGCCGACACGTCAGCGCGCCGTACACGTCCGAGTGAGTGGGCGTGTACGGCGCGCTGCGTGAGATACATCAACTAGCTGATTGCGTCGACCGCGGTTTCGACCTCGGCGCGCAGCTCCTCGGGAAGCGGGATGTATCCGATTTCCTCGATGACGGTCTGTCCGTCGGTGACCGCGAACTTCAGGAACGACTTGACGACGTCGACCTTGTCCTCAGCGAGACCGGTCTCGCACACGATCTCGTAGGTGACCAGGAGGGCGGGGTAGGCGCCTTCCTCCTTCAAGCCGTAGTCGAGCTCGAGCTTGATGTCATTACCTTCGCCGACGTGCTCGGCGGCCTCGACGGCCTTACCGACCGAGTCGGCGTTGAGCTCGACCGGGCCGAAGCCGGAGTCGATCGAAGCCACGTTGAGGTTGTTCGCGGTGGCGTCCGGACCATCGACGTACGAGATGGAGCCGTCGGTCGCGTTGACCGCCGAGACGATGCCCGCCGAGTCCGGCGCGCCCTGGCCGCCGGGAGCGCTCCAGGCCTTACCGCTACCGAAGGTCCAGGCGCCGTCACCGGCAGCCTCGAGGAACTTGGTGAAGTTGTCCGTGGTGCCGGAGTCCTTCGAGCGGTGCACCGTGGTGATCGAGGTGCTGGGCAGATCGGCGTCGGGGTTCAACTCGGCGATCGCCTCGTCATCCCAGTTGGTGATCTCACCGGCAAAGATCTTCGAAGTGACCTCGGCGTTGAGGTTCAGGGTGTCGATGCTCTCGACGTTGTAGACGATCGCGACCGGCGAGATGACCATCGGCAGGTTGATCGCGGGGCCGTCGGCGCACATTTCGCCGGCGTCCGCGGCCTCCTCCTCGCTCAGGGCCGAGTCTGAGCCGGCCATATCAATCTTGCCGGCGATGAAGTCGCTGACGCCGGCGCCGGAGCCGCTCGCGTCGTAGTTCACGGCGATGGAGTCGCAGCTCGCAGCGAAGCTGGCCTGGATGGCGTCGATGGCCTTGGCCTGGGCCGAAGACCCGCTGGCGTTGAGGTCACCCTCACCGCACTCAAGGTCGGCGCCGCTGCCCGATCCACCGTTGCCGGAGCCGCCGGAGTTGTCGTCGGAGCAGGCGGTCAAAAGCAGCGAGCCCGCAGCGGCGAGGCCGGCGATCGCGTAGGTACGTGTGCGCTTCACCTACAGGTCCCTTCTGGGGTTACGTGTGTTTCCTCGGATGGAGGAGGCTGCCGGGCGGGTTGTGGCCACGCGGCTGCGAACTCCTTGTTCGCGCGCCCATATGAAACGTAGGTACGGAAGGTGTCCGACCGGACCGCACTTGGTAAACACAGCGTGAACTTGCCGCGTAGTGAGCCAACACACACGGTGTCGGGTTGGTGGCAGCAAGGTGAACTGAATTGTGCGCGGAAGCGAAGTCGGGCATTCGCCCTAGTCGGTTAGGCGGTGAGCCATTGGGAGTCGGCGCGATGGCGGGTGAAACCTAGCCCCTGATACAACGCGAGGGCTGGCGTGTTGTCGCCTTCGACGTACAACGAAATCTCCGAAACGCCTCGGCTGACCAGATGAGCGAGTCCCGTCGCGGTGAGCAACTTGCCGAGTTTCAACCCCTGCGCATCGGGGCGTACGCCGACGACGTACACCTCCCCCAGTTCGGGACCGTGCACCTTGGTCCAGTGAAAGCCCACAATCTGTCCGTCGCGTTCGGCGATGAAGAAGCCGGCCGCATCGAACCACGGTTCGGCCATCCGCTCGTCGAGATCGCGCTGGGTCATCGCACCCTGCTCGGGGTGCGTGGCAAACGCGCTCGCGTTCACCTGCAACCACTCGGCGTCGTCCTCGCCGGGACGGAAGGTACGCACCCTCACACCGTCCGCCGGGGTGGGGAAAGTGACATCGGTGGCCGGACGACGCAGTTCCAACAGCGTGCGTACGGCGTGGGCACCACGCGCCGCGCCGAAATCGTGGGCCGCTGAGAGGTCCCCGTGCGCCCAGATGCGCAGCGGCTCGCCAGCGGCGGCCCGTAACTCGGCGAGTAGCGCGGTACCGATACCGCGGCGACGCGACTGCGGCGCGACGAGTAACTCGCCGGATGGTTCGGTGGCGACTTCGGCGACGGCGTACCCGTCCAGCACGCCGTCGGTGTGGTGGGTGACGTGCCGAACCCGCCCGGCGCCGGCCGGATCGCCCAAGCGCAATAGGAACTGCTCGGAGATGGCGTGAGATTCATCGGCGCGGCCGGCTGTGTCGTTGAGCGCGCGTTCGGCGTCTGCGTCGGCGGCGGAGAGGTGGTCGCTGCTGGTCATCGGCTGACCTTCGACGTGGTGGTGCTCGAGCGGGGTGCCCGGTCCGACGTGTTTCGGTGGGCAGAGTCCGTTTTCGGCTCGACGGGCGTGACGAACTTGTAGCCCACGTTACGCACGGTGCCGATCAGTGATTCGTGTTCGTTGCCGAGTTTGGCCCGCAGCCGTCGTACGTGTACATCGACGGTGCGCGTGCCGCCGAAGTAGTCGTAGCCCCAGACTTCGCTGAGCAGTTGCGCCCGGGAGAACACGCGGCCGGGGTGCTGCGCCAAATATTTCAGTAACTCGAACTCTTTATAGGTCAGATCCAGCGAGCGGCCTCGGATCCGAGCGGTGTACGACTCTTCCTCGATCGTGAGATCGCCGCGAGTGACCACATTCGTCTCGTGCTCGCTGACCAGGCTGCGGCGGGTGGTCGCTAATCGCAACCGTGCCTCGATTTCACTGGGCCCGGCTGTGGCGAGCATGAAGTCTTCGCAGCCCCACTCGGCCGACATCGCGACGAGTCCGCCCTCGGCGAGGACGACCAGTAGCGGGGCGGAGACGCCGGTGCTCGACAGTAGGCGACACAGGGCGCGGGCGGCGACGAGGTCAGTGCGGGCGTCGATCAACACGACGTCGCCTGCGTCCGCGTCGAGCAATTCGGTTGCCTCCGGCGGGAGGGTGCGCACGTGGTGGGTGAGCAGGCCGAGCGCGGGCAGAACATCCGCGATAGGCGCGTCCGTGCGCGACATGAGAGTGATGTCCATGTCGCCTCCAACGGGTGAGTTCTCCAGTTTAGTGAGCCCGACCCGGCGCGTGCAGCGGGCGTAGCCGCGATCCTGCTCACGGCAGATACGCTGGCCGTGTGGAAGCCTTCATCACTTCACTCCTGGTCATCGCCACCCTGCTGCTCGCTGCGTACTGCGCGCGAGGTGCTTACCGGACGTTTGTGGGTGAGCGATGAGCGCGTTGACGCCGCTGCCCGAGGAGTTGCCGGTCGATACCGTCGACGTGCGCGAGGGACCGGAGATTCATCCGCAGATGCTCGCGTTGTTACCGCTGTTGGGCGTCTGGCGTGGGGAGGGTCAGGGCGACTATCCGACGATCGATGGCTTCCGGTATGGACAGGAGATTCGGTTTTGGCACGACGGTCGGCCGTTCCTGGGCATGCAGACGCGTTCGTGGATCATGGACGCCGACGGCGGCTTCGTTCGTCCGGCCGCGCGCGAGATGGGTTTCTGGCGCCCGGGTTCGGGCGATGATTTTGAGGTTGTGCTCGCGCATCAGTCAGGCGTCGTTGAGGTGTTTGTCGGCACGGCCCGCACCACGACCAGTTGGGAGTTGACGACCGACGTCGTCGCCAGGACCGCGAGTGCCAAGGAAGTCAACGGTAACCACCGGCTCTACGGCATCGTCGAGGGTGATCTGATGTACGCGATGGATATGGCGGCGGTGGGGCAACCGCTGCAGCCACACATTTCGGCGCGCCTGGCGCGGGTGCAGTGATGCCCGCAGCAGCAGCGCATCTTGATGATCTCAGTGACTTCGTCGCAGCATCCCCGTCCAGTTACCATGCTGCTCGCACGGTTGCCGATCGGTTGATCGCACAGGGCTTCGTTGAGATTTCTGAATCCGAGCCGTTCGGGTCCGCGCCCGGGGGTTACGTGCTGGTTCGTGATGGCGCCGTCGTTGCGTGGCGACTGCCCGACGGCGTCGATGCCGCGACGCCGTACCGCATTGTCGGGGCGCACACCGACTCACCCGGTCTGAAGGTAAAACCTAACCCGGAAACGGGCTCGAATGGTTGGCGCCAAGTCGCCGTCGAGGTGTACGGCGGTCCGCTGCTGAACTCTTGGATGGATCGAGATCTAGGACTCGCCGGCAGACTGGTCAGTCGCGATGGCACCGAATCACTGGTGGCGACGGACGCGGTGATGCGGGTGCCGCAGTTGGCGATCCACCTGGACCGTCAGGTCAATGACGGACTGACGTTGAACAAGCAAACCCACCTACAACCGGTGTGGGGGTTGAATGCCGGCGGGATTCTCGCCCATCTAGCGGCACGTGCCGGGCTGGATGAGGGATCGATCGTAGGTCACGATGTGGTCGCCTTCGACACGCAGCGGGGCGCGGTGATCGGCGCGGAGGGGGAGTTCTTCGCGTGCGGCCGGATGGACAATCTCTCCTCGGTGCATGCGGCGCTGGTTGCACTGGAGCAAGCGACTGACGGCCGCGAGATTCCGGTGCTCGCGGCATTCGACCATGAGGAGGTCGGTAGCGCGAGCCGTACGGGCGCCAGCGGGCCGGTCCTCGAAGACGTGTTGCGCGGAATTAATCACGCGCTCGGTGGCGACGGTGATGATATGCGTCGTGCTTGCGCTGGGTCGTGGTGCGTGTCGGCTGATGCTGGACACGCCGTACACCCGAACTACCCGGAGCGACACGACCCGACGCACCGGCCCCTGCTGGGTGAAGGGCCGCTGTTGAAGGTGAATGCCAACCAGCGATACACCACCGACGGGCAAGGGACCGCGTTATGGGCGCGCGCGTGCGAGTCCGCGGGCGTGAAATACCAGGTGTTCGTGTCGAATAACTCGATGCCGTGTGGGTCGACGATCGGACCGTTGAGCGCTACCCGCCTTGGTATTCGAACCGTGGACGTCGGAATCCCGCTGCTGTCGATGCATTCAGTGCGCGAGATGTGCGGTGTGGGCGATCCAGTCATGCTGGCGGGGGCGCTGCGCGAGTTTTTTAGCGGCGCATAACTCGCACGCCGAACCGTGCAGTGAGTCCCGAGCCGTGGTGAAACGAGCTACCTGGTTCGTGGATCGGCGTCGGCGGGGTGCACCGGCCCCATCACTAAGGCCCACGGCGCGACGAGTTCGTCGTACGCCTCCTGGCTCATGCCGACACCGATAAGATCCCGGACCGACAACGCGTGCGCGGCATCGCCGGCCGCATCACGGGCGCGCATCGTGGTTGCCGCCCACGCTCGCTGCCGGGCATTGAGTTGTTCTTCGAGGCGCGCGTGGGTGCTGGCGGCCTGGGAGGCCTGGCCGCGCGAGGAGAATCGTTCCGGGCCGCGCATGTCGTACCACTTCGATTCGATCGCGGCGTCCTGCTCGGCGGTGAGGAAGGCGACCGATGTGAAGAATGCGCTGAGCTCGGCGTACTGCGGGCCGAGCAGTTGAGTTGAGTCGGCATCGGGGACGGCGCGCAGCCATCCGCTTGCGGCGCGTGCCGGTGCGTGTGTGTCTGATCGTGGGTCTGGTGCTGCGCGCATGTGTGCTCCTTGCCGTCGCCGACACGTTGTGCCAGTCATGCACTCACAAGTGTGACTCATGCCACTGGGGTGGCGCTAGGTCTCAACACGGTAAAGATTGCGTCGGGTTTTGCGCGATCGCTTGACCTACGGTGGAAAAGAGCGTCGAGGAGGCGGATGGCTGCTGGGTTCGTCGCCTCTCGTAACCGGCCCTGAGGTGGACATGATGAACCCCCAGGCTGCTCCTCGCCAATCGGCGGAGGGCGGGGGGACGAGGCCCGCGCCTGGGGGTTCCGGCAGTCCCGTGGTATTCACTGGCGCCTCATGGAGGTGCTAGTGCGAGACCACCTCACAGGTCCGAGTCGAAATCAACGTCGGATCACCTCCCCTCTTGTGTACTTGGGAGCGTAAATCGCACCGTCGATCTGTGCAACGTAATTAGTCGGGGACCGGTAAACCGGACAGTTCTTGCAGTAGGCGGGTCTTCTCGGCATCCTGTGCGATCGCGGCTCCGTCGATGTCGTGGACAGCGGCGATCCCGCGGGTGCTGGACGACATCCAGACCGCGTCCGCGGCGAGAATGTCGCCGAGGGTGGCCGAGGTGATCATCGGTTCGAGGCCGACGGCGCCGGCCCGGGAGAAGATCTCCTCCTGCGTCGTGCCGCGCAGGATTCCGGTGTGTGATCCGGGGGTCGCCAGCCGCTTGCCCGATAGCCAGATCAGCGTTGAGTTCGGTCCCTCGAGCACCTGGCCATCCTCAGAGAGGAATAGGACGTCGTCCGCGCCGCGCTCGGCCGCCTCGCGCTTGGCGGCCATATTTACCGCGTACGACAGGTACTTGGTCGAACCGAGTAGCCACGGAGAGCGTTCGCGCACGTCGGCCGGGTAGCCAAAAGTCAGCGACACTATCGTGACGCCATCGCGGCGCTGGGCGGCGAGCGCGGGATCGAGCTCGACGAGATAACCGAAGACCGTCGGGTCCTGGTCGATGGGCCCGCCTTCCTGGCCACGGCTGATGATCAACTTCAGGACGCCCTCGACGCCGTCCGGCCACTGCGCGATGAGGTCGTCAATCAACGAGCGCCACGCGGCGTACGGCGGGCCAACAATCTGCAGGTTGTGCAGCGATCGCGAGAGCCGCTCGAGGTGGCGGTGCGGTTTGTTAGCGACGCCGTTGTACACATGCATTGCTTCGAATGCGCCGTCACCGCGGTTTGGCGCGTAGTCGAACGCGGTGAGCAGTGGCGCGTCTGGATCGTGGCGATGCACCGCCCATTCGTCTTGGTTCTCTCGGCGTAGGACACTCACGAAACGTGGGGCGGGAGTCGACGTCATGGGCGTAATTTTCGCACAGGCGGCGGGGTGTCGGGCGGCCTACGATGGGCACGTCCGGCGTGAGCGCGCCGAGGGAGGAACGTTCGATGACAACTCTGGCAAATCACCCCGGCCGCGTACCAGGGGAGGGGTTGGACTCAGGCGTCGCCGTCCATTACGGTGACCCATTGCGTGAGCAGCGCTACCTCGCCCGACATGCGGCGGTGATCGATCGCTCGGATCGCGGACGGGTCATTGTTCGCGGCGTGGACCGGCTGACCTGGTTGCACTCGCTGACGACACAGCACCTCGAGCAGATGCCGGAGTCATCCGCGATCCAGGGGTTGATCCTCTCGCCACACGGGCATGTCGAGCACGATCTGTGGTTCACGTCGACCGGTGAAGAAGTCTGGATTGACTGTGAACCAGGTGATGCGCCCGCGCTCGCGGATTACCTGACGAAAATGCAATTCATGCTCCGGGTCGAGGTTGAGGACGCCTCGGCTTCGTTCTCGATGGCCACGCTGATCGGCCCGAAAGCCCGAGACATCGTTGCCGCCGTGCTTGATGCTTCGCCGCCGGATCCGGGGCTGGTCGCATACGGGGAGGGCGTCATGGTGCGCGCATTGCCATACCCCGGCGAATTCGACGTGCTGGGCCCCCCGGCGCATGTGAACGCCGCAGTGGCTCGAGCGTTGGAAGCGGGTGCGCAGCCGGCAGGCGCGATGGCGTACGACGCGTGGCGGGTAGAAAATCTGCGTCCGCGGCAGCGGCGCGAGACCGATCACCGCACGATTCCGCACGAAGTGGGGCTGATTGGTGACGCCGTCCACCTCAATAAGGGGTGCTACCGCGGCCAGGAGACGGTCGCGCGCGTCCAGAACTTGGGGCGCCCGCCGCGTCGGCTGGTGAAGCTGCAGGTGGACGGGTCGCAGCACACCGTCCCGTCCTCCGGTGCGAAGGTGTTCAGCAAGGGCCGCGAGGTCGGGTTTGTCGGCACAGCGGTGATGCATCACGAGGAGGGGCCGATCGCCCTAGCGGTCATCAAGCGCAATCTCGCAGACGGCGCAGACGTGGTCGTCGTTGACGACGACGTGGAGTACGCCGCGTTGATCGACACCGGCCTCACCGTCTGAACCGTCGCGTCTGATCGGTCGCGTCGGGTGCGGGTGAAGCCGGCGCGAGGATGGGCCGAGAGCCAGGAGCGCCCCGATGCCTGCTCGCTGCCGGGCTGCCTCGGCCGCGTTCGGTGCTATTCGCTCAGTTCGCCGGCGAGTTCACCTAGGCGACGTTCGCCTTCTGGTGTCTGCCCGCCGGTTGCGAGGAACTCCTCCATTGCTGCGCGAGCACGAGGTTCACCGAGCGTCCGGCTGAAGGCGTGGGATTCAGCGAGTAGATGCTCGGTTACCGCCGACTCTGCGCTCGTGACGCTCGCTTTGGCGGCCGCGACGGCGTGCGGTGGAAACGCGGCGATCCGCTTCGCGAGCCGGTTCACGTGAGCCTCGAGATGGTCGGCCGGCACTACCCGATTGACCAGCCCCCAGCGTTCGGCGGTGTCGGCGTCGATGTCCTCGCATCCGAGAATCGTCTCCAATGCCCGTGCGCGCCCGACGAGCCGCGGCAGCCGGGCCGTGCCGCTCCCACCAGGGATAATCCCAAGGGCGACCTCGGGCTGATTGAACACAGCGGCCGGGGAAGCGAAGCGCATATCGCAACTCATCGCGATCTCATTGCCGCCGCCGCCGACACGGCCGTCGATGACAGCGATGGTTGCCTTTGGCATGAGGCGAAGTTGTTCGCACATCTGGTGATACCGAGTGAGTTCGGTCGGCGGATCGCCGGCATCGGTGGGCATGGTCAGGATGGCTGCGACATCGAAATGCGCGATGAACCATTCTGGGTTCGCCGAGCGCAGCACGAGTACGTGCACGTTATCGTCGGCCGCGATGTCATCGAGAATGTCGGCTAGTTCGAGGTGGGATTCTCCAGTCATCAGGTTGATCGGCGGATTGTCGAAGGTCAGGGTGGCCACGTTGTCGGCGGTGGCGAGGGTGAAGTGCTGCATAGCAGGATGCTAGCCGACGATTGCGCGTGTGTTCACATAGTGAAATCTTGTTCCAAAGTGTGGACTCGTGATGCATTCTCGAGCGTATGAACGATCAGTATCTGCACGGTCATCACGAAAGTGTGCTGCGGTCACACGCGTGGCGGACTGCTGCGAACTCGGCCAGCTATCTACTGCCATCGCTGCAGTCCGGGATGCGGGTGCTCGATGTCGGTTGCGGTCCGGCGACGATCACGATCGATATCGCACGACTGGTTGCTCCCGGTGAGATCATCGGGATCGAGCCATCCGAAGAGGTTCTCGACCTGGCGCGCAGCAACGCCGCGGACGCCGAGTCACCCGACTCATTGAGGTTCCAACGCGCAGACGTATATGCCTTGCCGTTTACTGATGACAGTTTCGACGTCGTGCACGCACATCAGGTGTTACAACACCTCAGTGATCCGGTCGCCGCGCTCGTCGAGATGCGGCGCGTGTGTGCCCCTGGCGGTGTGGTTGCCGCGCGCGATGCGGACTATGGCGCGATGACGTGGTTCCCGGAAGTTGCTGGGATCAGCCAATGGCAACGGGCCTACCGTGAGACGGCGACCGCCGGTGGCTACTTCCCCGACGCCGGTCGAATGCTGAAATCGTGGGCACTCGAGGCCGGATTCGCCGAGGTGAACTCGTCCGGGGATGTGTGGTGCTACGCCAGCGATGCTGAGGTCGCATGGTGGTCGGACCTATGGGCCGATCGCGTTATGTACTCGGGATTTGCGGGGCAAGCGATCGAACGTGGTGTGGCCGATCGGGTTGATCTGCAGCGGATGAGCGACGCCTGGCGCGAGTGGGGAACCACGCCCGACGCGTGGTGCCTGATCCCGCACGGTGAGATTCTCGCTCGCAGCTGAGGCCGCGCGAACTCCCGGTGAACTGTTTTCGCGCGGCAGGCAAGGCGATTAGCCGCCGTCGGCGCGACGCGCGGCCTCGGCGGGGCGTTCGAACCGCAGTTGTGCGACATCCAGATACCCGGTGCGAAAGCCGGCCTCGCTGTATGCGAGGTAGAACCGCCATGCCCGGATCATTTCCTCGCTCCAGCCGAGCGCCCGCACCTCGTCGACGCGCGCATCGAACACGTCGCGCCAGATCCGCAAGGTGTCGGCGTACGACGGGCCGAACGCTGACATCTCGGTCATTCGTAGCGTCGTCGCGTCGTCCAGCGTGCGTTCGATTGCCGGCAGCGAAGGGATCAGGCCGCCGGGGAAGATGTGTTTCTGGATCCAGCCGTACGACGAACGGGTACGTCGCATGTGTTCGTCATTCATCAGGATCGCTTGTACGACGGCGGTGCCGCCGAAAGCGAGTCGTGCGTCGATCGTGGCGAAGTAGGTTGCCCAGTACTCGGCGCCGACAGCCTCGATCATCTCGATGCTGACGATTGCGTCGTACTGTCCTTCGATATCGCGATAGTCCTGCAGTCGAATCTCGATCTGTTCGCCGACCCCGAGCCGCTGTGCTCGGTCTTCGGCCAATGCTGCCTGTTCGCGCGACAGGGTGATGCTGGTGACCTTGGCGCCTCGCTGGGCCGCGCGAATCGCCAGCGCACCCCAGCCAGTGCCAATTTCGAGCAGCGAGGTGCCCTCGGTCACTCGCGCGCGATCCAGAGCCGCATCGATCTTGCGCTGTTGAGCCTCCTGCAGCGTGTCGGCGGTGCGTGGCTGCTGCGGTAGAAACAACGCGCTGCTGTAGGTCATTGACTCGTCCAGAAACAGCGCGAACAACTCGTTGCTGAGGTCGTAGTGGGCCTCGATGTTGTGTCTGGACTGCTCGATGCTGTTGCGCATGCTGCGCGGCATAGGCCGATCGATAAGCCTGCGCAGCCGAGTGAGCCACTTCGGCAAGATCGTGTCGATAGACGCGGCGAAGGGGACCAAGGCGTCGGCGAGATCGGTGCCTGGGGCCTCGCGCCAGTCGCCGACCATGTAGCCCTCGCCGATTCCGATCTTCGGATGATGCGCCATTCGGCGAGTCAGCCGCTCGGGCCTGATCACGTCGATCTGCGGGGCGTCGGGTTCGGGTTCAACCCGTTGCAGTGGCGGTCCGGAGGCGCTGCGAATCCGGGCTGGCACGCGGTCCAGCGCGAACGGAATGAGCCGTTTCGCCAGGGCGACGCGTGCACTCGGCAGCGGCGAACGGACGCGGAGCGAGTCTCGAACGGGAAGCATCTGCCAATGGCCTTCTTTCGATCTGCAGTGACAGGCCCTGACGGGGCAACCCTTCTTTCCTAGCACGTCTACCGGTGTTGTGCGGACTCTGTCATGCCGTCGCTCGCGACTAGATGTCCTCGGCCTGTGCGGTGCTGGGGTCCCATGACGCGATCGCATCCTTCGCCCAGCCGCGGGCTCGCACGGCGCGCTTGGACTCGCGTTTGTAGCGCCCCACGAGGCGGTCCAGGTAGAGGTAGCCGTCGAGGTGATCGGTTTCGTGCTGTAGGCAGCGTGCGAAGAACCCGGTGCCTTCGATCTCAATCGCAGTGCCGTCCAGATCAGTGCCGGTGACCTTGGCCCAGTCCGACCTACCGGTGGGGAATGCTTCGCCGGGTACCGACAGGCAACCTTCCCAGTCATCGTCCTCATCGGGCATGCCCTCAGGTAGTAGGCCCGTCTGTAGCTCCGGGTTGATGACCACGCCGCGGTGGACAACGCCGCTGTCGTCGGGGCAGTCGTACACGAAGATCCGCAGGTCCACTCCGACCTGGTTAGCGGCGAGCCCGACGCCGTGGGCAGCAGCCATCGTGTCAAACATGTCGGCGACCAGTGTGCGAATTTCATCGTCCACGTGCTCAACGCGGCGGGTGGGGTTGTGCAGAACGGGGTCATCGGTGATGACGATGGGCTTGACGGTCATGGCTCCATCCTAGGAGGGCGCACGCGGTGGTATGGCGCATCCTGGTGCTGTCGACCACAGTGCTCGCTATGTGCTTGCAACTGCAAGCAAGGGTTCGTAGCCTGGATAGCGGAGGGCAGATCGTGGCTGCAGTAACCGACCCGCTGGAGGGTCTCGGATCATTCATTCGCGCCCAGCGCGAGCAAGCGAAGGTGTCGCTTCGGCAACTCGCGGAACTGACCGAAGTCAGCAACCCGTACCTGTCCCAGATCGAACGGGGCGTACGTCGACCGAGCGCCGAGATCCTCGCGCAGATCGCTAAAGGACTGCGTATCTCGGCCGAGTCGCTGTACGTGCGAGCCGGATTGCTTGACCCGGCGGTCGATCCCGCCGGTGTCGAAGAAGCGATCCGTGGTGACAGCCACCTGACCGTCCGGCAACAACAGGCTCTGATCGAGATCTACCTCGCGTTCCGCAGTGCCAACCGCACTGACAACGACGCGGACTGAAGGAGAACCCATGACTATCACCCCAGACATCAAGAACGCACGCACGCCGTTCTTCGCCGTCATCGGCCTGAACGACCTCTTCATCGAGCAGGGCAAGGCCGCTGCCGAGCGTGCGCAGGAACGTTTCGACGCTTACCGCGAAGGTGCGGTGGACAACATCAGCGTCGCTCGTGCAGAACTCGACAAGGCACTTGCCGAAGGTCGGGAGCGCGCTAACGAGTTCCAGCAGGCATGGATTCAGGCAGACGCTGCGCAGATCCAAGCGAACCTGAGCGCGCAGGTCCGCTCCATGATCGAGTCCTACACCGCGCTCGCCGCACGCGGCGAGCGTCTGCTCGGCCAGTTCACCAACGCCCTCGGTGAGAACGCTGTGTTAAAGCGGTTCGACGAAGTGCGCCAGGACGTGGCCAAGCAGGTTGCCGACGTGAGTCACGACGTCGTGAAGTCCATTGAAGAGGCCGCCGAGCAGGCCGAAGCGCGGGTGCGGGCGACCGTCGCCAGCGTGAGCGACCAGGCTTCCACCGTCGCCGAGAAGGTTGCAGACCAGATCGATAAGCGGGTGTCCTCGAAGGACTCCGCTCTCGACGACAAGGTCGCGGCGTCGAAACCTGCCACGGCAACGACTGCATCCGCTGCCACGTCGGCAACTGCGCCCGCAGCGACGTCTCCGGCAACACCCGGTCAGGCGAAAGCCGCTTCGCGTCCCGTCGATCAGGCCACTCGCGCCGCGGTGAAGGTTGCCGGCAATGTTGAGTACGCCGTCAAGGCGTCCGAGGCTGCGAGCGGACAGGGCACGATCGACGTGGACGTCGCTGCCCCGAAGCCGGCCGCGAAGGCGGCGCGTAAGGCTCCGGCTCGTAAGGCCGCCCCGGCGCGCAAGGCTCCCGCGCGCAAGAGCGCAGCGAAGACCGCCACGACGACCTCGTCGAAGCCGACCGCTGCGAAGGCCAGTGCCGCCAAGCCGGCGACCGATGAGAAGAACGACAAGGCCTGAATAGGCGATTGCACAACTGCTGCCCGCAACGCGCGACGTTGCGGGCAGCAGCGTGATTTCAGCGCAGTAGCGATGGCGTGTGGCGGCGATGCGGAACCATCCGCAGTGTAAATCGACATAGGATGGCCGCCGTGCGGATAGCGGAGTTCTGGATCTCGATCGGCCTGACTTATGGCTCGCTCGCCTTGTGCCTGTGGGCGTTCATTGATGCGGCGATTCGCCCGGCCGCAGCATTCTCGGCGTCCGACAAACTCAGCAAAGTCGCTTGGATGGGCATCCTGGCCTTGGCTGGTCTGGTGCTGTACTTCATGGGCTTCATGTCGTTCCTTGGCATCTTTGCCGCGGTCGCGACCGGTGTCTACCTGGCCGACGTACGTCCTGCGGTGCGTGAACTGCAACAGGGCGGCAATCGCTGGTGAGTCCCGGCGTTCCCGAACGCCGCGAGACGGCAGTCCGCGGCTTGCGCATCTCCTACCTGGTCAAAGGCTCGCACGGGCCCACCACGATGTACCTGCACGGGCTCGGCGCGGACGCCGAACAGACACGTCCGCTCGCCAGCGGCGTACCGGGGCGACTCGTGCTCGTAGACCTGCCCTCACACGGTCATTCCGATGACGCCGGCGAGTTGCTCCGGCTCGATGATCTCGTCGACATCGCAAGCACCATTGCCGCCGAAGAAGGCGCCACCGGAGCGCTTGGCGTCTCGCTGGGCAGCGCCGTCCTGTTGCGGTGGTTGACCCGGCGCGCGTTCGACCTGGACCGAGCGGTGCTGTATCTACCGGCGGCGGTGACGATGCCACGCCCGGCAGGACGATTACGCAACGCGCTCGCCAGTGCGCAGGCATTGCAGGATTACGTCGGCGGCGAGTTGCCGGACGCGGTCGCTAGCACCGCGCTCGCGCGGCGGTGGCTCCAAGCGCGCACGGCGGCCCTGCAGCGTCCCGGAATTGCGGCGTACGCCGACATGCTCGAACGTGAGGCGCCTATCGACGACGCCGCGAGCGCCCGGCAGAGCCCGACACGCCTACTGGCGGTCGGCGCGCGAGGCGACCGGCTGCACCCCGCCCAGGCGGCCACCGAAGCCGCCGACTGCTTCGATAACGGTCGCGCATACGTCTTCGCCGACGCGGCACCGCTGTGGACGGCCCGCCGCGAATTACGCGGGCTGTTATCGAGTTTCCTTGGCGACGCGACAGCCGAGGAGTCCGCCGACGGCGGCATTCGCAGCGATAACCTCGAGTCGTGACGATGACCGCTCAGATCTCGCTCGCCGACTACACCACGATGCGGATCGGCGGATCCGCGCAATTGATCCGCACCCAATCTACCGACGAACTGATCGCGGCCGTGCGCGCTGCCGACGACGAACGTCGCCGGGTCCTGCTCATCGGCGGTGGCAGCAACCTGGTGATCGGCGACGACCCGTTCGACGGGATCGCCGTATTGATTGCCAACACCGGCATCGGTGTTGAGCGCGACGGTGAGCAGGTGCTGGTGGATATCGCCGCGGGCGAGGACTGGGATGCGCTCATCGCCCGCACCCTCGAGGAGGGCTACAGCGGCATCGAGGCGCTATCTGGGATCCCCGGCAAGGTCGGCGCAACCCCGATCCAGAACGTCGGCGCGTACGGCGCCGAGATCGCCGACGTACTGGTCTCCCTCGACGTGTGGGACAGGGGCGGCAACTGCCGCCGCACATTGAGCGCGG
Source organism: Cumulibacter sp. (assembly GCA_047975195.1). GTDB lineage: Bacteria > Actinomycetota > Actinomycetes > Mycobacteriales > Antricoccaceae > Cumulibacter. Next base: position 20,781 of record JBKEDB010000077.1, on the reverse strand, counting down.
CCGAATGCGGGTTCGGATACCGCACCAGCATGTTCAAGCACTCCGATAATTACCTGGTGCTCGGCGTACGGTTGCGGTTGCGACGTTCGGCATCCTCCGCGCCCGTGCGGTACGCCGAACTCGCCCGTACCCTCGGCGTCGCACCAGGGGATCGCGCGCCGCTTCGCGCGGTTCGCGATGCGGTACTCGCCCTGCGAAATTCCAAGGGCATGGTGCTCGACAGCGCCGACCACGACACGTGGAGCGCGGGCTCCTTCTTCACCAACCCGATCGTGCCGCTCTCCGCCGTACCCGAAGGCGCACCGGCATACGACGCGCCTGAGGGACTGGTCAAGACCTCGGCGGCATGGCTGATCGAGCGTGCCGGGTTCGCGAAGGGGTATGGCAACGAGCGCGCGGCGCTGTCCGGTAAGCACACGCTGGCGCTGACAAACCGCGGCGGCGCGAACGCTGAGGACATCCTCGCCCTGGCTCGCGAGATCCGCGACGGTGTACAACAGCGGTTCGGGATCGAACTGCGCCCCGAACCCCTGCTGATCAACTGCGCGCTGTAGCCGAGGACGACTCTGCGGTGGTCTAGGCGTGAATAGCTGTCGCGTATCCATGCCTGAACCACCGCAGAAATCCTCACCGGCCACCAGTAGTGTGGCGCGCACTGCCGCGCTCGGGGTGTGCTCCTACTTCTTGCCCTGGTTCGCGACGGCTTGAATCGCGTCCGCCGCCGCTTCCGGATCGAGGTACTCCCCGCCGGGTGATAGCGGCCGCAACGCGCCATCCAGTTGGTAGATCAGCGGGATGCCGGTCGGAATGTTCAGCCCGACCACGTCCTCTTCGCTCATGTCATCGAGGTGCTTGACCAGCGCGCGAAGGCTATTGCCGTGTGCGGCGACCAGCACGTTCTTGCCAGCCAGCAGGTCGGGAACGATCGCGTCGTACCAGAACGGCAGCATCCGCGCGACGACGTCCTTGAGGCATTCGGTTTGTGGGCGCGCCTCCGGCGGAATCGCTGCGTATCGCGGGTCGGTGTACTGCGAGAACTCGTCGTCGACCGGCAGCTCGGGCGGGGGAGTGTCATACGAGCGGCGCCAGAGCATGAACTGCTCCTCGCCGAACTCGTTGCGGACCTGAGCCTTGTCCTTGCCCTGCAGTGCGCCGTAGTGGCGTTCATTGAGGCGCCAGGAGCGAGTCACCGGGATCCAGTGCCGATCCGCGCGGTCCAACGCGAGTTGGCAGGTCATGATCGCGCGGCGCAGCAGCGACGTGTAGGCAACGTCCGGGAGCAGGTCGCGCTCGAGGAGCAACTCGCCGCCGCGAGTGGCTTGGCCACGACCGAGGTCTGTCAGCTCGACGTCCACCCAGCCGGTGAACAGGTTCTTCTGGTTCCAGTCGCTCTCACCGTGACGCAACAGGATGAGGGTGCCGATATTGGTCATTCCCAAATGTTGCCACGCTATGATTCGGCGTCCAGATCCGGCTGCTTCTCGGCTTCCTCGATTGAATCGATGAGGTTACGGAACGCGGCAAGGTTGTTCGTGGGTTCGCCGCGGCTGATCCGCCACTTCCATTCGCGGGCGATCGCCGTCCGGAAGCCGATCTCCAGCATCGGATTGAAATTGTCGTCGGCCTGCTGCAACACCGTTCCCAGCACTCGGTCGACTTCCTCGGCCGTCACGGCGACCAGCGGTAGGCGCCCCATCAGATACACGTCGCCGACTTTGTCGATCGCCCACGAGACGGTGTACGAGCGGGCGTTCTTCGTCAGTAGATAGGCCCAGAGATCCTCGAAGGCTTCGTCGGGGTGGCGCATCACGAACGCCGAAATCTGCATCGAGTGCGGCGACAGTTTGAGATGACAGGTCGTCTTCAGTCGGCGTGTTCCGGGAAGCTCAGCCACGAAGTGATCGTCGGCCAGCCGCTGATGTTCCAACTCCAGTTCGGCGAGGGTGGTCGCGATGACCTCGGCAGCGCGGGTCATGTCGCTCGTCATCACGTGGGGACCCGAGGCGGTCGAATACGTCTGCTCCATGCCTCTATCCTGCTCCCAGCGCCGACCGTGGTGGCTGGCAGGATGAAGGTATGTCCACGACAGAGTCAAAAATTGCCGTCGTCACTGGAGCATCGAGCGGGATCGGGGCGGCGACCGCGCGCGCCCTCGCTGCTCTGGGTTACCAGGTTGTGTGTGCCGCGCGCCGGATGGATCGGCTGACGGCGCTGGCGGGGGAGATCGGCGGCGTCGCGCGTGAACTGGACGTCACCTCGCCCGAATCGATCGCCAAATTCGCAGCGAGCCTGGACCGGGTGGACGTCCTCGTGAACAACGCCGGCGGAGCGCTCGGTGTGGACCCGATTGCGCGGGCGCGCGATGACGACTGGGAGTCGATGTACGCCACCAATGTGCTTGGCGTGATGCGCGTGACTCGTGCGCTACTGCCTGCGCTGGAGGCTTCAGGGGCCGGCACCATCGTCACGGTGACCTCGACCGCCGGGACCGGTGTGTATGAAGGCGGCGGCGGGTACACCGCGGCGAAGCACGCTGCGCACGCGCTGATGGGAACGCTACGGCTCGAACTGAACGGCACGCCGATTCGAGTTGTCGAGGTGCTACCCGGGATGGTGCACACCGAGGAGTTCTCCCTCAACCGGTTGCGCGGCGACCAGCAGAAGGCCGACGCTGTGTACGCCGGGGTCGAGCAACCGCTGGTGGCCGAGGACGTTGCTGATGCGATCGCCTACACCGTCGGCGTACCGCAGCACGTGAATATCGACCAGCTCGTCATCCGACCGATCGCGCAGGCCTCGAACTACAAGGTTGCTCGCTCGTAGCCGACGAACGAAAAAACTCGCGGCGGTCATCCGATGTGGACGACCGCCACGGGCGGTAAGCGAAGCGCAGTTATATGGTTTCCGGCGGACGGCGGTGGCCCGAACCGATCGAGCCCGATGCGTCGGTCTCGCCGTCGGTCAATACGCCGGTCACCACGTAGATGATCCGCCGGGCGAGCGCGACCGCGTGATCGGAGAACCGCTCGTAGTACCGGCCAAGCAGCGTGACGTCGACCGCCGCCTCTACGCCGTACGACCACTGCGGATCGAGGACGACGCGGAACAGCGAGCGGTGCAACTCGTCGACCGAATCATCATCGGTCTCCAACTCTTCGGCGCGGTCGGCGTCCCGGGAGCCAATCGTGGTTCCGGCCTTGGCCACGTTGCGCCCAGCGTGTTGCGCCATCTCCTGGAATATCGGTCGAACCGTATCCGGCAGCGCTTGATTCGGGTAGCGCATCCGCGCCACCTTCGCCACGTGTGCGGCGAGATCGCCCATTCGCTCGAGGTCAAGGGCCATCTGCAGGGCAGTGACGACGACGCGCAGATCGGTTGCGACCGGCTGCTGTCGAGCGAGCAGGTCGAATGCTTCCTGCTCGATCTCGGCGCGCAGTTGGTCAATCTTGACGTCGTCCTCGATCACCGATTCAGCCGACTTGATGTCGGCATTCAGCAACGCTGCCGTCGCCCGGTTCAAGGCCGAGCCTGCGAGGTTCGTCATTTCGACGAGCCGGTTACCGACCTGGTCGAGGTCGTCCTGGAAAGTGTCGCGCATGTCGTTGCTAACTCCTGGCTTGCTGGCGGGTTCGGTGCCGCCGGATGTACACCGCGGTGTGATGGTAGTCCGGCCGGCGCCACGAAGCGTGCCTATCGACGTTAACCGTCCGAACTGCCGTGCCGGTGAAACGCGGTAAACAGCGGATAGACCCACGGTGAACAATCCCGTCGCGGGGTGTGATGTGCCCGCGCCAGCGTTCGCTGCCCGCGCGCATCTACTCCGTGATCTGGCAGCATCGAGCATATGACCGGTTGGATACTTGGCGCCGTATGTGCGCTCGCGACACTCGCGATCGGTATCGCCATCGGTCGGCTTTCCCGTCGTACGACGCGGGCGCACACAACCGCACCAGAGGTGCGCACTCCCAGCGCCGGCGATGACGTCACGGCGCACGAGGTGGCCAATACTCGCCGGACCGTCAGCAAACTCGTCGAAGAGATGTCGCCGGCCATTATCGTGGTCGACTCCACCGAACGGGTCCGGCTGGCAAACCGGTCGGCGCGCGCGTTGAAGTTGGTCCGTGAGGACCGTGTCGTGGTCCGAGAGGTGCTGGCGTTATGCCGCGAGGCGCACCTGGATGACAGTGCATGGATCGATCTCGAAGTACGTCACGGTGGCCAGCGCGTTGCGCTTCGCGGTCACGGCCTGAGCCTCGCCGACCGCATGGTCGGTCTCGTGCTGGTCGATGTCTCGGAGTCGTACCGGGTCGAGGCAGTACGACGCGACTTCGTCGCCAACGTCAGTCACGAACTGAAAACTCCGGTCGGCGCGATCACCCTCCTGGGGGAGGCAATCGAAGACGCCGCAGACGATCAAGTCGCCGTACGCCGGTTCGCATTGAGCATGCAGAAGGAAAGTAAACGTCTCAGCGTGCTGGTTCAGGAATTGATCGAACTGTCCCGGCTGCAGGGTGGCGAACCGTCCCCGCCGGGCACCACGATCCGGATCGCCGACATCGTCGCCGAATGCGCAGACCGGGCGCGTACCGTGGCCGCGGCCAAATCTATCCACATCGAGACCGCCGGTGAGGCCGATCTGACGGTGCTCGGCGTCGAGCGTCACCTGGTTATGGCGTTGACGAACCTATTGACCAACGCGGTGTCCTACAGCCCGGAGGCGACCACGGTGGCCGTCACGTACCGGGCCGAGCGCGACGATGCGGTGATCGTCGTGAAAGACCAGGGCATCGGCATCGCCGCCGACGACATCAAGCGGATATTTGAGCGTTTCTACCGAGTCGACCGGGCCCGCTCCCGACAGACGGGCGGCACCGGCCTTGGCCTGGCGATTGTGAAGCACATCGCGAGCAATCACGGCGGTTCGATCGAGGTGTGGAGCCAGGAGGGCGAAGGGTCGACGTTCACCCTGCGCATTCCTCGCCGGCCACCGAGTGCCGCAGCGATCGACGCGGCCGATCATTCATTGATCAGCGACACGGCCATCGAGGTGGCCGAGCACGGAACACAAAGCGGAGCATCGCCCTCGACGCTCCCGGAATAACGCGGTACGGAAGGAATACAGGTGGCACGAGTTCTAGTGGTCGAGGACGAGGAGTCGTTCTCGGACGCGTTGTCGTACATGCTCCGCAAGGAGGGCTTCGAGGTTGCGGTGGCCGGATCTGGGCCCGACGCGCTCGCCGAGTTCGACCGTAATGGTGCCGATATCGTGCTGCTCGATCTGATGCTGCCCGGTTTGCCAGGTACCGAGGTATGCCGAATGTTGCGCTCGCGCTCCAGCGTCCCGATCATCATGCTCACCGCGAAGGATTCGGAGATCGATAAGGTCGTCGGACTCGAACTCGGTGCCGACGATTACGTGACCAAGCCCTATTCGGCCCGCGAGTTGATCGCCCGGATCCGCGCCGTCCTGCGCCGCGGGTCCGAACAGGAGGACTCGGGCGGCGCCGCACTGGAGTCCGGGCGTGTCCGGATGGACGTTGATCGGCACGTGGTGTCGATCGACGGTGAGGTTGTGCCGATGCCGCTGAAGGAATTCGACCTGCTCGAACTACTGCTGCGCAACGCCGGTCGGGTGCTGACCCGCGCTCAACTGATCGATCGAATTTGGGGTGCCGACTATGTCGGTGACACCAAGACGCTCGACGTCCATATCAAGCGGCTGCGCGCGAAGATTGAGCCGGACCCGGCCAGCCCTCGATACGTATTGACAGTGCGTGGACTCGGGTACAAGTTCGACGGGTAGGACTGTGGATTCAGCGCTGCGCTGTGGATAACGACAGCGATTCCGAGGGTGTCGTAACCCGGCTGGCTTAGCGTCACCTGCACGAACGACAAGGAGCGCAGATGCCACAGATAAGTTTCGATATTGATGGGTTGCTGGATGCGGCCGGACGGTACGACGCTGCCGCAGCGGAGTCGCGGTCCGCCCATGCCACGCTCGCTGCGTTGAGTTTCGATCCCAGCGCTCTGGGTGGTACGCCGCGCGCCGGTGAAGTCGGTGGGGCGCTCAGTGCGTTTGGCGCTCAACAAGTGTCGGTAGCCGCCGGGACGGCGGCCGCGCTCGGCGGGTTCTCCGCGCGGATGCGCGCGGTGAGCGGTCTGGGGCAGTCAGCCGCCGCCGACACCGCCGCGGCGGCCTCCTGACGGCACCAGGGCCGTGAACTCGTGAATGGTCCCCGAGCGGGCTACTGATCATCCTGTGCGGCCGTCGCGGGGTGCACGGCGATGAGCCCGGCATTCATCCGGGCGTAGGCGAGGCGGACGAGTTCGGCGTACGCGTCCTCACCGATCAAGGCGATCAACTCAGGGGCGTAAGTGACATACACCGGTTCGCTGCCGACATGGGCTTCTGGCGATGAGGTGCAATACCAGTCGAGATCGTGCCCACCGGCACCCCAACCGCGCCGGTCGTACTCCTCGAGGCTGGTCACCAGGATTTCGGTGCCGTCGGGCCGGGTGTGCCATTGCTGATCGCGGCGGATCGGTAGTTGCCAGCAGACGTCAGGTTTGGTTTCGAGCGGGTGTTTTCCGATTCGCAGCGCGAGGCCGTGCAACGCGCACCCCAGGCCCATCTGTGAGCCCGGCGGGTTCTGGAATATGCAGACGCCATCCTTGGTGCGGGTGCGCTTGTGCGGCTCGCCGTCCAGATCGTCTTCCTCCACCCAATCGCGGGCGGTGACCTTGCGGCCGGGGTGATTGTGCCAGTCCTGGGGGGTGAGTAATTTGACGAACTGCTTGACCCGCTTGCGGTCGTCGTCATCGCTGAAGAATGCGCCGTGTACGCAGCAACCGAGGTCTGGTTTGGTGCGATCGATCCCGTGACAGCCAGCGGCGAAAATGCACGTCCATCGCGAGCCGAGCCAGGTGAGGTCGGCGCGAATGAGATGCGTGTCGTTGTTCGGGTCGTAGAATTCGATCCACTCGCGAGCGAAGTCGAGCCCGGTTTCCCGCGGGCGATCCGGGCGATCGGTGGCAGCGTCAGCAGCGTCCATGCTGCTTAGCGTAGGCGCCTGTTCGGTCACATCGACGCGCGCGTTAGCGTTGTGGAATGCGACTTGGCGTGCTCGACGTGGGCTCCAACACCGTTCATCTGTTAGTCGTGGACGCCCATGACGGCGCGCACCCGACCCCGATCTTCAAGCACAAGGCCGAACTGCGGTTGGTCGAGTCGCTGAACAAGAGCGGTGAGCTGACCCGCGCCGGTGAGCAATCACTGATCGAGTTCGTGGCCGAGGCAAAGGCGATCAGTGAGGAACAGGGTTGTGATCGGCTACTGCCATTCGCGACCAGCGCGGTGCGCGACGCGAACAACTCCAAGGAAGTCCTCGACAATGTGTTGTCCGCGACCGGCGTGGAGTTGCGGGTGCTGTCCGGCGCAGACGAGGCCCGGTTGACCTTCCTGGCCGCTCGGCGCTGGTACGGCTGGAGCGCCGGTCAGATGCTCTGTATGGATATCGGTGGCGGTTCGCTGGAGCTCGGTATCGGGATGGACGAGACGCCGGAAGTCGCGGCGTCCTTGCCGCTGGGTGCCGGTCGTCTCACCCGTGAATGGCTAGCGGGCGATCCTGCGGGGAAATCAGAGATCACGCGACTGCGCCGGTACGTCGACGAAATGATCACCGGCGCGATCGCGCCGTTCCGCGAAGTGGATGGGCCACACCGCGTTGTAGCGACCTCGAAAGCGTTCCGATCGCTCGCGCGCTTGACTGGCGCCGCGCCGTCGTCTGAAGGTCTACGGGTACAACGCCAGCTTTCACTACCGGGTTTGCGGCAGCTGATCATGTTCATTTCGCACATGTCCAGCCGCGACCTGGCGAACCTCGAGGGCGTCAGTGGCGCGCGGGCGCACCAGTTGCTCGCCGGCGCCATCGTGGCGGAGTCCGCGATGCGTCACCTGGACGTGCCGCGGGTGGAGATCTGCCCGTGGGCGTTGCGTGAGGGTGTCATCCTCCGCCAGATCGACATGCTCAGCGACGGAGAATGAACCGTGCCGCGGCGGCAGCGAACCCGGGTGATGCTGTCGAGCGCATCGGTGTTTCCTGAACCGCTCGACGCCGCGTTCGAGATCGCTGCCGAACTCGGGTATGACGGGATCGAGGTGATGATCTGGGGGGACCCGACCAGCCAGGATCCCGACGCGATCAACGAACTGATAGATCAGGCGCAGCTGCCCGTCGGCTCGGTACACGCGCCCTGCTTGCTGGTGACGGCGCGCGTATGGGGAACGGATCCCGGACCGAAACTGGCCCGTTCGGTAACGCTGGCCAGTCGTGTGCAGGCATCAACGGTGGTGATTCACCCGCCGTTTCGGTGGCAGCCGTCGTACGCCCGGCAGTTCCGCGCGGGAGTTCGCGAGTTGGAGCGCCTGTCCTCGGTCACCATCGCGGTGGAGAACATGTTCCCGGTGCGGGTGCGTGATCGGGAGGTATCGGCGTACGCGCCGCATTGGGACGTCGCCGACTACCAGTTTGGGCACTACACGTTGGACACGTCGCACGCGGTCGTATCACGAAGCGATCCGGTGGCGATGCGCGCGCGGATGGGCGGGCGGCTGGCGCACGTGCATCTGGGCGATGGGCTCGGTGGGTCGACCGATGAGCACCTCGTGCCCGGTCGCGGGGTTGGCCGCTGCGGCGAGGTGCTCGCTGCGCTTGGTCCGGGTTACCGCGGCGACGTCGTGGTCGAGGTGAGCACTCGATCCGCTGAACGAGCAGAGCGGATGGATGACCTCAACGAGGCCTTACAGTTCGCCCGGCGCCATCTGCCCTAGCGAGCGATCGGTACGCTAGTCGCATGCCGCCATCTTCGACCCCCGCTCGCGATTGGCGGGCGTACGGTCGCCCCGACCTCGACGTCGTGCTCACCGCGGCAGTCGACGCGTTCAATGAGTTGGGCTACCACGCCGCGACGGTGCGCGATATCGCGCGCCGTTGCGGCCTCTCGGTAGCCGGTATCTATCACCATCACGCAGGCAAGCAGGAGATGCTGATGGCGGTGCTGACCAGCGTGATGGAGGAGCTCAAGTGGCGTAATGCCGCTGCACGTGAGGCGGGCGGGAATGACCCGGTCCACCGATTCTGTAACCAGGTGCGGACCCTGACTCTTTCGCATATCTACTGGCAGAAGCCCACCGCGATCGGCAGCACCGAGATGCGCTCCTTGGAAGAGCCGAACCGGGCGCGATTTATCGCGATGCGCGCCGAGCTGCAGGAACATATTCAGCGCGATGTCGACCTCGCCGTCGAGCAGGGCGCATTCCACACCGCGCATCCGATCATGGCCGTCGGCGCGGTCGCCGGAATGTGTCTTCAGACGGCGCAGTGGTATTCGGCGGATGGTGAACTGAGCCCGGAGCAGATCGCGCAGAATACTGTCGATGTCGCCCTCGACATCGTGGCCCATCGCCCTATCTGAAGGATGCAACGAATGCTTGACGGAAAGACTCTCGGCTTCATCGGCGGCGGCAATATGGCCGAGGCGTTGATCGCTGGCGTCCTGCGTAGCGGTGACATCACTGCGCAGTCTGTCCTCGTCGCCGAGCCCGTCGCTGAGCGCGCGGACTACTTGCGTGAGCGGTACGGCGTCCAGACCCTGAGCACCGCTGAACTGGCGGCTCGGGCAGCCATCATCGTCGTGGCCGTCAAGCCACAGATTGTCGACTCAGTGACCACCGAGATCCAGGGCACTATCGATCCGGGCGCCTTGATTATCTCCGTCGCCGCGGGGGTGCCGGCAGCGCGTTTCGAAGCAGCACTGCCGAACATCGCCGTCGTGCGGGTCATGCCAAATACCCCAGCGTTGGTGGGGGAGGGCATGTCGGTGATCGCGCCGGGCGCCGCCGCGAGCCCGCAACATCTGCAGCACGCCCGCACGATCCTGTCCGGTGCCGGGAAGGTGGTGCAACTTGAGGAATCCCAACTGGATGCGGTCACTGCGGTCTCGGGCTCCGGGCCGGCGTACTTCTTCTACCTCGTCGAGGCGTTGATCGATGGGGCGCAGGCCCTCGGGCTCGACAAGGCAACGGCGACCGAACTCGTCGTGCAGACGGCGTACGGCGCTGCGACGATGTTGCGTGACAGCGGCCGGGATGCACATACGTTGCGCACCGACGTAACGTCCCCTGGCGGTACCACCGCCGCCGGACTGCAGGTTCTCGAGGACAACGGAGCCCGCGATCTTTTCGCCGCGATGATCACCGCTGCCCGTGACAGGTCCGTCGCACTAGGGAACAATGGGTAGTCCAGCAACAAACACGGCGTGTCGTTTCACCGTGACGAAAACGTTGCCCAATCGGGGGGTAACTCATATCGCCACAGCAACACCGGTCACGCTAGTGTTCTTACAGCACGTGCGTGTCATGCGTCGGTGGGGAAGCCGTCGGGCGACGCGTGCCGGAAGACGATGGTGATCTATGTCGAAGAAGACCACCCAAACATCGTCCACCTCCGGCGTATCTCAGGTGAAATTCCTGACGGTCGCCGAAGTGGCCACGATGATGCGGGTGTCGAAAATGACCGTGTACCGGCTTGTGCATTCCGGGGAACTCCCCGCGGTGCGCGTCGGCCGCTCATTCCGGGTGCCCGAGAAGGCCGTTCATGAATATCTGGATGGGGCATTCATCGAGACAGCGTGACGGGGTCTGGAAACGAGGTTTGAGCCGGACAGGTAGACTTGTCCGGCTCAGCCATTTCTGCGGTGATGCCGCACCAATGTTGTAGGTAAGGAATTCCATGGGTTCAGTCATCAAGAAGCGCCGTAAGCGGATGGCGAAGAAGAAGCATCGCAAGCTTCTCAAGCGCACTCGTGTCCAGCGTCGCAACAAGAAGTAGTAGTTTCTAGGCGCCCACGATGACCTCGCGCGTCGTCCTCGTCACCGGTGTGAGCCGGTTCCTCGGCGGAGCGACGGCGCGCGTGCTCGCACAAGACGCGAGTATCGAGCGGGTCATCGGCGTCGATATCGCCGCACCGCACCCTCATTTCGCTTCCTCGCACAGTCGGGCCGAGTTCGTTCGCGCCGACATCAGCAGTCCGCTGATCGCCAAGGTTATTGATTCCGCCGGCGTCGACACGGTTATCCACACCGATATCAACGCCTCCGCGAGTGCTTCCGGCGGGCGTGCCTCCATGAAGGAGGCAAACGTGATGGGCACCATGCGGCTGCTGGCCGCTTGTCAGCACTCCAGCGGCGTACGGCGGCTGATCGTGAAGTCTTCCGGTGCCGTCTACGGCGCCAGTCCGCGAGACCCGGTGCTGTTTACCGAGCAGATGCAACCTCGGTATCTGTCCGGCGGATACGGCAAAGACGTGCAGGACGTCGAAGGCTTCGTGCGCGGTTTCATGCGGCGCCGCGCAGACGTACTGACGACCGTGCTGAGGTTCGCGAACTTCCTCGGCCCGCAGGTCGATTCGGTGCTCGCGCCGTATTTCGAGTTGGCCGCCGTACCGCGTCTCATTGGCTTCGACCCGCGACTGCAGTTCGTGCACGAAGAGGACGGTGTGGCAGCCCTGGTGTATTGCGCCGGACTCGATGACGAAGACGCCGCGGGCGTGTTCAATATCGCTGCGCCAGACATCATGTATCTCTCGCAGGCGGTGGTGCGTGCCGGGAGGGTTTCGCTGCCGGTGATTCCAGGTCCGGCCGCCTCCGTCGCGAGTCGCCTGGTGCGGCTGCTCGGTTATTCGGACTTCACCCCAGAGTTGATCCGGTTCCTCCGGTACGGTCGCGCCATGCAAACCGCGTTGGCGAGCGAACAGCTGGGCTTCACGCCGTCCTATTCGACTCTCGAGACATTCGACGACTACGTCGCCGGTCGGGCCATCACCCCCACGCTGCCGCTGCGCGCACTGCGTGGCGCATTGCGGAGCCGTTCATGAGCGCCGGACGCCCCGACCCCGTCGTTGCGGCACTGGGAATGGTGATCGACGGCGCCGAGACGTTGGCTCGCGCGCACCCCGAAGTGGAACGCGCACTCGCACGTCTGGTCGCATACGTCCGTCGCCGCATCACCGGCGAGCGTGACCTTGATGAAGCCGGGTTGGACCGCGACTTCACCGAGCAGGTCATTTACCCGCTGATCAAGCTGCTGTACGACAAGTGGTTCCACGTGGAGTTCCGCGGCGCGCACAACATCCCCGTCGAGGGGCCGGCGCTACTGGTCGCCAATCACTCCGGCACGATCGCGCTCGACGGCGTGATCCTGCAGTACGCCGTCCACCGCAATACCGACCCGCATCGATTCCTCCGGCCGCTGGCCGCTGACTTCGTATTCAGTCTGCCGGTCATTGGCGACCTCGCGCGCAAAACCGGAGGAACCCTCGCGAGTTCCGAGGACGCCGAGCGCCTGCTCGGTGACGGTGAACTCGTGGGGGTATTCCCCGAAGGGTTCAAGGGGGTCGGCAAGGGCTATGCGCAGCGCTATCGCTTACAGCGGTTCGGGCGTGGCGGGTTCGTCGCTACCGCGATCAAGGCCGGCGTACCGATCGTGCCGATCTCCATCGTCGGCGCCGAGGAGGCGTACCCGATGATCGCCGATATCGCACCGCTAGCCCGCGCCATCGGCGCGCCGTATTTCCCGGTGACGCCGACGTTCCCGTTGCTGGGGGTATTGGGGCTGATTCCGCTGCCGAGCAGGTGGATTATTGAGGTCGACGAGCCGATGCCGACCGCGCAGCTGGGAGTGCACACCGCGGAGGACCCGATGGAGGTCTTCGAGATCACCGACCGAGTACGCGAACGGATTCAGTCGAGGCTGTATGCGCTGCTGCGCGAACGCGATCGGACATTCTTCTGATCCTCGTCGTTATCGCCGGCTGCTGATTCCGCCGCGCGTACAGCCGTAATGCGCGGTATGCGGCAACGCCGCCGATCGCCGCTGCCGCGGCCGCCGTACCGGCGAGCGTGGTCAACGCGCCGATCTTCACGACCTTTCGTCCGGTGCGATAGTCGCGGATCTCCCAGCCGCGTTCCATCGCCTCCTTGCGCAGGTCCGGGTCGGGATTGACTGCGACCGCTCGACCGACCAGCGTCAGCATCGGCAGGTCATTCACTGAGTCGGAGTACGCCGTACACCTGCTCAGATCGAGGCCCTCCCGTTCGGCGAGCGCGCTGATGGCCTCAGCCTTCGCGCTGCCGTGCATCATCTCCCCGACGAGGCGGCCGGTGTATTTACCATCGACGTGCTCAGCGACCGTGCCCAACGCCCCGGTAAGCCCGAGCCGGTCGGCGATCACGGTGGCCAATTCGACCGGGGTGGCGGTCACCAACCACACGCGTTGCCCGGCGTCCACGTGCATCTGGGCGAGCGCCCGGGTGCCGGAGTAGATCTTCTGGGCCATTTCCTCGTCGTAGATCTCCGCGCCATGCGCGTTTATCCGCGCAACCTCGACGTCCTTGACGAACGCGAGCGCGCGATCGCGCGACGAATGGATGTCGTCGGTGTTCTCGGCGCCGATCATCCGGAACTTCGCCTGCTGGTAGACCATCCGCGCGATATCCGCCGTGGTGAAGAACCTGCGCGTAGCCAGACCTTTGGCGAAATGGAAGATCGACGCGCCCATCATCATGGTGTTGTCGACGTCGAAAAATGCGGCGGCGTGGGGATCCGACGTCGGCACGGCATCGCTTCCGACATCCGCTACCGCGGCCGCGGCGGTGCCCGCCGCGCGCGCTCGGGCGCGCTCGTCGGCGCCGGTGGGCTTGCTCACGAACGGCAAACGCATCAGAACCTCCTCGGGGCGGCACTCGCTACCACCCTAAAGCGATCGCGACGCGTGCGCTGCCCGCTCGCGTATCGTGTTGGCGTGCCGATCGAAGTAACGCTGATGACCCGTCAGGGCTGCCACCTATGTGAGGTAGCAGCGGGCGAACTGTCGCGGATCCTGCCCGACTACGGGCTGCGGGCGAGCCAGGTTGATATCGACACCGATCCCGAGTTGCGCGCCGAGTACGGCGATCGGGTGCCGGTGGTACTGCTCAACGGTAAGGAGCACGGGTACTTCACCGTCGACGAGTACCGGTTGCGTCCCGCGCTGCAGACGCTGCAGAATGGTCACGTAGACTGACTTTGTGCAATAATGCACAAGCGGGTAGGCTGGCCAGGCTTACCCGGACCGCACATCGGTGCGGCAAATGTGTGGAGAACTTTCTGTGACGACTGCCGCCGGGACGCCTAACCTTGTCCGCAGCACGACGGACGGGCGACGTATCCCCGAAGCGACGCTGGGGAGGCTGTCCCTTTATCTGCGCATGATCGACCAGTTGGCTGAACGCGATAGCGTCAACTCGGACGAATTGGCCGAACTCAGCGGCGTCAACCCGGCGATGTTGCGGCGCGACCTTTCCTTCACCGGCACCGTCGGCACCCGCGGTGTCGGCTATGACGTCGATATGTTGCGCACCCGGCTCGGTGAGGTTCTCGGGGTCAGTGAACCACGCACCGTCGTCATCATCGGCGTCGGAAACCTCGGCCATGCGCTCGCCGGCTACCAAGGCTTGCCGGCGCGCGGCTTCAGCGTTGTCGGACTATTCGACGTGGAGCGCGTCGGCGAGATCGTCTCCGGCGTTGAAGTGCGCCCGATCAGCGAACTTATCGCCCACGCCGAGACCTATCGCTCCAGCATCGGAGTCATTGCGACGCCCGCCAACGCAGCCCAGGACGCGCTGGACACCCTCGTGCGTGTCGGGATCACCGGAATTCTCTCGTTCGCGCCGACGACGCTACGTGCCCCAGAAGGGGTAGAGATACGCCGCGTCGACCTAGCCAGCGAACTGCAGATTCTGGCATTCAATCTCAGACTCAATTCGCCGTCCACGAAAGGTGCATCATGAGCTTTCTCGTCGTGGGACTGACGCATCGGCATACGCCGCTCGACATGCTCGAACGTGCGGCGATCACGCCCGCAGAGTTGGACAACACGCTCGCTCGGGTGCTCGCGCACGAGCAGGTCACCGAGGCGATGATTCTCTCGACCTGCAACCGCGTCGAGCTCTACACCAACGTCGAGAAGTTCCACCCCGGTCTGGACGCCGTGGTCGAATGGCTCTCCGAGCGTCTGGACACCACTGCCGACGAACTCGCGAAGTACCTCCAGGTGTCGTACGACGAGGACGCGATCGAGCACATGATGCGTGTGGCCAGCGGCCTCGACTCGATGATCGTGGGAGAACCCCAGATTCTCGGTCAGCTGCGTACTGCGTACCTCGACGCCACTGACCGCGAGGCTGTCGGCCGGCAATTGCATGCGCTGTCGCAGCACGCGTTGCGTGTCGGTAAACGGGTGCATTCCGATCTCGGGATGCACGAAGTCGGCCGCAACATCGCTTCCGTCGGTGTCGACGCGGCAGGTAGCGCTGCCGGAGGCCTCGGCGGTAAGCCCGCGCTGGTGGTCGGCGCTGGCGCGATGGCCACTCTGGCAGCGGGTGCACTTCGCGATCAGGGCGTGAGCCAGCTACAGATCGTGAACCGATCGGTGGAGAAAGCCGAGGCTCTCGCCGCGCGGTTCGACGGCGAGGCGACCGACGACCTCGCCGCCGCCCTGGTCCGCGCCGATGTAGTGGTGACAGCCTTGGGGTCCTCGCCGGGGTACATCACCGAAGAGTTGGCCAGTGCGGCCGGGCCAACGGTCTTGGTTGACCTCGCGCTGCCGAAGAATGTCACCGTCGCGGCCGCGGGGTTGGCTAACGTCGCCTATATCGGGATGGAGAAAATCCGTGAGCGGGCGCAGAGCCTCGAGCTAGCAGTCAACGGTGCCCGCGCCGACGACGTGATCGCCGAGGAAGTTGCCGCGTTCGTCGCGAGGCAGCGCAGCGCATCGGTCGCCCCGACGATCGCCGCGTTGCGAGCGCGGGCCAAGGAAGTGATCGACTCAGAACTCGATCGGCTGCGTCACCGGATTCCCGATGTTGACGCCCGGGCCATGTCCGAAATCGAGTACGCCGTCGAGCGGGTGGTCGACAAAATGCTGCATGCCCCGCAGGTGCGGGTGCGGGAGAGCGCCGGAACACCCAACGGTGAGGCCTACGCCGAGGCGTTGCGAGCGTTGTTCGAACTCGGGGAGCCGCCGACGCGGGAGGCGGCTACCAGTCAGGTTGGTGTGTCCGCGAGAAACCTCACGAACGGAACTCCCGGATGAGTGTGGCACCCTTACGGCTTGGCACGCGGCGCAGCGCGCTAGCGACCGGCCAGTCGCAGCACGTCGCTGATGCGCTGACGGCCGCGACCGGACGTGAAGTCGAGCTCGTCACCGTGACCACGCAGGGTGACGTCACCAGCGCACCGTTGCACACTCTGGGCGGTCAAGGCGTATTCACGTCGGCCCTGCGCGATGAGTTGCTGGCCGGCAACGTTGATTTCGCCGTGCACTCGCTCAAGGACCTACCGACCGCTGAGGCCCAGGGCCTCGTCGTGGCGGCGATTCCGCAACGAGTCGACCCACGCGACGCGCTGATCGCGCGCGACGGGCTTACGCTCGCCGAGTTGCCGCCCGCCTCGAAGGTCGGCACCGGTTCGTTGCGTCGTGGCGCTCAATTGCTGGCGCTTGGTCTCGGGTTGGAGGTTGTGCCGATCCGCGGCAATGTCGAATCGCGGGCCGCGAGGGTC
The DNA here is from genome assembly GCA_047975195.1 of Cumulibacter sp. Taxonomy (GTDB): domain Bacteria; phylum Actinomycetota; class Actinomycetes; order Mycobacteriales; family Antricoccaceae; genus Cumulibacter. Next base: position 4,123 of record JBKEDB010000077.1, on the reverse strand, counting down.
ACCGATGGCGAACTTGACGCGGTGATCCTGGCCGCGGCCGGATTGAGCCGACTTGGCTGGCGCGACCGCGTCACCGAGTTCCTGGACCCCATTCAAATGCTGCCTGCACCCGGTCAGGGCGCGTTGGCCGTGGAGTGTGTCTCTGACAACAGCGACGTCCTCGATTTGGTGCGAGGGCTCGATCATCACTACAGTCGTCTCTGCGTCGAGGCTGAGCGGGCATTGCTCGCCGAGCTCGAAGCCGGTTGCTCATCGCCGGTGGGAGCCCTCGCCGAGGTAGTGGAGGCCGAGGATGGTCTCGAACTATCACTCCGCGCGTCCGTCACTGCGCACGATGGCAGCGATGCCATCCGCCAGTCGGCCGTCGGATCACTCACAGATGCTGCCGGACTCGGACAGCGGCTTGCCCGCTTGATGCTCGAGGACGGCGCCACGGAACTTATGGGGAGCACGCGATGACGCGGGCACGTAAAACCGGTGGCCGGATCCAGTTCGTCGGATGCGGTCCCGCCGATGCCAACCTGTTGACCGGGCGGGCGGTCGAGGCGATTCAGGAAGCTGACGAGTTGATCGTCGACAGCGACGTACCCGAGGAGGTGCGCGCGCTTGCGGTCGGCGAGGTCATCGAGACCGATGAGGTCCCAGCGACCGTCGCCAAGCAGCTTGTCGCTGATGCGAAGACGGGCAAGCGGGTCGCCCGCGTAGCGACCGGCGACATTCTCGCCAGTGACCGCATGGTCAAAGAAATCACTGCGGTCAGCCGCTCCGCCGTCCCTTGTCAGGTGCTCGCTGCCGCTTCGGCTCGCTCAGTGATCGCTTCGTACGCGGGTATCCCCACCGTCGGTCCGGTCACCTCCACCGACCTTCGCGGGTTCACCGCCGGTACCTCGTTGTCGCACCTCGTCCTCCCCGGCGGGACTCTGCTGGCGTCGTTTGACCTCGCCGATGTCAAGGCGATTGCGAAGGCGTTGATCGAGGCCGGCATAGCCGACAACACGCCCGCGGCGGTGACCGTGAACGGGACCTCGCTGCAGCAGAAGACGGTTTCTGGGGTGCTGGGCGACCTGGTCGGCAGTAACCCAGAGGTGAAGGCGCTTGACGGGCCGGCCCAACTGACCGTCGGAACCGGTGTCGCGCAGGCCGACAAGTTCGCGTGGTGGGAAAAGCGTGCGTTGTACGGCTGGCGAGTCCTGGTGCCGCGCACCAAAGATCAGGCCGCCGATATGAGCGAGATGCTCGCCGAGCATGGCGCGATTCCGATCGAGGTACCGACGATCGCCGTCGAGCCGCCGCGGACCCCGGCGCAGATGGAACGCGCGATTAAGGGTCTGGTCAACGGCCGGTACTCGTGGATCGTGTTCACCTCGACGAACGCGGTCAAGGCCGTGTGGGAGAAGTTCCAGGAGTTCGGGTTGGACGCGCGCGCGTTCGCCGGGGTCAAGATCGCTTGCGTGGGTGCATCGACCGCCGCCGCCGTCCAGGCCTTCGGGGTCACTCCCGAACTACTGCCCGACGGTGAGCAATCCAGCCTGGGCCTGCTTGAGGTGTTCCCGCCGTACGACGATGTCCTCGACCCCATCGACAAGATCCTGTTGCCGCGCGCGGATATCGCGACGGAGACTCTCGCCGAGGGCCTGAAGGAGCGCGGCTGGGAGATCGAGGACGTGACGGCCTACCGCACGGTGCGCGCCGCACCGCCGGCCGCGCATATCCGTGAGTCGATCAAGAGCGGCGGCTTCGACGCCGTGTGCTTCACTTCGAGCTCGACCGTCCGTAACCTGGTCGGCATCGCAGGGAAGCCGCACGCGCGCACGGTGGTGGCGTGCATCGGTCCGGCGACCGCTGCGACCGCGACGGAGTTCGGTCTGCGCGTCGATGTGCAGCCGGAGACCGCGGACATCTCCTCGGTGATTGACGCACTGGCCGCCTACGCGATCAACTTGCGCGAGGTGGAGGGGTACGACAAGCCGCCACGTAAGACCAAGTCGCGGGCCCGTAAGACGCTGTAGTAGCGGTGCGCGTCGTGGCGAGCGCACGTTGTGGTGCAACCAAGTCGTGGCGAAACCAAGGAGTACGCCGATGAGCCAGTTCCCGCAGTCACGTCCTCGCCGGTTGCGCAACACCGCCGCCATGCGCCGATTGGTTGCCGAGACACGGATAGATCCGGCTGGACTGATCCTGCCGATGTTCGTGCGCGAAGGTATCCCCGAGCCACAACCGATCGCATCGATGCCGGGTGTCGTACAGCACACCCGTGACTCGCTTCGTCGCGCAGCCGTCGAGGCCGTCGAGGCGGGGGTCGGCGGACTCATGCTGTTCGGCGTACCGGCGCAGCGGGACGCCGTCGGGAGTGCGGCGGTACGCCAGGACGGAATCCTTAACCTCGGTATCGCCGATCTCGTCGCCGAGGTCGGCGAGCAGACCGTGGTGATGGGCGACGGATGCCTGGACGAGTTCACCGATCACGGCCATTGCGGCGTCCTGGATGATCGGGGCAGAGTCGATAATGACGCGACCCTCGAGGTGTACGCCGAGATGGCGATAGCGCAAGCCAACGCCGGCGCCCACATCATCGGCCCGAGCGGGATGATGGATGGCCAGATTGGCGTGATGCGCGAGGCCCTGGATGCTGCCGGACACCTGGATGTGTCGCTGATGGCGTACACGGCAAAGTACGCCTCGGCACTGTACGGGCCGTTCCGCGAGGCTGTGGATTCGCAGCTGACCGGGGATCGGCGTACTTACCAGCAGGATCCGGGTAACGCGCGTGAGGCATTGCGCGAATTGGAACTGGACGTCAACGAGGGTGCCGACATCGTCATGGTCAAGCCCGCCTCGACCTACCTCGATGTCATTCGCGATGTGCGTGAGGCGATCCATTTGCCCGTCGCGGCGTACCAGGTGTCCGGTGAATACGCGATGATCGAAGCGGCAGCGGCGAACGGTTGGATCGAGCGCGATCGCATGATCGACGAGCAACTGACAGCGATCACTCGTGCCGGAGCCTCGATGATCTTGACCTACTACGCCGTGGAAGTTGCTCGCCGATCGCGTTGATCGCCCGGCCGCTTATCGCCGAACCGATCACCTCGCCGGTGATCGAGACGCCATTACTCCGCGGCGACGGCAACGCCACGCAGGTTCGGATAGCCGTTTGCCTTCTGTGCGACGCCTGACACGCCGTCGGCGTACGTTGCGGCGTTGCTGATCATGCACAGCGGCACGAAGTGGGGCGGGGCCTCGACCCACGCGTCCATGAACTTCTCGTATCCCGCCTTGCGTACCTCCGGGTCGAGTGTGGTCGCGGCTTCGTTGCCCAACTTCGCGAGTTCGGGATACTCAAGATCGCCCGGGTTATACAGCGCCTCCGGTGTCAGGTAGCGCTGCACCATCACGCCTGGATCGTTGATGCCGCTGGACATCGACGTGAGCATCTCGGCGCTTTCGCTCTCGGTAAACGCCTCGACTAGCGGAACTGGGGCATCGTCTCGACATTGATATCGATGTCGACCTTGCTGAGTTGCTCCTGGATGACCTCGGCCAGCTTGCTGGTCATCGTGGAGTTGCTAGCGATGAGTTTGAGACTCATATTGGCAGCACCCGCGTCGGCGAACATCTCCTTGGCCTTCTCGGGGTCGTAACCGAAGACGTCCGACCCGTCGCCGATCTTCTCGCTATAGCCGAAACCTGACTGCGGGAACGGTTGTATCTGTGGCACGCAATAGCCGTCGAAAAGCCCCTGCGAAAGGGCTTCGCGGTCGATTGACATGTTCAGTGCTTTGCGGACCTCTGGATAGCCGAGTTTGCCCTTCGAACCGTTCACGCTGATGTAGATGATCAGCGAGGACGGCTTCATGATCGTGGTGAACTCGTCGGAGATCGAGTCGATGTCGGTGGAGCTCACCGTCGCCCCGTCGATCTCGCCGGACTTCAGGGCGTTCATGCGGGTCTGGTCCTCGGACATGAGTTGGTAGGTCATCGTCGCGGTTCGCTGGGCGTCCGGGTCCCAGTAGTCCGGCGTCAGTTCGTAATCGACGCTCGCACCAGGTTCGATGTTGCCGGCGGTGTACGGGCCGATGCCAACCGGCTGTTCGCCGAGGATCCCGGCCTTCGCCGCCTTGGG
>JBKEDB010000145.1:0-2518 GCA_047975195.1 Cumulibacter sp. | reverse complement strand
TTGGGTCAATGTCGAACGGCTCGTAACGCGCGGACCCGTCGTAGTAACCGCTTACGAAGCCCTCACGCTTGTCCGTGCGCAGCTTCGCTAGCGGGTCCTTGAGATCGACCTCCCAATCATCGGGCTTCGTCCAAAAGATGGCGTGCTCCGGCGCCACTTCGGCGACCATGATCGTTAGCGACGTGCCGTCGGTGATGTCTTTAAACTTCTCGCCGGGTTGCAGAAAGCATTGGCGACCTGAGAATCGCTTCTCGATTGGTTGCGTGTCTCCCCGCGCGGCGGCGAGGTCCGATCCGTCGTAGATCGGTCGCAGGTAGGTTGTCATCCCTTCGCGGTTGTCGCGGCAGTAGACTTCCGGAATCGCACGCTTGGCAAACTCCAGATTGTGGGGACTGTTCCAGGGCTCATCGACATGGAATTTATCAAACGCAGTGTTCATTTCGAGATAGGGCAAGATGGCTACCCGCCAAGACAGCAGCGGCTTGCCGTCCTTATCAACGATGTTGCCGGGAAAGAAGCCGTTGACATCATGGAAGTTGAGCATCGCGAGTCCAATCTGCTTCATATCGTTCATCTTGGATTTCCGCGCAGCGCTCTCTCGGGCGACGAGGATTGCCGGGGCGAGGACGCTCGTTGCGAATTGTTTGACGGTGTCGTTGGTCGCATCGAGATGCAGCGTTACCGCGCCGGGTTCGATTCGCGGCGCGAGCAAGTCCACGGCGCCCTTTGCCGCAACGGCGTATTGCGGTTGATGGGCTTCGACCCAGGCGACGCCGGTTTGCATGCCGGCGGATAGGGCTTGGGCGATCGCTTCGCGCGCCGAGGGGTTCGGCGAGGCGATCCTTAGCTCGGCGCTTGGCGCCGCGCCGAGTTGGATCGTCGCCGTGACGCCATGTACATCGTCGGCGACGAGCGGCCCCGTCAGCTTGTCGTAGGGTCGCGGCAGCATCGGCCAGAGCTCGCGCAGCACGCGGCGTTCGTCGTGCCCCGGGGAGAGGACCGCGGCAAGCGCGGCGTCTTCGGCGGCGAGCGGCTCGATGAGGTCGGGCCGCGCGGCGGGCTTTAGATTGGCGTAGCGGTCGAGCGTGGCGGTTGTGCCGACCAGCAGGGTCGATCCCGCGAGACGCGTCTGCAACTGACCGCCTTGCATGGCGGCGAGTCGCGATTGCAACCAGTCGCGGGCCTTGGCGGCCGCCTCCACGTCGGGGAGGTTGGCGACGAGCAGCGGGCCGTAATTCATCTTGAGGTCTTCGATCGCCACGACGAGACCGATTTCCGTCGCGCCGAAGTCACGCAGCTCACGCAGCTGGCTGATCCCTTGACGGGTGATCATCGCGGGCGCCGCGGCGTCGTCCGCGCCAAGCGCCGGCGCGGCGGCTTCGATCGCGCCGAGGAGCCACTGCGTGGTTTCGGTCGAGGTGGTTTCGTCGAGGTCCAGCGCCGCGACGAGCAGCGTTCCCTCTTCGATATAGGCGTCGAGCGGCGTTGTGGCGTTAGAGGACGCGGTGATGCAGAGTGCAATAAGGCAGCAAATGTAGTGGCGCATGTTATGTCTTCCTTGTGACGGAATCATTTGTGGGAGGCGTCTCCAGACGCCGATTTCGCGCACCATGCCGAGTACGGCCAGGACACCGCAATCGGGGTCTGGAGACCCCTCCCACAGTAAAGGATTTGAGGACTCGCACTACGGTTTTGCGATCGTGATCTCGTATCGCCGCGAGTTGCCGGGGGCGCCGTCAGAGTCGGGCAGGATGAGCACCGCGGTCTTGCCGTCGCGGTGGTAGAGGAACGGTTTGTCGGTCGCGGGGTTGAGCGGCACGGGGACGCACGTCACGTCGTCGAGCGAGTCGGGCCAGCGGCTGTCATTGCGGGCCGCGTGCATCCGCAGGGCTTCGATGACCCGCAGCGCGGCGAGTTCGCGGCTGACGCGCATCTCGGCCGAACGGGCGGCTTGCGTGGCTGGGCTTAGCAGCGAGACGATCGGCAGCAGTTCGCGGTCTTCACCGCCGGAGAACATGCCACTTGCTTCTCCAAACTCTTCCGCGATGCTTCCGCTGCGGAACTTCTTCGCGGAATACGGCGCGAGGAAAGATTGCCAGTACTTGTCGGCGCCGATCTGACTAACGCGGGCCGAGTAAAGCGTGAGCACTTGGCCGACCGCCATCGCCTCGACCTCGTCGCGAGCGTAACCCCAATCGATGAGCCGTCTCTTGGCGTGGCTGTAGCCGTGCAGGCCTATGGCGACGGGGACAGCTGACATCGCGACCGTGCGACTTTTGTCATCAATGACGCTGCCGATGGCGCTATAGATTTTGGCGACTGACGATTTCCAGTACGCGTGCCACTCATCGGGCAGACGCTTTGATTTTTCGAGATCGCCAAGATCGCCGAAAGTCCTCTCCGCGATAGCTAGTTCGTTCCGCACGGCGGGACCGATCGGGAGGGGGACGGTGGGTATCTCCGACAATGCCCAATAAAGATTGTGCGAATCGGGCGCGGCAAGCAGGTCGGCGACGCC
>JBKEDB010000120.1:0-8136 GCA_047975195.1 Cumulibacter sp. | reverse complement strand
TGGGCTATCTACTCGCACTGGCCGTGGGTGCCGGTATCGCTTGGGTGTGGAAGTACGCCTGGAGACTGTTCCGTCGACGAGCATCGCGGACTTCACTCGAGAACGCCGATAACAGCGAGTATGTCGTATTTACCAGGAGTGATGCGCCCTCCGGGCGGTCAACGGCCGCTCGGAGGGCGTGGGGGTGGAGTTGGGGGAGGCGTGGAGGATTTCGAGGCCGACCAGGCGACACCCCCGCGATAGCCCTCCAACGAGCCCTCACCGACGCCGAAGAACGCGCAGTGCAAGCAGAACAACGCGCCGCCGTCGCAGAAGCCCTCAACATCGCCAAAGACGAACAGATCGCAGACCTACGCGCCACCACCGGACTCCTCGAACCACCACCGCCAGCACACGACAAAGCGCCGGCCCCACACGCCCCCAAACAGAGATGGTGGGGACTGCCCCGGGTTTGGTTGACGTTCGGGGGTTGTAGTCGTCAGGCCGCGATTGCGGTCGTGTAGATCATCTCAAACTCGACGGGTGTGAGTTTCCCGAGTCCTCTCTGTCGGCGGCGTCGGTTGTACTTGGTCTCGATCCAGCGGACCATCGCCAGGCGCAGGTCCTCGCGGGTGTCCCACCGCTGAGTGTCGAGCACGTTCTTCTGTAGCAGCGCGAAGAAGCTCTCCATGCTGGCGTTGTCCCCGGCCCCATAGGAGCGGCCCATGGAGCCGACCAGGTGATTGTTCTTCAGTAGGCGCTGGACCTTCTTGGCACGAAATTGACCGCCCCTATCGGAATGACAGATCGTGCCTTCGGGTGAGCGCAGCGCGATCGCGTTGCGCATCGCGGCCATCGCCAGCGAGGACTTCATCCTCGAATCGATCGAGTAGCCGACGATCTTGTTCGACCACACGTCCTTGATCGCGCACAGGTAGAGCTTCCCCTCCTTCGTGGGGTGCTCCGAGATGTCCCACAGCCACACCTTGTTGGGTCCATCGGCGACGAACTCGTGATGGACCACGCCGTGCTTGTCGACGACAGCGAGCAGATCGTCATGCGGTGCCGGACCGGTCGAGCCGGCCTTCGACTTGGCGCTCTTGTGGTGGCTGGCAGTCAAGCCTGCAATCCGGCACAACCGGTGGACACGGTCCTCGCCCACCGCGATGCCGTGCTCGTCGGCAAGCTCGTCGGTGATGAACCGATAGCCCAGCGTCGGGTCGTCGTGGTGGACGTCACGGATCACGTCGAGCAGGTGCGCGTCATCCCAGTCGCGCTGGCTCACGGGGTTCTTCAGCCACTTGTAGTACCCCTGGGGCGACAGCCCCAGGGCCCTCAACGCCACCGCGACCGGCACCCTCAATCGGGCACCGGTCGCAGCCATCTCGCGGACGAGAGGGAAGACTATTTTCCCGGCAGGTTCGCCTGCGACAGGTAGGCGGCCGCGCGGCGCAGGACCTCGTTCTCCATCTCGAGCAGCCGCGTCCGCTTCTTCAGCTCCCGCAGTTCCTTGCGCTCATCCTCGGTGAGCCCGGGACGCTTGCCGTCCTCGATATCGGCCTTCTTCATCCAGTTCGACAACGTGCCTTCGGAGATACCGAAGTCCTTCGCGATCTGACCCAGCGGGGCCTGGCCCTTACGGGCCACCGCCACGACGTCATCGCGAAACTCTTGCGGGTAGGGCTTGGTCACAAGGACATCCTTCCAGTGAGGACGAATCCTCAAAGTTCAGACATCAACCAAACCGGGGGCAGTCCCCCGCAGCCGCCGTACAGCTCTGCCCAGGCTTTCTGAGCGAGTGCGGTCCCACGGCATTGCGCAATGGTCGCGAGAAGGCCCGCAATAGAACACCCTATACAGTAGGTTTGTTAAATATGGTCGCCTATTGGTCCTTCCAATGCTGAGGAGTGAAGGAATGGAAGTACGGACTCTTGTGCCCGTTGTCGTCGCGGCGTTGGGCCTGGCAGGGTGTGCCGGCGGCGATGACCCGCGCCTGACCGAGGCCGCCAGTGCTTGTGACTTCGGACCAGCGGTTGCCACGGTCACCGGTCAGACGTTGGAGCTAGTTGTACCGGTGGACGAGGCAGATGGTGTAACGACCGTCGGTGAGTGCCTCGACGAGCGCGGCATCGACGTGAGCTCGTCCGGTGCCGCGCAGAACGCTTCGCAGGAGGATCTCTTTACCGCTGAAGGCCTGGTGCTCACCGGTGCGGACGGCAAGATGGTCGTGACGATCTGGAACGGGCAAGAACAAGTAGTTGACATCAACGACCACGAGGCGTTCGAAGGGGACCTTGACCACCATGTTGTGATCGAGCTACACGACGCTCGCGATGATGCCTCTGCCTCAGAGGGTACCGATGAGGCCCTCACGCCCGAAGCGTTGTTCGCGACAGCGTGTGGCGAGGGTGAAGCGTCGCGGTATGGATCGAACCTTCCAGGGGAGCCTGAGTACGAGCGGTACGACTGCCTCGAAGCCGGTGCCGGGGCGGGATATATGTATCTGTTCCCCGATACAGCCAGTCAGGACGTGTGGCTCGAGGGGCGCTCTTGCGCGAGCTACGTGACGGTCGCGGGTCCAGGATGGGTCGCTCAGCGCATCTCCTCGGAGGCCACACTCGCAGATCTCTTGGCGTTGCCGGACGCGCGCCAGGTCTGCTTTGGGTAGTCCGCACGAGTGGGGCGCTCCTTCACCAAGCGCAAAAAACGCTTCCTGCCCCGGACCTGATGTTTCAGATCCGGGGCAGGAAGCGTGGAACTACTGAGTGATCGTCGTGGGGGCCGGGGTGATCCATACGTGGCCGTACACGTCCAGGGTGGTCGATGCTTTGGCGTGGCCGAGTTGTCTCTGGACAGCGAGGATGTCAGTGCCCGTGCCGATGAGGCGAGAGGCGAACCAGTGGCGCAGGTCATGAATGTGGAGGTCCTCAGGGAGGCCGACCGAGCGCCTGTGGCGACTCCAGGCGCGTTGGATGCTACCTGGATGCACGGGGCCTCCTTCAGAGCCTTCTACGACGAGTCTGGGCACTTCCCGTTCTGCCTCCAGCAGCGGTCCGATGAGTTGGGGCGCGAGTGGGATGGTGCGGTAGGAGCCGTACTTGGGCGGTAGCAGCTCCCACCCTCCTCCGGGTCTCTGCTGGATTTGGTGGCGGACGTGGAGCTGGCGTGCGTTGATGTCGATGTCTCCCCACGTCAGCGCACGCGCTTCGCCGAGTCGTAGACCTGCGTAGGCGACGAGGGCGAACAGCAGGTCGTAGGGCTGTGGCGCACCTTGCACGAGCCGTCGCACGTCCTCTTCGCTAGGCAGCGTGACGCGTGTCGCGCGCCTGGTGATCCGAGGTAGTCGCACGCCGCTGCAGGGGTTGTCGGTGAGGTGGCCGTCGCGGACGGCGGCGGCGAACACGGGCCGAATGTTGGCCACGCGTGTGCGGATCGTTGATCCCGCGAGACCGTCATCGTGCATGGACTTGATCCACGTCTCGATGTCGGCTGGCGTGATCGACGCCAACGGTGCCTGCTTGCAAGGAAAGGTGCGAGCGGCGAGGTGGACGGCGCGCGCGGTGTGTGGTGCCCATACCTGGCGGGCGGCGTACGCAGTGAAGTAGTCCCAGAACGAGGTGGTGCCGGGGCGCGGGGGTCGGTTGAACATAGGTGAGTCCTTTCAGCGCATGGTCCAGCCCGGTCGGGGCTGGATGGTGACGGTCGCGGCGATGAGGTGCGCCAGGCTGTAGCCGGGGTCCGCCTCGAGAGCGTTCTCTAGGTGGCCGATTGTCGACTCAAGGTCGTCTTCCCACCACGCGATCAAGGCCAGCAGCGTCGCCGCCGGTGCATGACCAGGCACGTGCGACGCGATGAGCTCCAAGAGCGCTCGGTGACGGGAGACAGAGGAACCGGGCCTCACGCCAGTGCGTGGCGACACGATGCGTGACATCGCCACCTCAGCTTGAGCTTCCGTGGGGCCATCGGACAGGTCGTCGAGGTCGATGGTGGCGGGTGCGTATCCCATGAGCACGATCACGCTGTCGCGGATCTTGATTTCGGTGAGGGCTTTGGTGGCTTTGCCGATGAGGTCGGCGCACGGCTCGCCGTCACGCTTGACGTGCTCCAGGGCGCGTAGGTAGTCCGCCAAGTCGGGGTGGGTGTTCGCGTATGCCGCCGATGCGCGTTGCCGAGCAGTCGGGGCCGAGGTGTGGATGGTGGTCATGATGGTTCCTTTCAGTGACACGACAAAGCCCCGCCGCAACAGCCGAGGGCCGATGCGACGGGGCAGTCCGTAGGGGTGGGGTTAGGCGAGGACTCGGTTGAGGAGTTCGCGGGCGTGGTGGTCGGCGGCGGCGAAGTCACCGGTGACGGTGCGCAGCATGTTGCGCTCGGCACGGGAGGCTCCTCGCACGGGCCTGACGTGGTGTTCGTAGGTGTTGGCTGCTTGTAGGACGCCGTGGGCGGTGCCACGCCACGGAGCCACACGCGGATCCGTGGCCCACATCGCGGTCAGGGCGTCGCGCTTGCACTCAGCCAACGTGAGCGCCTTGCCTGCGAACCGCTCGCCTGAGGCATCGGTCACGGGTACCCACAGGTCGAGGAAGTCCACCCATTGACGGTCCGACACTCGCGTGGAGCACAGGGTGCGAATGTCGGCGGTGAAGTCGTCGGCGGTCGCGAACACCAGGTTCAGTGCCTCACGGGCGGAGCTTAGGCGCAGGCGGGAGTGCTTGGAATGGCGCACCTTGATCTGCTCGCTTTTCTCGCCCAGTGCAGTCGCTCTGGTGTTGTCGCATACGACATCGGTCACCGTGCGCTTGTACGTCGTGGCAAGTGACCCGTCGAACGTCGTCGTGGCCAGCAGGTTGGGCCTGAACTGGACGCCTTCGAGCGTCGTGAAGGTGCGCGGTACCGATACCTCGACCCAGGCAATGGCTCCGTCACGTAGCAGCCCCGCTGAACTGATGGACAGGTCATCGTCCAACAGGTTCGCAACCGTCTCCAGCAGCCACTCGCGGTACGGGTGTGGGGTGTAGGAGCTGGTGAAGATCCCCATGACATTCCCGTTGCTGCGGTCAGAACGGACGATGGCCTGCCGGTCGGGCACTGTTTCCCATCGCACCGGCCGACCATCCTCATCCAAGTGAGTCATCGTGGTGACCTCGGCAGGCCTCTCAACGGCAACAGGTCGCGACTGGGCATCCCAATCGAACAAGCGGCGAGCGACGTCATCGACGGGGATCGCGCCGGGGTAGTGGTTCGAGGTGTCTCCCTGCAGTTCGGCGCGGTAGTGCCACGCGGTGCCCCGTGTATCGGTGTGGCCGATCAGGGTGTTCGTGTTGAGATCGGCGAGGGTCTCCATGGACATGCTGTCCTCCTTCGGACATGACAAAGCCCCGCTCCCAACAAAGGGGAGACGGGGCAGTTCTTCTTCTGGGTGAGTTAGAACGCGGGGACGAAGCCCTCGTCGTCGGACAGGGTCGAGATCAGCAGCGCGACCAGCCCGATGGCAGTACCTGCCAGATACAAGATCGTGGCGCGGGGTCCACGGACGATCACCAGCGAGAGGCCCTTGAGGCCCTCGCGGATGAGTGCGGCCTTGAACTCGGGGTCGCTATCCCATCGGCGGCGTACCGCGGCCATCACGTGGCGTGCGTCGATAGCCAGTGACTCGAACTCAGACTTCATGGTGACGGTCCACCGTGCGATGACGGCGGCCAAATCGTTCCAGGACAAGGGCATCTATGCCTCCTTCAGACATGCAAAAAGCCCGGCCACCAGACGGTGAACCGGGCTTGAATGCGGATGATGTCCTACGGCCTCAACGGCGACGGCGGCACATTGGGCACACCTACGTAGTGACACCCCTATTTTACGCGAGATGGTGTCTCTTTTCTAGTCAGAATTGGCGCGCAGACCTACTGAAATCCCTGATAAACGCCATGTTGTAGACCTGTGAGCGGCGGCGGATCAGCCAAGGTTGCTCACGCAGCCTTGGTGACTGATGCGTCGCTGATGGGCCTCCCGGGGTAGCGGATCAACGAGACGATACCTAGCCCCTGCCGGCGTACCGCCGGTGGAGCGAGCGAACTCTCTCGCCCCGTGTATGTTCAGTCCCAACAGTAAGAGCCATCAAGGGGGCTAGTTTCATGAGTTTTCGTGTTCTGCGTGCGGCAGCGGTGTTGGCGGCAGTCGGCGCGCTGACGGCCTGCTCCGCCGACGACGGCGATGCGCCCGATGCTACGAGCGTAACGTCGCCTACTGCCGAGGTGGCACCGACGGAGAGCGCTATCGAGGCATCACCTACCGAGACGGAGGCCGAGCCGGAGCCCGAAGAGACCTTGTCGGACATCGAGCTCGGCGTCGCCACCTACACCGACGCTTTCGATGCGCTCGGTATCGAGTACACCGACCCGGTGCGTGCAGAAGTGGGAGGCTCGGGAGCTGAAGCCAACTTCGACGTCACCGTCAACGGTTACGACGCAGGCATCCTGGTATTCGGCGACGAAGCGGTTCTCGAGGCGTGGCAGGAGGCTAGCGACTCCTTTGGTGGGATCCACGTGGCCTCTGGGTTGTACGTGCTGTCCCTTAACTCAAGTGACGGCATCGCTGACTCGGCAGAGATTGCCCCGCTCATCGCTGACGAGGTCGGTGGAGAAGCTCGCGGCGTTTGAGCTGTGATCGCGGTTGCGCGTGGCTAGCCGCCGTGACGAGTATCACCGCTATGCATCACGCCACAGGGCCATACCAATACCAACATCGCGTCCGCAGGTCCTCGGACGCTGCCCCGACGTGCGAACCGTAATCGACCCCGAGCTCGAGCCCGACCGACGTCACGAGATCGCGCCACTCATCTTCGAGTGACGGAGTCGTCACGCTGTCGACGGCAGACGCGTACGACGCATGCGCGTCGTCCATGAGGGCGCAGGCTGCTTGCACCCGAGCCAACGTCAGGTGGGCGTTGACGGTGCTGGACCTCACCATCTCGACAGCCTCGATTGGGGCCCTCTGGCCAGCGGCGTCGAGGTGTGCGCGCAGGTGGCGTTGCCACGTCACTGCAGACACTGCGGCGTCCAAGGCGCGCCCCTGGTCAGGCCAGTTCGGTCCGCCCGAGAACGCGTTTGCCTGGGCGTCATTGATCAGGACCATGACAAGGTGATGCAAGCGCGTGGGCGTCGCTCCATCTGAGCTGATGACACTCTCGAGTGCCTGCTCGGCTTCGTCGAACAGCAGGTTCGGGCCGGAAGTGTTCAGCTCGTCGAGGGCAACGCAATTGAGGGCGCGCACATAGGGGATCAGTGCAGCCTCAGGATGGCGGCTGAAAGCTGCCCGGTGCTGTGCGAGCCATGCCGGGTACTGCCACATCTCAACTGCCATGGCCCCACGCTAGGGCGTGGGTGTGACACCGAGCCCAGGCTCCGCTCACTCGATGGGGCTAGTCCAGGTGGTCCTTGCCGTTGGCGCGCCACGCGACGATGTCCAGGAGCCGTAGATGGGTGAGCGGCACCGGGCCATCGACCGCCTCTGCGAGCTGATCTAGTTGGTTGGTCTGTGAGGCGACATCCTGAGCGACGCGCTGCGTGAATACCCCCATGGACTGCGCCCGCGAGCGTTTCCGGTCCGTCTCGATGCCCCCGGCTATGTCGTAGTAGCAGTTGCTGACGCGCGAGTCATGGAGCGCGAAGAAGTTGGGGCGCTTTCGGTGCAGAACCTTCGACAAGGTTGTCCTGCGCACGCCTCGTCCCGACAATTGCGGTACATCAAGAGGCGAGTACGCCTTTTCTACAGCAGTTATGGCTGTGTCAGTGTCTATGTTTGCCCAGTTGGCGTCGGGCTGGATGAGCTTGAACGCTTCCTCAACGTGAGGTCGCATGTCCTGCAATACGTAGTAGGCGCGCAGGCTGATGTTGACGTTTAGTAACCCCGGCGCGAGCAGGTCGGCATCAGAAAGCGTGTACGGATCACTGGCCTGCTCGTAGGTGTCATACGCGGGATAGGCGTAGGGCTTAGTTTCGGTTCGGCGGGCCGGATCGGTGTAGGCCTCGACCCAACGTTCGGCGACGGGCATCGCGACCGTGACGCCTCCGACGCGCAGCACGTCGCTCATGCCTCCTCCTCGACGATCTCGAGACCTGGAAGCGCGTCCACGATCTTCATCGTCTCCACGGACACGGT
>JBKEDB010000012.1:0-5507 GCA_047975195.1 Cumulibacter sp. | reverse complement strand
GGTCGTGTGGCCGATCTGCTTGGATGCCTCGTTGAGGCGCTCGGCATGTCGCGCGGTGAGCAGTACGTCGCAGCCCTCCCGGGCTAACGTCTCGGCGACTTGCCGCCCGATCCCTTGCGAAGCGCCGGTGATGAGCGCGCGTTTCCCTGCTAGTTCCAGATCCATGACTCGTCCTCCCCTGGGCTGCCCAACCCTATGCGTGCGGCGCTATCGGTCGATCGGCCCGGACGCGTAAATGCTAGATCGCGCGACTGGAGCGTCGCTTACGACGACGGTGCTCGAACCACGCGATGCCGGCGATCGCTGCGGCGGTGGTCACTGCTGCGCCGCTGGCTATCGTCGGCGTCGACGGCTTGCTGAGTCGATCGAGACGTTCCTTGAGCGACACGCTGTTGCTGAAGCGCAGCACCGGCCAGTCGCGCTCGAGCGCGGCCGCCCGCAGCACTTTATCGGGGTTGACCACCGAGGGATGTCCGACGAGGGAAAGCATCGGAAGGTCGGACGCCGAATCGCTGTACGCGTAGCACTGATCCAGGTCGTACCCGCGCGTCATGGCAAACGCAGTAATCGCGTCGGACTTAGCCTGTCCGTACGCGTAGAACTCGATCTCGCCGGTGTACGTGTCGTCCTCGACGACCATGGTGGTGGCGATGACGTGGTCGGCGCCAAGCATCTGACCGATCGGCTCCACCATCTCAGCCCCACTGGCCGACACGATCACGATGTCGCGGCCCGCGGCACGGTGATCGTCAATCAGTTTGGCGGCCTCGTCGTACACCAACGGCGTGACGACTTCGTGCAAGGTTTCGGCGACGATCGAGCGCACCTGCGCGACGTCCCAACCGGCGATCATCTTGGTCAGATGTCGCCGGATGCTGTCGATCTGGTTATCGTCGGCGCCGGCCATGAACACCAGCTGGGCATAGGTCGCTTTGAGCACGGCGCGGCGATTGATGAGGCCCCCGGCGAAGAACTGCTTGCCGAAAACGAGCACGCTTGATTTGGCGATGATGGTCTTGTCGAGGTCGAAGAAGGCGGCCTGGCGCGGGTGAGGCGTCACGTGATCAGTGTAGGCGCTCAGGTAGGCGGGAGCGGTTAGCCAGGTTCCGGGCCGCGTACCCCTACGATCCAGCACATTGCGCCGACCGAGGCCGCTCGATCGAACCGAGTTTTCCACAGCGCGGGCGCGTTTCCACACCCACCGCCGACGGCCTCGCCGCAGTGCCCGATTCAGCGAAGTATCTGCGCTATGACAACGGCGAGGGAACTGCGTGATGTGCTCGTGGTGACGACGGATGACGACATCGCCCGACGATCGCAGCGGGTCATCGCTGCTGCGGGAATGAATCCAATTGTCCGTGCCGCTGCCGGTGCCGCATCGCGTTGGCACGAGAGTGAGGCAGTGCTCGTCGGCGTGGACGCGCTCGATGGCCTCCTTCGGGAGGATCCGCCGCGCCGCGACAGCGTGTACGTCGTCGCGACGGAGGAAATCCCGAGTGGCGCGTGGCGTGATTGTGTGAGCCTGGGTGCGAGTGACGCGGTGACTTTCGTGGAGTCCGAAGGTTGGTTGACCGAGCGCCTCACTCTGCGATCGGCAGATTCGGACGCGGGTCTGACGGTCCGAGTCATGGGATCCACCGGTGGGTGTGGCGCGTCGGCGACTGCTGCCGGTCTCGCCCTGGCAGGCGGTGATCGTGGAACTGTCCTGCTCGACACAAACCTGCGCTCGGGGTGGGATGACCTGCTGCTCGGTCTCGACCCGGACGGACTGGGCTGGGCCGAGTTGAGCAATCTGCGTGGTCGGGTCAGTGGTGAGGCGCTGACGTCATCGATCCCCAGTCGCGACGGCATCTCCCTGATCGCCGCTAACCGTGAGCATCCGCAGCGTGAGTTGCCTGCCGATGCTCTTCGTGCCGCGGTACTGGCCGCATCGGGGCTTGGGTCACTGGTGATCATCGATGAACATATTGCGAGCGGGCTGGTCGACACCGCGGCGCAGCTCAGTGATGTGACGGTGCTCGTCACCGTCTCTGATGTGCGTGGCGGATTGGCAACCCGGGCTGCGCTGGAGGCCCTGCGCGGTGAACCAGCGGGTGGGGCGTCGGAGCGCAGTATTCCGGAGCGAGGCATCCCGGGGCGGGGCGGCCCGCCGATCGTTGTGGCGGCTCGCACCGTGCGCGGCGCGGCGCTACCGGATGCGACGTTCGCCGAACTTACTGGCCTCGCGGACGACGTCTTCTGGCTCCGAGAATCCAGCGGTATCGATCGACGCGTGGCCAAAGGACGGGCCGGGCTGGTGGGCAGCGAGCGGTTCGTCATGGACTGCGGGGCACTACTGCAGCGGTGCCGAGACGTGGTGAGTGCTCGGTGAGCGGCACCCGACGCGATGCGCTGATTGCGGCCGTACGACGCAGATGCGCCGATGCCGACGACGTTGTCGACACGGTACGACTGGCCGCGCTGATCCGCGAAGAGGCCAACGGGCTGATCAGCGACCGTGAGTTACTCGAGGTCCTCACAGAAGCTGAAGCCGAAGTCTTGGGCGCCGGACCGCTCGAAGCGCTGCTGAATACGTGGGATGTGACTGATGTATTGGTCAACGGCCCCGACGACGTCTGGGTGGACCAGGGCGGCGGGCTCCGGCGTACCGCGATCAGATTCAGCGGGCCGGAGGAGGTCGCCGACCTAGCTAAACGGCTGGCGGCTCGGGCCGGTCGCCGACTGGACGCGGCACACCCGTGGGTTGACGCGACTCTTCCCGACGGCTGCCGGCTGCATGCTGTGATCCCGCCGATCGCGGCCGATTGCGCGCTGCTGAGCGTACGCACCATGCGCCGACGCACGCTGTCGCTGACTGACCTCCTCGAGGATGGCCTCGATCCTGCGGTAGCTGACTTGCTCGTTGAGATGGTGCGGGCGCGGCTGTCTTTCCTCGTCAGCGGGGGTACCGGCTCGGGCAAGACCTCGCTCTTGTCGATGCTGCTCGAACACGTTGATCCGACCGAGCGCGTAGTGATCGCCGAGGACGCCGATGAACTTCGTCCGCGCCACCCGCACACGGTCAAGATCCTGTCGCGCCCATCGAATATCGAAGGTGCCGGGGAGTTGACGCTGCGCATGCTCGTGCGCCAGGCACTAAGAATGCGTCCCGACCGGATCATTGTCGGTGAGGTGCGAGGCGCCGAAGTGATCGAGCTCCTGATGGCGCTGAACACTGGCCATCAGGGCGGCGCGGGAACTGTGCACGCGAACAGCGTCGAGGACGTCCCAGCGCGCATCCGGGCTTTGGGCATGCTCGCAGACATCTCGGCCGAGGCTATCGACGCGCAACTGACCTCGGCTGTCGATGTGCTCGTGCACGTCGGTCGTGATCCAGCCGGGATCCGCGGCGTACATCAGATCGCCGTCCTCGAGGCGACGGAACACGCGCCGATAGCGACGACAGTTTGGGGCCGTGAGGACGGATTCACGAAAGATGTAGCGCTCCTCGCTGAGGTACTGGAGGGTCGGCGATGACGCACGCGGCGGCAGCAGCGCTCGGGGTGCTAGCGATGGCCGTCCTGCTGTGGCCGAGCCACTCGCACCCGATCGGGCGTGGCCCAGATCGCGTGGGCTTTCGCGAACGGCTCGCTGCGCTGGAGGTGCCCGAGCATCCTGGACGGTGGATCGTCGGCGTAGCGGCGGTCTGCGCGGCCGCGGTCGCATTCATCGCGCCGTGGCACGCCGCTATCAGTGCCGGTGTGCTCTCTGCAATCGCGGCATCGTCGTGGGCGCAGGGCAGGCGACGGCGGGCGGATGCGCTCATGCTGAGCCGCGATGTCGAGACCCTGCAGGCAATCGGCGCCGAGTTGCGCGCAGGCAACGACCTTGCGGCCGCGTTGCGTTCGGCAGGCACCGTCGCAGATACCCGGATGTGTGCGGCGCTGACCCGCGCGGCGCAGGCCATCCGGATGGGCGATGATCCCGGCGCGGCGTTGGAGCGCACCGCTGTATCGGGGGTGCACCGTCTCGCTGGGCTGGTGCGACTGAGCGGATCAGCAGGAATCGCGCTGGCCGAGGCAGTAGAGGTTCTCGCTGACGATGCGACGACGCAGGCGCACGTACGTCGCGACGTCACCAGCCTGCTCGCCGGTCCACGAGCGACTGCCGCATTGTTAACGATGTTGCCTGCGTTCGGGATCGTGATGGGTCAGACCATCGGGGCGGATCCATGGCGGGTGCTGATGCACACGAATGCAGGCGCGATCGCGATGCTTGTCGGCACCGTGCTCGCCGCCGCTGGAGTGTGGTGGACGAACGCCATGGTCAATGGAGCGCAGCGATGACCCTTGGCCTGTTGATGGGCGCATTCGCGGTGCTGTGTTGGCCGCTGGAGACGATGTCTGTGGCTGTGCAGAGACGACGGGTGCGTGCTGCTGGGACTTGCCGAGACAGGCACATGCCGGTGCTGCTCGCCGTGCTGGTGTTCTTGCTCGTCGTGGCGTGGAAGCCGACTATAGCGGGGATCAGCGTGGGAGTGGCTACCGCTTTCGGAACTTTTACGGCGCTTCGCAGGTTGCGGGAGCGGGCTGAACCGAGCGTTGTTGACCCGGCGCTTCCACTCGTATTGACCGTTGCCGGCCTGTTGCTGCGCTCGGGAGCGCCGCCAGGCTCCGCGCTGGCTGCGGCTGCTCGCAGTTGCGGCAGTGAATCGCAATCACGGTGTGACCAGATTGAACGACGCCTTGCGGTAGGTGAGCCGCCCGCTGACGCGTGGGGTGGCGTTGCCGACATGGCCGACCTGTCGGCAGTTGGTCGGGCGGCGATCCGAGCCAGTGACAGCGGGGCGGCACTGGCACACGCGTGGTCGTCCATCGGTACTCAGTTGCGCGCGGACCGGAGGCTGGCAGCAGAGGTGCGTGCACGAAAGGTCGGCGTACGGGTGCTGGCACCGCTGGGTCTGTGTTTCCTGCCGTCGTTCATCTGCCTTGGTGTCGTGCCGATGGTGATCGGCCTCGCCAGCGACATTCTTTGACCAGACGAACGGCTACAGGAACCGCACGAACTGGCAGGAGGCACCTGCCAGGACGAAGGAGGAAACGATGTACGACACGACTAATGACTACTCCTACCGCGCCAAGGACCGGATCAGGCGGGGGTGGGAGGTCCTGTATTCGGCCATTCCGAAGATGCGTCGCGGGTTCGCGGCAGTGCTGTTGTGGCTGGTGGATCGACTGCTCGGCCCGGCGCGTGCACGGTCTGCCGATGCCGGAATGACAACAGCCGAATACGCCGTAGGGACCATCGCCGCCTGCGGGTTCGCGGCAATTCTCTACCAAGTGGTGACCGGTGACTCGATCATCTCTGCGCTCAGCGGCCTCATCACCAAGGCTTTGTCGTCGCTCTGATGGGACACCCCATGTGCCGGCTGCCGCAGAGGCGGCGGGGGCACGGCAGGCGGTCCGACGGCGGAATGGTCACGGCCGAGGTGGCGCTCGCGCTGCCGGCATTGGTCATCGTTGTGGCCG
>JBKEDB010000091.1:0-33446 GCA_047975195.1 Cumulibacter sp. | reverse complement strand
GGGGAAGGGGCACTTCGAGGTGCGCCCGCTGTCGCTGGCCTCCGTCGACGAGGAGATCAGCTGCTCCACGGGGGTGCGCGCGGCGCTCGAGGCAGGCGACGTCCGCACGGCGGCGCTGCATCTGGGTCGTCCGTTCCGCTTCCGTGGGGTCGTTGAGGTCGGGGACCAGCGCGGCCGCGAGCTGGGCTTCCCGACCGCGAACCTCGCCGTTCCCAACGAGATGGCCGTTCCCGCCGACGGCGTGTACGCCGGCTGGCTGACCAGGCTGGACGAGCCCGACGCCCCGCGGCTTCCCGCCGCGATCTCGGTGGGCACGAACCCCACGTTCGACGGGGCCGACCACCGCGTCGAGTCCTACGTTCTCGGCCGCACCGACCTCGAGCTGTACGGCGTGGAGATCGGCGTCGACTTCGTTGACCGCATCCGCGGGCAGGTGCGTTTCGCCGGCATCGCCGCGCTGATCGACCAGATGAACGACGACGTGGCCGCGACGCGAGTCATGCTCGCGATCGACGACTGAGTGCCTACAGGGCCGTCAGGCTCTTCTTGTAGATCGCGTAGTGGGTGCTGGGCGTCTCGCCCTCCTCGACCTGGCGCACCTCGGGCTAGTCGACGAACAGGTGCTCCCCCGTCGGGTGGTATTCCAGCGAGATGTACAGCGGGACGGCCTTGTAGTTGTTGGGGTCGACGGCCAGGAAGACCGCGGTGTAGCCGCGCTCACGGGCCGCCTGCTCGATGAACTGCGTCAGGAGCCGGCCGGCGCCCTGGCGACGGGCGGACTTGAACACATACATGTGCCGCAGCTCCGGCGTCAGCTGACCCGCCTCGAAGTCGATGACCGCGCTGCCGACCGGCCGTTCGCCGTCGCGTACGACGGCGAAGATGATGCGACCTGTACCCTGCTGACGGAAGTGCTCGTCGACCAGCCCCAGCTCGGGCCGGTCCTGGTGCTGGCGGAGGACCTCCAGGTCTGCATCGGTTGCTTGGCTGACGGTCAAGACCATGGCTCCTCCTCGAGTCGATCACTGATGTGGCCTCACATTAGCGCGCGCCCGTCCCGTTGAGGAGGGGCTGCGCTCGTGGAGAACCCCGCGTTGGTCAGGGCAATTAGGCCCGCACCTGCGCCGGATGGTAGTCTGCTCAGGTTGCCGTCGATCGGCCACGGCCCGGTAAGAGTCCCGAAAGCACCCGCGACTGGGACGCCGTGCAGCGAACTGGAAGGAGCACCAAGTATGGATGCAGAACTGAAGAAGAAGACGATCGAAGAGTACGCGACCGCGCCTGGTGACACCGGTTCGCCCGACGTGCAGATCGCGCTGCTGTCCAAGCGCATCGCTCACCTGACCGAGCACCTGAAGCAGCACAAGCACGATCACCACAGCCGCCGTGGTCTATTGCTGCTGGTCGGCCGTCGCCGCCGCCTGTTGGCTTACCTGCAGAAGAGCGATCTCGACGGTTACCGCGAGTTGGTTGCGAAGCTTGGTCTGCGCCGCTAGTTTTCCCCATCGATGAGGGAGTGGCCACTGTGGCCACTCCCTCATCGAGGTTTCGCCGCCTGTGAGCGGCGTGACCTCCACGACCGCGTGCTGTGAGATACGCTCACGGCACATCCTGCGTGCGCGTCAGCCCACAGGCCTGCCCGCGCTGATGCTGGCCCTCGGTGGTGGTCACCGGAGCTGCGGGGACTCCCGCAGATACCGATGACTTCGATCGAAGACCGGCTCGGCCTCTTCACAGCAGCCGTTATGACGCTGGCGTGTGCGCGCCACTGAAAAGAGGACACACATTGTCTGAGCCCATCAATGACGAACTGGACGCCCAGGAGTCGGTCGCTGTCATCGACAACGGCAGCTTCGGGAAGCGCGAGATTCGTTTCGAAACCGGCCGCTTGGCCCGTCAGTCCGGCGGCTCGGCCGTCGTATACCTCGATGACGACACCATGTTGCTTTCGGCGACCAACGCGCAGAAGAAGCCGCGTGACTTCATCGATTTCTTCCCACTCACCGTGGATGTCGAGGAGCGGATGTATGCCGCGGGGCGCATCCCCGGCTCGTTCTTCCGTCGCGAAGGTCGCCCGTCCGAGGGCGCGATTCTGACCTGCCGACTGATCGACCGTCCGCTGCGTCCGACCTTCGTCAAGGGTCTGCGCAACGAGGTCCAGGTCGTTGTCACGGTCATGGCGCTGGATCCCGACGAGTTTTACGACGTTGTCGCGATCAACGCGGCATCGATGTCCACCCAGTTGGCCGGGCTGCCTTTCTCGGGACCGATCGGCGGTGTTCGCATCGCGCTGATCGACAACCAGTGGGTCGCATTCCCGACGGTTGAGCAGTCCGAACGTGCCGTGTTCGACATGGTCGTCGCCGGACGCGTGGTCGAGGCCGACGGTAAGCAGGACGTCGCGATCATGATGGTTGAGGCCGAGGCCACCGAGGCCACGATCGAACTGGTCGCCGGCGGCGCAACTGCGCCGACCGAAGAGGTTGTGGCACAGGGCCTGGAGGCCGCGAAGCCGCACATCGCCGAACTGTGCCGCGCACAGTCCCAGTTGGCAGACGTCGCTGGTAAGGAAACCGCTGAGTTCCCGGTCTTCGTCGACTTCGAGGACGACGTGTACGACGCCGTCGAGGCCAAGGTCTCGACTGAGCTCAAGGACGCGCTGACCATCGCCGGCAAGCAGGAGCGCGAGGCACGCCTGGACGAGATCAAGGATGCTGCGAAGGCAGATCTAGCCGAACAGTTCGACGGTCGCGGTGGCGAGATCTCCGCCGCCGTTCGCGCGCTGACCAAGAAGTTCGTGCGTGCCCGCGTGCTCACCGACGGTGCGCGTATCGATGGTCGCGGTCTGACCGACATCCGGTCGCTGGCGGCCGAGGTCGCCGTCGTGCCGCGTGTGCACGGTTCGGCACTGTTTGAGCGTGGCGAGACCCAGATCCTGGGTATCACCACGCTGGACATGCTTGCGATGGAGCAAAAGCTCGACACGCTGTCGCCGGAAACCAGCAAGCGGTACATGCACAACTACAACTTCCCGCCGTACTCGACTGGTGAGACTGGCCGCGTCGGTTCGCCGAAGCGTCGCGAGATCGGTCACGGCGCGCTCGCTGAGCGTGCCCTGCTGCCGGTGCTGCCGAACCGCGAGGAGTTCCCGTACGCGATTCGTCAGGTATCCGAGGCGCTCGGCTCCAACGGCTCGACGTCGATGGGTTCGGTCTGCGCGTCGACGATGGCGCTGCTGAACGCGGGCGTGCCGCTGAAGGCGCCGGTCGCTGGTATCGCGATGGGCCTGATCTCGGACGTCGTCGACGGAAAGCCGTCGTACGCCGCGCTGACCGACATCTTGGGCGCGGAGGACGCGTTCGGCGATATGGACTTCAAGGTCGCCGGCACCCGTGAGTTTGTCACTGCGATCCAGTTGGACACCAAGCTGGATGGAATCCCGTCCGAGGTCCTCGCTGCCGCGCTGTCGCAGGCACGCGACGCACGCCTGCACATTCTCGACGTCATGGGCGAAGCCATCGATGCACCGGACGAGATGAGCAAGTACGCACCGCGGGTGACCTCGGTGAAGATCCCGGTAGACAAGATCGGCGCGGTGATCGGCCCCAAGGGGCAGATGATCAACACGATCCAGGACGAGACCGGGGCGAAGATCACCATCGAGGACGACGGGACGATTTACGTCGGCGCCGATAACGGTGAGTCCGCGCAAGAAGCGATCGATCGGATCAACGCGATTGCCAATCCGCAGTTGCCAAAAATCGGCGAGCGGTTCCTCGGCACGGTAGTGAAGGCGGCGCCGTTCGGCGCCTTCGTATCGCTGCTGCCGGGCAAGGACGGCCTCGTGCACATTTCGAAGCTGGGTAATGGCAAGCGCATCGGCAAGGTCGAAGACGTCGTCAATGTCGGCGACAAGATTCAGGTCGAGATCGTCGACATCGATCAGCGCGGCAAGATCAGCCTGATCCCGGTGGTGGCCGAGGAGAAGGCCGAGGCTGCTGCCGAGGCAACCGAGGGCTAATCCCGCCTGGTGGTTGGACTGACCCGCGCGTCTACGCGCACGATATACAGCTCGCCCGAGGGAGGCACGGTCCGCAGGACCGTGCTCCCCGGCGGGCTGCGTGTCGTTTCGGAGCACATTCCCGGATGCATGTCGGCGTCCCTCGGCGTCTGGGTGAACGTCGGCTCGGTGAATGAGTCACCGCGCGAAGCCGGCGCGGCTCATTATTTGGAGCACCTGCTGTTCAAGGGCACGCAGCGCCGCACAGCGCTCGAGATCTCGGCCGCAATCGACGCTGTTGGTGGTGAGATGAATGCCTTCACCGGTAAGGAACACACCTGCTTTTACGCGACGGTGATCGACAGTGACCTGCCGTTAGCGATCGATGTCGTCAGCGACATCGTGCTGCACGCGAGCATGCGAACCGAAGATGTCGAAACCGAACGCAGCGTCGTCCTCGAAGAGCTTGCGATGCGTGATGACGACGGCTCAGACCTGGTGCATGACGTATTCGGCGAAATCGTGCACGGCAACTCCCCGTACGCCAGATCCGTGATCGGCACACACGAGCAGTTGCGCGATATCGATGCGGCAAAGATCCGTTCGCTCTATCGCAGGCATTACCGGCCCGAGAACATGGTGGTCGCCGTGGCCGGGCAGGTCGATCATGCCGCGGTGGTGCGTCGAGTCCGCAGCGCCTTCGAGGGTATCGGGCCGGCTGCCGCAGCGTCATCATCTCGTTCGGCTCGACGTGCTCGCCGTCTGCCGGCGCGGTCGCAGGCGCGGGTAGTCAACCGTCGCAGTGAGCAGGCGCACCTGATCTACGGCGTACCCGGAATCGATAGGTTCGATGAACGTCGATTTGCTTTGGGTGTGCTGGAGACCGCGCTGGGTGGCGGGATGAGCTCCCGCTTGTTCCAAGAAATCCGAGATCGTCAGGCCTTGGCATACTCAGTGTATTCGTTCTCATCGATGTATGCTGACGAGGGCTGTTTTGGGGTGTACGCCGGTACGGCGCCGGTGAATGCGAAGCGGGTCGTGTCGATTCTGCAGCGTTCGTTCGAGCAGGTAGCTACTCACGGGATGAGCGCCGAAGAGGTCGCGCGCGCCAAAGGCCAACTGCGTGGCAACATCGTTCTCGGACTGCAGGACAGCGGTGCACGAATGAATCGACTCGGCAGTAGCGAACTGGCCTACGGCGACCACAAGGACGTCTCTTGGATGCTCGAGCGCATTGCCGAAGTGAGTCTCGAGGACGTCGCAGAGCTCGCCGCCGACTTATTGGCGCGACCGGCGTCGTTGGCCGTCGTCGGCCCGTTCCGATACGGCAGTTTCGACGAAGTCAGGTAGTAATCACAAGTCATGTAGTAATCACATTGACGCGGAGGAACGTGACATGCGAGTAGGCGTAGTGGGCGCGGCAGGCAAGGTCGGCGAACAGATCTGCCTCGGGGTCGACGCAGCGGGCGACTTGGAGTTGGTCAGCAGGATTGATCTGGACGACGACATCGCCGGCCTCAAGCAGACCAACACCGAGGTGATCGTTGATTTCACCCATCCGGATGCGGTGATGGGCACGCTGGAGCACTGCATCGCGGCGGGCATTCACTGTGTCGTCGGGACAACGGGCTTCACCGAAGAACGTCTGGCGCAAGTCCGCAATTGGCTGGCGGCCAAGCCCGATGTGGGGGTACTGATTGCCCCCAACTTCGCGATCGGCGCGGTGCTGATGATGCACTTCTCGCAGATCGCGGCCAAGTTCTACGAGACCGCCGAGATCATTGAGTTGCATCATCCGACGAAGGCTGATGCGCCGTCGGGTACCGCAGCGCGTACGGCTGCGCTGATCGCGGCGGCGCGTTCGGAGGCCGGGTTGGGCGCCATGCCCGATGCCACATCGACCGGCTTGGCGGGCGCCCGCGGCGCGGACGTCGATGGAGTACCTGTTCATTCGGTGCGGATGCGCGGGATGATCGCCCATCAGGAAGTCATATTCGGCACGCAGGGTGAGGTGCTCACCCTGCGTCATGACTCGATGGATCGCACGTCGTTCGTTCCTGGGGTGCTGCTCGGTGTTCGAGAAGTCGCGGCCCACCCCGGTCTGACTGTAGGGATCGAATCCTTCATGGGCCTATAGGCCTATTGGTCGGTAGCGAGGCGCTGCATACCGAACGTGGCTAGTCCTGCGAGGCGGACCTCGGTCCGGGGGAGAACTGGTCGACGTACTCTTGGCCGGAGAGCGACTCAATGGCGCGCATGATGTCAACGGTCATATCGCGACTGCGGATGGCCATTGGTCCCGTGCGGTACCCAGTGGGGTGTACGAGCGGACCGAACCTCACCAGGACCTTCGCCGGACGGATCCGGCGGCTACCGGGCGGCAGTAGTTTCTGTGAGCCGATGATTCCACAGGGCAGCACCGGTGCACCCGTCACCAGCGACAGCCGAGCCACACCGGTCTTGCCGCGGTAGAGCCGACCATCAGGCGAGCGGGTGCCCTCGGGATGCATCGCAAACGCGCGCCCATCTTCCAGGGCCTGCTGCGCTGCATCCAATGACATCAATGCCGCGCGCCCTTTCGCGCGATCGACCGGGATCGTGCCCACTCGTTCCATGAACTCCGCGGTCAGACGGCCCTTGATGCCCGCGCCGGAGAAATACTCAGCTTTCGCCAGAAACGTCGTGGGTCGCCCCATCGCCAACGGCACGATCACTGCGTCCATGGAAGACAAGTGATTGGCTGCCACGATCACCGCACCCTCGGGCGGTATGTGTTCCTTGCCTTCGACGTTCAGGCGTGACATCCCGCGGAACGCCGGACCAATCGCGATGTTCCGCAGAAACCAGTCGGTGCGTACGTGCTTATCAGCCATGCCGGCCTGCCGAGATGTGACTGATGTCGGTATGTAGGCGGTGTTGCGCGATTTCCCGTTCACCGGCGTCGAATGTCCGTCGCCAGCCGTCGCGCTCCCACCCCGCCGAGCGTAAGAACGCTTCGGTGGCCTTGTCGCCGGCGAGCACCCAGCAGATCAACTGTTCTGCCCCGCCTGCCCGCGCGGTGTCGACCGCAGACGCCAAGAGTCGCGCTCCATGACCGCGGCGTCCCCAGCGAGGTTCTACCAGTATCGTCACGATCTCGACGGTCGGTGCCGCGATGTCCTCCTCGTCGCTGGTGGTGGGAGCAATCGCGACGAATCCGACGCGGGTGGTCACCGTCGGGCCTGCCTCAAGCGCGACCATGAGCCGGTGTCCGGCATCCGGTGGTGCGCTGATCGCTGAACGCCACGACTCGGCCGCTGCCTGCGGGGTCATTGCCTCTAGGGCCGAGGCAGGTAACTGACGCTCGTACGCCTGGTGCCAGGTCGCCGATTGAATGCGCCCGATCTCGTCGGCGTCGGTCGGCTGTGCGTCTCTGACATGTCCTTCGGCCACGTGACCACCTTAGTGTGCTTTGCCGGGCGGGTACGGTGCGACGCACGACGTCGCCTAGGTTGACTGTCGTGAGACAGATCAGTGTCCCGACGGCGCGACGTATCGCGTTGGCTGCCCAGGGTTTCGCCGACAGGTCAACCGCACCGTCGCCAGGCCCGCGCCAGTTCACGCGGCTGTACGAGCGGACCGCGATCGTGCAGGTCGACTCGGTGAACGTACTCACTCGCGCCCACTATCTTCCGGCGTTCTCGCGGCTCGGGCCCTACGATCGGGCCGCCTTTGATGCGATGGAGCACCCGCGGCGACGAGTATTCGAGTACTGGGGGCATATGGCGTCGTACTCGCCGGTGCAGCATCATCCGCTGTTGCGCTGGCGGATGGCCGAGCACCGCACCAAGACGTGGGGATTCATTGACCGATTGGTGCGAGAGAATCCCACGTACGTCGACGACGTACGGCAGATCATCGCCGAGCGTGGCCCGCTCACCAGCTCGCAGGTCGATCCGCAGCGGACGGGGAAAGTACGCGGTGAGATGTGGTCATGGCACGATGCCAAGGCCGCCATCGAATGGCTCTTCCGCACCGGTGAGTTGGCCTCCGTACGCCGCAACACACAGTTCGAACGCGTCTACGATCTGACCGAGCGGGTAATTCCGCGCGAGATTCTCGATCGACCGACGCCCAGCCGCGACGACGCTCAGCGAGAGTTGCTCGAGGTCGCCGCCCGCGCGCACGGCGTCGCGACAGCGCAGCACCTGCGTGACTATTTCCGGATCACCGGCCGCCATACCGAGCGCTTGTTGGACGAACTGGTCGAGTCCGGCGCGCTTCAGCCGGTTCGCCTGCACGGTGTCGAAGGCCAGTGGTTCCTGCATCGAGACGCCCGGATTCCGCGGCACGTGCCAGGATCAGCGCTATTGGCGCCGTTCGATCCGCTGGTGTGGGAGCGCGATCGCACCCAACGACTGTGGGACACCCACTACCGCATCGAAATCTACGTGCCCAAACTCAAACGGGTGCGCGGCTACTACGTGCTGCCGTACCTGCTTGACGAGCAGTTGGCGGCGCTGGTCGATCTCAAAGCCGATCGGGCGCAGCGGTCGTTGCTCGTGCAGGCAGCGCACCACATCGGCACGCTCCATGCTCGGCAGGTCGCGCAGCGACTGAGCGAGGACTTGGTGAAGATGGCGCACTGGCTCGACCTCGTGGACATGCGCGTCGCCGACGTCGGCGACTTATCGGCGCTGTTGCGGCGTGCCGGCTGAGCGGCTTGCGCAACGTTTCTCAGAGCCCTGGACGCTTCTGGATCGTCATCGCGATGGGCTTCGTCACCGAAGCGAAGAAGTCGTTGCCCTTGTCGTCGACCACGATGAACGCCGGGAAGTCCTCCACCTCGATCCTCCAAATCGCTTCCATCCCGAGTTCTGGGTATTCGAGCACCTCAACAGAGGTAATGCAGTCCTGTGCCAGCCGTGCGGCAGGCCCACCAATCGAGCCGAGGTAAAAGCCGCCGTGCGCACCGCACGCGTCGGTGACCTGCTGTGAGCGGTTGCCCTTCGCAAGCATGACCATGGAGCCGCCGGCAGCCTGGAACTGCTCGACGTACGAGTCCATCCGCCCCGCGGTGGTAGGTCCGAACGAACCTGAGGCCATGCCCTCGGGCGTCTTCGCCGGACCCGCGTAGTACACGGGGTGATCCTTCAGGTACTGCGGTATGTCCTCGCCGGAGTCGAGGCGTTCCTTGATTTTGGCGTGCGCGATGTCCCGGGCGACCACGAGTGTCCCGGTCAGCGACAGGCGCGTCTTGACCGGGTGCTTGGTGAGTTCGGCGCGGATCTCGTCCATCGGCCGCGAGAGGTCGATCTTCACCACGACGTTCTGACCAGTCGACTGAAGTCCGGTGGCCTCCTCGTCGAGATCAGCGGTCACGGCCTCGGGCAGGAAGCGGGCCGGTTCAGTCTCCAACTGCTCGATAAACACACCGTCTGCGGTGATCTTGCCGAGGCACTGGCGATCGGCCGAGCACGAGACCGCGATCGCGACCGGAAGGGACGCGCCGTGCCGGGGGAGGCGCACCACACGCACATCGTGGCAGAAGTACTTACCGCCGAACTGTGCGCCGATCCCGCTGCGGCGGGTCAACTCCAGGACCTGCTGCTCCAATTCGGCGTCGCGGAACCCGTGCGCCGTCGCCGAACCGGAGGTCGGAAGTGAGTCAAGGTACTTCGCCGAAGCGTATTTCGCGGTCTTCAAGGCAAACTCCGCGGAGGTACCGCCGATGACGATCGCGAGGTGGTACGGCGGGCACGCGGCGGTGCCCAGCGAACGGATCTTCTCGTCCAAGAACGTCAGCATCGCGTCGGGGTTCAGGATCGCCTTGGTCTCCTGGAACAAGTACGACTTGTTCGCAGACCCGCCGCCCTTGGCCATGAACAGAAACTTGTACGACATCTCGTGGCCGGGAAGCGTATCGGCGTACAACTCGACCTGCGCCGGCAGATTGGAGCCGGTGTTCTTCTCGTCCCACATCGTCAGCGGCGCCATTTGTGAGTACCGCAGGTTCAGCTTCGTATACGCGTCGTATACGCCCTTGCTCAACGGCTTCTCATCGACGCCTTCGGTCAGCACCCGCTGCCCACGTTTGCCCATCACGATCGCGGTTCCGGTGTCCTGGCACATCGGTAGCACCCCGCCGGATGCGATGTTCGCGTTCTTCAGCAGGTCGAGTGCCACGAACTTGTCGTTGTTACTAGCCTCGTCATCATCGAGGATGTTGCGCAGTTGCTGCAGATGAGCTGGGCGCAAGTAGTGCGCGATGTCATGCATGGCGGTCGCCGACAGGACCTCCAGGGCCGCGGGATCAACCTGCAGGAACTGCTTGCCGTCGGGTCCCTCCAGGGTGCGCACCCCTTCGGTCGTCAGCAGGCGGTAGGGGGTGGGATCTTCCCCCAGCGGAAGCATGTCCTCGTATGCGAAGTCGGTCATTGCAGCTCCTGTCATGGTGTTCGCGCCGTGCTGGCCAGGTCGAGCGGCGCCGGAGGCATTGTGTCACCGCGCGCCGAGGCCGACGCGTCACACCCAGGCGGTAGGTTGGGTGACCATGGGTGAGCAGACAACACCGCAGGTCGATGTGATCGCGACGAGTAGTTTTATCCCGCCGGCAGATGTGCCGTTTCAGACCGATGCCGGCGGCGGACAGGCACTAGCCGAGTTCGCCGGGCGCGCCTGTTACCGCTCCTGGGATAAGCCGAACCGGCGTACTGCCACCAACGCGGGATACCTGCGTCACGTCATTGAGGTCGGTCACCTCGCGGTCTTGGAGCACGCTACGGCGACGCTATACATCCGCGGCGTGTCGCGATCGGTGACGCACGAATTGGTGCGCCACCGGCATCTGTCCTACAGCCAACTGTCGCAGCGGCACGTCATCGCCGATCCGTCGTTCGTCGTGCCCGATCCGGTCGCCTCCGACGAGGACCTCGCCGACCTGTTCTCCGCAGCCGCGGGCAAGACCCGGCAGGCGTACGACGAACTGATGACCGGAATCGAGCAGCGGCTATCGGGTACTGAGGGCGCTGCCCGCAGCAAACGCGCACGGCAAGCGGCGCAGACCCTGTTGCCCGGGGCAAGGGGCACCGAGATTGTCGTGACTGGAAATCTGCGCGCGTGGCGGCAGGTCATCGCTGCGCACGGGAGCGATGCTTCGGACGATGAACTGCGTGAGTTGGTGATCACGTGTCTAGAACGGCTGCGGAGCAGCGAGCCGAACGCGTTCGCGGACTTCGTGGTGACGGATTTGTCCGACGGTCGTCGGATGGCCTCCAGCGCGCTCGTGACGGAGGCGTAAGCGATGACGATGTCGGTAGCCCGCAGCGAGCGCGAAGCGTTGTGCGACCTGCTGGAGGAGCTCGGTCCGGATGCCCCCACGCTGTGTGAGGGATGGGCGACCCGCGAGCTGGCCGCGCATCTGGTGCTGCGAGAGCGGCGTCCTGACGCCGCGGCTGGGATTCTGCTGGCGCCATTGCGACGGCACACCGCGCGCGTGCAAGCGCGTATCGGCGCACACCACTGGGCTGACCTGCTCGCCATGCTGCGCGTCGGGCCACCACGTTTCTCCCCGTTTGCGTTACCTGGAGTCGATGCGCGCGCGAACCTGACGGAGATGTACATACATCATGAGGATATCCGTCGCGCGCAGCCCGATTGGCAGCCGCGCGAGGGCGACGGCGAGCGTTATCGTGCGCTTGAGGGCGCCCTGATGAAGGTCGGCAGGCTGCTGCTGCGTTCCAGTCCCGTTACCGTGCGCCTCGACCCTGGCACGGGCCAGCCGTTCGTTGCCCGCTCACGCGAATCAGTGGGCGGCGTGACCGTGATAGGCAATCCCGATGAACTCACGTTGTGGTGTTTCGGCCGTGAGAAGCATGCCCGAGTAGAGCTGATCGGCAGTGAGTCGGACGTCGCTGCGGTTCGTGCGGCGCACCGCGGATTATGAGTGGCACGGCAACGCGACTCGTCAATGAGAGAACGGTAGATTTGAGGAATGACTTCACCCAACGGCGCGGCCGCGCCCATCGGTCGGATGCTGACCGCGATGGCCACCCCGATGACCGCGGACGGTCAGATCGATCACGACGATCTCGCTGCGCTCGCGGTGCGACTGGTTGATGACGGACACGACGGGCTTGTCGTGTCCGGTACGACGGGTGAAGCGCCTACGACCACGGACACGGAGAAGACGCAGATCCTGCGTACGGTGATCGATGCGGTGGGCGATCGGGCATGCATCGTTGCGGGCGTCGGCACCAACATCACCGACCACACCGTGCACCTGGCCAAGGCCGCTGAGCACGCCGGTGCGGACGCGTTACTGGTCGTCACGCCGTACTACAACAAGCCGCCTCAAGAGGGCCTTGTCGCACACTTCACCGCAGTGGCAGACGCGACCGGGCTGCCGAACGTGCTGTACGACATCCCTGGACGCGCAGGGGTTCCGATCCACCCGGCGACGCTGCAGCGCTTGGGCGAGCATGACCGGATCGTCGGCGTCAAGGACGCAAAGGGCGACTTCTTCTCTGCAGCCGAGGTCATGGCGACGACGAACCTCGTCTACTACTCCGGTGAAGATGCGCTGAATCTGGCCTGGTTGGCTAGCGGCGCGGTGGGTCTGATCTCTGTCGTCGGGCACGCCTTCGGACCGGAGTACGTCCGGATGATCGCGGCGGTCGATCGCGGTGACCTGGGCGAAGCGCGGGCGATCAACGCGTCGCTTATTCCGGCCGTGAAGCTCATCATGAGCGCGATGTCCCAAGGGGCGATTCAATCGAAGGCCGCGATGCAACTGATGGGCGTGATCCATTCGCGCCACCTTCGGTTACCGCTGCTGGAGGCGTCCGAGGGCGAACTGGGATTCCTACGGGAGACGCTTATCGCGGCGGGTAAGCAGGTCACTGTATGAGCCGCCGCAAGAACGCCGGAACGCTCACCGACCTACCTTCGCTGCCCGCGCACGGCATGCGAATCGTCCCGCTCGGCGGGCTCGGTGAGATCGGTCGAAATATGGCGATCTTCGAGCACGAGGGAAGGTTGCTCGTGGTCGATTGCGGTGTTCTTTTTCCGGAGAACGATCAACCCGGCGTCGACGTCATCCTCCCGGACTGGTCCCAATACCAGGATCGGCTGGAAGACATCGAGGCCATCGTTCTCACGCACGGTCACGAGGATCACATCGGCGCCGTGCCCTACCTGCTCCGCGAGCGTTCCGATATTCCAGTGTACGGCTCGAGGTTGACGAACGCCTTCGTCGGCGCCAAGCTGCGCGAGCACCGGATCAAGGCAACGTTGCAGGACGTCGCCGAGGGCGAGCGCGTCACGCTCGGTCCCTTCGAGGTGGAATTCTTCGCGGTGAACCACTCCATCCCGGACGCGATGGCCGTAGCAATCCGCACCCAAGCCGGGCTCGTGCTGCACACGGGTGACTTCAAGATGGATCAGGTGCCGCTCGATGGCCGGATCACTGATCTGGCTGGATTTGCGCGACTCGGGTTCGAAGGTATCGACCTGCTGATGGCGGACTCGACCAACGCTGAAGTGCCGGGTTTCGTTACTTCCGAGGAAAAGCTCGGGCCGGTGATCGAATCGGTGATCCGCGAGGCGGAACAGCGCATTATCGTTGCGTCGTTCGCATCCCATGTGCATCGGATTCAGCAAGTTATCGATGCCGCACACAAGAACAACCGCAAGATCGCTTTCGTCGGTCGGTCGATGGTGCGGAACATGGGCGTTGCTGGGGACCTCGGCTACCTGAACATTCCACCTGGCCTGACCGTGTCTATTGATCAAGCCGCTCGAATGCACCCGTCGCAGGTCGTGATTATTTCCACCGGGTCGCAGGGGGAGCCGCTTTCCGCCCTGTCACGGATGGCGACCGGTAACCACCGGCACATCACGATTGAGCAGGGCGACACCGTGTTGCTCGCCTCATCGCTCGTCCCGGGTAACGAGACCGCGGTAAACAAAGTCATCAACGCGCTGGCTCAGCTGGGTGCGCAGGTCATCAGCAAGGACAATGCGCTGGTCCACGTGTCAGGGCACGCCGCGGCAGGTGAGTTGCTGTATCTGTTGAATACCGCCAAGCCGAGCAATCTGATGCCGGTGCACGGTGAGTGGCGGCACTTGCGCGCACACGCGGCGCTGGCACGCAAGACCGGCCTCAGCGATGAGCAGATCGTGATGACCAGCGATGGTGATGTCGTCGACCTGATCGATGGCCAGGCTCAGATCGTCGGGCATATCGATTGCGGCATGGTGTACGTCGATGGCAACCGAGCCGGGGTCGACGAGAGCACACTGAAGGATCGGTTGATCCTCGGCGAGGAGGGATTCCTGGCGTGCACGATCGTGGTCTCCACCTCCTCGCGGATGATCGTGCGCGCTGCGCACGCACATGCCCGCGGGTTCGCCGACAACCCCGAGATCATCGCCGCCGTTGAGCCGTTGGTGGATAAGGAAATTCAGCGCCAACTTGAGGACGGCGTTACTGACTCGCACAAGCTTGCTCAAGCGATGCGCCGAGTCATGGGTCGCTGGGTCAGTGACACCCATCGCCGTCGTCCGATGATCCTGCCGAGCGTCATCGACCTATGAGCGGAGCCGCTCGAGGCGCCGGCCTGCGATTGGCATACGCGGTCAAAAAACCGTCGCGTCCGACAACTACTCTCGGTAGGTATGAATCAGCCTGCCATTGAAGCAGTCGGCCTAGTCAAGAAATTCGGCGATTTCACCGCCGTCAATGATGTCAGTTTCGCCGTGCCGAAAGGGTCCGTCCTCGGCCTGCTCGGTCCGAACGGTGCCGGGAAAACGACGATCGTCCGAATGATGACGACCCTGTCGGAGCCCACCGAAGGAGTCGCCCGCGTCGCTGGGTACGACGTCCGCACGCAGCCCGATAAGGTCCGCGGTGCGATGGGGCTGACCGGTCAGGCCGCGTCCGTCGACGAACTGCTCACCGGTCGCGAGAATTTGCGCCTCATCGGCGAACTATATGGTCTCGCGCCGAAGCAGGTCCGTGCGCTGTCCGATCAGCTACTCGAACAGTTCTCACTCACGGACGCGGCCGACAAAGTGGTCAAGGACTACTCAGGCGGTATGCGACGTCGTATCGACCTCGCGGTGAGCCTGATTGCGGCGCCACCGGTGCTGTTCCTCGACGAGCCGACAACCGGGCTGGATCCGCGCAGCCGCAACGAACTATGGGACGTTCTGCGTGGGCTTGTCCGTGGCGGCACGACGCTGCTGCTGACCACTCAATATCTCGAAGAGGCTGACCAGTTGGCCGACAACATCATCGTGATCGATAAGGGGGCAATCATCGCGCAGGGCACTGCGCTGCAACTGAAGGATCAGTCCGGCGCGGCGCGACTGGTGGTGACGGTGTCGAACGCCGATCGCCTTCGGGAGGCGGCAGAAATCGTTCGCCAGGTGGTTGACGATGTGCAGGTGGATGCCGATGCTCGCCAGATCACAGCCCCCGCCGAGGGGTTGGGCGCGATGACTCGGCTCGTCTCGCTATTCGAGCGCAGCGGGATGCCGCTTGACGACATCGGTCTGCAGCGCCCGAGCCTGGATGACGTCTTCCTCAAACTGACCGGACACCGCGCCGAGACCGAACCGAGCGCCGACGAACCGGCGGCCGCTATTTCCGAAGGGGCGCGAGGATGACCACGACGCCAGTAGAGAATCTGCAACACCAGACGCCCGTACAGAGCCCGCAACGAGCGTCGTACCCACGCCAGATCCAAACTCTGGTTAGGCGGAACCTGATCCACATCAAGCGCCAACCCGAGATGCTGTCGGACGTGACCATTCAGCCGATCATGTTCGTGCTGCTGTTCGCGTTCGTGTTCGGCGGTTCGATCCAGACTGGTAGTGCCGCCGGTTATCGCGAATGGTTGCTGCCCGGGATCATGGCGCAGACGATGACGTTCGCCGCCTTCGTCGTCGCGATCGGCCTCACCAACGATTTGCAAAAGGGCATTATCGACCGGTTTCGTTCCTTGCCCATGAGTGGCAGCGCCGTCCTGGTGTCGCGAAGCGTATCGAGCCTCATTCACTCGAGCATCGGTGTGGTGGTCATGGCCGTCACGGGGCTGCTGATCGGTTGGCGGATCCGGACCGACGTCGGGCGTGCCGCACTGGCCTTCGCGCTGTTACTGCTGTTCGGCTTCGCGATGATCTGGATCGGGATCCTCGTCGGGTCAGCGATCCGTACGTTGGAGGGTGTGAACGGCGTCATGTTTACGACGATTTTCCCGATTACCTTCCTGGCGAACACCTTCGCCCCGACCGAGAACATGCCGCGCGTGCTGCAGGTCATCGCCGAATGGAATCCGATCTCGGCGCTGGTGCAATCACTGCGCGAGTTGTGGGGCAATCTCGGCGGCACCCCAACACCGAGTACGGCGGCCTGGCCGTTGCAGCATTCCATCTGGGTCAGCATCGGCTGGTCCGTGCTGATCTCGTTGGTCATCGCTCCGCTGGCCCTGCGCGCTTATCGCCGGCGTACGACGGACTAATCACACCTGCGACACCTGGGGCCAATGGGGCAAATGTGACGGGATGGTCGGGTGGTGCACTAGGGTGGTGGGCATGGCAGCAGCCCGTCAGGCCCCTGCTAGCAAGCCCACGCGGCGCTCGAACGCTCGGGCCGGCTCGGGAACGAGCCGGCCCCGCACGACCCGTAAGCCTGCTGGTGGCGGTTCTTCCCCTGAATCAACCCGCGCGACCGAGATCGGTGGCTTTCCGAAATTGGTGATCGGATTCTTCCGATCCCTCTTGTTTATCTGGAACGCCATCGCTCAGGCAGTGGCCGGACTCTTCCGGGTCGGTGCACATCCGGCGATATTGCCTGACTCCTCGCTGGAGGAGAGTGCTCGTGGCAAGTCCGCGGCTGAGATCGCAGATGACGCGCTCGCGCGCGAACTGTCCAAGGGACGAGCGCAACACCGCGATGCGATCGGGCTGCTGTTGATCGTCGTCGCGGCGGTATCCGCACTCGGCGTGTGGATGGAAACGGGCGGCGCCTTAGGCCGCGCAGTCGCGAACGCCCAGTTCTGGGCTATCGGTGGCGTGGCTGCCTTCCTGCCGATTGTGCTGGTGGCCATCGCGCTGCGGCTGTTCCGATCCGCGGGTGACCCCGAGGCATTCGGGCGCTTGGCAATCGGCTGGATCTGCGCGCTGATCGGCGTCGTCGGCCTATTCCATCTCGGGTTTGGTTCTCCGACCGCCACCGCAGACATTGAACGCGCTGGGGGAGTGCTCGGGTCGGTGGCAGCCCGACCGTTCGACGGCGGCGGTGCGCTGGTGGCCCTCGGCGTGCTCGTCTTGGGTGCTGTGGTGATTTTCGGGCTACTGGTCGTCACCGGGACCCCGGTTCGGATGGTGCCGGAGCGGCTTCACGAACTGCGGGCGTGGCTGCTGGGCCAACCGCTGGAGGCTGACGATATTCAAGCCGAGCCCGTTCCTCGCGGCCATGCGGCGTCGCCTGATGAGATGGACCCGGACGAGGCGGCGAGCGTGCGATTGCGCCGTCCGGCGCGTCGGCGGCAATCGGCCAAGCGCTCGGTCTCCGATGAGGACCTCACCGAGCCGTCAGCTGAACTTGAGACCCAACCCGAACCCGAAGGGCGCAAGCGCACCCCGCGGACGTCGGGACGCAAGTTCGGTTTGCCGAAGAGTGTGGTAGCTGAGCAGACGACGACCGAACTGCCGGCGGAATCCGAACTGGATCCGGAGGGCGATGAGGCGCTGAGCCCGGTACTGCCGCAACCGAAGAAGGGCGCAGAGGCCGCGACGTCGGCGAATCCGGAATTCGTGCAGGGGCCACCGTCCAAGGCCGCCCTCGATGCGAAGGCCGCGGCCATCGTCAAACGCACCGTCGGCGACGATGGCGCGGAATACGTGCTGCCGTCGCTGGCGAATCTGAGCGTTGGGGCCGAGCACAAGACGCACACCCAGGCCAACGATGATGCGATTGCCGCGATCGGTGACGTTTTCGAGCAGTTCGGGGTCGATGCCGATGTGGTCGGGTTCACCCGCGGCCCTACCGTCACTCGCTACGAGGTCGAGCTTGGGCCGTCGGTGAAGGTCAGCAAGGTCAAGCAACTGCAGGACAACATTGCGTACGCCGTGGCCAACTCCGCGATCCGTATCCTGGCGCCGATTCCAGGCCGATCGGCCGTGGGTATCGAGGTACCCAACTCCGACCGCGAGTACGTGATCCTCGGTGATGTGCTTCGTGATGCGAAAACCGCCGAGGACAAGCACCCGCTACTGGTCGCGCTCGGTAAGGACGTCGAGGGGAAGTTCGTCACCGAGAACATCGCCAAGACTCCGCACCTGCTCGTCGCCGGTGCGACCGGTGGCGGTAAGTCCTCGGCGATCAACTCGATGCTCGTGTCATTGCTCATGCGTGCCACGCCGGACGACGTACGACTCATCCTGGTGGACCCGAAGATGGTCGAGATGACGCCGTACGAGGGGATCCCACACCTCGTCACGCCGATCATCACCGACCCAAAGAAAGCAGCCACCGCGCTCGTCTGGCTGGTCGAGGAGATGGAGCAGCGTTACCAGGACATGCAAGCCACCCGCGTGCGGCACATCGATGATTTCAATCGCAAGGTGCGCAGCGGCGAGATCGTCACCCCGCCCGGGAGCGAACGCGAGTACAAGCCATATCCCTACATCGTCGCCATCGTCGATGAGTTGGCGGATCTGATGATGGTCGCCCCGCGCGATGTCGAGGATGCGATCGTTCGTATCACCGCCAAGGCGCGCGCTGCTGGCATTCATTTAGTGCTTGCTACGCAGCGCCCGTCGACCGACGTCGTCACCGGCCTGATCAAGACCAACGTGCCGTCGCGGCTCGCGTTCACGACGTCCTCAGGCACTGACTCGCGGGTCATCCTGGATCAGAACGGTGCCGAAAAACTCACCGGAAAGGGTGACGGGCTCTATCTCGGTCCCGGCGCTAGCAGCACCATCCGGTTGCAGGGGGCGTACGTCGACGATGCCGAGATCGAGAAAGTCGTCGCGTTGGTCAAGGAACAACGCGAACCCGAGTATCGCGAAGAGGTACTCACCGCCGCAGCCACCGAGAAGAAGGAAATCGACGGCGATATCGGCGGCGACCTGGATATCGCGTGCGAGGCCGCCGAACTCATCATCACCAGCCAACTGGGGTCGACTTCGATGCTGCAGCGGAAGTTGCGCGTGGGGTTCGCCAAGGCCGGACGATTGATGGACATCCTTGAGACACGCGGCGTTGTGGGCCCCTCGGAGGGTTCGAAGCCTCGCGAGGTCTTGGCCAAACCGGACGACCTTCCGGCGGTACTCGCGACCCTGCGCGGTGAGTCCGACGGATAGCGCACACGGCTGCGGTTAACCTAGGTCCGTGAGCGATACGAGTGGGCAGCGACGAGTCAACGTCGTCACGATGGGCTGTGCCCGCAACGACGTAGATTCGGAGGAGTTGGCCGGACGCCTCAACGATCATGGCTGGTCGTTGACGTCCGATGACGCGGATGTCGTTGTGGTCAATACCTGTGGATTCATCGACGCCGCGAAGAAGGACTCGATCGACGCCGTTCTCGCCGCCGCGGACTCCGGTTCCAAGGTCGTGGCAGTCGGCTGTCTGGCCCAGCGATACGGCAAGCAACTGGCCGAGAGTCTTCCCGAAGCAGACGCTGTGCTGTCGTTCGACGACTACGCCGATATTTCCGCCCGGCTTGACGACGTGCTGGCCGGCCGGTCGTTGGTGCCGCACACGCCGACAGATCGTCGCACGCTGCTGCCGATCTCGCCGATTGAGCGACCGTCTGTCCGCGTCGCGACCCCTGGTCACGGTGATCGCGGCACCCGGTCGCCCGTGGAGGCCCTGCGGGGACGACCCAAGAGCGGGCCGCGTGTGTTGCGCAGCCGTCTGGTCGGTGGCCCGACCGCGTCGCTCAAGCTCGCCTCCGGGTGTGACCGGCGGTGCACGTTCTGTGCGATTCCGTCGTTCCGTGGCTCATTCATATCCAGACATCCTGAGGACGTGCTGAACGAGGCGCAGTGGCTCGCCGATGACGGGGTGAAGGAGATCGTCCTGGTCAGCGAGAACTCCACATCGTACGGCAAGGATCTCGGTGATGTGCGATTGCTCGAATCGTTTCTGCCGCGGCTAGCGCAGACCGAGGGGCTTGAGCGGGTTCGCGTCGCCTACTTGCAGCCGGCTGAGATGCGTCCCGGCCTATTGGACGTGCTGCTGGGTACGTCGGGGCTGGCGCCGTACCTGGACCTGTCGTTCCAGCACTCGTCGGCTAGTGTGCTGCGACGAATGAAGCGGTTCGGTTCTACCGATGCGTTCCTCGAGTTACTCGAGCAGGCGAGAAGGCTGGCCCCCGACGTGGGTGTGCGCACGAACGTCATTGTGGGCTTCCCAGGAGAGAGCCAGGATGACGTCGCCGAACTCGAACGATTTCTCACCGAGGCGCGCCTCGACGCCGTTGGGGTGTTCGGATACTCCGACGAGGAGGGAACGGCGGCGGTCACACTCGACGGCCACGTGGATGAGGCGGAAATCGCGGACCGGGTTGAGCACATCAGCGCCTTGGTGGACGAACTCACTGCGCAACGCGCTGAGGGCCGTATCGGCGACCGGATGACGGTGTTGATCGAAGAAATCACCGACGAGGGAGCCGAAGGGCGCGCCGACCATCAGGGACCGGAGGTTGATGGGACGGTGTTGATACCTGACGCCGGAGGCCGCGCGCTCACTGTTGGTGATCTAGTGCCGGTGAGGGCTATCGCCTCCGAAGGCGTCGACCTGATCGGCGAGTTCGCCCAGGACGTGTGATGGATCAACTCTCGCCCGGCGCGCCGGCGCGCCGCGTCAGCGTGTACAACATCGCGAACCTCCTCACCGTGATTCGGATCCTGCTGGTACCCGTATTCATCACTGCGATGCTGCAGGACGGCGGGACCTCAACCGGGTGGCGCTGGACCGCGGCGGGCGTGTTCGCGATCGCGGTCGCTACTGACAAACTCGATGGTGATCTCGCGCGCAAACACGGACTCGTTACCGACTTCGGCAAGATGGCCGATCCGATCGCCGACAAGGCGCTTATGGGTGCGGCCCTGATCGGTCTGTCGATCCTCGAGTTGTTGCCCTGGTGGGTCAGCATCGTGATCCTCGCCCGCGAACTTGGCATCACCGTGCTGCGGTTCCTCGTGATCCGGTTCGGCGTGATCCCCGCTAGCCGTGGGGGCAAGGCCAAAACGTTCGCGCAATCGTTGGCGATCTGGTTGTATATCTTGCCGATTGACGGAGTCGTGGGAACCGTGCGTTGGTGGTTGATGGGCCTGGCGATTCTGCTGACGGTGGTGACCGCTTTGGACTATGTCCAGCGCGCGATACGGCTGGTCAAAGGGGCGCCGGCAGCCCGAGCAGGTACCGCCCATGAATGATCTACTGACCTCTTCGACACTGGCCACCGCGGCCGAGACGATCACAGCACTGCGCGAGGGCGCCCAAAGCGTGGGCACCGCAGAGTCGCTGACGGCAGGTCTGTGTGCCGCGGCATTGACAACGATTTCGGGTGCCAGTGCGGTCGTGCGTGGCGGTCTCATCGTCTACGCCACGCCCTTGAAAGCGTCGCTCGCCGGCGTGCCCGAGGACGTACTGAGGCAACACGGCCCGGTCAGCGAACCGACTGCGCGCTACCTGGGTATCGGCGCGAGCGAGCGCACCGGCAGCGACTGGGGGGTAGGCCTGACCGGCGTGGCCGGTCCGGACCCGCAAGACGGCCACCCGCCGGGCACGGTGTACGTCGCCGTGCACGGTGCGCGCAGCACCGTGGTCGAACGCCTGCGATGTGAGGGCGATCGCAGGGAAATCCGCGATCAGGCTGTGGCCGGCGCGCTGCAGTTGTTGCTGCGCCGACTCCGGGAACATCACGGCCCGGTGTTGCGTTAAATCAGTACCAACCGGCTGTTGGGTGCGTCAGGGTAGGGTTCTTAGTGAGCACATCCCGATGCCGCGCGTCGACCGGGAGGTGCCCCGCCCTACAGGAGGTCCAGTTGCTGCTTCTCCGCGAAGTCATCGGAAGCAATCTGCGCGCGCACCGCGAGGATCAGAAGCGCTCGCTGCGTGACGTCTCTGCGTCCGCACGGGTGAGCCTGGGATATCTCTCGGAGATCGAACGTGGCCGCAAGGAAGCCTCGTCTGAATTGCTCGCCTGCATCTGCGATGCGCTTGAGTTGGAGCTCGCAGATTTGCTGGACGATGCGTCCACCGACCTCCGCCACGCGGCGTTCATCGAATCAGGCAAGGACGCGTCGGCCGCCGCCGAGGTACGCCTGGTATTCGAGCAGGACGATCGCGAGGTCGTCCCGGTCTAGCCGGTCGCTTCAATGAGCCCACGATCCACGTTTCTTGATCCACTGGCATTGATCGTCGGTCTCGTCGTCACCGTCGGGGCCTTCCTCTTCATCCCCGGTGTGACAGCGGCGTTACTGGCTGCGCTCGGGATCGGTGTGTTGGCCTACGCTGCCACCCTCGGGGTGCGCGCCCTACCACGCAGAAGTTCTCGGTCGGCACGTCCAGCAGTCGGGGCCGGCAGCGATTCGGCTGCCGTCGCGCGGGTGCGTCGTGGCTCGACGATTGAGGCGTGGCAGCAGCGCGGGCATCGGACGGTCGCGGGCATGCAACAACTGGTGGCGAACTGTGAGTCGCCGATCATTGCCGGACAGTTGGAGAACGTGCTCTTCGAGGCGAAGTTGTCGTTGCCGGTACTGGATGATCTGGCGCAGCAAGCGGCACTGGTACAGGCGAGCCTGCTCCGTGGCACGGGCGGTGATTTGAACACCGATCGCGCTCAGCTGGAGAAGACGTTCGCCGACACCGACGCGACACTCGCCATCACCGCGGATCGCCAGGACGCCATTGACGCGGTAGCAGACCAACAGGACGCACGGAGCCGCTTGCAGCAGACTGAAGCTGGCCTCATCGCACGGATGGAAGCGGTAGTGCGTGGCCTAGAAGGCGTATCGGCTCACATGGGCGAAACCGCGGCATCATCGGCCGCGACCGTGACAGAGTCGCCGATCGGCAGCGACGAGCACCTGCAGAGTTTGCGCGACCAGCTCGCCGGTTTGCAGGCCGGTATCTCCGAATCCCGCCAGTACTCGGCGCAGATCACGCCGAGACAACCGGAATAATTGGTACGGTCCCGCGATAACATCGACGTCAGCCGCACTACGTTCCGCAGATAATCGACCGCAGACACACATCGACCGGGAGGATGCGCCGCAATGGCCAACCCATTCGTGAAGTTTTGGAAGTACCTCATGGCCGCGTTCGGCGCCAAGGTCGATGAGATGGCTGATCCGAAGATCCAGATTCAGCAGGCAATCGAGGATGCGCAGAAGCAGCACCAGGAGTTGTCGCAGCAGGCCGCAGCCGTCATCGGAAACCAACGGCAGCTGGAGATGAAGCTCAATCGCCAGATGAACGAGGTCGAGAAGGCGCAGGCGAATGCTCGTCAGGCGCTCACTCTCGCAGACAAGGCCCGCGCCGACGGCAACGAGGCCGAAGCGCAGAAGTACGAGGAGACGGCCCAGACGTTTGCGACGAAGTTGGTGGCTGCCGAGCAGCAGATGGAAGACCTCAAGCAGATGCACGACCAGTCTCTGGTCGCCGCGCAGAAGGCCAAGGAAGCGGTCGATCAGAACCAGCATCGGCTGAAGACCAAGCTTGCCGAGCGGACGAAGCTGCTGAGCCAGCTGGAACAGGCGAAGATGCAGGAACAGGTCTCGGCTTCGCTGAACCGGATGAGCGAGTTGTCGGCCCCGGGCAACGTCCCGTCGTTGGACGAGGTTCGCGACAAGATCGAGCGTCGGTACGCGAATGCGCTCGGCTCGACCGAACTGCATGAGAACTCGGCGGAGGGCCGGGCGCTAGAGGTCGAGCGCTCGACATTGGACATGGCCGGACATGCCCGCCTCGATCAGTTGCGCGCGAGCATGGGCGGCAACAAACTCGGCGGTTCCACCAGTGGTTCGGCGGCGCCTACTGCTACACCG
This sequence comes from Cumulibacter sp., assembly GCA_047975195.1. Lineage (GTDB taxonomy): Bacteria > Actinomycetota > Actinomycetes > Mycobacteriales > Antricoccaceae > Cumulibacter. The sequence continues at coordinate 9,394 of JBKEDB010000091.1, read as the reverse complement.
GCCCCCGCGCAGCCGACCACACCACAGCGTCAGGCTGACGGTACGGCCCAGTAGTTCACGATCCCCATTCCGATAGCGACGGTCTCGCGGTGGAATCCACCGCGAGACCGTCGCTTTCGGGTCTAATAGAAGTGCGCGAGCACCGAGCGACACGTTACGACGACGAGGAATGGGCATGACCTCCCCACGCAAGAATGACAACCTGTGGAGTGACCTCGCGGCCACGGTCGTACAGCAGATCGCCGATCGGGTGCGCGAGGTGAACGATTCGTATCCGCCGCCTCGGCAATCCCAGGCGGCTCGGGACGGCTCTTCGTCGTGGCCGCCAAGCAGGGACTCTGCTGAGGACGACGTCGTGGGCGCCGGGAGCAGGGGAACTCCCGCCGACCAGCCGTCGCGCACTTCGTCGCAGTCGATGGCGTCGCTGGCTGGCGAACTCAAGCAGTTGATGGCGACCAGAATCCGGATGTCCACGAGCCAGGCCAAGGACTACAAGGAGATGCTGCAGGAGCACGCGGCTGAGCGCGAACGCAAGCGCCTCGAGGCGCCGATGCGCAAAGCGCAGGGCAGCGCGCGCCGGAACAAGGCCGGTGCGGTCACCCTTGGCGTATTGTCGCTCGGCGGACTCGCTGGCACGGCGAGTGCTGCGGTGGCGGACAAGCCGCCAGCGGCCGTGTCCTCCGGTATCGCCACGGCGGGCGTCGGCGCCGGTGCGTTTGCATTGGCGCGGCGAGGCCGTCGCTACCAGAAACTGGCCGATGAGGAGGCGCAGCGTCTTGGTGCCGCATCGGCCCAGGCGGTGTCGCTGCGTGGCGCTTCGGCGTACTCGATACCGCTACCGGACCGTACCTCGCTCGCGTATGAGCCGACGCGGCGGCTCGTTACACAGAAGAAGGCGCTAGCTGATTTACTCCCGGACGTCGAAGCAATCGCACCCGAGTTGGGCGACCTAGCGCAAGAGAGCGAAGAGGCGCTGTCGGCGTACGCCGAGCGGGTGATCAAGCTTGAACGAGCACAGGGGGCCGCCGGCGATCCGCGTTCGCTTGATGCTGCACTGGCGCGCGCGGTGGCGCAGTACGAGGACGGAGTGGACGCCCACCAGAAACTCGTTGAGGCTGCGGCGACCGTCTTGGGTGAGATGAGCGGGACAGGGTGGAGCGACCCCACCAGTCATTCGATGAGCGATGCCGCCGACCGCCTGCAAGGGCTCGCCGAAGGTTTGCGACAAGTCAACTACGACATTCCGATGCAGCGCTCAACAGACGAACCACAAACTCCGACGAGATCACAACCGCCCTCTTCGCCGAAGTCGCGGCCGTCCGTGCCGCGAGCCGGACGCGCGCAGAACCGGCGGCGGGGCCTCGCTGACTGAGCGATATCCTTACCGCCATGACCGACGCGCACGCTACGAACGCCCGAGCCTCTGAGATCTACCGCAACGCCCTTGATGTGATCGCCGGAATCGAGCCGCGGATCGCCGATGCGACTCGCCAAGAACTCGACGACCAACGAGCCTCGCTGAAACTGATCGCCAGCGAGAACTATGCCTCGCTGCCGGTGCTCATGACGATGGGCACGTGGATGAGCGACAAGTACGCTGAGGGCACTGTAGGGCACCGGTTCTACGCGGGTTGTCAGAACGTCGACACGGTGGAGCAGGTGGCTGCGGAGCATGCTCGTGAGTTGTTCGGTGCGCCGTACGCGTACGTGCAGCCGCACTCAGGCATCGATGCCAACCTCGTTGCGTACTGGGCAATTTTGGCCCAGCGAATCGAGGGGCCAGGCCTGGCGAAGTTGGGCGCGAAGAACGTCAACGAACTCACCGAGGCTGATTGGGAAACGCTGCGGACCGAACTCGGCAACCAGCGGCTGCTCGGAATGTCGCTGGACGCCGGGGGGCACCTGACTCACGGGTTCCGGCCAAACATCTCTGGGAAAATGTTCTACCAACGGCAGTACGGCACCGACCCAACTAGCGGGCTGCTGGACTATGACCAGGTCGCTGCGGCTGCGCGTGAGTTCAAGCCGCTGATCATGGTCGCCGGATACTCGGCGTACCCACGACGCGTCAACTTCGCCAAGATGCGCGACATCGCCGACGAGGTCGGCGCGACATTGATGGTCGATATGGCTCACTTCGCCGGTCTGGTTGCAGGCAAGGTCTTCACCGGTGATGAAAACCCGGTCCCGTTCGCGCACGTCACGACGACGACCACCCATAAGTCGCTGCGTGGTCCGCGCGGCGGCGTGGTGCTTGCACAAGAGGAGTTTGCCTCATCGGTCGATCGCGGCTGCCCGATGGTGCTCGGCGGTCCGCTTTCGCATGTCATGGCTGCGAAGGCAGTTGCGTTGGCCGAGGCGCGCCAGCCTGCGTTCGGCGCGTACGCCCAGCAGGTCGCCGATAACGCCAAAGCGTTCGCTGATGGTCTGATGAGGCGCGGCGCGAAACTGGTCACCGACGGCACGGACAATCACCTGGTGCTGCTGGATGTGTCCTCGTTCGGGTTGACCGGACGTCAAGCTGAGTCGGCGCTGCTCGACGCCGGCGTCGTGACGAACCGTAACTCGGTCCCAGCCGACCCGAACGGCGCCTGGTACACCTCGGGCATTCGGTTCGGCACGCCCGCGCTGACCAGCCGTGGATTCACCGCCGACAACTTCGACGTTGTCGCCGATCTAGTGGTGAACGTGCTGAAGAACACTGAGCCGGGGACCACGAAAGCCGGTGCGCCGTCCAAGGCGTCGTACAGCATCGCCGCGGGCATAGCCGATCGGACCAAGTCCGCGGCGGCGGAGATGCTCGATGCCCACCCGCTCTATCCGGGGCTCGAACTCTAGGCTGCCGCGCTCACACGCGTAGTCGTAGACCGCGGGGCGTGAGTCGAAATCCGGCGGTACGTAAGGCTGTCGCCAGTGGTCCGTGGCTGTCGATGTCATTGCCGTCGGCGCGCTGGATATGCAGCGCACCGACGTTGCCATCGGTGACGGCTGCGCCCAGTGCCTGCGCTGCACACGTCAAGGCGTTGTCATCAGCGGTGAAACTCAGTACCGTCTTTCCGCCGCGCTCGAGGTAAAGCACGGGTGCGCCACCAACCAGAACGATCAACGCGCCAGGTTTGCGTCCCGGTCGATGCTGGTGGGCACCATCGATTCCAGAAGGGACCGGCCATTCGAGAGCCGCGCCATACGGGTTGGCGGGATCGGTAGCGGCGAGCACGACAGCGGGATGATCCTGCGACTGCACGCGTAGCCGATCCACGGCGCCGGCGGTAGCGAACTGAGCGGCGCCAAGGCCGTCGACGAAGTATCCGCGCCGCAGCCGTCCGGCATCTTCGTACGCAGCGAGCACCGGGTACAACGCAGCGAATCCACCGACCACTCCTTCGGACTGAACCGGCCCTCGGGTCAGGATGCCGTAGCGCTCCACCAGGACGTCGCTGATCAATCGCGCATCTACCGCGTCGGCCGACCGAGGAACGACGGACCAGCGACCACTGACCGACGGAGGGGTCAACGGAGCGAGGCGAGCACGCGTACGCCCGAGGCGCGACCGACGGCTCGGGCTCCCGGTTACGCGTCTCGTCGGCTGCAAGCGAGCGCGTAACGGCGCGAAGGTGTCATTCGTCAGATGCCCAGCCCACGCCAGGCGCCACAGTGCATCAATGATGTCCGCCTCGGGGTCCTGATAGTCACGTTCTCGCAGGTCGGTCAGGATGTCCCGGAAGAAGGATGCTTGCCGCGACCGCACTGCCTGCAATACGGCCAACTCGAGCGAGTCCTCGACTGGTGGCGCTTCGGGCATGAGATCCATCAGGTCTGCCGGCAACAGCCGCACGTAACCGTCCGTCGCGCCGGCGGCACCAGCGCCGACCCAGACGACCTCGCCTGCCGCCATGAGCGAGTCGAGTTGGTCGGGTGAGTAATCGGTGACGCGATTGCCGAGGACCAACGATTCGACACCCGAAGCGCCGATCGCACATCCTGCCAACTGCTCAATCACGGCATACACGCCGTCAATTCCGCGGTGCGTGCGCGTGCCGACACTTTGCCAGGCGAGCAAGAACCGCGCGTACGCAGCCTGGATGACCGGTTCGACCTCGGCGCGTGATCGTGCCAACGAGCGCCGCCGGATACGACGCAACACATCGGTATCGCACCATTGCACACCGCTGTCACCTGGGGTGAGCTCGCCGTGCGTGATCTGCCCGGTGGCCTCGAGGGACGCGAGGGCGCGGCGAGCCGGTTCCGTGCCGACACCGAATCGAGCGGCCAGGGCGGTGAGTTCGAATGGCCCGTGGGTACGGGCGTATCGAGCAACCAAGTCTCTCAGCGGGTCCGCCGTCGGCGCGGTGAACGCCTCCGGTACACCCACCGGCAGCGCGATGCCCAGAGCATCCTTGAATCGGCCGGCATCTTCGATCGCGATGTATCGCTGCACACCGCCAATCCGCAACAGCAGGGCGCGCCGCTGGGCGAGCAGTTCGGTGGCCCAGGCTGCGTGGGCACCTCGCTGTTCGAGCTCGGTAGCCGAAAGATCCCCGAGTTCGCGTAGCGCATCGGCGAGCCGCTCGGCTGAGGTCAGTGCTCGATCCGGTGTCAAATATTGCAGTCTGGCATTGATCTCGTCGATCGCTTCGGCGTCGAGCAGTTCTCGCAACTCGAGGTTGCCCAGCAGTTCTCGCAATAGCGATAGGTCGAGAGAGAGGGCACCGGAGCGACGCTCGGCCAGCGGCACATCCTCCTGGTACATGAATGCCGCGATGTATCCGAACAGCAACGATTGGGCGAACGGTGACGCCGACGTCGTTTCCACTTCGTGCAGCGTGATCGTGCGCTGCTCTATCGCGGCGAGTACCTCGATGAACCCAGGTACGTCGTAGACATCCTGCAGGCACTCCCGCAACGTCTCGAAGATGATCGGAAAGTCGTCGTATCCAGCGGCTATCGCCAATAATTGCGCCGCTCGTTGACGCTGCTGCCATAGCGGTGATCGTTTGGAGGGGTCGCGTGGGGGCAACAGCAATGCCCGCGCGGCGCACTCGCGGAATCGACTCGCGAACAACGACGAGGACATCAATTGTTCGGTGACCAGTCGTTCGGCGTCCGCCGGGTCAATTGCCACGATGTCGACGTCCGGCGGTTCGCCTGTCGTGTCCGGTATGCGCAGTACGATCCCGTCGTCGGCGTGCATCGCATGTGCCGCCGAGCCGTATTCACGTTCCAACCGCGCGCCGATCACCAGCGCCCACGGGGCGTTCACCTGATCCCCGAACGGGGAATGCACCACGATGCGCCAGTCGCCGAGTTCGTCGCGGAACCGCTCAATCAGCACACGCCGATCGTTCGGTACGACGCCGGTAGCCGCACGTTGAGCGGCGAGGTACTCGCTGAGGTTGCGACGAGCCGACTCGTCCAGGTAGCGCATGGCGCTTGGAGTCCGCCCGGCATCGATGTCCCTGAGGAATGCACCGATTGCCCGTCCTAACGGCAGTGGCCGCCCTTGTTGCTCTCCGCGCCAAAAGGGCATCCGACCGGGTGCGCCGCCCGCCGGGACTACCCGGACTTGGTCATGCGTGATGTCGACGATGCGCCAACTCGACGTGCCCAAAAGAAAGACGTCGCCGACCCGCGACTCGTACACCATCTCTTCGTCGAGTTCGCCGACCCGGCGTCCGCCGCGTTCATCACTGGCCAGGAAAACCCCGAACATGCCGCGATCTGGGATCGTCCCACCGGAAATGACCGCGAGTCGTTGCGCGCCCGGCCGTCCGCGTACGAGGTCGGCCGCGCGATCCCACACGATCCGCGGCCGCAGCGAGGCGAACTGCTCGCTCGGGTAACGGCCCGCGAGCATGTCGAGTACGGCGAGAAAGGCGGACTCGGGCAGCGCTCGGTACGGGGCGGCGCGGCGTATCAAGTCATATAGGTCGCTCACTCGATACTCGGCGTCGGCGAGAATCGCCACGACCTGCTGGGCGAGGACGTCCAGCGGGTTGTTCGGCATCCGAAGCGGCTCGATATCGCCCTCGTACATCCGTTGAACGACGACCGCGGTCGTCACGAGGTCACCGCGATGTTTGGGAAAGAAGACGCCCGAACTCGGTGCGCCGACCTGGTGCCCGGCGCGCCCGACGCGTTGCAGCCCGGATGCGACCGATGGTGGTGCCTCTACCTGGACGACGAGGTCCACCGCCCCCATATCGATCCCGAGCTCGAGGCTGCTGGTGGCGACGACAGCAGGCAGGCTGCCATCCTTGAGACCCTCCTCGGCGAGTTGGCGTTGTTCGCGACTGACCGATCCGTGGTGCGCCCGCGCGATCACGTGCTCGACGGCGGAGGCGACACCGCTTTGCGCGACGATCTCCGCAGGCTGCGCCGCGACCTCCGGTACGCCCGCGGCTCGCTCGTTGAGCTTCGAGGTGAGACGCTCGGCTGCTCGCCGTCCATTGGTAAAGATGATGGTCGACTGATGCGCTTCGATCAGCGCGTGCACAGACTCTTCGACAGCGGGCCAGATCGAGCGCCGCAACGTTCCCGAGTCGTCGGTTTCGGACGACAGGTCAGACATGTCTTGTACCGGCACGACGACCTTGAGGTCGAGCGTCTTGCTCGCCTCGGGCTGCACCACCGTGGCCGGGTGATGCGAACCAGCCAGGAACGCCGCGACCTCGTCGGTCGGTGTCACCGTTGCCGACAGTCCGATCCGTTGCGCTGGAGTCTGGAGCAGTTCGTCGAGCCGTTCGAGTGAGACGGCCAGGTGCGCGCCTCGTTTGGTGCCAGCGAGGGCGTGGATCTCGTCCACGATCACAGTGTGAACGCCGCTCAGCGCGCGCCGCGCCTGACTGGTCAGCAGCAGAAACAGTGATTCTGGCGTGGTGATCAGGATGTCGCCGGGACGCCGGGCGAAGGCGCGGCGTTCGCCCGCTGGCGTGTCACCGGTCCGCGTGCTGACCTCAATGCGGTTGACGTCCGCACCGAGCCGGGACGCAGCATGGGAGATACCGATCAGCGGTGCGTTCAGATTGCGCTCCACATCGGCCGCGAGTGCTTTGAGCGGCGAGATGTAGAGGACACGGCATCGATGCGCGCGATCGGCAGGCGCCGGTGATGTGAGCACATCGTCGAGCGCGGACAGGAACGCAGCAAGTGTCTTTCCGGAGCCGGTCGGGGCGACGACCAGTGTGTGCGCTCCACCGGCGATGGACTGCCACGCGCCGGCCTGTGAAGCAGTCGGTGCGTCGAATGAATCGGTGAACCACGATCGCGTAGCAGCGCTAAACCTCGCGAGAGGATCTGCTGAGGGCGCTGCGCCACCGGATGTTGACATGGCACCCATCTTGCACCCTGCCGCCGACACGAAACACCGATGTGACGTGGCAGGATTTGCGTATGTCATCCCGGTCTACCGCGCTGCCGATCTCCCGGCTCGCCGTCGTGTTCGTCGCGGTCATGATGGTGACCTTGTCCGGTTGCTTGCGCTATACCGAAGCGTTGACGATCCATCGCGACGACACCGTCTCGGGCATCATCATCATTGCTGCGCGAGCGCCCGATCCGGTGAGCGCTTCGCAAGCTCCCGCCATCCCCACCGACGCTGCGCTGCAGCCACCGCAGAGCGCCAGCGAGGACATCGTGGTGTCCTCGTTTACGCACGCTCATGAAGCTGGCTACAAGGTCACTTTCACGCATGCCAACTTCGCTGATGTCGCTGCATTTGCGCCGCTCGGCGAGGATGGCGGAGAGTTGGTGCTGAGCCGGGACGGCGACATGGTGGCGGTCTCGATGAGCGTCGATCTCAACTACGACGGTCTGGACGCCCAGGGTACGGAATACATCGCGAAGACCGCGGAGTTGACCGTGTCGTTGTCGGTCCCCGGGTCGGTCATTGACACCAATGGGGTTGAGTCCGGCGGAACGATCACCTGGGACCTGACCCCGTTCGAGGTCAACACGCTGACCGCGAGCGTGCACTCGCCACGCACAGACGCCAGCGCGCAGGGTGGCACCCGATCGATCGATCCGTATTGGGCTGCCGTTTTCGGCGGGGGAGCCGTGCTCGTCGCTGTCGTCGGATGGCTGCTGGTGCGTCGCGCCCGCAGCGCAGAAACTGTTACATCGTTATCGGAAATCCGCGCCGACGGCGCCCGAGCCGATCCGGTTGCCAGCTCTGGCGCGCGGGCGTCTAGAGTGCGCCCGGAACATCAGACGAATCTGGGCGGGTGGCCGCCGCCGCGACCGCAATGGAAGGAACCGGAATGAAGGACACGCTGTACGAAGCCGAGCACGAGGCGTTTCGCGAGTCGGTGCAGGCGTTCTACGCCAAGCACGTGTATCCGAACTACGACCAGTGGGAGGCCGACGGTCAGATCGATCGGGAGGTGTGGCGAGAGGCCGGACGTGCGGGACTGCTGGGGATGGATGTCGACGAGCAGTATGGCGGCGGCGGCATGGCCGATTACCGGTTCAACGCCATCATCGGCGAGGAGAGCAACCGGCTATCGACGCCCGGATTTGGCGTCACCCTGCATAACGATGTCGTGGCGCCGTACCTGAACGAACTCGCCACTGACGAGCAGAAGCAGCGTTGGTTGCCCGGGTTCTGCAGCGGCGATCTGGTGACTGCGATCGCGATGACCGAGCCGGGTACCGGATCGGATCTGCAAGCGGTGCGCACCACCGCTCGCGAGGACGGCGACAGTTTTGTCATCAACGGTTCGAAGATGTTCATCACCAACGGGATCCTCTCCGACCTGGTGATCGTCGTGGCTCGCACGGAGGAGGACAAGCCCGGATCGAAGTCGCTGAGCCTCATCGTCGTCGAGCGTGGCACCGAAGGGTTCGAGCGCGGTCGTAACCTCGACAAGATCGGGCTAAAATCGCAGGACACCGCTGAATTGTTCTTCGACAATGTTCGCGTGCCGAAGGAAAACCTGCTCGGTGAGCGCGGTCGCGGCTTCTACCACCTGATGAACAACCTGCCACAGGAGCGGCTGACCATCTGTGTTGCCTCCATGGGAGCGATCGACGGCATGCTGGCGCAGACGCTCGATTACGTGAAGAACCGTCAGGCCTTCGGTCAGCCGATCGGCAACTTCCAGAACTCGCGCTTTGAACTGGCGGAGATGAATGTGCAGGCACAGGTCGCACGTTCGCACCTGAGCGCGATGATCACCGCACACAACGCAGGCGAACTCACCGCCGTCGAGGCGGCTGGCGCGAAGATGTGGTTCTCGACGTTGCAGAACCAGATTGCTGATCGCTGCCTGCAACTGCATGGCGGATACGGCTACATGAACGAATACCCCATTGCCCGCATGTCCGCCGACGCCCGCGTCAGCCGCCTCTACGGCGGCGCCCACGAGGTGATGAAAGAAATCATCGCCCGCGCGATGGC
>JBKEDB010000043.1:0-59356 GCA_047975195.1 Cumulibacter sp. | reverse complement strand
CTGACCGACGCCGACTCGGAGACGTTCGGCGAGCTCACCGCACAGACCGCTCAGTTGGATCCGCCGCAGAACCGCATCGCGCTTGTGCTGGACGGCTCGGAAGTACTGGTCGCTCCGGTCGTCGCCGACCGAGTCGTAGGCCCGGTCCAAATCTCTGGAGACTTCTCCGAGACTGACGCCAAGGACATCGCCGAAGCGCTCGGCGGCTGAGTTTGCCAGCGTGGTTCATCACCTCGAACTCTCGCCACCCATTGGCCTGCATGATTAGGTGAATCAGGTCCAGCCCGCCATCTCAGGAGTACGCCGATGTCCTTCCGTTACGACGAAGCCGCCCGAAACCTCGCGCGTCAGGCATATCAGGAACTCGAACCACTGCACGTCATCGCCTACTTCGGTCCGCAGGTCGCCTAGGTCAACGATGAAGAGGGAATGTCCTTCTTCGGGTCGTACTTCGGCTGGCGCGCAGCACCGCTGGGCGACATCCCCGCGGCATTGGTCACGGCCACCTTCTACAACTTCAGTCCGCGCGCGACCGAGCCCGGCTGGGAATCGGCCCGCGCTATGCGCACCCCGTCGCAACTGCTGGATGCCCGCGAACGGGTGGCAGATAGAGCGCTGACCCGCGCGCTCGGCGACCTACTCTCGAACCCGGAACTCCCTCGTACCGTCGAGCGCTTGAACGCCGCACTCGCGGCCTCACCCAAGGGAGGTCGGCCGTTGGGTGCCGCGAACCTCGACCTGGGACGCGATCTGGCACCGCATGTGGCGCTATGGCAGGCAACGGCGACCTTCCGCGAATTGCGCGGGGACGGACATATCGCGTCATTGGTCGCGCACGAGATCACTCCGTGCGAGGCGGTCGTGTTCCACGAGGCTGACCGTGATCCTGCGCTGCCGGGCGGGCGGATGGGGCGCGAGCGCGCCAAGGAATCCCGCGCCTGGAACGACGACGAATGGGCTGAGGCCCTCGACGCGCTGCGAGTGTGGGGGTTGCTGGAGGCGGACGCCGAGCGACTAACCGCCAAGGGATCCGAGCTATATCAGCTGATCGAGGATGAGACCGACGACGCCGGCGCCGGGGTGTGGGCATCGATCGCGGATCCGCTGGACCTGCTCGCCGCGGCCCGACCCTTCGTCCACGCCGTTATTGACGCGGGCATACTGCCTCCCAGGTATCAGAAGTAGCCTCAGCCGGCCGGCGGTTCGCTGCGAATCGAGATGGGCATCCGCCCCTCGGCGCGTCTCACTGCAGATACAGCAATGCCCCCGGGGGGGGCAAGGACGGTCGCGCTGCGACGCGAGCGGCCGTTGCCGGTGACGACCGGGTGAATTCCGGGTGGGCGCAGAGCGTCCTGCGGCGAGTTGTGGCTATCGTCGATGGTCGAGCCGCCTAACGACAACCGCGAGGGACACCATGACCGCCGAGACCCCGCTAGAACTCACCCGCCTCGTCAACCTTCGCGATGTGGCGGCGGGCGTCCCTGGCCTGAACCGCGACGTACTCCTGCGCAGCGACGCGCCGCGGTCGGGCGACCGGCACGAGGGATACCTGACGCACTGGCCGCCACGCACCATTATCGATTTGCGAGACGCGGAGGAGCGCGACGGTCAGCCACATCCGTTCGACAGTTCGGCCGCCGTGCACTACCTGCCGCTATTGAACGGCCGCGCCAGGGACACCTCGTCCTATCCGGACTCGCTTGGCGAGCTCTATGTTCAAATGCTCGCCGCTCCGGGGGCCGGGTATCTGGTGTCCGCAATCGAAGCGATCGCTACCGGAGACGGACCGGTGCTGGTGCACTGCGCGATCGGTAAGGACCGGACCGGGGTCACGGTGGCGCTCGCGCTGACGTTGGCCGGGGTGGACGAGGAAACGATCGTGAGCGAGTATGCCCTGACGAACGCCGTGATGGACCGGGTGCGTGCGCGTACCGGCACCGTTCGCGCACATGTGGCCGGCGAGCAGGCCCGACGACTGTCGGATGACTTCGCCGGCGCGCCGAGTGCCGCGATCGAAATGGCGCTCGGTGCCTGGCGAGCGCACCGCGGCGGGGCGCTGGGGTGGTACCTCGACAACGACGGATCCCCGCAGATCGTGGCCGCACTACGGTCACGTCTGCTCGACTAGCGATTCACCACCTCGCCGCTGCGCGACGTGCGGCGTACGGTGATGCGCATGGACGCACGCGAGGTACTCATCGACGGGATCGGCCGCAGCCGAGAGGTGTGCCATCAGGTACTGGACGGGCTTTCGGCCGCGGACGCCAACTGGCGGCCGAGCCCGGCGGCGAATTCGATCACCTGGCTGATCTGGCACATTGCCCGGGAACAGGACGTGCAGATCGCCCCGCTGCACGGCACTGACGAAGTCTGGCTGCGAGACGGCTGGGTCGAGCAATTCGGACTCGCCCTGTCACCGAAGTCCATGGGGTATGGACATACCCCGGACGATGTCGGCAAAGTCGTCGTCACCGACACTGGTCTGCTTACCGGGTACCTCGACGCGGCGACCGCCGCCACGATCGACTACGTCACAGGCATCGACATAACCACCTTGGACGAGGTGATCGACAAGAATTGGGAGCCGCCGGTTACCCGCGGCGTCCGGCTGGTCAGCATCGTCGACGACGCCGCCCAGCACGCCGGGCAGGCTGCCTTCCTCCGGGGGCTACTGCCCCGCTGAACCGGCACGTCAGGTCGACCGCTACGACGTCCTGCCACGTCGCTCCCGTCCCGCCCGAGCGACGAATCAGACAGGCGCAAGCACCGTACGCACGACTAAACTTCAAGGGGTATGTCAAAGATCGCGGCAGCCCCGTCCACCCCCCCCTCCAGGCTGCAGCGCGTCCGTAGGTGGCGCAGCGACCGACTGAACCGATTCGTAGCGTCCGACCCAGGCCTCACTCGTCTGCGCACGGCGTTGCAGGCCGTCATCGCGGTAGGCGCAGCGATTCTCGTCGAATGGATTTTCTTCTCCATCGCGCACCCCCTCACGGTCCCGACGACGCGCCGGACGCGGAGTTCCATAACCAGGCCGCCAGCGTCATGGGGATCATGGCGGGCGCCGTCGTAGTGATGGTTTCGACCTTCGCCGGACCGATGTTCGCGACGATCGGCAAGGGCGTCCTCGGGCTGTCCGTGCTGCCGGTATCGATGTTCGGCGGCATCGCCCTCGGCCTGGCGATTGCGGATATTCAACCGCTCGCGCTCACCGTGATGGCGATGATCCTCGGCGCAACCGGGTTCTTGCGCCGTTTCGGGTCCTGGGGATTCGTGATCGGTCAAGGCCTGTTCATGGGCAACTTCATGGGGCTTTTCCTAGGCCACCTCACCGATGTGCAGCACCTGGGCTGGGTCGCGATTCAAGTAGCTATCGGCGGCGTGGTGGCGATCCTCGCGCAACTCCTATTGTTCGTACCGAGCAGATGGTCGGCGATCAAACGATTGCGCGCGTCGTTCTTGGGACGAGCCGACGGCGTCGCGGCAGCGACCATCGAGGTCCTGAATCGGCGTGGCGTGGCGAAGTTGCGCAAGCGACAACACGAGCAACTGGTGCGCCTGAACGAAACTGCGCTGATCATCGACGGGCAGCTCGCCGGATACCCGCGATCGCCGCTCGGTACGACGGCCGCCGAGTTGCATGAGCAACTGTTCACCGCCGAACTGTCTCTGGCGAACGCCGCCCGTTTTGCGCGCGCACTCTCCACGACCGACGCCCCGGACTCCGCCATCGGCCATATGCGTGATGCGATGCTCGCCATCCGCGCTCGCAACACCGTTCGCATCGCGACCGTCGGACGCGGCCTACGCACCTGGCTGAAGGACACGGACGTTCAACTGGACGAGTCCGAGCGAGTGATCCTGCACCGGTTCGCGACCTCGGTGATCGACTACGCCACCGTACTCGCGAAGGTCAGCGGCCAGCGATTCGAGCCTTATCCGCATCGTTTACGCGCCCGTCGCGTAGCCGAGGAAGACAAGTTCGAGGCGTCCGTGGAGCTGGCCAGCGGTTGGCTCCCGGGATCATCTGGCGTGAGCGCGACGGCATCCGAGGAACCCGCGGCGCAGGCGCACACCGCAGTACTTCCGCCGTACGTGCGGGCGGGGATCCAGATGACCATCGCGGCGGGGATCTCCGTCGTACTCGGCGTGTTGATCTCGCCCGACCGGTTCTACTGGGCGGTCATCGCGACCTTCGTGACGTTCATGGGCGCGAACAACGCGGCCGAGCAGGTACGCAAAGGCGTGTTTCGGGTAATCGGGACCGTCGGCGGTGTCGTCATCGGCGCCCTGCTCGCACACGCGGTCGGTCATCACGTGGCGATGTCGATCGTCGTGATTCTCGCGTTCCTGTTCCTCGGGATCTACTTCATGCGGGTCAACTACGCCCTGTTCGCGGTGGCGATCACCGTCATGGTCTCGATGCTGTACGTACAACTCGGCGAGTACTCCGAGGACATCCTGGAGTTACGCCTCCTGGAGACCCTGGTCGGTTCGCTCGCGGCCGTGGTGACGGTGCTATTCGTGTTCCCGTTGCGTACGGCGCGGGTGGTGCGGATCGCGACACGAGAGTTCGTGAATGCGCTCGCCGAGATGGTCAGCCAGACCATCTTGATGTTGCAGCGCAGCGAGGACGAACAGGAACTGCGCCGCGCGACCCGTGACCTCGACGCCGCGTTTCAGGCGCTCGCTGCCGCGACGGCCCCGGGACGGTCGAAGTTGCGGATCCCTGGCTCGTTCGGCGGTGTCGAGCAGCCGTGGTGGTTCGCCACGAAAGCCGCCCACTCGTACGCGCGGAACCTGGTGATCGATACCCGCGAGGGACGCCCGATCGACGGCGTACACGCAGAACTGCTGTCCGCCGCGGGCGACCTACTGGTCGCCTCGGCCGCCGAACTATCGGCCGGGATGACCGAACACCGCACGACCCGCATCTACACCCGCTCCGCGTCGCAATTCGAGCGCGTGGCCACCGGGTTGGACGACGAGCATCGCTTCACGCCGCGCCAATTGGCGCTTCGCGATCTGCAGGTGCTCGATGGAGCACTGGCGGACCTGGCGCAGTCGGCCGGGCTCGAGGTCCGCTCGGTGGACGCCGCCGTCGCCTGAGCGAACGCCGTACGCCGTGCTGTTCAGCTTCGAAGGCAGATCTTGTACCGACTACGGTTCAAGATCTGCCTTCGTAATCGCGGCCGCCAAATCGCGCATCAAGGTGCGCACTTGTGCCCTGTAGTCGGGGCATAACCGCGCTACCTAAGCTCGTCGAGTCGCAATAATGACTCTCGGCGCTCCTGTGCATGATCGATCATGCGTGGCGAATACCCCCCAGCGTAGCCATCCTCATGTCGCCAGGGCTCGTGCGCCGCAGCACCGCGAAGGTGGCGCAACTCTGGCAGCCAACGCCGCACGTAGTCACCCTCGGGGTCGAAACGCAGACCCTGCCGAATCGGATTGAAGATCCGGTAGTACGGCGCGGCGTCGGTCCCGGTGCCGGCGACCCACTGCCAACCATGACTGTTGGAGGCGAGATCGCCATCCTGTAGATGATCCATAAAGTGGCGCGCCCCCACCGGCCACCACATGTGCAGGTCCTTCACCAGGAAACTCGCGGTCACCATGCGCACCCGGTTGTGCATCCACCCTTGCTCACGTAACTGCCGCATGCCCGCGTCGACGAGCGGAAAGCCCGTGCGACCGTCTCGCCATGCCTGTATCGCTTCTTCGTCGTCGTCATAGCGCATCCGCGCGAAGTCAGCACGCCAGTCACCCCATGCCGATTCCGGAGAATGCCAGAGGACATCGGCGTAGAACTCGCGCCAGGCCAACTCGGTCACGTATCGGCGGATGCTGTCAGTTTTCCCGGCGGCGCTCCCAGCGGTGTCCTTTTCACGGGCCAGGTCGGCCAGCATTGTGCGCGGGTGTATCTCGCCGTATTTGAGCGGGACCGACATCCCGCTGGTGACGTCGAGATCGGGGCGGTCCCGGTGCTCGCCGTAGTCAGGGAGGTCCATCCGCAGGAACGTCCACCACCGTTCCAGCGCTGCATTCTCGCCCACGCCAGCACTGGCTCCTCGGACGACCTCCTCGCCGGCGACGCCGCGCCGCCAACGCGGATCTACCTCATCGGCCGGAGCCGGCCAGCCGTTCGCGGCCCACGCGGCGCGGTACGGGGTGAACACGCGGTACGGCGTGCCGCCGGACGTGTGCACTCGCCCAGGTGCGACCGCGTACGGAGTTCCAGTTACCACGAGCCGGCGACCAGCCGCGGCCAATGCCCGCTGCACCAACGCATCTCGCGATCGACCGTACGGCGTGGTTTCACCGGTCACGTGCACCTCGTCGGCCGCGACCTCGTCAGCGATCTCTCCGATGACCGCCGCCGGCTCACCGGACCGCACCACCAGTGCACCGTCGGTCTGCGCCCACAGCGCAGCTAACGAATCACGCAAGCGGTTCAATCGTGCGCTCGACCTGCCGCCGAACGCCGGGTCGAGCACGAACACCGGCAACACCCGGTCAGCGGCCGCACACGCAGCGAGCAACGCCGGGTTGTCCCCCAACCGTAGATCGCGGCGGAACCACATCACGGCAGTGGTCATCGCGCATCACCGTGCGAGGACGCAGCCATCCGCGCCGCAATGCGGTCCCAGACCCGGTTCGGCAACCGAGAGGCGATCCTCATCAGCAGCGCCATCGGGGTCGGGAAGACGATCTCGTGGCGACCGCGTTCGAGCCCGTCGGCGATCGAGCGTGCTGCTTGATCGGCGTCGATGATGAAGGGCATTGGAAACGCGTTGTTCTCGGTAAGTTCGGTGCGTACGAAGCCGGGGGCGACGGTAGTCACGGTAATACCGCGGACGCCGAGCGACGCGCGCAGCGACTCGAGCAGATTCAACTGAGCAGCCTTGGTCGCACCATATGCTTCGGATCCGGCAAGGCCGCGATACCCGGCGACAGAGGCGACACCGACAATGTGCCCTGCGCCCTCGCCCACCATCCGGGGAACGACCTGTGCAAGCACATTGTTCATGCCCAGCAGGTTCACTTCGACATGCTCAGCGAAGGTCTGGCGATCCCACCGACTGACGTCGAACTGCTTCCAGGTGCCCGCACACCACACGACGAGATCGATTCCGCCGAGTTCGTCGCACACCGCATCAGTTGCGGCTGCGACCTCACCTGGCTCGGTGACATCGCACGGCGCGACAAGCATGCGTCCGCGCGAGAGTTCCTCAAGTCGCGATCGGCGACGCGCACTGATCGCGAGAATCGCGCCGCGTCGTTCGAGTTCTTCAGCCAGCGCAGCGCCGATCCCGCTGGATGCACCCACGATCCAGCAACGGACCCCAGTCAGGTTGACACTCATAAGACACTCTCCTCGCGGTCATCGCTTCGCGTTCCGTGACATTCGGTTCGTTGCGTTCCGTGACGGTTGGTTCGCTGATAGATAGGCAGTCTCCGCATCCACAGCCAGATGCCGTGCAGGCGGATCAACGCGCTCACCCGTTGGGTTACCAGCGGATGGCGCAACACAACCCGCAGCAGTGCGCGCCGATTGGCCACACGCGGGGTGCCGCGAAACGCGGCGCTGAACGTGCAACGTCCCTCCCGGATCAGATCGACGCTCACCTCGATGTCATCGCGCGCCAGGCGCACGCGGACGTCGTACTGACCGTTGACGTCATTGAACGGCGACACGTAGAAAGACTTGTCGATTCGCGCCGAACCGTGCTCGTCGTGATCGAGTAGGTAAGCGTGCCGCCCGCCGTACGTGTTGTGTACCTCCAGCACGATCGCTCTGATCACCCCATCGCGGTCGATGCACCAGAACACGGTTAACGGATTGAAGGTATATCCCAAGAATCTCGGATTGGTCAGCATCAGTACCCGGTCGTCGTCGGTCAGTTCGATCCCACGGTCGCTCAGGAAGCGGGCCAGGTCTTCGCGTATGCCGCCTCCTAGCCGCCCGTTGTCGAGGTGATCCTCCGTCTCAAACGCAGCAAACGGGCGCCAGCGTCGAGGAAAGGCGGAGATCTCATCCAGATCCACCAGCCATTGGTAGGTCCGATGCCGGAAGCGGTGCTCCAACGGTGTCCGGCGGTCGTGGAACACCTGACCGACAACAATCGCAGGCACGGGCGGCCATGAGTCAGCCTTCACCACGTGACCCCGAACCGCGCTGCGGCTGCCGCCCCGGAACGACACCCGTCCTCGTGGAAGCCCCACCCCAGGTGCGCGCCGGCGAACGCGAGACGCTCACCGCCTGCCTCGCTCAACCGTGCTGCCGCAGCGACCGCTTCGGCCGTGAAGATCGGGTGCTGATACGTCATCTTGGCGGTCACGAAGGACTCGTCGACCCGACCGTTGGCGCCGAGGGTAACGAGGTGCTCGTCGTTGTCGTCCAGGCCCTGCAGCCGATTCATCCAATAACTAACGCTAACGTCGTCTGATCGACCGTGACAGGCCGGCAGCCGGTAGTTCCACGAGGCGCGGGCGCGCTCGAGGGTCGGCAACAGTGACGCGTCCCGGTGCAGCCAGGTGTGGTTGACCGAGTACTCGATCGCCATCAGATCGGCCTTTTCCTCGGGCGACGCGTCAGCGAGCAGGTCCAGAGCCTGATCGGCATGCGTCGCGATGACCACACGGTCAAAAGTGTGCTCACCGGACGCCGTGCGTACGTCGACGCCATCATCGTGCCGCTGTACCGACAGCACTTCGGCGCTCGTCCGGACGTCGCCGAGCCGCTCGGCGACGGCGCCCACATAACTACGCGAGCCGTCGACTACGGTCCGCCACGTCGGCGAGCCCGAAATTCGCAACATTCCGTGATGGTCCAGGAAACGGAACAAATGTTGCGCCGGATAATGCGCAGCGTCTTCAAGACCGCAGGACCAGACACAGGCCACCAACGGGATCGCGAAGTGCTGCACGAAGTAGTCGCCGTAACGTCCAAGCGCGAGAAACTCGCCCCAGGTCAGTGCGGCGTCAGCTGGATCTGCGCTCGCCAGCAACCTCCGCGCGTCACGGTGAAAGCGCGGGACCTGTCGAAGCAACATCCGGAACCGCCGATCGAGCAGGCGTCCGGGTTGGGCGAGAACGCCTCCGATCCCACGGCCTCCCGCGTACGAGAGCCCGCATTCCGCACACGTGATACTCATGCTCATCTCGGCGGGTCGGGTCTGGACGCCCAGTTCACCGAAAAGCCTGAGCAGGTGCGGGTACGTCCGGTCATTCATCACGATGAAGCCGCTGTCGATCGCCAGCTTCACTCCCGAGCCACCGTCGACCTCATGGGTATGCGCATGCCCTCCGATCCGAGAATCAGCCTCGAAGAGAGTGACCTCGTGCCCTCGGCGAAGCAGATAGGCCGCCGTCAGACCAGATATCCCCGCACCGATGACCGCGACAGATGACATGACGTGCTCCCTCCAGGTAGGCGCGCCGACACATCACTCCGATGAACTCGACTGGTCGACTCGCGAACCTTACGATAAGGTTTGTAGAAGGTTTGTGCAATCTTGGAGGCGTCATGGAATTTGTCCGAACCATCGCAACCCCTGCGGCACCGTCTGCAGTTTTCGAGTACCTCGCCGACTTCCGGTCAACGACGCAATGGGATCCAGGCACGGTCGAAACGCACCTCATCCGCGGGGATGGCGGCGTCGGCAGTGAGTACCGCAACCGCTCACGGTTCCTTGGCCGGGAGACCGTACTGATCTATGTCGTCGAGGAACATCGCGCGGATTCGCGGATTGTGCTGCGCGGGCAGAACGACACTGTGCGTGTGAGGGACACGATGACGATCACACCGGCGGCCGGCGGCCGGAGCGAAGTCACCTACCGTGCCAAGTTCGCGTTTCGCGGCTCGGCGCGTCTCCTCACCCCGATCCTGTGGATCGCGCTTCGGCGCCTAGTCGACTCGGCCGCGCATGACCTGGGCAGAGTCCTGGCGACACTGCGGTCCTAGGCTGTCGGTCGGATGTATACGATCAAGCGCGCGGCCGAGCACATTGGCGTCAGTGCAGCCACTCTGCGCGCGTGGGAAAGCCGTTATGGGGTTGTCTCGCCTAGCCGCAGCGACGGCGGGTACCGGGTGTACTCGTCGGCAGACCTGGAAACGTTAGGCCTGATGGCACAACTCGTAGCCAGCGGATCGCCCCCGGCGCTGGCCGCCCAAGAAGTACGGCGACTCGCCAGTTCCATCGAAGTTGCGCCTGCGAAGCGCGATGCGGGCGACACAACGCGACTCGACGAGGCCGTCGTCACGTCCGCGGCCGCCCTTGATGCCCTGCGCCTCGACGTCGCCCTCAACGAGATCTTCTCTCGCGGCAGTTTCGAGACCGTCGTCGACGACCATCTACTGCCTGCGATGCGCGCACTTGGCGAGGCGTGGGCGAACGGCATGGTAAGCGTGGCGGGCGAACATTTCGCCACACACGCAGTAATGCGCCGACTCGCCGCGGCCTACGAAGCCGCCGCGGCTCCCGTGGGCGTAGCGCGAATTCTGGTCGGATTGCCGCCGAAGGCGCGGCACGAAATCGGTCCACTCGCATTCGCGATCGCAGCCCGCCGCCGAGGTCTGCAGGTCTACTACCTCGGGGCAGACCTCCCGATCGACAACTGGGTGGATGCTGTGCGCGCTCGCCGGCCGGCTGCCGTCGTCATCGCAGCCGCAACCGCTAGGGACGCCGCTGAGGCGCGCCGCGTGCTCAAAGCTGTGCAGACTGCGGCACCGCACACGATTCTGGCTATCGGCGGGCGGGCGCAGGACGAGATACGCATTGACGGCGCTATCGTGCTCGGACACCGGGTGGCCGACGCGGCCAGCCGTATGGTCCACGAACTGGCCGTCCTCGGCCGCGACGAGTCACCCGATGTCGGGAGCCTGGAATAATCAAGCACCGCCGTCGGCGAGCAATCCGGTCAGGCAGATCGGGCCGCCGCTACTCGGTGGATTCCGAGCCGCCCCCGTCGAGACCACAGTCGTACTGATAGTCGTCCTTCCACTCATCCATCGTGATCATGGTGTCGACGTCCTCTAAGTAGGGATCATCGATGTTGCAGACCTGATAGGTGGCATCGGCGCTGTCTTCGGCGTACATCTGGCTGACCAAGATGCCTTCCTCGCCGTAGACATCTACCTTCCAGAAGACAAGCGCCAGGTGGCCGTCGTCGACCTCAGCAGTCTCCGTCTCTTGGAAATACTCTCCCGATCCAAGCTGCAACGAGCCGCCGTACGACACGATGTCGCTGATCTGGTCATGTACGACCCCGCGGGTCAGTGACGTCAGCGCTTGCTCATCCTGTGAATCGACCGCGGAAATGAACTCCTGCGCCACGGCTTCGGCGTCCTTTGCGGATACCGCGGGCCCATCTTCACCGCCACCGCCACCGCCGCCGGCGGATTTGTCGTCATCGCGCAGCACGAAGAACAGCGTCACACCAATCGCCAGCAAAAGTACTGCGGCAGCCGCGATGAACGCCGGCAGTTTGTTCGATTTCTTCGGCGGCATACCGCCGGGTCCGCCATACCCACCCTGCATCGGAAACTGCTGCCCTGGCTGCTGCGCTCCGTAAGGCTGCTGGGCCCCATACGGCTGCTGGGCGCCCGGCGCCGCGCCGTACGGCGAATTCTGCTGGTCGTACGGCGGTTGCTGCCCATACCCGGGCTGGTGCTCGTATCCAGGCTGCTGCCCATACCCGGGCTGCTGCCCGTATCCAGGCTGCTGCCCATACCCTGGTTGCTGCCCGTATCCAGGCTGCTGCCCATACCCTGGTTGCTGCCCGTATCCGGGCTGCTGACCGTACGGGTCATATGGCTGGTTCATCAAAACTCCTCTAACGGGGGCCTACGGCCGCTGAGACGCACGCTGATACCGATCGCGCTCCATCCCGCGCCGGAATCTTCGGCAGGACATATGCGACTTTTACACGCTGCCGAGACATCGGACTATGGCAGACGGAGCACGTCGATCGCTTGATCGCTGCTGGGTAAGGGAAGGTTGATAGGTCGCGACTCGGCAAAATGTAGCCGCCCACTCGCCGAGCAGGGTCCGCAGCGCGCGGGTCGGCGATGACCCGGTTCCGTCGGCAGCGCACCCGGTTCCGTCCGTCAGTCCAGTGGTTGCACCATGACGGCCGATGCCGCGTCGTCCGGCAGGTCGAGCGGCTCGGCGCCGAGTTCTACTTCGGCGCCGGGGCTGAGGCCGTGTCCGCTCAACATCCGTAACTGCTGAGGATCGGCGTCCGAAACCCGAACGACCCGGTAGCGTCCGGGCTCGGCGTCGCTGAGCGCAAGCACGTGCTGTGGATACCGAACAGTGCCGTCGGCATCGGGAATCGGATCACCGTGCGGATCGACGTCCGGAGCGCCCAGCACCCGCGCCACGCTATCGACGAATCGATCCGAAACGGCGTGCTCGAGTTGTTCGGCCTCGTCGTGCACCTCGTCCCAGCGGTAGCCGAGTTCACGGACCAGGAAAGTCTCGATCAGCCGGTGCCGACGGACCATCTGGATCGCATGTCGTCGTCCGGCTGCGGTCAATCGGATCGGCCCGTATCGCTCATGTGCGAGCAGCCCGAGCGATTCCAATCGTCCGAGCGTGGCGGACGCCGTCGCTCGGGTGGTGTTCATCCGTTCGGCGAGGCTACTCACCGTCGCGGGGGCCGATCCCCATTCGGTCGCGGACCAGATCACTTTCAAGTAATCCTGTGCGACCGGGGTCAGCATCGGGGTCGACTCTCGGCGACGTGTCGGCATCGGTTTAGTCCTGACCGGTAATCATGAGGTATAGCAAGGCGACGTTCAACGTCACAATAGCGACTGCGACGCTCGCAGCGGCGATGCGCAGCCGCAGGCTGTTGACGAACGAACCCATGATGTCGGCGCGGCCGGTGTACCACGCCAACGGGATCAACGCGAACGGGATACCGAGCGACAGAACGACCTGGCTGAGCACCAGCGCCCAGGTCGGATCCACCCCGATCGCCAGGATGATCAACGCCGGAATGAGGGTGACGGCCCGGCGCCACAACACCGGTATACGCCGGTGAATCAGGCCGGCCATGATCGCCGACCCGGCGTACGCGCCCACGGATGCCGAGGCGAGTCCGGATGCCAGCAACCCGATGCCGAACACTAAACCAACTCCGGCGCCAAGATGGGTGCTGATCGCATCGGCCGCACCTTCGATCGTGTTCGTCCCGGGGACTCCGGGCAACGCAGAGGCGGCCAACAACAGCATCGCAATGTTCACGCCGCCGGCCACGATCAGCGCGAGCACCACATCCAGTCTCGTGGCACGCAACAGTCGCCGGATCCGGTCGGGGTCCTTACTTACGCCATGCCGATCACGAGCGAGCCCGGAATGCAGGTACACCGCGTGCGGCATCACCGTCGCGCCAATCATGCTCGCCGCCAGCAACACGGTCGAGGATCCCTCAAACCGCGGCACCAGTCCGCCGGCAACCTCGCCCCAATCGGTCGTCGTGAAGAACAGACCCGCAACGAACCCGAACGCGATAATCGCGAGCATCGCGAGCACCAAGAACTCGAATGTGCGCTGCCCACGACGGGACTGAACCGACAGCATGAGCATCGAGATGACACCGACGATCACGCCTCCGACCGGCAGTGGCAGGTCGAAGAGGATATGCAGCGCGATCGCGCCACCGATTACTTCGGCAAGATCAGTCGCGGCGGCGGTAACTTCGGCCTGCCCCCAGTACAGCAGTCTCGTCGGTTTGGACAGCCGACCGCCGAGCACCTCCGGCAGGCTCTGGCCCGTCACCAAACCGAGCTTCGCCGAGAGGTACTGCACCACGACGGCCATCACGTTCGCGACGACGAGCACCCACACCAGCAAATTCCCGTACTCCGCACCCGCGGACAGGTTGGCGGCGACGTTACCGGGGTCGACGTAGGCGATGGCGGCGACGAATGCGGGACCGAGCAGCCCGATGAGCCGGGCCTCGGGCTTGCGCCGTGGTTGAGCGCGTTCGGCAGTGTCAGCGGGAGTGGACAACGGCGTGTGGCTTTCTCGGCGGAAGGATTAAGTTAGAGCACTCTAACAATTGAGGTTAGGACACTCTAACTCTCAGGGGCGCGCTCGACCGCTAGTTCGCAGTGACGTTCGAAACACGCCGTGCACAGCTCGGCATCGCGATGATCCACGCTCCCGAATGCGACGCCTGCCTCACACCGCAGTGACCATCTCCCCGGTGAACTCGTCCGCCGGGGCACCATGGCTGCGGCGGTATGGCCTGGTTTGCTACCGGCTCGCTGCCTCGGACTCGCACAGTTCGATCGCCGCGCGCACGAGCGCGGCATTGTCCGGCGCGACGGATCCATCCGGCAGCATCAGCGCGTCTTCGAGCCCGATCCGAGTCTGGACGCCGATCCGGGCCGCCCGCTGCACCATCGGCCACGCAGTACTGCCGTTCCCGTGCAACAGAACCGGCACTGCACCGACATTGCGCTCGGACATCAACGCCAGCAACACGGACGCGGTGTGCTCGGCAGCAGCTGCATCGGCGCCGTGTGGGAGTTCCACGAGCGCGCGAATGCACTGATCTCGGTACGGTGAAGCGGCCCACCGCTCGATCGCGATGTCAGTCCATAGCCCTGCTTCGATCGCGACGCCCTGCTCGATCAGGGTGGCGGCGACCTCGTCCGCGCCATCTTCATGCCAATTCACCGAGGCAAAGTCGGGTCGTATCCGCCATTCACCGATCGCCGCCACCCGCATCATGTCCGTCGTGTCCGCGTTGACCGAGGCCCTCGACTCCGGCGCCATCGAAGTCATCGACCTCACCGCACCACTGTCCTCGCAAACCCCGTGCTCGAACTACCACCGGAGTTCGGCCAGACCGCAGTATTCGAGCTCGACGAGATCAGCAGGTACGACGACCGCGGACCGGCTTGGTACTGGAACAACATCCGCACCGGCGAGCACACCGGCACGCACTTCGACGCACCGAACCACTGGATCAGCGGAAAAGACCTCGGCGACATCGCGTCCGTGCCGGTGCGCCGAATGATCGGGCAAGCCGCCGTCCTCGACGTCACCGCCGAGGCGACTGCGGATCCGGACTTCCTGGTGGAGGTTGACCACATCAAGGCCTGGGAGGCCGAACAAGGTCCGTTGCCGGCGGGCGGCTGGTTGCTGGTGCGCACCGGATGGGATGCGCGGTCACGATCGCAGGCCGAGATGATCAACGCCGACGAGTCCGGCTCGCACACGCCCGGCCTATCGGTAGAGGCCGCGCGATGGATCGCCGAACAGTCACCGGTGGACGGGATGGGCGTGGAGACGGTGGGTACCGACGCCGGCGCAGCGGCGGGGTTCGACCCGATGTTCCCGTGCCACTCGATGCTGATGGGTAACAACAAATACGGCCTCACGCAGTTGCAGAACCTCGCCCAGCTACCGCCAACCGGCGCCGTCATCATCGCCGGGCCGCTGCCGATCGTGAACGGTTCCGGCTCCCCCGCCCGCGTACTCGCCCTCTTCGAACGCTGATGGACGTCGCCGAGGCTATCGGGCGAGCGTTGGTGGACGCCGGGGTCGATCGGGCATTCGGCGTGGTCGGCTCCGGAACTTCGCTATTACCAATGCGATTGTGGCCGCCGGAGCGCCATTCATCCCCGCCCGGCATGAGGGTGGCGCGGTGACGATGGCCGACGCGTACGCGCGCACCAGCGGACGCGTCGGCGTGGTGACCGTGCATCAAGGCTGCGGCCTGACCAACGCGATGACCGGTCTGACCGAGGCGGCAAAGAGCCGCACTCCGCTGCTCATCGTCGCCGCCGAAGCGACGGCGCCGCGTTCGAACTTCTACGTCGACCAACCTGCGCTGGCCACCGCGATCGGTGCAGAATCCATCAGGATCAGCGATCCAGCGAATGCCGAGCTGCTCGTCGCAGAAGCTGTCGTGCGCGCTCTGCGTGAACGTCGAACAATCCTGTTGAATGTGCCGCTCGACGTGCAGGCCATGCCCACTCAGGCGCGGCCGGCGCTCGAGGGCGCGACGTACGCCGACTTCGTTGAGCCGGCGTCGAGCACATCCGAGCTGCCACGCCCGAAACCCCAACGGGATCCGGCACCGGAACAAGTACGCCGCTTGGTCGACGTACTCACGCGCGCCGAGCGCCCCGTGTTCATCGCCGGCCGCGGGGCGCGCAGCGACGCCGCTCGCTCGGCATTGGAGCTGTTGGCCGAGCGCTCCGGGGCGCTGCTGGCGACATCCGCCGTCGCCAAGGGCCTGTTTCGGGACAACCCGTGGTCACTCGATGTGTCTGGTGGATTTGCCTCGCCACTGGCCGCGGAGCTGATCGCCGACGCAGACCTGATCGTCGGGTGGGGCACCGCACTGAATATGTGGACCACCCGGCACGGGCGGCTCAGCGGTCAGAACGCCCTCGTCGCTCAGGTGGACGACGACCCCGACGCACTCGGGGCCCATCGCGCGATCGACGTCGGCGTACTCGGCGATGCGGCATCCACAGCCGACTACGCGCTGCGGTCCTGGTCCGGCCACCTGCGGGTGGGCTACCGCCGCGGCGACGTCGGCGAAGGCCCTCTCCGAACGCGGTACGTGGCTGATGACGACGTACGACGATGAGAGCACCGCGAGCGGATCGATGCGCGCACGTTCACCAAACGTCTCGATGCGATCCTGCCGCAGGAACGGGTCATCGGCGTCGACTCCGGGAACTTCATGGGCTACCCGAGCATGTTCCTGCGCGTCCCCGACGAACGCGGATTCTGCTTCACACAAGCGTTCCAGTCGGTCGGGCTGGGGCTGGCAACCGCAATCGGCGCTGCGCTCGCGCAACCTGATCGTCTACCGATTGCCGCCGTGGGGGACGGCGGATTATTCATGGCGGCGTCCGAGCTGGAGACCGTCGTTCGGCTCGGGCTACCGATGGTGATCATCGTGTACAACGATGCAGCGTACGGCGCCGAAATCCATCACTTCGGCCCGAGCGGAGCGCCGCTGGATGTGGTGCGGTTCGCGGACGTCGATATTGCCGCAATCGCGCGTGGGTACGGGTTCGAGGCACTGACTGTACATACCGTCGCCGACCTTGAGCGGGTCATCAAATGGGTTGACGGCCTGCGGGACCGACCGTTGTTCATCGACGCGAAGGTGACCACCGACGACGCGTCATGGTGGCTCGCCGACGCGTTCGGTCACTGACGCGCACACAACGCCCCGTGCCAAGGCCGCAGCGTCGGCGCCCTGTGACGGCGCAGGCCGGTCGAATACGCTTGACGTTCCGTAGCGAACCTAGAGGAGATACAGATGAGTGAGCGCGACGTAGTCGTCCTGTCCGCGGTACGTTCTGCGATCGGCAGCTTCGGCGGCGGACTGTCCGACCAGGAGCCGGCTGACCTCGGCGGAGCCGTGATGAAAGAGGCCGTCGGCCGCTCAGGCGTCGATCCCGATCAGGTCAACTATGTGACCGTCGGCAACGTGATCCCCACGGAGTCCCGCTACCCCTATGTCGCTCGTGTCGCGGCGATCCAGGCGGGACTGTCGATGGACTCGGTGGCGATGGGAGTCAACCGGCTGTGTTCCTCGGGTCTGCAGGCGGTCGTGTCAACCGCCCAGAACATCCTGCTCGGCGATGCCGAATTCGGCGTCGGCGGCGGTGTTGAGGTCATGTCGCGCGGCGCGTACCTCTCTCCCGCGATGCGCAGCGGAGCGCGGATGGGCGACACCGCGATGGTCGACAGCATGGTCGCGGCATTGACCGACCCGTTCGGCGTTGGGCATATGGGGATCACCGCGGAGAACCTCGCGGAGAAGTGGGACATCACCCGTGCCCAGCAGGACGAGCTCGCCGCCGAATCGCACCGGCGCGCGGCGGTCGCGATCGAGGAAGGCCGGTTCGCATCGCAGATCGTGCCGATCGTGAAGAAGTCCCGTAAGGGCGAGGTTGTCATCGACACCGACGAGCATGTGCGCCCCGGAACCACCGTGGAGACGCTCGCCGGTATGCGTCCGGCGTTCAAGAAGGACGGCACCGTCACCGCTGGCAACGCGTCGGGCATTAACGACGGCGCCGCGTTCCTCGTATTGGGCGAGGCGCAGGCCGCGGCCCAGGCGGGTGCGAAACCGATTGCCCGCTTGGCGTCGTACGCCGTCGCCGGTGTGCCGAACCACATCATGGGTGAAGGACCGATCCCGGCAACGAACGAGGCTCTCGCCAAGGGCGGGTTCACGTTGGACCAGATGGACGTTATCGAGTCGAACGAGGCTTTCGCCGCGCAGGCGATCGCGGTCGCACGGGGGCTGGACCTGGACATGGCGAAGACCAACCCGAACGGCGGCGCGATCGCGCTCGGTCACCCGATCGGCTGCTCGGGCGCTTTCCTTGCGGTCAAAGCGATCTACGAGCTTGAGCGGATCGGCGGGAAGTACGCGCTGGTCACCATGTGCGTCGGTGGCGGGCAAGGAATCGCCGCAGTATTCGAGAAGCTGTAACCGGTAAGACAGACCCGATCGGGCGGTACGACGCTGACGTCGTACCGCCCGATCAGTTTCTTCGTGTCCTTATGACCGCGATCCCGGGCACTGTTGCCCCGGCGCCGGTGCTCCCAACGCTGGTACGGCTACTCCTCAGCGCGCCGTCCCGGCCCCAGTACCAGCACGACCGCGCCGAACAGGATCATCGCCAACGCGGTCAGCGCGGCCGGCAGCACCGCTTGCACACCCGTCATCGCCAAATCGCCGCGCGTCGTATCGGCGGGGGTAGCGAGTCTCGTCGGCGGAACATTCGACGACGTTGAGGCATCGTCCCCGGCATCGGTCCCCGGCGACGAAGGCGTCGACGGCGGCGTCGATGAATCGCTCGCCGGGCGGACAACGATCCGTATTTCCGCCGTCGCTGGGTCGTTCACCGAGACCGTGAATACAAACCCGCCGGCGTTCGTCGGCGTACCTGAGATCAGCCCGTCATCGGACAGTTCCAGCCCCGGGGCAGTGAACCGGACGCGATGCTCCAGTGGTAAATGTCGTCTGCGGCTCCGGTGGCCTCAAGCTGTCCCTTGTAGGGCACGCCGACCCGCGCCGTGGGTAGTTTGTCGGTGAGCACGGTCAACTCGGGCGCTGCGGCGGTGACCGCGACGTTGAACAGGGCCGAGCCCGCCACCGCGGTAGCCGTCGCGGCCACTGTCACCGGTCCCTCGGACTGCCCGGCGGTGAGAGTGGGCGCGACGGCAAGACCGTCATCGTTGGTACTCACCACGACGGACGGCGCTCCATCGAAGGAGGCGTCCCCACCGGTCACCACGAATGTCACGTCAACCCCTGACGCGGGGCCGGCTTGAGTGTCACTGACCAGCGCGCTGAGCGGCGTCTGGAAGTCGGACCCCGCCTCGGCTGCTTGGCCATCGCCGCCGCACACCTCAATCGTCGCTGGCGGGGCGGGCACGATATCAATCGTCATCGAAGCCGTGGCGCTCACCGAGTTCGCGTCAGTTACCACGGCGGTGAATGCGAACGTTCCGGCGGCGGTGGGAACCCCGCCGATCGTGCCGTCCCCAGTGAGTTCGAGGCCATCGGGCAACTTGCCGCCGATGATTGCGAACCCGTGCACTCCACTACCGCCAGTTGCCTCCAGCATCATCGAGTATTCAGTACCGACGGTCCCACCTTGCAGTGCGGTCGTAGTGAGCGCGAGCGGCTCGCCGACGACATCCTGCACTGACCCGATATTGCACGGTTCGCCGGCTGGACTTTGTACGCCGCGTTGATCCAGCGCCGGACACAATTCGACATCGCCCCCACCATAGGGCACGACGGTGCCCGCCGGAATCACTCCGGCGGCCGGCGAGCCCGGCTTCGGCGCAATGGTTTCGGTATAGCCGCCGTTGTCGCCGAGTTCATTGAGTAGACCGGCAAGTTGCGGCACGTCGGCTACGCTGCCGACACCGCCGTCCACGCAGGAGCCGTCCGAGTCGATGTTGTAGCCACCATCGATGGATGAATCGCCGGCGAGCCAGCAATCGTGCACATCGTTACCGGCGAAAATGCTGCTAGCAACGAATACCCCTGCGCCCGGGCCGGCTGCGACGCCGTCACGGTTGCCGACGAACGTCGAGGCAGTGATCGTCAAGGTGCCGCTGTCGAGAAAGATCCCGCCTCCACCGTCATCATTTCCGACGAAAGTCGAGGCGCTTACCGTCACGTCGCCGCCGGCGAGACTCGTTATGCCGCCGCCGAAGGTACTCGCACCCGTCGCGTCGTTGTACGCGAAGGTCGACCTCGTGACGGTGGCGCTGGTCTGCGCTGTCCACAGCACGACGCCACCGCCGTAACCGGCATCGGTGGAGTTGCCCACGAAACTCGAGTCCGATACCACGAGGTCACCGTGCCGGACGATGATCCCACCGCCGGGATTCGAGGTGTCGGCACTGCCGGTGCTGCCGAGGATTGTCACGCCGTCGACGTTCAGCGCGCCACCACCGAGGAAGTCGAACACGTATGGCGCTACCTCGAGCCCATCAAGGACGGGCGTGAGGCCGGTGTCGGCGTGAATACTCAGCGAGTCCTGTTCAATAACCCAGCCCGTGTGCGTAATGAACGTCGCCGAGGAGTCGGGGTCTGCGGCGAGGATCACGGTATCGCCGTCTGCCGCGAGGTCGATCGCCTGCTGCAGCGTGCAGGCATCCTGCAACGTCGCGACTGCCGAGCAGGCGGACGGATCGCTCGCCGCACCGCTCGGGTAGGCATACAGCGGCGCCGCCGCGTGGTGATCGAGCACTGTCTGCGTGCCCAGCACCTGAGTCTGCTGGCTGATCGAACCAGAATTTCCGATCGTACCGTCCCCCGAGATCGTCCCGCTGCCGGTGATCGCGCCCGAGTTTTCGAAGGTTCCCGCGTTCTCCAGCGTGCCGCCCTTGAGGTCGACGGATTCACCGGCGGGCAGCCGCAGCGTCCCCGAGTTACTAACCAGGCCCAGATCGCTGGGCCCACCGATCGCCATATCGGTCGCTCCTGAGACGGTGACGACAGCGGGTGCCACGATCGCGAACGAGCCGCCGGCGACGGGCGGCGATCCAGCACCATCCCCGTGGCTGCCACCAATTCCGGCGGCGTCCACACCACCGGTCGCCATCACCGTGCCGCCCGTGATCGTGACATCCCCGCCGCCACCGATGCCCGCTGCGGCGTCCGCCTCGGACGAGGCAGTCAACGTTCCAGCGCCATCCGGGCTGCTGTCGGTAATGGTCAACGAAGCGGTCTCGGGAACGCCGAGCGCTGCGCGGCCCGAATATCCGGTCACCGACAGGTCGTGCCCGTCAAGGTCAAGCGTCACATTGGCGCCGGACGCTACTTCCAGAGCCAACGCGTCGGAGTCGATGGACAGATCACAGGGCACCGTCACAGTCTCGCCGCTGGGTGCACTGTTAAAAGACGTAGTGAACTCGCCCGGGTCACACGCCGGCACGATCGCCAAACTTTGGGGCGACGGGCAGGACGACGCCCATCGACACCAACGCGGTGACCAGTCCGAGTCTCGCGGACCGATTGCGGCGCCGCGTAGCGGTCGAAGCGGTCCTACTACGGTGGCCGATGCTCACTCGGTAATCCCTTCGACGGCTGGCTATGTCCTTACAGAGGTCATACCGTCGCGTCACCGCCCTATGTTGCGGGGTCAACCGGCGATATTACGGGTTCCGGCCGCGCGAGCGTCCGGTGAGCCGTGCCCGTGCTCCTGACCCGGGATTCGCTGTCAGATCCAGCCATATCGTTGCGCAATTTGCACGGCCTCGTGCCGATTCGCCGCGCCCAACTTCACCATCGCCGCAGACAGATAATTGCGCACGGTCCCAGGTGACAAAAAAGCGCGTGCGGCGACCTCACCAATCGGAGCCCCGCTGGCAGACAGTTCCAACACGTCGCATTCGCGCGGTGTCAGCGGGCAGTCCCCGGCCCGCATTGCCTCCGCAGCCAGGTCAGGATCGACGTACCGACCACCGTCAGCAACAACGCGCACCGCCTCCGCGAACCGCCCCGCTGAGGCCGTTTTCGGCAAGAATCCCGATACGCCTGATTCCAGGGCTCGGGTGAGGTAGCCGGGGCGACCGTGCGAGGTCACGATCACCGTCCGCACGTGCTCC
This sequence comes from Cumulibacter sp., assembly GCA_047975195.1. Lineage (GTDB taxonomy): Bacteria > Actinomycetota > Actinomycetes > Mycobacteriales > Antricoccaceae > Cumulibacter. Next base: position 37,223 of record JBKEDB010000043.1, on the reverse strand, counting down.
GGTAACTGCATGGCAAGCTCGATCCCGTCGGTGTCGGGCATCTGCAAATCCAGGACCGCAACATCCACGTCGCTCACCTGCAAGGCATCAACTGCCGAACCGCAGGTCGCGACGACCTCGATACCGTCCTCAAGCCCCAGCAGCACACCGACGGCATCTCGCACCAGCGCCTCATCGTCGACAACCATGACGCGGATCGGTGGGATGCTCACGATGCGCGCACCCGCTCGATGTCGCGAGCGCCGTCGCCGGGTGCCCGCGCCCGCAGATTCCGAGAGTCACCGGTTCGCTGCACGTCGAATGACGCCGTCAGCACGAATCTGTCTCCCTCGCACGACACCGCGATCACCCCACCGATAGGCGCGATTCGCTCGGCGAGACCATCGAGCCCGGACCCCCGCACCGAACCTGAACCCGGCACCGCCCGATCATTACTCAGCCGCACCACGAGCACGGCGTCCTCGCGCTGGGCAGTAATCCAGCAGCGCGCGGCGTTGCTGTGCCGAATCACGTTGGTGACGCCTTCACGCACGACCCAGCCAACCCCTTCGCGTAACGCGCTCGGGACATCTGCGGCGTCCAACTCGATCCGCGGCTCGATAGAGGCGGCGCGCAATAGCGACTGGGCGCCGCGTAGTTCGGCGGCGAGATCTACCGCCCGATAGCCGCGTACGACTGCGCGCATCTCCGATAGCGAATCGCCGGCGAGTTGACGTACGGCGTCCATCTCCCGGATCGAAGCCGACACGTCACGAATTGCCAGCCGACTAGCGACCTGGCTCTTGAGGGCAATGGCGGACAGGTTTCGCCCGAGGGTGTCGTGCAGGTCGCGCGCGAACCGCAGCCGCTCCTCGGCGACCGCCAACTGCGAGGCGACCTGGCGGGAACGATCGACCTCATGCATCAACGCCAGCATGGCAAATGACGCCCGCACCGTCACGATCAGCGCGAGCACGAAGATCGCCGTGCTGAACACCCGCGCGGGTATCTGCGGACCAGGGACGCCGAACGCGAGGAGCACAACGACGATAGCGGCGTACGAGATGGACCTCTGCACGATGAGACGGCGTTTCGACGCGCCGATACTGGCTACCGCGATGGCGTATCCGCCGACCAAGACCGGGAGCCACATCTGTGGCTCCCCCGACTCACCGCTCCCATTCGGCAGCACGACGTAGACGACGGCGAGCGTGAGAGCGCCGAGCACCAGCACGAGAATGCCGAGTGTGCCGGCGCCTGAGCATTGCTCGCGAAGCGCGTGCACCCGATGGCGGATCACGACCACGGCCAGGACGACCTGCGCGAGGACGAGAACCCAGAAGACCGCCGTGAGCGTCGGGTCGGCACGGACCATCTCGGCGTGCCATTGCGCAAGGATCAGTGGGGCCACGCACGCGAGCAAGTAGAGGCTCCATGCGGTGTAATCCTCGAACTTCGTGACACTCGTCCGCCGCGACCAGGAAAACAGCAGCACCTTTCGATCGCCCATAGTGCTCAGCCTAACGGCGCGGCTCCCAGGTGAAGCGCTCCTTGATGATCCAGCCGGTGACGACGACCCAGGCGAGCAGGACAACGGTCGGGGTGAGGCAGCGCGCGACACCGTCGGCGAACGACACGATCGCCTCGCCGTTCCGGTCGATGCCCTGCATGCCGATGTTGAGCAACTCCACGACGCTGGCGCCCGGGGTCAACCGGGCGATGTTCCCCAGCGAATCAGGCAGTACGTGCAGCGGGAAGAACATCCCGGATAGCCCCATCGTGATCAGCACGACCGGCAGCGTGGTGACCTGCGCGGTCTCCGCGGTCTTGGTGAACGGGACAGAGGCCGCTGCGAGCATCATGAACACGGCGAAGCCCAACACCATGGCGAGCATCACGGCAACGACGTTCTGGAAGCCGGGTACGGGACCGATGACGACCGCGCCGATCGCCACCACGATGATCTGCAACACCGCGAGCACCAGACTCGGTAGCGCGGTCGCGAACAGAATTCCGTAATCGGGCACGGTGCCGGTGCGCATCCGCTTCAGCACGTATGACTCTCGGCGAGCGACGTACGTCGTCACCAGGTTGTAGTAGACGACGTACGACATCGCCAGCACGACAGCCGAGGTGACCATGACGGTCGTCGGCGATCCGAGGTCTGAGTCCTGCCCGATCATGTAGAGCGCGGCGACAAGCGCCAGCGGCACCAGGATCGTGTTGACCAAGGCGGTGCGATTACGCAACAGCATGGTGAGTTCGGCGCGAGCCAGGGAACTCATCCCACGGGTGCGCGCGACCGGTCGCGGCGCGCTGGCGTTGCTGGCGGGCTTCCCGGTAGTTACCTTTCCGGTGGTCCTCATCGTCAACCTCCTTACGGTTCGGTGATGTCAGGCAGCGTGTGCGGGCCGCGGGCTGTCGGAATTCGCGATCGCCAAGAAGGCCTCCTCCAGCGACGCGGCGCGGCCTTGTAGACCTTCGAGAGTCAGGTTGTGCTGGTCTGCCCACCGCAGCAAGGTGGAGAGATCGCGCTGGAGCTGACGAGTGCGATAGGTGAGCCAATCGCGATCAAACGTCGGTGGCACGCTCAGTTCTGGCAGCTGCGGCATACCGTCCTGGTAGCGGAAGGTGATCGTTGCGGACTGCGTCCGGGCGATGTCCTGGGTGGTCCCTTCGGCGACCACGACCCCGCCGTTCATGATGGCGAGGCGATCGGCGAGTTCCTCGGCTTCGTCGAGGTAGTGCGTGGTGAGTACGGCAGCGCAACCGTCTCGCACTAGTTCGGCGATCAGCGCCCAGGTGGTCACGCGGCTCTGCGGGTCGAGCCCGGTGGTCGGTTCATCGAGGAACAGCACCTCGGGACGCCCCATCAAGGCCAGTGCGAGATCCAATCGGCGACGCTCACCACCAGAGAGTGACTTGAGGTGTACCTCGGCGCGGTGCGTGAGTTGAACCAGGTCGAGGGTTTCCGGCGTCGGGCGTGGATCCGGCAAGGTGCCTGCCCACATCCGCGCGGTCTCCGCGACGGTCAGGTCATCCGGTAAGCCGCCATGTTGCAGCATGATGCCCATCCGCGGCCGGACGATACGGCGATCGGCGTACGGGTCGCGTCCCAGCACCCGGACCGTGCCGCTGGTCGGCTTGGCGAGCCCCTCCGCGACTTCGAGCGCGGAGGTTTTTCCCGCCCCGTTCGTGCCGAGCAAGGCGAATAGTTCGCCGGGGGCGACCTCGAACGAGACGCCCTTGACAGCGTCGAAGCCCGCCGTGGCGTTCCCATAACGGCGACGCAGATCGATGACCTCAATGGCTGGATGCGCGGTGACGTTCATATCCCCACACTCGCCGCTGCGCCCGAGCGCGGGTAGTCACAAATGTCATGACCCTCATGCCCGCGGGACGATGCCTGGGCCCGCCCGCGGAATTATCTGGATGCCGTGCCCGCAGATTCCGCCGGGCGGTATTAATCTGACCGCCACCACGTCAGCCCGTTGCCACCCAAAACGCAGCCTGAGCGGTGAGATAGCCGTCATACATCGATAAGTCGCCGCACAGACTGCGTTTTGTGCGGCGTCGGCTCATTTGGCCGGCGCCGCCGGACTCCTCAGATCGTGAGCGAGCGCGCGACGTGCGTCGGTGACAGGCGCGGGCCCACTCCGGTGTCGAACCGCTCGCGCAGCGTCACTGCTGAATCACCGGGTTCGGCAATCAACCCACGAGCGTGCAGTTCCGGCACCAGGTACTCGACGAGGTCAGCGAACGTGCCCGGCATCGTGGCGTACATGAAGTTGAATCCATCGACGTCCGCAACGTCCTGCCACTCCTGCAGTTGATCGGCAACCGACGTCGGCGAACCGGTGATGACCGGACCCCGCCCGCCGATGCTGACCCACCGCGCCAGTTCTTCGATCGTCCACTGTCGGTCGGCGTCACGCGTGAAGCTGTCCAGCGCCGACCGATTGGCATCCGTGGTCACGTGTACCAGTGGCTCATCCGGCGCCAGGCCGGCGAAGTCGACCCCGGCCCAACCACCGAACAAGGCCAACGCCCCCTCCAGACTTGCCGATTTGCGATAGTCAGCCAGCAACGCTTCGGCCTCGGTGTCCGTCCCGCGCACGATCGTCGTCAGCCCGGCAATCACCTTGACCGACCGCGGATCGCGTCCAGCCTCGGCCGCTTCGGTACGGATCGCATCGACCGTCTTACGCGCCGCCGCTGGGGTCGGCGCAATAACGAAGACAACCTCGGCATGCCGTGCGGCGAACTGGCGACCACGCGGTGAGGCTCCCGCCTGGAAAATGACCGGCGTGCGCTGCGGCGACGGTTCGCACAGGAACGCTCCTGGCACATCGAAGTACCTACCGTGATGGTCGATATCGTGCACCTTCTCCGGCACGGCGTAGATTCCCGCCGCAGCATCCTTGACGACCGCGTCGTCGTCCCAGGAGTGCTCCCATAGCTTGTAACAGACCTCCAGATACTCATCAGCGATGTCGTAGCGCTCATCGTGCGCGACCTGAGCGGTGAACCCGAGATTCTTGGCGGCCGAATCGAGGTATCCGGTGACCACGTTCCAACCGATACGGCCGTTGCTGAGGTGGTCCAACGTCGTCATGCGCCGCGCCAACGAGTACGGCTGTTCGTACGTCGTGGTGACCGTGACGCCGAATCCCAGATGCCGAGTCGCGGCCGCCATCGCCGATATACCGAGAATCGGATCATTCACCGGCACCTGCACTGCGGAGCGTACGGCGGCATCGCGAGACCCGCCGTACACGTCGTACGTACCAAGCACGTCAGCCAGGAACAACGAATGAAAGCCACCGGATTCCAGCATTCTGGCCAGTCCCGTCCAGTGCTCCAGGGACGTGTAATCGGCGCTCGCGTCATCCTCGCGGGTCCATAGTCCCGGATTCTGATGGCCTACACAGGCCATGGCGAACGCATTCAACATCATTGGACGAGTCATGCCGGGACGCTAACACCACCGGGGTTCGCTGCGCCTACGGCCGCTCGCCGCCACCAGTGCACAGGCACAACGCGGCAATCGCGCGTGCTGTGTTCACCGACGTAGCCGAGCCGATCGGCGGGGTCGGGAACGAGCGTGTTGACTCGCACACGTCGGACCTCGACGCAAGCCATAGGCCGACGAGTGCGCAGCGGCGTCACTGACGCTACCGCGGCGGGGTTGTGTTCGCCTCTCGTCGGGCTCACCATCCGGCAATTGTTGCAGGTCACGCCGGAGGCGGGCGGCGCTCAATCACGACACCAAGCCTATGCGCAACGTTCACATCTGGTTCATCATTGCCGACTAGCCTCTTCGCGTGGCCTACAACATCCGCGAGTACATCGACCGTCTGCAGATCGACGGACACACCCGCGGCGACGATCACGACGATGATCCAGTCCTACTGGACCCGAAGGGCCGTGCGGTCGATACCTGGCGCGAAAACTACCCGTACGACGATCGCCTGCCACGCGAGAAGTACGACGAGGCGAAGTACCGTTTGCAGGTCGAGCTCCTGAAGTTCCAACGCTGGCAGCAACGGACCGGTGAGCGTCACCTGCTCATCTTTGAAGGTCGTGACGCCGCCGGCAAAGGCGGCACGATCAAACGCTTCATGGAGCATTTGAACCCCAGGCACGCCAAGGTCGTGGCGCTGGTGAAGCCCAGCGAGCGCGAGGCCACGCAGTGGTATTTCCAGCGGTACGTCGCCCATCTGCCGGCCGCTGGTGAATCGGTACTCTTCGACCGCAGTTGGTACAACCGTGCCGGTGTGGAGCGCGTGATGGGGTTCTGCTCCGATGAGCAATATGAGGCGTTCATGGCCGACGTACCGCAGTTTGAGCGGATGCTGGTCAGTTCCGGAATCCACGTGACCAAGTTTTGGTTCTCGGTGACGCAGTCCGAACAGCGCACCCGATTCATCATTCGGCAGGTCGACCCGGTTCGGCAGTGGAAACTCTCGCCGATGGACCTCGAATCGTTGGATAAGTGGGATGCCTACACCGCGGCGAAGGAGGAGATGTTTCGGCGTACGGACATCACCGAGGCGCCGTGGGTGACGATCAAGAGCAACGACAAGAAACGTGCACGACTGGAAGCGATGCGTCACTTCTTGTCTCGGATCGACTACGACGACAAGGACGTTGACGCCGTTGGCGCCCCGGATCCACTAATCGTCAAGCGCGGGATTGAAGCTGTCGGCGACTAGCGTTGCCCTGCCCGCCGACGAATCCGGTGTCTAAACAGCACCACTGCGGGGCAGTGCATTCGCAGCTCGGGCAACCGTGCCGAACTCATGATCCTGTGTTTGCCCGACGTCAATTGCGACGTTCCGGCCTGGTCGCTCGACCGAGACAAAATTCCACCTCATGCGTACCTCATTTCGGGCCGTATCGGCCCTCGCAGCGGCAACTCTCGCGGGCTCTCTGGCAATCGCATTGCCGACTAGCGCCCACGCCGCTGCGGCAGACATTTCCATCACTGAATGGATGTACAACCCGGTCAGTTCGTCCGGGGAGTTCATTGAAATCACCAACCGCAGCGGCGCACCGCTCGACCTTGCCGACTGGTCGTTCGACGATAACAGCGCGGTAGCCGGGACCGTGTCGCTCGCCGAGCTGGGCGTCCTGTCCCCTGGCGAATCAGCGATCATCACTGAGTCGGACGCCGCCACATTTCGAGCGGCGTGGAACGTCAGTGATGAGGTGAAGGTGCTCGGCGGCAACGGGACCAACCTGGGTCGCGCTGACGCGATGAACATTTTCAACGGCACCACGCTGATCGACACGCTCGAGTACGACGACCAGGGCTCCGGGAGCATCCGGGGCCCACGGACCCAGGGAGTCAGCGCCGTCCCGTCGGACCAGTCGGCAATCGGCGCCAACAACGCCGCACTGTGGGTCCTATCGGCGCCCGGGGATGCCGAGGGTTCGTGGACGTCGACTGCCGGCGATATCGGGTCACCGGGTGTGAGTCGATTCGGCGTCCAAGACGACACCGATGAACCGTGGCAAGACATCGTTATCAACGAAGTGTCCTCGGACAATGACGACGCACCGGACGGCGACGTCATCGAGTTGTACAACTCGGGCGAAGACGACATCGCCGTCGAGTTGTGGCTACAGTCCGACAGCGGCGGCCTCGCGGACGCCAAGCCGATCGACGGCGTACACCTGGCCGATGACACCTGGTCGATCTACATTCCCGCCGGGGAATACGGCTACTTCAGTTCCGGGAAGGGGCTCAGCAGTGGCGGCGACAGCGTCACCATCTACCTGCCCGACGGCACCGTCGTCGACACGATGTCTTATGGGGCAGGCGAAGCCGGCTACGACGAGAGCAATGACTTCGGCGCGGGCTCCATCGCCCGCTGCCCGGACGGCGGCGATTTCACCCCGGTCGCAGACAAGACCTTCGGTTCGCCCAACGCGTGCGATACAGCGCTGACGAATCCGAACCCGGATGTCGATGAGCTCGTCTGCGCACCGGAGGGCCCTGAAGGCACCGGCGAGTTGCCAGAGGGCGCCCTGGCTCCGGCGGCTTGGCCCGGTAGCGCCGACGTTCTCGTCACCGACAGCGAGTGCGCGTGGATCACGACGACCGGTCCGGAGGGACGCGATATCAGCGGACTGGTCTTCGACCCGGACAACCCGGCCGTGCTGTATGCCGTGAAGAACAAGAGTTGGGTCTTCCGCCTCATCAAAGACGGCGATATCTGGGTTCCCGATCCCAGCGATGACTGGGAAAGCGGTAAGCAACTGTTCGCCGGCGACAACGCGGACCAGCAGATGATCGAGCCTGACACCGAAGGCCTGACGATTGGCTCCGATGGTGCGCTGTACGTGACCACCGAACGTGACAATGAAGCCAACGACGTCCCGCTGAACTCGATTCTGCGTTTCGATCCGGCTCAGTTCGGTACGGCGTTGATCGCGACCCATCAGTGGGATATGACCGAGGACTTCCCCGAACTACGGGCTGGCAATGAGGACGAGGCGAACCTGGGCTTCGAAGGTGTGGCATTCCTTCCGGACAGTTATCTGACCATGTATGGATTCGTCGATCAGTCAACCGGCGAGACCTACGATCCGGCGGACTACCCGCTGCATGGCGACGGGCTGTTCTTCGGCGCCCTGGAAAACGACGGCGTGCTCTACGCGTACGCACTCAACAGTGACGGCAGCTTTCACCGTGTCTCGGTTGCCGACACCGGCATGGGGCACGTGATGGACGTGCAGTACGACCCCGCTACCGAACGGATCTGGGCGTTGTGTGACAACACGTGCGGTGTGGTCTCGACGCTGCTGAAGATAGGCGCATCCGGCACGATCGTCCCGGACGTCGCGTACGCCAAGCCGGCGGGATTACCGAACAACAACGTTGAGGGATTCGCGCTCGCGCCGGCCACGACCTGCGACGGCGGCGTTCGCGAGGCTGTCTGGTCGGACGACGGAATCTACGGTGGCGGTCCGGGCAGCGACTCCTACGGTCATGCGCTCTACAGCGGAACCGTCGACTGCGACTTGGAACTAGCCAGCCAAGGCGTTGGCGACGCCAACACCAGCGGCCCTGACGGCACCGATTCGGAGCAGCCGATCGCACCGGATAGCGCCAGCGATTCCAACGACGACGCGACGAGCACCGATCCTGCGACGGCTAAGGATTCGGCCGACGACCCGGTCACTGCGACTGCGTCGCGCACGGATCCGAATCTCGCGGCTACCGGTTTCGAGGTCAGGCCGTACGCCTGGGCCGCAGCGTTGTTGCTTGGGCTGGGCAGCATCTGCCTGCTCGCGGTACGACGCCGCAGCACATAGCGGCGCACTGCTGAGAAACCAGCCGCATCGAAGGCTGAAACGCGGCGGCCGGTCTGCTCTTTCCAAGAATCAGACCGGCCGCCGCGGTCGTCGAGACGCCCGCGAACTAACCTCGTCGCCACGGCCACCCAGCGGAACAGCCAACAAGTCGCCGGAATGCGACTCAGCCAGCAGGAACACCGATATCATCAAGGGGATGAGACTCCCGTTGCCCCGGACCCACCGACGAGCCACCGGACTCGTCACTGTCTGCACATTGCTGTTGACCGCGGCGTGCGCGTCAGAGCCCGACTCCCCGCCTGCCTCCGATGAAGCCGAGTCCTATCACAGCCGTCCCGACCTCAATCCGCCCATCACGAGCATCGAGGAATACACGCCACACGATCGCATCGACGGCAGTTACGTGTTCGTCGGGCCGAAAGGCGACGACGTCCCCTTCACCGGTGGGCTGATCCTGGACGACGCGGCCGAGCCGGTGTGGGTGCTACCGACCGAGAAATCCATCTTCGATCTGCGCGTGCAGGAGTACGACGGCGAGCCGGTGCTGACGTACTGGCGGGGGGAGCCGGCCCAGGGGCACGGCAACGGCGAGATCGTCATCCTCGACGACTCGTACCAAGAGTTAGCGACCGTCACGACCGGCGGCGAGATCGGCGAGGGCAAGGTCGATATCCATGAGTCGACGCTGACCGACGACGGAACGGCACTGCTCATTTCCTATGTGCCGACGCAGGCCGATCTCACCTCGTTCGGTGGCGAGGAAGACGGTTGGGTCTTTGACAGCGTGATTCAGGAGGTGGACGTCGAGAGCGGCGAAGTTATCTTCGAATGGCATTCCCTCGATCATTTCGACGTGTCGAGTTCGGTCGCCGAGCTGGATTCCCTGGATCAAGTCACCGGCGACGAGGAAAACCCATTCTCTTACTTCCACCTCAATTCGGTGACTCTCGATGACGATGGTGACCTGTTGCTGTCCTCGCGCAACACCTCGGCGCTGTACAAGATCGACCGTCAGAGCGGCGAGGTGATCTGGACCCTCGGCGGCGCGGACTCCGACTTCGAGATGGGCGCCGATACGGAATTTCATTGGCAGCACGATGCCGAACGCCAGCCGGACGGCTCCATCACGCTCTTCGACAACCAGGGCGCTCCCGACATCGGCGATAGCGCTCGCGGGATTCAACTCGACGTAGACGAAGAGGCGATGACCGTCGAGCTGGCGGCAGAGTTCCTCCCACCGGACGGCGACCGCACCTCCGGCAGTCAAGGCAGCTTCCAACTTTTGCCGGACGGCACGGTCCTCATTGGCTGGGGCTCGCAGGCTTTCTACTCCGAATATGCCGCCGATGGCACGCCCCTGAGCAACGTGTCTCTCGGCCCCGGACACAGTTATCGCGCGTATCGCGAGGTCTGGTCGGCGACGCCAACAGATCCGCCGGACGCCGTACTCGACGGCGATTCGGTGTTCGTGTCCTGGAACGGCGCCACCGAGGTAGAGCAGTGGCGACTGGTCACCGACGGGCAAGAACGATCCGCACAGCCGCGCGATGGGTTCGAAACCGAGTTACCGCTCGACGGAGAGTACGGCGACATCACCGTCGAAGCGCTCGACGAGAACGGTGAGGTTATCGGCGAGACCGCCGTTGACTAAGCCAATCGGGTCTACCTAACTGGGTATAGACCTACGCGACTAGACGGTCAACAGGCTGTCCGAGGACTCGGCGCCGGCCGGCTTAGGCGTCACCGGTGGCAGGCCGCTCACTAATCGTCATTGCTGCTCACCCCGAGGGTGCGGGCGAAGAGGCCCTCCAGTTCGCGGAAGTGTTGCTCGGCCCCTTCCTCGTGGTACATCGACGTGTCGGCCATCGTGTACCCGTGCGGCGCCCCTAGCGCGACCTCATTGCTGGCCCGTAAACCGTGTGCTGCCAACGAATCGCCGAGCGCGGCGATCGCGGCCGCGGGCATCGACGGATCGGCGTCGGCATGCAGATACACGAAGTCGGCGCGCGCCCTCGACAAGGAGTGGTGCGGGCTGTCGGGCTCGTCGGTGACCAGTCCCCCGCCGTGGAACCCACCGACCGCGGCGACAACGTCTGGGTGGTCGCCGGCGGCGCGGGTCGCCAGCCGGGCCCCCATGCAGTACCAGGTGACGCCGACCTTTCCGGCGGCTACTCCCGGCTGGTGCGCGAGCGCAGTGAGCCATGCATCCGTATCGGGGCCCGACAAGTTAGGCGTATAGCCGCCGACGCGCGGCATCATCTCCTTGAAGAACTCCTCGCGTGCACCGGGTTCGGTCAACGGTCTGTCCGGCGAGGTCTCCTGCGCCGTACCGAGCCGGTAGAAGATATTCGGCGCGAGAACGACGTATCCCCAACTCGCCATTCGATCGGCCATCTGCGCGATGACCGGACGCAGCCCGATCGCGTCGATGAACAGCAGCACACCGGGCAGCGCCTTATCGGAAGTGGTGTCGGGGCGGGCAACGTAAGCCTCTGCGGTGGCGTCGCCAACAGGAATCTCGATCAACTCATGCATAGGGTCATCATGCTCTCCTCAGTACCGCACGCAACCCCGCAGCATCGGCTTTACCGCGGCTCTAGGACTCTGATGGCTCCAACGCGTGCGTCACCAGCGTCTGCAGAACCGCGATCCCATCACGGGAGAGAATCGATTCGAGGTGCGCGCACGATCTCGGCGTACGCCGAGTCGGAAATATCGAATCCCACGTTCGCCAGCGGCACGAGGCCCACCGGCAGTTCCGCGAGCACATCGGCGATCGGCCCTCGATCTCGGGCGGTAACCAGCAGGCAACGCAGCGGCATACCGTCGTCCTGCGCGGCATATCCGGTCTGGAATCGTGGTTTGCGACATCACCGCCTCAACGGGCGGGCCACCAGGTGCGAGTCGCGAACATGCGCCGGACGTACCACCGCGAGCGATCGGTCTCGCGCGTACCCACCTGAGCAGCCCTCGACAGCGACGTCATCATCCAAAAGGTTGAGATCCGGTTCAATCCAGCTAGCGATGTCCCGCGAGGCCAATCCTGGTGAAGTCGATGCCATGGCAGATTCTCGCGTTTGCAGCCCCTTAGCCGATCGGTTGACCTCGCGCCGAGGCGAGTGGGTCTCCCTTGGCGTGGCACTGCTCATCATGGTCGCGATTTTCGGTGCATTCGGGTCCGCGACGGCACCTGCGGGCAACGAGCAGGCACCGACGGACTCAGAGTCGACGCAGGCCAGCGAACTGATGAAGCAGTTTCCGGATGCCGATCGCCAGTCGGTTCTCGTCGTCGCGTCTGGCGATGACGGCGCGACGTTGACGCCCGATCAGATCGCCGAACTCGAGGGATTGCTTCCCGTGCTCGACACTCATTCGGACGCGGAGTCGAGCGGCCCGATCCTCAGCGAGGACGGAAAAGCCGCGATCCTGATGGTCCCGATCGAGGTCGGCGAAACGAACACCGACACCTCCGTGATCATCGAGGATCTGCGCGTCGACGTCGCGGATCAGCATCCGGCAGGGATCACCTTGCAGGTCACCGGCGGCCCAGCGTTCGGCGCGGACGTCGCGGCCTCGTTCGACGGCGCGGACATCACGCTGCTGGTGGTCACGATCCTGATCGTCGCGAGCCTGCTCATCATTACTTACCGGTCCCCTGTGCTGTGGCTGATCCCGCTGCTTGCTGTGGGACTCGCGGACGCTCTCGCGGGCCGGCTGACCGCAGCAGCGGGGTCGGCCTGGGATCTGCAGTTCGATTCCGGCATCATCAGCGTCCTCGTGTTCGGAGCGGGAACGAACTATGCGCTGCTGCTGATCTCGCGCTACCGCGAAGAACTCCACTCATTCGCTGACCACCGACTGGCACTGAGCACCGCCTGGCGCAAGACCGTTCCGGCGATCCTGGCATCGAATGTGACCGTCATACTCGCGCTGCTGACGCTCGTACTCGCCGTCATTCCCGGCACGCGCGGGCTCGGTATCGCCGCCGCGCTCGGGTTACTGGTCGCGCTCGCCGCAGTCCTGCTGCTACTTCCTCCGCTGCTGGCCGTGTGTGGACGAACGGTGTTCTGGCCGTTCGTTCCGCGTCCGGGACAGGGCCAGCCGCAGGGTGGGGTGTGGCGGAAGATCGCTTCCGGTGTCGTGCGGCGCCCGGTGGCGAGCGTGCTCACCGGCGCGGCACTGCTTGCGGTGATGGCGACAGGCCTGTTCGGCACGTCGGTCGGCCTCGACCAGGTCGAGAAGTTTCGGGTGCAGTCCGAGTCCGCTGTCGGTCTCGAGGTGCTCTCGCAGCATTTCCCGGCGGGTGAGGCGCAGCCGATCTACATCGTCACGAACAGCACGAACGCCGATGCTGTGCTCACTGCCGCTCATGACGTCCCGGGGGTGGTGCGTGCCCATCCGGTCGACACCACGAACGATGGTTCCCTGACGAAAATCATGGTGACCAGCCACTACGCGCCCAGCACCGAGGAAAGTCTGAATCAGATCACCGAACTGCGCGAGTCGGTCCATGCGGTGGATGGGGCGGATGCGGTCGTGGGCGGTGCCGTCGCCACCGATCTCGACGCGCGCGACGGAAACCAGCAGGACCTATGGGTGATCGCGCCGCTGGTGCTGGCGATAGGCCTTTTCGTACTAGTGATCCTGCTGCGTTCGATCGTCGCCCCGCTGCTGTTGCTCGTCGTCAACCTCGCGAGCGCCGTGGCCGCGATCGGCGCCGGGGCCTGGTTGAGTCGGGTCCTGTTCGATCAGCACGCTCTCGATCTGCAGGTACCGCTGCTCGCGTTCCTCTTCCTGGTCGCGCTCGGTATCGACTACACCATCTTCCTGGTGCATCGCGCTCGCGCCGAAGCGGACGTGCGCGGTACCCGGGAGGGCATGGTCGAGGCCGTCGCCCACACCGGCAGCGTGATCACCAGCGCCGGGATCGTCCTGGCGGGCGTGTTCGCTGCGCTCGGAGTGCTGCCGCTGGTGACCCTCGGTCAGCTCGGGCTGATCGTCGGGTTGGGCGTCATCGTCGATACCTTGGTAGTGCGGACCGTGATCGTGCCCGCGATCTTCACCCTGGTTGGCGACCGTATCTGGTGGCCCAGTGCGCCGAAGCCACGTCAGCGAGAATTGACACATGAACCTCGCGAACTCACCGCTGCCGCACACTGACCGGGTGGGGTCGGCCTCGAGGGGCCCTACGGTGCGGGCGATGGAGATTGGCCAGCACGTTGTCGCCGCCGTCCTCACGCTGATCGGCGTGATCCGGGCTATCGGCGATGGTGCCCCGGTCGCGGCCACGATCGTCGCGGGTACGGCGATTTTCGCCTGGCACACCGCGGGGGCACTGTTGCCGCCTCGGGTTCGCTCGCGCCAGATCCTGGTGTGGTGGCTGGTCGGTCTCGCGGTGATCTGGGTCCTGGCCGCCGCGATATCCCCGGAGTTTGTCTGGGTTGCATTCCTGCTGTGGCTGCTGGCAGGGCACCTGCTCCCGCTCTGGTGGGGCTTGCTCTTTTCGGGACTGGTGCTCGCGGTGGTGGTGCTCGCACCGATTCTGCATCAAGGCACCACGAGCTATGCGATCGTGTTCGGACCGTTGATCGGCGGGATCTTTGCGTTCGGGATTTCCCGCGGCTACCTTCAACTCCTCCGCGATGCCGTCGAACGCGAGCGCCTCGTCACGTCACTCACCCGTGCACAGACGGAGATGGCCGCGCTGCAGGATGAACTCGCGCTCGCGCAACGTCAGTCTGGGGCGGTTGCCGAACGCACCCGCATCTCCCGCGATATCCACGACACCATCGCCCAAGCGCTCTCGTCCATACGCCTTCTCGCGCACGCGGGTGTGAAACGCACCGGCGATCCCGACGCGGCGCGCACGCACGAGCACGTCGAGACACTCGCCGGTGACAGCCTCGCTGATGTCCGCAGAATCGTGACCGCTCTCGCCCCCGCTGAATTGGAGGACAACGCGCTCGCGGCAGCACTTCGCCGAATGCTCGATCGCGCACACGCGGAGACTGGAGTGCAGGCCGAGTTGCACGTCGACGACTCACTGCCGATCCTGCCGACCCAGGTCGAGGTCGCGCTGCTGCGCACCGCCCAGTCAGCGTTGGCGAATGTGCACCTGCATGCGGGGCAGCCCGTGTCGTGATGAGCCTCATCGATGCAAATCGCACGGTACGGCTCGACATCATCGATGACGGCGTCGGTTTCGACGTACCGGCTTGGGAACGGGCGACCGAACCCGGCTCCGGGTCACCCAGTTACGGGCTGAGGTTCATGCGGTCACGGCTACGGGAGCTCGGTGGCGGGCTCGACATCGAAAGCACGCCGGGCGAGGGCGCCGCGATCTCGATCCACTACGACACCACACGCCCTGCTGGCGTCGAGTCGACATCCGAGGGGACGCCATGACCACCACCGTGCTGCTCGTCGACGACCATCCGGTCGTGCGCAGCGGACTACGCGCCGTCGTCGACACCGAAACCGTGCACGTTATTGGCGAAGCGGCGAGCGGTGCAGACGCCGTCACGCTCGCGGATCAACTACACCCCGATGTCGTGGTCTGCGATCTGCGCCTCGGCGCCGGGATCGACGGGATCCAGACCACCGCTGCGCTGCGCGCCCTGGATCCGGCGCCGGCGGTGCTGATTCTGACCACCTTCGACCGCGACGCCGAGATCCTCGGCGCAATCGAGGCGGGGGCTGCCGGGTACCTGCTCAAAGACGTCGCGCCGGAAGTGATCCTCGAAGCGATCCAGCGCGCCGCTCAGGGCGACATGTTCTTGGCCCCCGACCTCGCGAACCGGGTTCTCAAAGGGATGCGCAACCCGCTTCCGCGACTGACCGACCGCGAGGGCGAAGTGTTGCGGCTGATGGCGACCGGCGCGGCGAACAAAGATATCGCCCACTCACTGTTCGTCACCGAAGCAACCGTGAAGACGCACATCGCGCACATCTTCACCAAGCTCGACGTCGACAGCCGCTCCCGCGCGATCCATGTCGCCCAGGAAACCGGTCTCATCTGACAGCTCCCTTACTCGGCGCGAATCCCTGCCACGTTCGAGCCGAGCGGAGTGCTCAACTGGACGCCAACCAGGCGCCGCCGTGGTCTTTCAGCCGTGGATCTGCTTCTCATGCGCTAGATCGCGCGCGGAGGCTTCGCTAGGGTGCCAACAGTCGGCGCGGAATTCTCCGGCGCCATGAAGGAGGCAGCGTGACGGACTCTCTGTTCAGCGGTGTGAAGGTCATCGACTGTGGCAGCTACATCGCTGCCCCGTTGGCGACGTCGGTGCTCGCCGAATGGGGCGCGGACGTCATCAAGATCGAGCCACCCACCGGCGATCCCTTTCGTGAGTTGATTCGGTTGCCCGGCATGCCCACCTCTGATGTGGATTATGGGTCGTTGATGGAGAACCGCAACAAGCGCGGCATTGTTCTGGATCTCAGCACTCCGGCCGGACAGAGCGTCATACACAAGTTCGCCGGGGCGGCGGACATATTCGTCACCAACCTGCCGCTGTCGGTGCGCACAAAACTCGGGATCGATTACGAGGCACTGTCGAGGCTCAATCAGCGACTGATCTACGGCTCGTTCACCGGATTCGGAGAGTACGGCGCGGAGTCCGGCAAGCCGGGCTTCGACCAAACGGCGTACTGGGCGCGCTCGGGGTTGATGCACGAGGTGCGCGCCAGCGGCGAGGACGAACCGATCAAATCATCGGTAGGCCAAGGCGATCATCCTGCCGCGATGAGCCTGTTCGCCGGGCTGGTGAGCGCGCTGTACCGCCGCGAGCGCACCGGCGACGGCGCGCACGTACATTCGTCGCTGATGGCCAACGGCTTCTGGGCCAACGGCTTTCTGGTCAGCGCCGCGTTGAATGGCGCCGAGTTCGTGCCGCGGGCGCCGCGCTCTCTCGCGCACAATGCGCTGTCCACGCCGTACCAGGCCAGCGATGGTCGCTGGTTGTTGTTGACGCTGCTCAATGAGGAGCGCTACTGGCCGAAGTTGTGCGCGTCGTTGGGACGGCCCGATCTGGCCCAGGATTCGCGGTTCGCGACGAAGCCTGACCGGCAGCGGAACTCCCCCGCCTTGGTCGAAGTGCTGCAAGGGATTTTTCACGAGAACGACCGAGATCATTGGCAAGCGGTGTTGGCCGAAGGCGGGATCGTCTTCGAGGTGGTCGCCACTCCAGCAGATATCGCTGCCGACCAACAGGCCCTCGCCAACGGAGCATGGTCGGAGACGGCCGAGGGACACCGCACCGTCAGCACGCCGTTTTCCATCGATTCGATCGACAAGGCGCCGCTGCAACCCGCGCCGTCGTTCGGTCAACATACCGACGAACTACTAACCGAAGCAGGCTTCACCGCGGAGGAGATACAGGCGTTGCGCGCCGACGGCACGGTCGCGTAGCGGCCAGAATCTGGCGGCCGCGCGCAGCGATCCGGATCCGACAGTGCTGGGCACATCCCCGCCGTGTCGGCTAAAGCGCGAGGCTGAGGGCTGCCACATGCTCGGGATCGGCGAGAACGTCTAGCTTCACGACCCTGCCGGCATCGAACGTGACGAGGTAGACCGCGGACGTCACGCTGTCGGCGACGTAGGCGGCTGCCGGCACACCGGCGAGCAGGACTGGGCGAGTCAATTCCGCGCGGCCTGCGAACACTCGTGCCACGGCGTCGGCGCCGCGGATGCGCTCACGCAATAGCGGCGCGCCGTCCTCGGCCCCCGCTGCGGCGAGTTCGACGGCGGCAGCATCACTGCGTAACTCGATTTCCGGAGCGAGCAGTTGTAGCAACTGCCCGAACTCTCCATTGCGGGCCGCGTCGAGGAACGCGGCGATCGCGGCTCCCTGCCGTTCGCGAATGTCGCGAACATCGACCGTACGTAGGCGCGCACGGGCTCGAGAGGCGAGTTGCCGTGCCGCAGCGGGCGTCCGCTCAACGATCGGGGCGATGTCGGCGTACGACAGCGCGAACACATCATGCAGTACGAGTGCGAGGCGTTCCAGTGGCCCGAGGCTGTCGAGTACCGCCTGCATCGCCACCGCTACGTCCTCGGCGAGCATCGCGGTTTCGACTGGATCGGCGTCGAGCGACGGACCAGCAGCCGCGGCTTCAGCGTCCGAGTCGCGCTCGTGATCTTCGCGGCGACTGACCTGCTGACGGATCATGTCGATACACACGCGCGAGACCACGGTGGTGAGCCACGCTTCGAGGTTGTTTATCTGCGCACCGTCGGCGCGCTGCAGCCGTAGCCACACTTCCTGGACGGCGTCATCGGCACTCCAGGTCGAGCCCAGCGTGCGGACGGCGACCGCGTAGAGCTTGCGTCGGTGAACGGCAAACTGGTCGGCCAACTCGTCAAGCACGTGGCCTTTTCCTGCTGCCTGAGCTCCTTCTCGCCTGCCCATCCCGCCCCTCCGCACTGTGTCTTGTCACGTTCTAGTCGTCACAAACGACTTGTAGATAGAGCACACCGCTCGGATCGAGCACTGACTCGATTCCAACGATGTAAAGGAATCCTGATGACCACTCTTCCACAAAATGCCTTGGATCGACTTCGCAGCGCTGTGCGTGGGCAGGTCTGGGTGCCCGGCGACGACGACTTCGTGCACGTACGGCGCCCCTGGAACCTCGCGATCGAGCAGTCGCCCTGCGCGGTCGTCGAGGCGGACGACTCCGGTGACGTCGCATCCCTCGTACAGTTCGCGGCAGCGCACGACATTCCTGTCGCCACGCAGCCCAGTGGTCACGGCGCAACAGGGCGGGCGAAGGACGCGATCCTGCTGCGGACGACGCGCCTAGACGACATCAACATCGATCCGGTCACGATGACTGCCCGCATCGGCGCCGGCGTCCGTTCCGCAGACCTGCAGCGCTGCGCCGCCGCACATGGATTGACCGCGCTGCCCGGGAGTTCGCCCGTGGTGACGGTAACGGGCGCAGCGCTCGGCGGCGGGCTGAGCTGGTTCGGCCGAGCGTTCGGGTGGATCGCCGACAGCATCCAAGCGGCCGAGGTGGTCATGGCCGACGGCACCGCGCGCCGCGTCGATGCGACCGAAGACGAACTGCTGTGGGCCCTACGCGGCGGCGGCGGTGAACTCGCGATCGTCACCTCCCTGGAGCTTCGGTTGCGACCCGCCAGCACCGTGTTCGGCGGACGGCAGTTGTGGTCGGCAACGCACACGCTCGAGGTTGCCCAGGCGTACCGCCGTATGACCACATCCGCGCCAGATGCGCTTACCTTGTGGCTGGAGTTTCTGCATTTCCCAGGTAGCGACCCAATGATCGCGATCGACTCGACTTTCCTCGGTGACGAGCAGGAGGCTCGCGCCCTAATGCAGTTGACCGCGACCCTTCCCGCACCCATGGTCGATTCTCGGGCCGTGATGAGCGTGGCCGAACTGGGCCAGATCACCGCAGAGCCAACGGATCCGGCTCCAGGGCAGTCGCGGGCCGAATTGCTCACGGCACTGGACGACGACGCGATCGCTGCGCTCGTGAATGAGCCGATCGCCCCACTGATGACCGCGCAGGTTCGCCATCTTGGTGGGGCTTTCGCGCAGCCGAGCAACAGTCCGCATGGACCGCTCACCGAGCCGTACGCCATCTATATGTTCGGAGCGCCGAGGACACCCAGCGATGCCGAATCGATCATCGGCAAGCAAAGCGACCTCGCCGGCTCGTTGCCGATCAGCGGTCGCAAGCCAATCTCTTTCCTAAACCCTTCGGAGGGCCTGTCCGACGCCCTCCCGGCGGAGTCCTTGCAACGACTACGCCACCTCAAGGCCCACCACGACCCCCAGGCGATCATCCGCGGCAACTTCCCGTTGTCAGGCTGATACGCGTCCTGGCCAGCAACACGAAGGGGAGTGGCCCTCCTCTCAGCCATGCGGCATGGAAGCAGGATTGGAGTCGGCCCCCATAGCCTGCCACCGGCGGTAGGTGGCGCTGCGCCATAGCCACTCCACTGGGCCGAATCGGTATCGGGCCAGCCATGCCTGCGACCACATCAATTGCAGCACCCACACCCCCACCACGAATGCCGCAAGCTCGGCTCGGGTAAAGGTATGGCCAGCGAATACCACCCCGAGTAGGACCACCCCCAGGACGGTCTGGCTCAGATAGTTGGTCAGCGCCATTCGCCCGACCGCTTGCAACCGCACCTTGAGCGCTGAGGCGGCCCCCTGATTCCACAGCGAAATGAGGGCGATGTAGCCCAGCGCTACCGGGATGGTGCCGATGGTGTTGGGGATGGTCGAGATCAGGGCGAGGCCGGGGGCAAAGTCAGAATGGATCTGAATCGCGACGCCCAGCCCGGCCAGCGGCAGGCCGATCCCCCATCCCCATCGAGCCATACGACGGTACTGCGCCGCTGTCCGCACGCCACGGAGGTAGCCAGATTTGAACAGTGCGGCACCAATCAGCATGGCTCCGACCGCCCGCAGCAACGCATCGGACAATAGGAACAGGCCCACGATGTCCGACATGGCGCCGTCCGCTAGCCAGTATTCACCCAGACCGATTCCACCGGGGCCCACGGTGGACTGAGCCACCGCAGCAGCCACGGGCGAGCACGCGAACACCAGCAGTCCGGTGACCAGTAACACCCGCACCGATAGGCCCCGGAGGGCGAGGACCATCGCAGCCGCGAGCGCGTAGATCACCAGGATGTCGCCGTCCCAGATCAGGGTATGAGCCAGACCGATCAGCAGCAGAATGGCATTGCGCCACAAGGTATGCAGCACCGGCGAGATGCCCTTGGCCTGCGCCCGGTCGGCCACCACGAGCACTCCGGCACCGAAGAGCATCGAGAACAGTGCCATGAACTTTTGGTCAATGAACACTTCGCCGAGGATCCCGAGCACCCAGTCCCACGGTGCCGCCATTCCTGCCGCGGCCAGATTCGCGTAGCTAGCGGCGGGCAGTCCGAACGCTATGGAGTTCATCCCGAGGATGCCGAGGACGGCGATTCCACGGATCAGATCGAGGTTGACGATACGAGAGATAGCCACCACGCAAGAATATGATTGTGACTCCCATAAAGCAAGTGACTCCGATAAAGCAAGTGACTCGCATTTTGCAAGTCACTTGTTTTCTAGTGTCCGACCCACTACTGTGGCCGTGTGGGGCTACGGGAACGCAATCGGCGGTCAGCGATGGAGATGACCCAGCGAGTCGCCCTGGACACCTTCCTCGCAGAGGGCTTCGACCGGGTCACGGTCGAGCAGATCGCCGAGCGCGCGGGCCTGACCCCATCAACGGTGTACCGGCATTTCGGCACCAAGGAGCAGTTGGTGCTCTGGGACGCCGCCGACCACGAGATCGCGGCTGACCTTGACCGACGTCTCGCCCAGCAACCGCCGCTGCGGGCCTTGCGGGATACCTTTGTTGCGACGCTCGCGCAGCGTTATCAAGCTGAGCGCAAGTTTCAACTCCGGCGGGTGTCCTATATCTATGCCACGCCCGCTCTGCTTGCCGGTGCCGCCAAGGCGGATCTGGTCAATCGTGCTGCTATCGCCGAAGCGTTGGTTGGCTTCTTGCCCGCCGACCGGCAGCATCTGGCACCGCTGATTGCCGGGGCTGCCCTGCTGGCCCTGGATCTGGCCATCGATGCCTGGCAGCGCGAGGATGGGCGCACCCCGCTGGCTGATCACATCGAGCGCATCTTTGCCGATCTGCAATGCTTGGCCGGGTAGGGGTTGAGCCGCGCCTACCTGGCATGGCCATCGCGAAGCAGTACGGAGTCACCGGGGCACGGTGCGGGCGAAGACTCGCGTCGGCGTACTACCTCACGTGCTGGTTGAGGTAGTACGCCGACAACCGTCACGCGACGCGCTCATCAGCGTTTGCGCTCTTTCAGTAACGCCTACTCTAAGCGGGCCAACCGTCCAAGAAATTCGAAGCAGTCCACACCACCTCGTCGCTCGAGGCGGACCGAACGAGGCCCTCCAAG
Source organism: Cumulibacter sp. (assembly GCA_047975195.1). GTDB lineage: Bacteria > Actinomycetota > Actinomycetes > Mycobacteriales > Antricoccaceae > Cumulibacter. Next base: position 15,469 of record JBKEDB010000043.1, on the reverse strand, counting down.
ACCTCTTCCGCGCGCACCGCGGACTACACGCCGAACACGCATACACATATATTTTGGCCATTAACCTGCGGCTACTGGCGCAACACACGGTGACAGCCCGGCCATTGGCCGGGCTCTCATCAGCGACATCAGTCGCGCTCATCCGAGACACATGTCCCGACCAATCACGATTGTGGTCTCCAAGGCACCCAAACTGAACACTGTCGGTCGACTGGAACGCCTTGATTCCGCGTGGGAGCAGGGATCTCGGGTCCTGCTCTCGTCGCCGAGTGCGGTACCGGACGCCGATGCGGAGGTCGTTTCGAACCCTAGTAGAAGGAACAAAACACCCTCACGGACAAGGAAGTAGAGGCTATGTCGACGACGCTCGAAAAGTAGGCCATTGCGACGTCTTGCATTCCAGCGGTCATCGCAACGAGGGATGGCCCGGCGAGGCTAGCAAGGTCGTGAAGACGTCGTGCGGGGACCGGTCGTTGAGGACCATGCGGGGCCGCCGGGTGACGTAGAGCGGTGGCGCCGTCCGGAGGAGGTGGCATCTCATGCCTGGGTGAGATGGCCGATGGCTGCGGCGGCGTCATGGCCGGCGGTTCGGGCCAGCGTGGTGAGGATGTCCTCCTCGGGCTTGGGCGAGTAGCGCAGGGTACAGGCTCTCCCGGGTCATCTGCGGGGAGTGCACGATCGCGTGCGCGGTGTCCACCGTGGAGCCCTGGGACCTGAACGATGTGGTGGCGTAGGCGAGCTCGAGGTCGGTGGCGACGTACTCGGCCGGCAGCGTGAGGGTGGTGCGCCACTTCGAGCCTTCCCGCCGCACGGTGACCGAGCCGTCCTCGCGGGCGCGGGTGACGATCCACCGATCCCCGTTCTTCACCCACGAGCGACCCATGCTCAGGCGCCGGTCGTTACGGCGGGTTACGACCACGTCCCCTCTCGAGGCATGGTTCTGGTCGTGCAGTGCCACGCCGGGCTCGTCGGCGACCTCGCCGGCGTCGAGTCCGGCGGCTGCTCGGAGCCCGATGACGATGATCCACTCGGTAGCGGGAGTGAGCAGCTGTTGTGCTGCGGTTTCGATGGCGTCCGGATTATCGAGGTCGGCGGGGTCGCGGCCGACGAGGAGGGCGAGCTCGAAGTGAACCGTCCTGGGTATAGTTCCTAGGTGGTTACGAGGGCCCCGGGCGGGATTCTCGCTGGTTCATGGCGCTGATCGTAGGCTGCCTCGATCTCGATTGGGGTTTGATGTCCCAGTTCGCCGTGCAGTCGCTGGGTGTTGAACCACCAGACCCAGTGCATGGTCGCGATCTCGACATCATCGATGCTGCGCCAGGGTTTACGAGGCTTGATCAGTTCGGTCTTGAACAGCCCCATCACGCTCTCGGCGAGAGCGTTGTCGTAGCTGTCACCGCGGCTTCCGACGCTGCCTGCGATTCCCGCTTCGGCTAGTCGTTCGGTGTAGCGCAGCGACAGGTACTGGGCGAGTTCATTCGGTCGTTGCAACACCGGGTTGTTGGAATGAGCGTAGGTGTTCCTCGAAGACCTCGGCGGGTGTCTTCCAATCGAGGCTCTTGCGGGGTCTGTTGTTCAGCGCGAGAGCGACCGCTTCGAGGTCTTCCGCAGACCATCGTGAGAGGTCGGTGCCCTTCGGAAAGTACTGGCGTAGCAGCCCGTTGGTGTTCTCGTTCGTCGGCCGCTGCCAGGGCGAGTGAGGGTCGGCGAAGAATACCTTCGTGCCCGTCTCGAGCACGAACTGGGCATGCGCGGAGAGCTCCTTTCCGCGGTCCCAGGTGAGCGTCTTGCGGAGTTGCTCGGGAAGCTTCGTCATCGCCGCTTTGAGCGCGGTGTTCATCGCGACGGCGCCATAGCCGCCCAGCGCGGGGCCGTTCTTGACCGGTGGCGTCTCGCCATAGCCTTCCAGCCGGGGCAGGTGCACGAGCAGGGTTGAACGGCTCTTTCGTTCAACGATCGTGCCTATCGCAGATCGGCCGGTGCCGATGATCAGGTCGCCCTCCCAGTGCCCGGGAACGGCACGGTCCGCAGCCTCCGCGGGACGTTCGGAGAACACGACATCCGCGGTGACGTGTCCTTGCGGTCGGTTCTGCGCTCGAGCCCGTGGCCTGCGGAGTGCACGGCCGGTTCGCAGGCAGGTGACGAGCTCGCGTTTGAGCGCGCCGCGGCCTTGGATAAACAGCGACTGGTAGATCGCTTCGTGGCTGATGCGCATGGATTCATCATCCGGGAAGTCGACCTTCAACCGGCGCGAGATCTGCTCCGGACTCCACGCCAGCGCCCACCGCCGGTCCTGCCGGTGCGGCTTGTTCAGCCCCTTCCATGCCGGCGGCTCCGGCCCGACCACGATGCCGCCGTCGGGTCGGCGGACGTTGCCTGCCAGACGCTCTTGGACGTACTCGCGCAGCCTGTCGTTGGTCACCAGCTTCGCCGTCTTCGGGCGCTTCGCCGCCTGCTGCGCTTTCCACTGCGCCACCAACGCCCGATACTCCAGCATCCCACTGCGCGTTGCCGCGTTCCGGCGCAACTCGCGAGAGATCGTTCCCGGGTCACGGCCGATCCTGCGTGAGATCTCACGCACGCCGACGTGTTTGGCGCGCAGCAGCGCGATCTCCTCGCGCTCCTCGAAGGACAGGTAGCGGCCGGTGGGTTCGGCCAGTGCGATCGGTGGCATGCCGCCAGCGTGGCGATACCACCGTGTCCCGACTGGCACGGACACGCCGACTTTCAGCGCCGCCTCAGCCGAGTTGATGCCCGTCGCGATCAGCCGCCAGAACTGCCGCTGAACCGCCCGCGAGGGCTCAGGCCGCCCGGGCGAGCGCATCGGCGGCCGTAACGCTCGATCGGCACGCCATTGGCGTCGAGCCCCTTCCGGAACCTCGCTCGTCTTCGCAGACCAGTACTTCGTCGCCACTGCAAACACCTCCACGATCAAGGTGTTGCGACGACCAGTTGAATCCACCCTGGCTTCCGCGGTCGCTGTGATGCACCAGATCTGAGGTGTCGCGGGCCCGCCACAGCGCCTGATCGAGTGCTTGCAGGGGCAGATCCTCGGTCCGCATCGAGCTGGCGACCGTCCAGCCGGCGATCCGCCGCGAGTAGGCATCGATCACGAACGCCGCGTAGGCCATGCCCGACCAGGTCGGCACGTAGGTGATGTCCGCGACCCACAGACACCGCGGTGCAGCGGGCCGGAAGTTGCGCTGCACGAGATCATCTGGACGCTCCAGCGCCGGATCGCTGGTGGTAGTCCTGCCACTCGCGCCGCGCGTGATCCCGCAGATTCCGGCGATGCGCATCAGCCGGGCGGTCTGATCACGTCCGATCAGCCACCCGGCCCGTCGCATCGCCGCGTGCATCTTGCGCACGCCATAGACCGAGTAGTTATCGCGGTAGATCCGTACCAGCTCGCCCAGCAACTGCTCGTCACGGACCGCTCGGGCCGAGGCAGGGCGTGTTGTGGCAGACCGATAACCACGGGCAGTGATGAACCCACCGTCTGTCGCGCCCAGCACGCGACAGATGCACTCGACCCCGAACCGATCGCGATACGTCTCGATATAGGCGATCATTTCGGCGTGGGGCGGTCGAGCTCCGCTGCGAAAAACGCTGACGCGGTCCGCAGGATCTCATTCGCTCGGCGCAACTCAGCATTCTCCCGTTTCAACCGCTTGATTTCCTCGCGCTCCTCGCTAGTGAGCCCGGGCCGCTCACCGGAATCAACCTGAGCGCGGCGGACCCACCTCCGGACTGTTTCTGGGCCCAGGCCCAGCTTGGTCGCGACCTGACGGATCGCCTCGTACTCGCTACTGGCATGCTCTTTCTGATCACTGACAAGCCGGACCGCGCGATCACGAAACTCCAGCGGATACTGACGTGGCATAGTTCCAACCTCCAACAAAGAACGGAACTAAACCCAGGACGGTTCATAACCACGGGTGGTGCTTACTGCGGGTCATTTCCTTGGTCGTCGTCGCGTTGGTTCTTCGTGACGGTCGCGCTCTGGAAGTCGAGCGCTACGCCAATCGGTGCGAGCGGTCTGAGTTGCATTCGGGTCTGCACAGCTCGGTCGTTGTCGAGCCATGCGCGGCGGTGGACCTGCCCGGTGACGGTGATACGGGTGCCTTTGCGCAGCGTTCGGGCCGCGTTTTCTGCTTCGCGTTCCCAGACGGGCACGGTGTAGAAGTCGGTGCCGGCGTCGACCCAGTCGCCGGGGTCGGTTCTGGCGCTGTGGTTGACCGCGACTCGTATGTTGCTGACGGCTGTGCCGTTCGGGGTGACCCTCAGTTCGGGGTCTGCGACGACGTTGCCGGTGATAGTGCGAATTTCGGTGGTCATGGCGTGGCCTCCCTATGGGCTACTTGGTGGAGTTCTCGCCGAAGATTTCGACGAGGTGATCGTGGTCGCGGATGACGATGAAGTCGTCGGATGCGCTGATCGCCGCGAGTAGTTCTCGGTTGTCCGCGGTCGTCGGATTCTGGGTGTCCATGTGGTGCCTCCTTGGGGCTTGTGTGCAGACCTTCCGGTGGTGGAAGCCCTAATCGGTGCTGTCCGCTTGCTCCGATAACTGGCCCGCATCTGTCGGGGGCCGGGAATGTCCAAGGCGCCGTAGGCGGCACCGGAGAAGAAGTTTTGTGAGGCGGTTAGCGACGCAGGAGTTGCCGAGGAAAAAGTTCTTCGGAGGAGCCACCCTTGGACATTCCCGGGCACCGGTTGAATGATCGGGCTATCGGAGCAGAGCGCATACGTGGTCTGGGCGGTCTAGGGATTTCGACCTGGCCCGACGGATCGAAGTTGGGTTGTATGCCGAGCAACTGCTCGGATAGTGAGCACTCTTAAGGTGGCGGGGTCTTCTGAGGGAAAGAACGCGGATGAGTTCATTGCGTCGGAGGTTCTGCCAGGAATTGAAGGACGAGTTGTGCCAGGAAGTGATTGCGACCTCGAAGCCGATCGCGGCGGTGGCCGCGGAGTGTTAACGACGCTCGAAAATTGGACAGTTGCGGCGCCTTGCATTCCAGCGGTCATCGCAACGAGCGTTGATCCGGCGGCTTGTCAGCAGCGTTCATCAGGCGTCACGCCGCGCCATCGACTGCCAGAAACAAGCATCCAGACTTACGAGACACTGGGGTCAGAGGCTGGGTGGTGCTTCTTGTCGCCTGATGAATGCGGTCATTCCGGGCACTGTGAACGCGACGCGGCCGTGCTCGGGGGCGAAGATGAGTCCTTTGCGGATTAAGTCAGCGCGTGTGCTGCTGAGTTCCGACGCGCTGCTGGCTCCTAGCGCGGCAACTAGCTGAGCTGTTGACGCGACCTGCCCGCCGCTGCTGGCGACTGCGGCGAGGTAACGCCGCTCAGTGGGCGTTGCGCGGTTCCATCTGGAGGGAAAGAACCCGCGGTCGAGCTCTGCGTACCCCGCGGCGATTGCGCCATGCGCATCGTCGATGGTGATCGTTCTGTCCTGCGCTAGCAGCCATGCTGCTTTGCCGAACTCCTGGATGAAGTACGGATATCCCTGCGCCTCGGTCGTCAGGGTCGTGATGGCTTCCTCTTCATAGCGGGCACCGTGACGGGCCGCTGGAACGGTCAGAGCGTCTCGCGCAGCGGTGAGGGCGATCGGGCCGATCTCTCGGTACTCGAAGAGTCGTTCAGCGTAGGAACGCGCGGCGGTGAGCTCGGCAGGCAGGTTGGGCAATCCCGCGCCCATCACGTAGAACGGCATACCTCGTTGCCCGGCGAGGTGCTGGGTAGTGACGAGTGCCGCCATGAGGTCTCGATCGAGGTCTTGCAACTCGTCGACGAAGACGACGAACGCTGCCCCATCGCCCAAGTTCGCGCACACGTCCTCAACCAGTTCCTCGAAGTCGAGGTCGAGTTGCCCTGAACCCGCACGTTGACTCGTCAAATCCAGGTCGGCAGTGACGGTCGCGGGGCCCATCGTGACTGTGAATGACGTGACTACCTCGCGGATGCTGGCCAAGAACTTACTCGCCTTAGAGCGATGCGCGTATGAACGCGCGGCCTGCGCGATCGCGGACCCCAGTCTTCGACGGGTCGCCTCTTGTCCGCTCTCCCCGGGTTGGCCTTCGAGGAAGATCGTCATCCACCCCTGGTTAAGAGCGATGTTCTCCATCCGGCGCAGCAGCACGGTCTTGCCGACACCCCGGAGCCCGTACAGCACCATTCCACGTTCCGGGTATCGCAGTTTGGCGCGAGCGATCAAACGGTCGAAGGCCTCCAGTTCCGACTCGCGACCGACCAACTCGGCCGGCTGAACACCGGCTCCAGGGGTGTACGGGTTGTAGGCAGGATCCACACATACCAATCTATACCCTCGTATACGCGGAGGCCCTATATGGATCTATAGATCACCATAGTGAAGCAGGTACTTACACTGGCCCACGCCTTTATCGTCCGTGTTGAGTGTCGTGCTCGGCAGATCGCCGCTGCTGGGCCCGGTCGTGTAGTACGCCTCCGAGGAGGTCACGGCGGCGTCCGCCGGCCGCTCGATGGCCTCCGAATTTCATACACCGGTCGCGTACGCTTCTCTCGCCGTCAGGGCACTCGATTTTGTCCGTGCGCGCCGATACGATTCAGCCATGACTGAGGGCGTAGAGATCGAGCAGGTTGGCAGCAAGTTCTCCCAGGTTCTCGACGCGGCGGCCCAGCTCCCCGGCGTGAGAATCAACCGGGCCGCGTACCTGCGCACAGCCCTCGCAAGGTACTGCACAGACGAGCAGATTGAGCGCGCCATCGCGAAGAACCCAGCGGCGGCGGGTATCCCACTGAGCGTTATCACGGAAGCCGCGAATACGTCGATCACGGCCGAGACCAGAAAAGTCACCGCAATCTCTGCTCTCGCTGGCATGCCCGGTGGGTTCGCGATGATCGGCACTGTGCCAGCTGACCTCGCGCAGTACCTCGGTCACATGTTGCGGATTTCGCAGAAACTCGCATACATCTACGGCTGGCCCGACCTATTTACAGATGCTGGCCAGGAGTTGGACGAGGCTACCGAGAGCCTGTTAACGCTGTTCGTGGGTGTCATGTTCGGCGTCCAACTCGCCCAGAGCGGTGTCGCGACAGTGGCGAGCATGATCGCCTCGACCGTCGCGAGGAAACTGCCCCAGAAAGCACTCACGAAAGGAGCCATCTACCCCATCGTGAAGAAAGTCGCTGGATACCTCAGCGTGAACATGACCAAGAAGCTCTTCGCCAGCGGCGTAGCCAAAGCCATCCCTGTGGTTGGCGCTGTGCTTTCCGGCGGCCTTACGTTCGGCACATTTCGACCGATGTCGAAACGGCTCCAGAAACATCTCGCCAGCCTAGAACTCACCAAACCCGATCAACGCGTCGAAGTCGCACCGCAGGACGCCCCGATCGCACTTAACACAGATGACGAAACGGCGACCATCATCGATCGACCGACCAGTCACCCGAGTCGTCCGGAATGACGAAGTGAGCGAACCAGTTTTGTCTGAATCGCCCTGGCGAGTCAGGCCGGCGAGTCAGGGGTTTCATCCGGCTGGTACGACAGTGAGCCGCCGCGGTGCCGCTCAGCCCGGGTTTCGTGTCTGTGGGATGCCATAAAGTTCCAGCATCGATCTCCAACGATGCAACGGAGCAAAAAGAGCATGACGTTTGAAGCGAGGCGGTCAGTCGATGCGGGTCTGCATCACCTGAGCGTACGGCTGGATCCGATCATTGCCGCCAAGTTGGCGCCGATTTTGGGCGGTCTGCCATGGACGTCGGTACTAGCCGAACTTGATCGAATGCGCGATCGGATCGCGCGGCAGTACACGACGACGGACGTACAAGCCCAGTTGAAGATGATCACCGAACGGCTGGGGAGTCTGCGATATCCGTTCGATGACCACACGCGCATCGTCAGTGCCCTCGGCAGTGAACTACGGGTGATGCGCAACCGTTGGGCTCACCAGGACGAACTCAGCACCCTTGATGCCTGGCGCACGCACGACTTCGTCAGCCGGTTACTGGAGCGGCTTACAGACTCGGCTGGTGCCGCGACCGCAGTCGCGTTACGCGACGAAGCGTTTGATGCTCTGGTGGCTGAGCAAGGTGGTGGCGAGGCGAGCAAGGCGGCCTCAGAGCCGATCGATACCCAGGTGCCCGAGCCGCCATCCGCGACCGACGCAGAACTGGTGCGCCCTGACGCGGTGGTGCTAGATCGGTCCTCCAATGGAGATCGGACACCGACGATCGGAGCAGCGCGCGATGAATTCGAAGCCTGGAACGTCGTGCAGGTCGCCGACAGGACCGTGCTGGACGACCTACCGAAGAAGGTCGCCAAAGAGCAGGTTCGAGCGGTGGCCGTCGAGATCACGCAATTCGAGGGCCCTATACACATTGAAAGGTTGGCACAACTGACCGCTGCATCATTCGGAATGCGCCGCCTATTCCCTGCGCGCGCAAAGAAACTCATTTACCAGATTCGTCAGACTGACGTGACCGTCGATAACCACGGATTCGTGTGGCCGGCTGATGTCGATGCGGAGTCCTGGTCGGAGTTCCGCCCCAACGACAGCACTGCTGAACGGCTCTTTCACCACATCAGCCCGGTCGAGGTAGCCAACGCGATCCGTTTCCTGCGCAATCAAGATCCGGGCCTGGAAGGTACGGCACTCGACGCCGCAGTCCTGCGGACCTTCGGTCGCAAACGACGCACGAAACAGATCAGCGCCCATCTCGCACTCGCATACGAGGTCGCACGCGCGATGTGATGAGCCATGCGTCAATCCTCGACTGAGTTGTCGCCTGGCACTGAGAAGAAAAGGGAAACGGGCGATGTGTAACGCGTGGAATCACCCGTCCAACTGCAGGTGCGGGTGGGGCGGAGAGGGACACGCCGGCCGACGAACACACGGATGGGCCGATGCCCACGAACGCCGTACAGATCCCGCCAACCACAGGCGTCGATCGGTCCATCCCGAATCGCCGTTCGCGAATCTTGACAGTCCGAACGCGAATTGTCCCGTATGCGGCGCCGCTGTGCACTTCTATAACTTGTCGAACGAGGGCCGCGTTTACTTTGATGCGCTTGGGTATCCATGGCCTAAACACCCGTGCACTGTTCGTTCGGCCACGCGCATCGAAGGCTCATCGCCGCCGGAATCACCGGGACCGACGCCCCCCCCGCCGAGACGAGCAGTCAGGCGGGTGGCGGTCGATCCAACTCGGTACTCCTGCATGGGAAGGCAGTAAACGAGTCATCCATTGCCGCGAAATCGATACCGGACACGTGTTCCCGGTCTACATGAACGAGCTCGTTCATTCACCACGACCAATCCTCGCCAGCATCCGGAACTGGGATCCGAGTGGCTGGGGCATGCTAGCGGTCCTGCGACCTGGCTTTGAAGCGCGCCCCAGATTAATCGCCATTCGTCGTCGACCTCTCCTCAAACCCCTCGACGACAACCACCCTTTTTGGGAACAGTTTCGTCATGAGCAGTCGATTCTGCGGGGCGGCGATGCGGGAGCGCCCAAGCGCATCGACGCCGTCGGCCGAGCCGTACAAGATAGAGACATCGAGGAAGCAAGATTCGCGGCACGCAAGAACGTCTGGCTGAAGGAACGCCTCATCGCAGAGACTCGGGAACTCGCCGCCAGCGTCACTGAGGACAACGACGTCGTGCGGAAGTTGGGAAAGCTCGAACATCGGTGGAGTTACATCGATGACGCGTGGAAAGAGATCGACACCGACCTGAACCGGCGGTTCCAGATCGCCCAAGCGCACGTGATCGCCGCACATGCCGGACGCTTGCACTCCCCTGCCACCGCGATCGACCGCCGGCGCATCACCCGCGCAGCGGAAACATTGTCAGATACCGGCGACTGGACACAGCTCGCCGACCAGTTCCGAAACCTCGGGCACGGGTGGAAATTTGCCCGGCCTTCAGGCGACGACGACGAGCCACTATGGCAGCGATTCCAGAATGCGTACTTCGCTGCGCGCGACAGCGGCAACCGCTACATCATCGGGAAGAAAGTGAAGATTATCGACCAGTTGAAACGCCTGGCAGCCTCCACGAGGTCTGACTCGATGCTCAACGAAGCGCACCTACTGCGTCGCCGCTGGATGACTCTAGGCCCCGTGATGGAACCCATCAATGTTGCTCTCGAGCAGCAACACCAGGCAGCATGGTCGAGGATCGTCGACGCCAAGACGCGGAGGACGTGATGTTTACCTGGTTTGGCTGCAGCGTGGAGGATTTCCTGCAAGGCACGGATCCGCCATTAACCACGGCTTCATAGTTGACTCCGGCAAGATTTAAGCATTGCCATCCTGGGGAGGAAACCGATGGAGCACCTAACCCACACGAGCGGCTTGCCGCGACCTGCCGCTGCGGATCTCATCGATCTCATCGTCAAAGTTGAGGATGTCCGCATCCCTATTGAGGTGGCTGCGCAGTTGCGCTACTACGTATACGCCCTTCGCGACCCCCGCAATCGAAGGGTCTTCTACATCGGCAAGGGCAAGGGATCACGAATCAATGCTCACGCGATCGATGCCAGCAAAGATCGTGCATCCGAGCGCGACAAGCTGCGCATCATCACCGAGATCGAAGCCGACGGCCGCGCCGTCGACTTGTTGTTTCTCAGGACGGGGATTGATGATGAGCAGACCGCGTTCATCGTTGAGCAGGCCGTCATCGACGCCTTCTACGCCAGCAATCAGGCACTCACCAACCGAGCGCGAGGGCATGACTCGCACACTCATGGACTTGCCAGTCTCGCGACCGCGGTCGCGAAGCATCGCGCCGAGCCGTGTCCTCGCATCGACCTACCGATCATCATGGTGAAGATCCAAAAGAACTGGCGACCGGACTCTAACGAACAAGAGATATTCGAGCACACTCGCGGGTACTGGAAAATCGCAGCCAATGTCCGGGACCAAGCGCGTTACTGCCTCGGGGTTGCACATGGCATCGTCCGCGGCGCGTATCGCATCGACTCGTGGTTTCCCTCGCCCCAAGCCCGCGACCAGGGAAATAACCGGTGGGGATTCGACGGCGCATCAGCGCCCGAATTAGCCCACGTCGTGGGCACTCACACGCGTGATCTCTTCAACGGTCAGGCGCCCTACCGTAAGTTCTTAGACGGGTATCCCGGAACTCAGGATGTCACGACGTAGTGTGCGTCGGTGCTTCTGGCCCACGCGCGTTGGCCAGGGTCTGGGGAGACTGGTGTGTGTACCGGTTCGCGCACAGCACGCCGCGTGTGACTACGGCATCGATGCCGTACGCGGGCCCAGGCGGAACGTTACGTAGATTCCACGTCAAATGACACGTGGTTGCGACGTGCAGCGCAGTATTTCAGCGCAGGGCAAACACTCCCCGACCGCGCTCCCCCAAAACCCGCAGTTCTCGCATAGAGATCTTCACGAAGGCAGCCACGCACTCCTTTTCGCGCCTCGTCGCCAAACAATGCGGCCTGATCGCCGCTTAGGCAGAGACGCAACTCCGCTCAAGTTGTCTCCACCCCGAGGTACTCCTTGAGCGCTGCCGCGCACAGCGCGGATCGAGATGGTGCGTCTACCAAGGCAGCGAGGCGATCGATCGCTTCCACGGTCCCTGCAAGGAGTCGTAGCGACAAGGTAGCCATCGGGTCGCTACTGGTGCGGGCCTGTTTCCGCAGGAACAGTCCGTCCGAGATCACAGTCGCCTGCATGCGGGCGACCAGGTCAGCTAGTCTCTCTTGGGTTGCACTGAGAGCGTCCATCAGGGTTTCGGGCTGAGTGGTTCGATCGGCCCGCGCCCTGGCTTTCAATGCCACAACGAGTGCAGCCGGAAGCGACAAAGTGATCGCCTGCATGACGCCCTCGGCATCGGCTTTCGTGGAGTCCTTAGGTTGCGCCTTCGAGGATGGGCGCACGACACTACGGCCAGTCGACTCAACCTCGCGCCCCTTGGTCGCAGGGCTCGGCTCGAGGGGTTCGGCGCGGGCTGGTGTTCGCTGTGACCTCGGGCGCGCAGGAGGCGGCGGAAGCGTGACTCCCTTAGCCAGACCGGCCACCGGATCCAAGGCTGGGCGTTCGGTCATCGTGCAGTCACCTCGATCTCTTCTTCGCGACTAGCGATCGTGGTCAAGATTTCCTGGGTCAGCAACACGAAGTCCTCGGCCAGTGCGGGAGCCGATCCCGCGATACGTTCAGGCCGACGCCCCTCCTGCAAGGCTTTCCAGTACGGCTCTGCGTTGTTGACGCGTTCGGCGATCTCGTGGATGAGCAGGCCCTTTTCCTCGGATTCGATCACTGGAGCCAAGGCGTGCCTGATGATGTGCTCAAAGACAGGTGCTGCTCCCCCGAGGACCGCGGTGATGTCTTCGATGGCGTTTCGGCGAATGGCCGTCGCGCCGGTCTCAACGTCATACAGCAGCGCACCGAGCAACTCCACGTCAGGATGGCTGCCACGCACAGCGGTGATCTCATGAGCCAACGCCCGTAGACCCTCAATGCTGGTGCGTCCAGGCCGTGTGGGAACGACAATCCAACGAGTCGCAGCCAACGCAAGCCGCAACAAGAGCGGCCGCGTCGGCGGAGTGTCGATCACCACGAGGTCGTAATCACCGGCGATCGGAGCGAGAGCCTGCGCAAAACGATCGTGAACGTCGTGACCACGCTTAATCTGACCACTAATAACGTCCTCAAGCGAGTCAAGCACTTCACCACCTGGAACCACATCGAGGTTCTGCCGGACCCCAACCAGCGGCGGACTCAGCGAGCTACGACCCGTAACCGCGTCAACGAGATGCTGCCCCTCGTCCGACTCACCTCGCCATCGGTAACCAAGAATGTGACCGGCATTCCCTTGCGGATCGAAGTCGACCAGCAGTACCCGCCACTGAGCCGACGCCGCGAGTCCTGCGACGTTCGTTGCGACCGTCGACTTTCCAACTCCGCCTTTTCCGTTCGCAACAGTGATCACGCGAGAGAGATCATCATGCAAAGCCATGCCCCATATTCTGCGGTAATCCATCATGGCTTTGCGGTAGCGACACACGTACATGCAGCGTTACGTCTATGTGCATGTCTTGCACCACTCCGTGCGTCATTTACCGCATGGGTGCTTTTTGTATGGCAATCGCCTAGTTCCGACATTGCCCTTGCATATTACGGCGATCCCTGCATGTCGCCGTACCTTTGCGCACTACCGCTTGCGTTACTGCTTGCGTTACCGCTTGGTGTGGGCTGCTGGTGCGGCAGTTGACGGAAAGGGGGAGGACCGAGTGAAGCGTGAGTTGACGGGGTAGGGGCGGAAGAATGCATCCCCCGTCCCCTTCGCGGGCGATCGTGTCGACATGAACCGTTGCGTTGACCTAGGCAGGAGGGGGACGTCGCGCACCCCCACGGTCATTGGCACCGCAATGGCCCTCAGGATCTGGTATCGAACGTCAGTCTTGCTGGGCGACGGATCGGACGTCATCGAGTTCGAGGCGTGAGAGGCCCCAAATGGCTCGACGGGTGGGGTCTAGGCTGCGCGCTGCCGGATTTAGCCCGGCGCGGTAGTGCGCGTCGGTAAGTGCTGCGATCAGTGCCGCGGGCTCGATGTCCGCTTGGGCAAACCGCAATAGGTGGGGCAGGACTGAGCACGCCCGTATCCCTCGGAACCATGCAGATTGGCGTTGAAGGCGTTGCAGCAGCACTCTGGACACTGGTTCGAACTGTCGGAATCGCCGGTGACGGTGCTTGGTGGGTGCTGGTCGCGACGCAGGAGCGGCCTTGCGGCGCGTAGCGCCGTTGTCCACAGGCCTGTGGCCTGTAGTAGTTATCTCTTTAAAGAGGTTGGGTTTGTTAACCAGCCACAGGCTGGGGGGAACCCATTTTGTGGTCTTGATGGTGTGTGCAGTGATGTGCTGTAGCTGGATGACAGCTCTCCAACGGTGCACATGTGCGTGCCGTTCGCTGCCGATCGCTAGCGCGCGCTCCAGCAGGGTGAGTTGGCGGGCGGGGTGCAGGGTGTGGACAAGGCCGCGGTCGGCGAGCCAGGTGTAGGCGCGGGTCCATGTGGAGTGCGCGATGCCGCGAGCGTCCTGGACATCTACGACGCCGGCTAGGAAAACTCCGTCTCGTCGAGCGTGCTCGGCGAGTGCTTCGGCGACGGCCATCAGGTTCTCGCGTTTGTCGCGTCGTCGTTCGGTGTTGACTGCTGTGCGTACGTGCCTCAGCCACTGTTGGTCACTGAGGTATCGGTGCTTCTCGCTGCGGTGTCGTTCGGCCGCGACCGGCGGCAGGTCTCGGTACAGCGCTTCGAGGGCGCCACGGCGGGCAGTCAGTCGCGCGGTGATTTGCGTTTCGAGGGCGTTGATGCGCGTATCGAGGGCCTCGATCACGCTGTAGTGCGCCCTGGCTTCGGAGTTGTCGGTTTCGAGCAGGTGTGGGCCGCGGGCAGCTAGCGCGGCCGTACGTTCCCCGAGGCGTTCGGCCTCGTCGCACAGCGTCTCGTGCGCGGCGATTAGTTCAGTGGGGTAGGTGGGGTAGTCGGCGGGGTCGAAGTGTTCGCGTACGAGTTGATCGACGCGCTGTGGGGTCAGTAAGTGCGTAGGGGTGTCGGTGGCAGTGGCCATGCAGGACTCCAGATACTGCTCACAGCCCGCCACGGGGGCGGGGAGCGAGGGGTGGAGTCTGCGCCGAACGTGCCGGCCGCATTGGGGAGAAAAGGGAGATCACCACCACGTTGTGGCAATAGGCTTCCTAATCCACGTCGAGGTGGTACTCTCGACGCAGACGTTGATCGTTTATTTGCGATGACAGCCACCCGTGGATCCGGCAAGATTTCGGGTGGCTTTCGTCATTCGTGAACGGTTATCGCTCGAAGTGACGAAAGGGCTCTGTCACGAGGCTGGGAGTCCGTTGGACTGCCTGCAGTCGCCTCGGCGCTTGTGGGCGCGTTTAGCCGGTCAAGGGCAACTCCTGCTGTTCTTCCGTCTTGAGGTACGGCGATGGGCCGTTTCCTTCTCTGGGGCGAAACTGGCCGAATAGCTTCTGTTCGATGTAGGCGTTCTGGCGCAGACCTGCGTGGCGGGCATCGGCATCGAGTTGAGCCTTCTGCTCTTTCGTGAGACGCACGAGAATACTGCGCATGTCTTCCGAGAGATGCTTGACCATGTCGACGACTCTAGAGCCCGGCTACCGCTAGCGGTTGACGGCGCGCCGTGAGTGCGCGAAATCCGTACAGCTGCCATGTCTACTCGCCCTCTAACGGAAGTTGCTGGCGACGCTGGCAGCAACGCGTAGGTACGCCTCGGCCGTGGCGGGCTGCAGCTGGTCCAGGCTGATGGCGGTCCCGTCAGCGACTGCTTGGTCGTGGGGGACGGTGATGACCGCGGCGGAGAGTTCGGCGAGGGTCGCCTCGATCGCTGCCTTGTCGACGGTCGAGCTCACAGTGGCGGTCTGTGTGAGGACAACGGTCGCGTTCCGCGCCAGGTGGGCGTATCCCGCGGAGTGCAGCCACCG
>JBKEDB010000102.1:0-4425 GCA_047975195.1 Cumulibacter sp. | reverse complement strand
TTTCGATGCTGACAACCGCCGTTGAAAATTCAATGACTGTTAAGCTGGACGCGCTTGTCATGCGGACGATTAACAACATGGCGGCGGAAACCCTTGTCGCGGACCTCAACACCACGGTTGCGCCCGCTGTTCCCGTTCTTGACTTTGGGCTTTCCAATGTTAAAGCGGTCAACCTTCTGGCCCTTTACAATGAGACCGTTCCAGCCCCGATTGATATTGTGGACGCTCTGACTGATGCCGGGTTTATCCGCTATGCAACTTACATCATTTCGATGTATTCCGACCGCATGAGCAAGGTTTCCACCTTGTTCAACGTTGAAGGGAAAGAGCGTTTCAGCCCGAAAGACCTGCAACGGGTTGTGTTGCTTTCGGACTTCGCAAAGGCAAGCGAAACCTTCCTTGCGTCCAATACCTTCAATGAGGATAAGGTTGCGCTTCCCGCACATGATGCTGTTCCCTATTGGCAAGGCTCGGGCGAAACCTACGCCTTTGCGGACGTATCAAAAATCAACGTGAAAACCGCTTCCGGGGTTGACGTTGATGCTTCCGGTATTCTCGGGGTCATGTTCGACCGTGACGCGCTCGGGGTCAGTAATCTTGACCGCCGCGTGACCACGAATTACAACCCCAAGGCGGAATTTTACACGAATTTCTATAAATTCGATGCCGCCTATTACAATGACCTTGCCGAAAACTTTGTCGTTTTCTTTATCGGGGAAGGGGAAGGCTAATCTAACCCTTTCGGCTTGGGTTGAGGGGGCTTAATTGTCCCCCTCTTTTCTTTAAGGGAACGGATATGGATTTCACACTCTTGCAAAACGCAAGCCCTGACAATGCAATCAACAAAGTCCTGTCAGGCGAAACGACAATCAACATTTTCCTGAAAAGGGACGTTGATATTTCCAGCCCTGAAATCGTCCTGAAAACTGTTTCGGGAATTGATTTCAGGGCTTTTAACTATGCGTCAATCCCGGCGCTCGGGCGGCTCTATTTCATCCGCTCAATTGATAACCTCAACAATGAGGTTTTCCGGCTGAACCTTGAATGTGATGTTATCGAAACATACAAAGCAGAAATCCTTGCTTGCAACGCTAAATATCAAAGGCACATTGCGGCAGGTGACTATGGGGAAACGTCCCTGTCCTATACGGGGGAAGTTGAGGTAACGGAATATCAGAGCGATATTTCTCTTACCCCTTCCGATAACGCAATCCTCAACGTGTTTAGGTGGAAATAATGGCAAATCGCGTAACTTTTGTTGCTTCCGGTGGGGAATTTGACGCTTTCATCTTCAATTCAGACGATAATAGCTTAATTCCTATTCCGCTTGGGGTTCCGTTTGATATGGAGCCATATAAAGCGGCGCAACCTTGGGACCCAAATCCATATTGGATTAGAATATTCCCCTTGAATGGCGGTGAAATTCTGGGAATTTCAGATGATCCAATTAACAACTATGCTGTTTGGTCTGATGAAAGTCAAAACGGATATTGGCAGATTTCCGCGGGGGCATATAATACCCAAACTTCAAACTTGCATCCTGACTATATCACAACCGTTTCTGTATCGGGGGGCGGGGTTGAAGTTGATAGCCCTTTCAACAAGGTTTTTCTAGTAACGCCTGAAATTATCAAGGAATTTGAGAACGTTCCCCAACTTTCGGAAGACTCAACCGATTATAGCCAATATATCATTTCGCTTATGGCTATCCCGTTTGAAATTCCCGAAACCTTCCTTGAAGTTGACGCGGAAATCACTCTTGGGGATTACGGAACAAACATTCAAGCCCCCGTAATGAACGCGGATAAACTCATTATCCCTTTGGGCGATGTTGTTTATAGCGGCGGGGAAAGTAACTCTCTTGATTTCGTCGCAACTTCCTATGAAATGTTCCTGCCCTTTATCTCACTTACTGTTGAGATAGCGCCGGAACATATCGTAGGGAAAACCATATCTGGCGAATACATTCTAGATGCCTATTCAGGGGACATAACTGTCAATCTGTATAACGGGGATGAAACCCCATTCTATAGCGGTAAATCCAGCGTTGGACGGTCAATTCCTTTCAGGGTTGCCAACAATGACCAAACCACCATTGGCAATGAACAAGGGTCTGAAAACGGGCTTACAACCGCCTATATTCGGACTTCCCGGCGAAAACTCCAGCCCGGAAATTTCTCTAACTTTGTCAGCCTTGAAGGGTTACTCGAAGACGTAACGGGCTTTATCATGGTTGAGGAAATCGCGCTGCAAACTTCTGCAACGTATTCCGAACGTCAACAAATCGTGTCAATCCTCAATGGTGGAGTAATCATCAATGATAGTATCCCCCCAGAACCCGTTGAACCAACTGCACCTGTTATGGGCAACCCATCCTTTTCAGTTGCCGGTCTAACTGCATCAATTGAGGATTTAGGAATTGTTTCTGGCACTATGCCCCTTTATTCCGCCGTCCGGTGGCAGTATAGTGCAGGTGGGGCGTATCAAACGCTTGTCAATTGGAGCAACGCAACCGATTACATGGTGCAAATATTCCCCGCTGGAACAACGAAAATTCGACTTCAAGTCAGAACAATGAATAGTGTCACCATGCCCAACTATGTGACCGGGCCTAGAGAGGATATAGACCTATGATTGAACAAGCTGCAAAATACTTGCGGGCGGGGCTGGAACAAAGGCAAGCCCTGATAGAGCATTACAATAAGTATTGCTTGCCGCAAGTGAACCCGAAACGCAAATATCGTATGAGCCTTAAAGATAATTGGTGCGCAATGTTCGTCACCGTTATTGCGAACAAATGCGGGCTGGATGCAAACGCCTTCCCTTATGAAGTCTCTTGCTATTATCAAAGCCTCATTGCGAAAGACCGGGGCCAATGGTTTACGGATGCAAGGGACGCTCAACCGAATGACCTGATTTTCTATAGCTGGAACGCTAACGGGGTTCTCAATCACGTTGGCTTTGTTGAAAGCGTCAAGGGGTCAAATATTCGGGCGCTGGAAGGCAACATTAAAAAAACCGTTGGCTATCGCTCAATCAAAGCGGACAATTCCACAATCGCCGGATTTGTGCGGACGGATTATCAAGATCGCTTCACCAAAGCAAACGCGGAATATGAACGCTTGCGCCAATTGGCCTTGCGGACTATCCGGGGCGAATTTGGGAATGATGTTAAGCGTATTCGGGCGCTCGGGCGTGATTATGTTGCGGTCCAGCAGATTGTGAACCAAATGCTTGCGGGTTGACCTGACAGCCCCTTGAAATGAGGAAGCCCCGGCGATTGACCGGGGCTTTTTCGTGGCCTTGTGGCGGCGGTTTCAGCGGTGACAGGCTCTTTCCGCCAATTCCTCATATGAGCATCGGGCGGCTTGCTCTTGGACCCCTGAGACAGCCGCAAGGGCGATATAAAGGGACATTCCGGCCATGAGGCAAACGGCAAGAGCGGCAAGTATTACGTTAGCAACGGTTTTCATGGTTCCACCTTTCAGGCAAAAAAAAGACCCCGGATAAACCGGGGCCAGTTTGAAGTGGTTTAGCCCTTAATGGACTTCAACGTAATAGACGCTTGCGCCCTTTTTCGTGGTGCGAAGGTTGACCGTGATAAACGGTTGATCTTCACCAAACACCGCGAAAACCTCTTTCAGAGCATCGCGGGCAGATTGCGAGTCAGTGAAAAGCCCCTGCAATTCGCCGTCTTCCAATTCGACAACGGCTTTGCAGTTATCGGCGGTTTCCACAATATCGCGGACCTTGAATTTGGTTTGATCTTCCTTGAACGCGAAAATATGCGCCGCGTTGGCAAGAGCGTTGAATTTCACTTTCGGATCAAGTTTGACAGCCATTTTAATATTCCTCATAATGTTGCCCGTTTCATATATGGGCAGGGTTTCAAGTTTGGTTTAGAAAGCCGCTATCAGATAGCGATTTTCTTTTTCGCGGTTTCCATGCTGGAAGCGATGCCAAACATTTGCAAGGCTTCATGTGCGGCTTTGGCTTTCGCTTTCGTCGGGAAGTTGACAGCGGTTTCCCCTGCCTTCACAACGTAAACGGTAACGTCTTTGGTCATGCCAGCCGGGGTCGTGGTTTCGGTCACAGCTTCCGGGGTTGCCTCTTGTTTCGACATTTCCTTTTCCTTTCGGTTTCGTTAGGGTTTATTCCCTTCCGATACCTTGAACATAGTTATAGCCTCAAAGATATGCAAGAGCAAATCACGCGATAAATCGAATTATTTTTCGGCATCGGGATTGTGGCCTTGGGCTTGGCCCCGTTTCCGTTCCCGGTCATTGTCAAGCGTTTTATTTCATGTTCATGCAAAGATATTTGTTGACATAAGATTATTGTTGACAGTGATATTTTTGTCACATGCTCATGCGGCCAAATGTGATGTTATAACATAACAGGGGAAATTTCAGACCGGGGGGGGGG
>JBKEDB010000067.1:0-29264 GCA_047975195.1 Cumulibacter sp. | reverse complement strand
GCTGCATCAGGCTTTCGCCCATTGTGCAATATTCCCCACTGCTGCCTCCCGTAGGAGTCTGGGCCGTGTCTCAGTCCCAGTGTGACCGGTCGCCCTCTCAGGCCGGTTACCCGTCGAAGCCTTGGTAGGCCACTACCCCACCAACAAGCTGATAGGCCGCGGGCCCATCCCTAGCCGAAAAATCTTTCCACACACCACCATGCAGTAGCGCGTCATATCCAGTATTAGACGACGTTTCCATCGCTTATCCCAGAGCTAAGGGCAGGTTGCCCACGTGTTACTCACCCGTTCGCCGCTAAGTCACCCCAACCGAAGAAGGAGGCTTCGCTCGACTTGCATGTGTTAAGCACGCCGCCAGCGTTCGTCCTGAGCCAGGATCAAACTCTCCGTGAATGAATATAACCAACACCCCACAACACAACACGCAGGGCAATCAGTAACAAAACGAAGAACACCAACACGCACAAACACGCGCCGATGCACAAAATGACCACTGACAAAAACACACAATGCTGACCATCATGTGTAAATACCAAAGGAATCCCCAACACCAGAAAACAACACCCACAAACAGGGCGCCATCCCCCAATGCCCGAGGACAATAAAAAAAATTGGCACTGACTTTCAAGTACGCTGTTGAGTTCTCAAAGATCGGACGCACACCACAACCCACAACCAGCAGGCCCCAGAGGCAACCCGGAAAACACTACCGGGGTCGTCCTACACTGTCAATCTTCGTCTTTGCGACCTGAGTCACTCCGGCGTGAAGACCTACCAGTGCCACTTTCTTATAAAAATGTCGATTCGGATCGCCGATTCGAATTCCTATTCGGAAGCGACTTCTCAAACAGCCCCGACCGCTTGGTTCCTCGTCTTCTCCCGCGGCGCCCAGAAGGGCAATTGCTGGAGACTGACGAATCAGCTTGGTGCCGTAGACTTTGCGAAACCTCTCACTGCTGTTCTCGGAATAAGGCCCTCGCGAGCTTATCCGGTGCGTTTCCGCTTGCTGTTTCGCGTTGTTCTTGAAGCAAGAAGAACATTATGCGTATTCGGAGTTTCCGTCAACTTATTCGCTTGTGACCTGGCGCACCGGCAAGGTAGTGAACTCGCGCGGGCTAGCGTCGATCTCACTCGGACGCGAGTAGTTTCCTGCTATACAGGCGATGCCGTCCAGCCAGCCGGGCTGGAGCGCCTGACACCACCGGAGTGTCAGCGCACCGAGGAGAGAGTCGGGAGCCCCGCATCCAGACTGCAGCCACCTTAGATCAGCCGCTCCTGCCCGAGCGCCTGGAATCGCCCATCTCGTCTCACCGGTGGGACGTTCAGGGTATGCGAGCGCTGGCGGTCATTACGGTGGTGCTCTTTCACGGCGGCGTCGACATGCCTGGCGGGTTCGTCGCGGTCGACGTGTTCTTCGTGATTTCTGGTTACGTGATCACGGCCATGCTGCTGCGTCAGCTCGTCCGTTCGTCGCGGATCAAGATTCGTGAGTTCTATGTCCGACGCATCCGGCGATTGATGCCGGCGCTCGCCCTGATGCTGATCGGCACGCTGGCGGGTTCAGCGTTATTGCAGTCCCCCTTCGGATTTCAGCAGGACACCGCGGCGGTTGGTATCGGCGCATCGATCTGGACCGGCAATGTTGCGATCCTCGGCCGCGTCGGCGGCTACTTCGACCGCGCCGCAGACGAGTTGCCGTTGCTGCACACCTGGTCATTGTCGGTAGAAGAACAGTTCTATCTCCTGTTCCCGTTCTTGCTGCTGCTCGCGTGGCGGCTAGCTCGTGGCCGCATTCGTACCGTCACCCTGTGCGTGCTGCTCGTCAGCGCGGCGTCCTTCGTCTTCTCCCTGTTCACGTCGTACGACCTCGTCCAGAGCATCTCGTCGGGCTCGCAGTTCGCGTATTACATGACACCGACTCGCGCATGGGAGTTCGGCGCCGGCATCTTGGTGGCGCTCGCGATGCACCAGGGCTACACGATCGGAGCGCACCTGGCGAAACCGCTCGCCATAGTCGCTCTCGCCGGTCTGGTCGGGAGCTTTTACTGGATCGATTCGACAATGCCGTTTCCCGGATGGGTGGCTCTTGCCCCGGTAGCGTTTACCGCGCTGCTGATTGTCACCGGCACCAGTGGCGGGCCGGTGGCCGACTTGTTCTCGTGCAAACCCATGACGTGGATCGGCGATCGTTCGTACGGCTGGTACCTGTGGCACTGGCCGTTCATCGTCTTTGCGTCGCTGCTGTGGCCGACATCCGAGTCGGCGGTTCTACTCGCTGGATTCGTGGCCATTGTCCCCGCCTGGCTGAGTTACCGGTTCGTGGAAGAACCGATCCGACGAGGGACCTTCCGCCTGCGGCGGCGTACGGCGGACCGCTCGCCGTCGACCGGGGTTGTCCGCGTGGCGGCCGCGGCGATGCTGCTTCCGCTGCTGATGTTCCTGGCCTACGGGTACGTGACGAAGAACCATTGGGGCAACGACCGGCTAGCCGAAGCTGCAATGCAAACCGAGACCTACCCCGAAGGCTACGACGCGGGCTGTCACGAGGGCGGACCGCTCTCCGAGCGTGACCTCTCGGGCTGTACGTGGCATTCAGATTATTCGGACACCGTATACCTGGTCGGAGACTCGAACGCCGGGATGTACAGCGATGGTTTGATCGAGGCAACCGAGCAGACCCAACAGCGGTTGATCGTCGGCGCGCGCAGCAGCTGCCCGTTCATCCTCGCGTCGTCGTACGCGTCGAATCTGCACACGGCCGACTGCGACGAGTACGTGAGCGAAACGTTGACCTGGCTCACTGAGCGGCCACCTGGAACGGTGGTCATCTCGGCTGCGGCCTCGGAGATTCTCAACGACGGGACCACGCTGGAGGATCCCACCACCGGCAAGGTCGCCCAGACCGCCGAGCAGAAAGCCAATCTGTGGGACACCGCGCTGAGCTCGGTGATCAGTAAGTTACGTTCGGCAGGCCACGACGTGGTCGTTATCGGCGTCATTCCGCACTTCTACAACCCTGGTGGCGGTTATTGGACGACCGCACACTGCGCGCTCATCGATTTCGCGCAGTCAAGCGCGCAATGTGGCGCAACGCAGAGTCGTGGTGACGCCGACGATCTGCAGTCGCTGCCATTGCAGGCGCAGCACGATGCGGCGCAGCAGGCCGGTGCGTCATACCTCGACCTACGCGACGAGTTATGTCCGGACGGGGTGTGTCAGACCGTCCGTGACGACACGTTCATGTATCGCGACGGCAAACACATCTCGAAGGCGGCAAGCGCTCAACTCGCCCCGCAACTCGCGTCGGCGATCAGCGGTTAAGCCGCACTCCCTTGACCTGACGCTTGCCGCGCCGCAGCACGATCAGGCTGCCGGGCAGCAGGTCGGATTCGGCGAGCACCGCGTCGGTGTCACTCACCCGCTGATTGTTGAGGTAGGCGCCGCCCTCCGTGATCGCGCGGCGGGCATCGCCAAGCCCCTTGGCCAGACCGCTGTCGCGGAACAGTTCGGCCAGACTCGGCAGTTGCGCTGAGTCCACAGTGACGTCAATCAGGCCGGCTTCGTTCAGCGCGGCGGCCAGCGTCGAGCCGGGCAATTCAGCAAGTTCGGCACGGCCGAATAGGGCGCGTCCGGCGAGGTCTGCGGCCTCCAACTCTTCGGCGCCGTGCACCAGTGTGGTGAGCTCGTCGGCGAGTGCGCGCTGCGGAATGCGCAGGTGCGGCTTGTCGGCACCTTGCGCGATGAGATCCTCGATCTCCTCCCGTGGTTTGAGGCTGAATGCCTTCATCCACCGTTCGATGTCCCGGTCGTCCGCGCCAAGCCAGAATTGATGGAACGCGTACGGCGAGAACATCTCGGCATCCAGCCAGACCGCACCTCCGGCGGTTTTGCCGAACTTGGTTCCATCCGCCTTCGTAATGAGCTTCGTCGACATCGCGTGCACCGTCGCGCCTTCGACCCGGCGGATGAGGTCAACACCCGAGGTGAGGTTGCCCCACTGATCCGATCCACCCGTCTGTAGTGCGCATCCGTACCGACGGTATAACTCGAGGTAGTCCATCCCTTGCAAGATCTGGTAGCTGAACTCCGTGTAGCTCAGCCCGGCGTCAGAGGCGAGCCGGGTACTGACCGCCTCCTTGGCCAGCATCTTGCCGACCCGGAAGTGTTTGCCGACGTCCCGCAGGAAGTCGATCGCGGACAACGGTCCGGTCCAATCCAGGTTATTGACCATGACCGCAGCGTTCTCGCCGTCAAAGTCGAGGAACTTCGACACCTGCCCCTGCAACCGCGTCACCCATTTAGCGACGAGTTCCTTTGGGTTCAACTGACGCTCAGCAGTCCGGCCGCCTGGATCCCCGATCAGGCCGGTTGAACCGCCGACCAACGCGATGGGTCGGTGGCCGGCTCGCTGAAACCGCATCAAGGTGATCAGCTGCAGCAGGTTCCCGTGATGCAAGCTCGGTGCAGTCGGATCGAATCCGATGTAGAGGGTGATCGGCCCATCGTCCAGCGCGGCGCGTAACGCGTCGATGTCAGTGGTATCGGCGATCAGATCTCGCCAGGCAAGATCGTCGAGCAGGTGGGTCATCCTCTTCCTCATCATCATCAGGTAAACGAGCGGCGTTATGAGTCTATTGAGCGCGCCGAACGCCCGTCGACGGGTTCGGCACGTGGCGAGCGACGGTACGTCGAGACCGACCTATCGGCGCTCGCCCAGAATCGCCACGGCACATCGGGCGCGAGGCGGACGCCGACCCGCGGGCCGGCGCTGACCCGCGGCCGCACGCCATCACGAAATAGCTGCACTTCGCTGTCGGCGTCGCACAAGTCGGCTCCGGCCTGCGTCATGGTCAGTCCCAACGCTCGTGCGAGCAGCCCCGGCCCGCGGGCCAGGTGATCAGCATCTCGAGCATTGGCGCGGCGCCGGGTCGCGATCGCCTCACCCGTCAGGATCCGGGCCGCCCTCATCAGCACGCCGCCGGCTTGACCGTCAATGTGACTCACCGCGTTCACGCAATGATGGATGCCGTGCGAAAGGTACACGTACAGATGGCCTGGCTCACCAAACATCACCTCGTTGCGCGGTGTGCGCCCGCGATAGGTGTGTGAGGCGGGATCGTCCTGGCGATACGCCTCGGTCTCAGTGATTCTGGCGGTCACAGTTTCGCCGCCTGCGCGCGAACTGATGAGCGCACCGATGAGTTCCGGCGCGACCAGGGTTGGGTCGCGCCGGAAGAACTCACGCGGCAACGCTCGCACGCCTACGCTGGATCGAGAAACGCCTGCTGAGCGGCGATCGACGCCTTGATGCCGTCGATCTGCGCAATGACCGATGATGGCGCAGTACCGCCGTGCGTGGAACGCGCTGCGAGCGCGCCGTCCACCGTAAGCACCGATAGCACATCACTCGTCAGCCGGGAATCGATCGCGGCGAGGTCCGCAGCGCTGAGATCGTACAGTTCGCAACCACGCTCATCACACGCGGCGACAGCAGCACCGCTGATCTCGTGCGCGTCTCGGAACGGAATCCCCTGCCGTACCAGCCATTCCGCGACGTCGGTCGCCAGCGCATGACCGGCGCCGGCGCCGCGCGAGACTGCATCGGTGTTCACCGTCATCGTGGCGATCATGCCTGATACGGCCGGCAACAGCATCAATAATTGCTCGACCGAATCGAAGGTGCACTCCTTGTCCTCTTGCAGGTCTCGGTCGTACGCGAGCGGCAGCGCCTTGAGCGTGGTCAGCAGTGACATCAAGTTGCCGACAAATCGTCCGGACTTCCCGCGCGCGAGCTCACCGATATCAGGGTTCTTTTTCTGCGGCATGATCGAGGAACCGGTCGCCCAAGAATCGTGCAACGATACCCAGCCGAACTCGGTGGTGTTCCACAGCACGACCTCCTCACCGATCCGCGAGAGGTGGACGCCGATCATCGCTGCCGTGAACAGGAACTCCGCGACGTAGTCTCGATCCGACACGGCGTCGATCGAGTTGTCCGCCGGACGGTCGAACCCGAGTTCGGCGGCGACCGCAACGGGGTCCAGCGCGAGCGAGGAGCCGGCCAGCGCACCAGCACCGAGCGGGCTGACTGCGGCGCGGCGATCCCAGTCACGCAAGCGATCGACGTCACGGGCGAAGGCATGTACATGCGCGAGCAGCTGATGGGCGAACAGTATCGGCTGCGCGTGCTGCAGGTGCGTCATACCAGGCGCAACGACGTCGCGGTATTCCTCCGCTTTGCCCAGCAGCGCTTGTTGCAGCGTGATGAGTTCGCGCACGATCGACCGAACGTTGTCGCGCAGGTATAGCCGCAGATCGGTGGCCACCTGGTCGTTGCGACTACGACCAGCGCGCAGCTTCCCGCCTAACGCGCCCAACCGCTCGATCAGCCCACGTTCCAGCGCGGTGTGCACGTCCTCGTCGGCCTCGGTTCCGACGAATGAACCGCTGGCGACGTCCTTCTCCAGATCGTCGAGTGCGGTGAGCATGCGGTCGAGTTCCACGTCATCGAGCAGACCTGCGGCCTTCAGTACCCGAGCGTGTGCGCGTGAGCCCCGTAGGTCGTACTTCGCCAGTCGCCAATCGAAATGCACAGACAGCGACAGTGCGACCATCTCGGGCGATGGGCCGGCGGAAAAGCGGCCACCCCACAACCGGGTGCTCTGATCACTGTGCTCCATGTTTCCTCCAGCTGTGCGACGGCCGGGTCCGGTCACGTCGTGTGGTTGTTTTCGTGTGATGGTGGTGAGGTGTACTCAGGACTGGCCGAGCTGGGTGAGCTCGTCTGCCAGGGCACGAGCTCTGTTCGGCGAACGCACGACGACAAGTATCGTGTCGTCCCCCGCGATCGACCCCACCACATCGGTGAGTGCCGCGCGATCGATCGCTGACGCTAGAAACGACGCCGCCCCTGGCGGAGTACGCAACACGATTTGGTTCTGCGCGACGTCAACCGAGGTGAGCAACTCACTGAGTAGCCGACCTAGCCGCGAGGCGGTGACCGGTGCCGCGACGCCGTCCGCGGGTACGACATACCGCGACTGGCCGGTCTCGGTGCGCACCTTGTGTGCGCCGATCTCTTCGAGGTCTCTACTCAACGTTGCTTGGGTGACTGAGTGGCCGCCGGCAGCAAGCAATTCCAGCAGCTGGGCCTGGGACTCGACCACGTGTTCCGCGATGAGTTCGGCGATCCGGGCCTGGCGC
Organism: Cumulibacter sp.; assembly: GCA_047975195.1. Classification (GTDB taxonomy): domain Bacteria; phylum Actinomycetota; class Actinomycetes; order Mycobacteriales; family Antricoccaceae; genus Cumulibacter. The sequence continues at coordinate 22,061 of JBKEDB010000067.1, read as the reverse complement.
GCCGGCTTCGTCGCGGGGACGCTCATCGCTGGCCCAGCAGCCAGACCAACAGCGCTTTCTGCGCGTGCAGCCGGTTCTCGGCCTCATCCCAGACCACTGATCGCGGCCCGTCGATCACGTCCGCGGTGATCTCCTTACCACGGTAGGCCGGAAGACAGTGCAGCACGATCACGTCGTCGCTGCATACCTCCAGCAGGTCTTGGTTGACCTGGTATGGCAGGAAAATGTCGGCTCGCTCGGCAGACTCGCCTTCCTGGCCCATCGAGATCCAGGTATCGGTGGCGATCACGTCGGCACCGCGCGCTGCGGCTGCGGCATCGTCGGTAATCAGCACCGAGCCGCCGGTCTTGACCGCGATCTGCTCTGCGTCGGCGACGACCGCCGGATCGGGCCGGTAGTCGCCGGGACCGGCGATCCGCACGTGCATCCCCGCGGTGACGCCACCGAGCAGGTACGAGTGGGCCATGTTGTTGCCGGAGTCGCCCAGATATGCCAGCGTACGTCCAGCCGCCGCGCCCAGGTGTTCGTTGATCGTCTGCAGATCGGCGAGGATCTGGCATGGATGGAACTCGTCGGTGAGCGCGTTCACGACCGGCACCTGCGCGTAACGCGCCATCTCGTCGATGCGCTCCTGGGCACCGGTACGCCAGACGATCGCCGAGCACTGGCGATCGAGTACGCGGGCCGTGTCGGCGATCGGTTCACCGCGACCGAGCTGTGAGGTACCGCTATCGAGGATCAGCGGGTTTCCACCGAGCTCTGCGATCCCGGTGGCGAACGATACCCGCGTGCGGGTCGAGGACTTATCGAAGATAACGGCGACCGCTTGCGGGCCGGACAGCGGCTTCGTACCGTGACGGTCCTTCTTCAGTTCTGCCGCAAGCGCGAGAACCTCGGCCTGTTCGGCTGGCGACAGATCGTCATCGCGCAGGAAATGGCGCAGGGTCATGATGTTTCCTTGAGTTCGGCGCCGAGCGCGTCGATGAAGGTGTCGAACTGCTCGTCGGTGACGATCAGCGGCGGCGCGACGCGCAGCGCGGACGGCGATACGTTGTTGACCAAGAATCCGGCGTCCCGCAGTCCTTGAGCTACCTGCGCGGACGTGTCGGCCGGTAGGTCGATCGCGCGTAGCAATCCCCGTCCGCGCACGTCACCGGTGAGGTCCGACAGCGCCGCGGCAAGGTGCTCACCGCGGGCCTTCGCGGCACCGTTCAGATCGGTCTCGGTCGCGACGTCCAACACGGCGAGTGCCGCGGCGGCACAGACCGGATTGCCGGCGAAGGTGCTGCCGTGACTGCCGGGGGTGAGTAGTTGTGCAGCATCACCAAATGCCATCACCGCACCGATGGGCATTCCGCCACCGAGGCCCTTGGCCAAGGTGACCACGTCGGGTGCGAGACCGTCGTGTTGGAACGCGAACCAGTCGCCCGTACGGCAAATACCGGTCTGAACTTCGTCGAGCGCGAACAATGCGCCGTGCTCGTGCGCGACCTGCTGCGCGGACCGCAGGTAGCCCTCCGGTGGCACGATGACGCCGCCCTCGCCCATGATCGGTTCGAGCAGGACCATGGCGGTCTCGGAGTCGACGGCTGCGCGCAATGCATCGATATCGCCGTACGGGACGTGTGTGACATCGCCGGGCAACGGAGCGAACGGCGCCTGTTTGGCCGGTTGGCCGGTCAGAGCGAGCGACCCCATGGTCCGCCCGTGGAACGCGCCGTCTGCCGCGACGACCTTCCTCCGGCCGGTGAGCCGAGAAATCTTGAATGCGGCCTCGTTGGCCTCGGCGCCGGAGTTTCCGAACATCACTCGCCCATCGCGCCCGGCCAGCGACAGCAGGCGTTCGGCGAGTTCGATGGTCAGCGGGTGTGCGTACAGATTGCTGACGTGGCCCAGTACCGAGATCTGGGTGCTGACGGCCTCGACAATGCGGGGGTGCGCGTGGCCAAGAATATTGACGGCGATCCCGGCCAGCAGGTCGAGATAGCGCTTACCGGACTCGTCGTAGACATAGACGCCCTCGCCGCGCACCAGAGTCAGCGGCGGAGTGCCGTAGTTGTTCATCAGGCTCGCGTTCCACCGGTTGGCGTAGTTCTCGCTCATGAGTGGTGCACATCCTTTTGTTCTGAAATGGCGATGGGACTATCGGGTAGCACCCGGCGATCGGGCAAAACCATGGTGCCGTTGCCTTCGTCAGTGAATATCTCCAGCAGCACCGAGTGCGCCTCTCGACCGTCGATGACGGATGCGGCGGGGACTCCGCCCTCTACCGCACGCAGGCATGCTTCCATCTTCGGGATCATTCCGGATTCCAATGATGGCAGCAAAGCGCGCAGATCGCTGACATTGATCTCGCTGCGCAGCGACGACCTGTCCGGCCAGTCGGTGTACAGGCCCTCGACATCGGTGAGCACGACGAGCTTTCGCGCGCCGAGAGCGGTCGCCAGCGCGCCCGCCGCCGTATCCGCGTTCAGGTTGTGGATCACGCCGTCTGCATCGGGCGCGACCGTCGATACCACCGGGATCCGGCCGGCGTTGATGACGTCGTCGATCGCGCCCGGGTTGACCTCGGCGACGTCACCGACCTGGCCGATGTCGACCTGGACGCCATCAACGGTGGCGGTACGACGGACGGCCGTGAACAGCCGGGCATCCTCGCCGGACATTCCCACGGCGTGCGGGCCGTGCGCGTTGATCAGTCCGACCAATTCGCGCTGTACTTGTCCGACAAGCACCATGCGCACGACGTCCATACTCTCGGCGGTCGTCACGCGCAGTCCCCCGCGGAACTCAGATTCGATGCCGAACTTGTCCAGCATCGCGCTGATCTGCGGGCCGCCGCCGTGCACCACGACCGGGCGGATCCCCACGGTATGTAGGAAGACCATGTCCTGCGCGAAGGCACGCTTCAGGTTCTCGTTGGTCATCGCGTTGCCGCCGTACTTGATGACGATCATCTCGCCGCGGAATTTCTCCAGCCACGGCAACGCTTCGATCAGGACTGCGGCCTTATCGGCGGCAGTAGGAATAGTTGTCATGTGGAGTACGCCGAATTCTCGTGGACATAGTCGGTGGTCAGATCGTTGGTCCAGAGCGTCGCGGAGGAATCCCCCGACTTGAGATTGATCAGGATCTGCACATCTCGAGCAGTCATGTCCACCAGATCACGACTCTCACCAGGTTCGCCGTCCCGGCAGATCATCACACCGTTCATCGACACGTCGATCCGCTGCGGGTCGAATGTGGCTGAGGTCGTACCGACCGCGGCGAGGATCCGGCCCCAGTTCGGATCATTTCCGAAGATGGCACATTTGAACAGGTTGCTGCGCGCCACCGACCGGCCGACGTCCACCGCATCTGCTTCGCTAGCGGCGCCGACGGTGGTGATCGCGATGTCGTGCGAGGCGCCTTCGGCGTCTCGGATCAGCTGCAGCGCCAGATCCAGGCACAACTCACTCAGCGCCGTGGTGAACTCGGCAAGGTCGGGCCGGACGCCGCTCGCGCCGCTGGCCATCAAACTCACTGTGTCATTGGTGGACTGACAGCCGTCGGAGTCGATGCGGTCGAAGCTCATCGAGGTCGCGGTACGCAATGCGGAGTCAAGTTCGTCCGCGTTGAGGTCGGCATCGGTGGTCAGGTACACCAACATGGTCGCGAGCGCCGGCGCGAGCATTCCCGCGCCCTTAGCCATCCCGCCGATGCTCCAGCCATCGCCGCGATACACAGCAGTCTTGGCGACAGTATCGGTGGTCATGATGGCGTTCGCCGCGTCTTGCCCGCCGTTGACGTTCAATGCCTCGATGGCAGCGTCGAATCCAGCAAACAGTTTCACTTCGTCGAGTTGTTCGCCGATCAGGCCGGTCGAGCAAACCAGTACATCACCGGCACCGATGCCAAGTGCGGCGGCAATGCGCTCGGCGGTGGCGTGCGTGGTCTGGAACCCGCGGCTACCGGTATAGCAGTTGGCCCCACCGGAGTTCGTCGCGATCGCCCGCACCTCCCCGTCGGCGATGACCTGTTCGCTCCACAGCACCGGGTTGGCCTTACAACGGTTGCTGGTGAACACGCACGCCGCAGCGAAAGACGGGCCTGTGTTCTGTAGGACCGAAACGTCGGGTTTGCCGCTGGCCTTGAGTCCAGCGACGACGCCGCTGGCCAGAAATCCCTGAGGTGCGGTGACGCTCACGGTGCTACTCCCGTCTGCGGTAGGCCGAGGGTCTCCTCGAGACCGAGGGCGAGATTCATGCACTGCACTGCGGCGCCGCCGGTGCCTTTGGTGAGGTTGTCCACGGCGCCGATCGCGATCAACCGGTGGGCGTCCTCGTCGACGGTGGCCTGGATGAGGACGTTGTTAGAGCCCAGCACGGACGCTGTGGTGGGCCACTGGCCGGACGGCAGTACGTGCACGAACGGTTCGTTCTGGTACGCCGCGGCATAGGTCTCGGCAATCTGCTCGACGCTGACTCCGTCGCGTAACGGTGCGCTGCAGGTCGCGAGAATGCCGCGCGGCATCGGCACCAGCAGCGGGGTGAACGAGACGCTCACGGCGGACTCACTCAACAAACTGAGATTCTGGGTGATCTCCGGGGTGTGCCGGTGCGCACCGCCGACGCCGTACGCCGATACCGACCCCATGACCTCGCTACCGAGCAGATGGGGTTTGAGTGACTTGCCCGCACCGGACGTGCCGGATGCTGCCACCACCACAACCTCAGACTCCACGAGGCCCGCGGCAACGGCGGGCGCCAGCGTCAGTGTGGACACGGTCGGGTAGCAACCGGGCACCGCGATTCTGCGTGCAGCGGTGATCGCGGCCCGCTGGGCGGCCAGTTCGGGCAATCCATACGGCCAGCTACCGGCGTGCTCGCCGCCGTACCAACGGTTCCAGGCGGCGGGATCGGTGAGCCGATAGTCGGCGCCACAGTCGATGACGACGCTCTCGTCGCCGAGCTCGCTGGCGATCTCAGCAGACTTACCGTGCGGAAGTGCCAGGAAAACGACGTCATGTCCACTCAACGCATCGATGGTGGTTTCGTTGAGGATGCGATCAGCCAGTGGAAGCAGGTGTGGTTGATGTTCACCAAGACGCGTCCCTGCATTCCCGCCGGCCGTCAACGCGCCGATTTCGATCTCGGGGTGCGCGAGCAACAGCCGGATGATCTCGCCCCCGGCGTACCCACTCGCTCCCGCTACTGCAGCCCTAAAAGTCATACGAATGATTATGCACGACTATGCAACTTTATTCACCCGTAGGGTGTGGAGTCGTCGTCGATCTCCGCAGGCGCCTCGGGGACACTCGCGGTGATCAGCGTGCCGTCCTGGCGGCGACCGCCAATCAGCGGTTCGCTGCCGATCACGCCCGCGATGCGCTCGCCTTGATCGTGCAGTTCAACACTGAGCGGGACACCTGGTAGGACTTGGTGGGGCGTACCGCGCACGGTAACCTCCAACTCGCCAGCCGAGACGAATTCGATCGCGCGCTGCCGCAGCGTCACCTCCACGCGGCTGCCGCGTACGGTCAGCACGAACCTCATCCGTGGCCACTGCGCGGGCAACCGCGGGTCGAATGACAGTGTGCCGTCGTAGTCACGCATTCCTGCGAACCCAAAGATCAGGGCGCTCCACACACCGCCGGCCGAAGCGACGTGCACCCCGTCACTGGTGTTGCCGTGCAGATCGGCCAAGTCGACGAACAGGCCGTGCAGGAAATACCTCAGCGCCATGTCGTGATACCCGACCTCGGCCGCGATGACGGACTGCACCACAGCAGACAGTGTGGAGTCTCCTGTGGTGATTGGGTCGTAGTACTCGAAATTCGCGCGCTTCTGTTCCTTGGTGAAGTGATCCCCCTGCAGGAACAACGCAAGAACAACGTCCGCCTGCTTGAGCACCTGGCGACGGTAGATCACCAACGGGTGGTAGTGCAGAAGCAAAGGCTTGTTCTCGGGCGGCGTAGAAGCGAGGTCCCACAACTCACGGTCGAGGAAATGGTCATCCTGTGGGTGGATGCCGAGCGCTTCGTCGTACGGGATCGTCATCCCCTCCGCCGCAGCGGCCCATTCGTCGACCTCGTGCACCTCCAGTCCGACGCGTTCGACCATCCGGGCGTACGCCGTCGGGTCCTCGCTCTGCAGCGCACGCACCTGTCGGCTGGCGTGGCGCAGGTTGAATCGCGCCATGACGTTCGTGAACAGGTTGTTGTTCACCACGGTCGTGTACTCGTCCGGGCCCGTCACGCCGTGGATGTGGAACTCGCGATTGCCGTTGTTGCGCCAGAACCCGAGATCAGCGAACATCCGGGCAGTTTCCACCAGGATGTCGATCCCCTCGCGGCGGACGAACGCGTCGTCATCAGCGACCATGCCGTAGCGCACCAACGCGTACGCGACGTCCGCATTGATGTGGTATTGCGCAGTGCCCGCAGCGTAGTACGCCGACGCTTCCTCACCGTTGATCGTGCGCCACGGGAACAACGCGCCGCGCTGAGACAACTCACGTGCGCGCTCACGTGCTGCCGGGAGCATGCTCCACCGAAACCGCAGCAGGTTCCGGGCCATCGAGGGAGCCGTGTAGGTCAGAAACGGCATCACGTAGACCTCGGTGTCCCAGAAGTAATGCCCCTCGTACCCTGACCCGGTCACTCCCTTGGCTGCCACGCCGAGTTGGTCCGCGCGAGCGCTTGCCTGCGCTAGTTGATAGATATTCCAGCGGATGGCCTGTTGAATCGCCGGGTCGGCGTCGACCTCGACATCGGAGGCCGACCAGAAGTCGGCGAGCCACTCGCGCTGCTCATTCTCGTAGGTATCGATGCCGTGATCGCGCACGCGGTCGAGGGTGCGACGCACCCGGTCGACGAGCTCGCGCACGGGCACACCGCGCGAGGTGTGGTACGCCGCAACCTTGTGGATCGTGATCGACTGCCCTTGCACCGCGTGGATCCGGTACACCTTCTTGGCGAAGTCGAGGTCGCTCGAATTGAGTTCTTCGTAGGCGTTCTGAGTCTCGATCGAGTGATCGGCGCCGACGGCGAGCGTCATCTGCGAGTTCACGCACCGGAACCCGAGAATCATCCGGCGATCGGAGTACCAATCCAACTGCGGTTCGAGCACTCGCCCTTCGAACACGGCAGCCTTGCGGGGATCAAATTTGGCACCCATCGCGTGCGCGGGTACGTGGTACTCGTCGCGGCCGTCCTGGCGATTAAGGATCTGCGAGGACACCACGATGGGGGCGTCGCCATCGAGCATGGTCAGTTCGATGGACATGATCGCCAAGTGTCGTTGCGTGAACGAGACCATCCGTTTGGAGGTGATCCGCACTCGCTTGCCGGCGGGAGTACGCCAGACGATGTCCCGCCGCAGCACACCTTCGGTGAAACTCAGCGTGCGTTCGTACTGCTCCAGATCGGCCGTCGCCAGCAACAGTGGCTCGTCGTCGACATAGAGCTTCATCACCTTCGCATCGGGGGCATTCACGATCGTCTGCCCGGTGCGCGCGAATCCGTAGGCTTCTTCGGCGTGCCGGATCGCCCAGGTTTCGTGGAATCCGTTGACGAAGGTCCCGTGCACCGATGCCTCACGGCCTTCTTCAGGGTTCCCGCGCATGCCAAGGTAGCCGTTGCCGACGGCGAACAGCGACTCGGTAGTGCCGAGGTCTGCGCCGTCGTATGCCGTCTCACGCAGCGCCCACGGATCGACTGGGAAACGGCTGCGATTCAGCGGGTCGATGAACTGGTCTGTATTCAACTAACTGCGCTCCTTGTCGTCGGTGCGCTTCGCGGCATCAATGAGTTGGTCGAGGTCGGTGACAACCATGTCGGCACCGGCGCTGGTGAGTGCATCGGCGCCGGCGCCGCGGTCGACCCCGACAACGAGACCGAAACGACCAGCGCGCCCGGCGGCGACCCCGGAGGTGGCGTCCTCAATGACCACGGAGGTCGCCGCGCTCGCCTGAGCGAGGCCGGCGGCATGGAGGTACGTGTCGGGCGCCGGCTTACCCGGCAGGCCTTGCTGTGCTGCGACGTTACCGTCGACGACGAACGCGAACCGCTCAAGCAATCCGGCGGCATTCAGCACGTTCACCGCGTTCCGCGAGGACGACACGATGCCCAGCACGATGGGTCGATCGCTGAGGTAGTCCAGCAGCGCGACTGACCCCGGGTACGCCCGGACTCCGTCCCGCTGGAGGGTGTCCCCGAACATGTCATCTTTGAGGTTGCCCAGCCCGCTGACCGTCTCGCGGGATGTCTCGGCGGCCCCGCTGCCTTCAGGCAACGTAATGCCACGCGACTGCAGGAAAGACCGGACGCCGTCGTACCGCGGTTTGCCGTCGATATAGCGGAAGTAGTCGTCGTCGGTGTACGCCGCCTGCTCGGGACGGTCTCCGAGGAAGGCGGTGAACAGGTCTTGCCAGGCGCGCATATGCACCTCAGCGGTCGGCGTGATTACGCCATCGAGATCGAACAGGGCTGCCTGGAAATCGTCCCAATCCACCCGACTAATGCTACTGCGCTCACTCACAGCGCCCCAGGGATAACCGCACCTCACCATCGTGACTACGACCACCCACTGGCAATACTTGGGTCGGTGATCACACAGCACCGCCCTATCGGAGCCAGGCGGGTCCCACGGAGCGTGGAGACCAGCGCTAGGGCCCCGACGGTGGACGGCATCACCGCAGCCACCTGAGAAACGGCCCGCATCACGCCACGCTCCCGATGGGCAGGGCGTCGTTGTAGCTGTCGAGCAGATCGGCGAGTTCCTGGTGGAATCCATCGCGCCGCCGCGGGTCCGCGATGTGCTCCGCCAGCAGTCCAATCAACTCCGCCGCCGGATCCAACCCGTCGCCATCATCGCTATCTCGATCGGCGTCAACGAGCCCCACGGGGATCTCGCGCGCGTCTCGGGCTGTACGCGCGACGTCTTCTATTTCGGTGGGATCTGGAATTCGGATCCGCGGGTTGATCACCGGTTTTCGCTCCGGATCAATCCATGGCGGCGGGATCCACCACGGCAAGCCGTTGTGCATGTCGATTCGCCACCCACTGCCATCGAGTTCACGATGGTGGGCGCCACACACCAGCGTCAGATTGGATACATCAGTTGCACCACCGCGCCACCACTCTCGAACGTGATGTCGTTGGCACCAGTCCGGCGGAACATCGCATCCGGGGTGCGAACACCCGCCATCGCGCGCGACCAACGCGCGAGTCTGCCCCGCGCTCGCTATCCGTCTCGAGCGCCCATAGGCCACGATCCCGTTAATCTTGCTCGCCCACACGGGAATCAATAGCGCCTCATCTGCCAGGCGGCGGAACTCGCCCAGGGTAATCCGGTCTCCGCCAGCAACACGACCGATGTATCGCGAGCCGTTGTCGACGGAACCGCCACTGTCGCCGCCTACGCTGTCCGCGCGGTCAGCAGACTCCCAGTGAGCATCGTCCTGCGCGCCGCCCGACGGAGTAAGGCCCAGAGCATCCATGACCGTGTCGACATCGACCACCAGGTGAACGGTCGCCGCCGTACCGCCACTCGCAGGCACACCGTTGCCGTCGAGCAGCAAGCCGAGTGCGTCGAACAACCCGTCGTGACGACGCTGGTCGGCCGTACGGTCATCCTTCGTGCCGCTCTGATCGGGCTTGGGCGCGCTGAGCGGCGATAGCGCAGCGTCCAAACGCGCCTTCGTTTCCGCGGTCAAGAATCCGCTGAGCGGGTACAGGCCGTCGTATCGTTGCTTGCCGATTCGCAGCGCTCGACGCGCCTGCGTCATCCTCGGGTCAGGTCCGCGGCCGTCAGGCAACAAGGTCGTGTCGATGTCTTCGCCCGCGATCTTCAGATGTGCCGGCGTGAGTGACGCCGTGAATCCCACCATCATCGACTCAGCTTGGTCGCGCAGGCTGGCATCCAACTCAGGAATCGTGTCGATGCGCCTCATCGTCGCCAGCACCACGTCCAGTTGCTCGGTCGACACCGCCCCACCCTCGACTGCGGCCGCCAACGCGGGCAGGTCGGGCGGAATCTCGCCTTGAGAGAACCCATTCCGCGGTACCAGTTTCTTCGCGCGGCGTTGCCGCGCGTTCGCCTCAGCCGTGCTGATTCGCAATAATTGCGCCAAGCCTTTGGGAATACACTTCGAGCCCGCGAAGTCCGGAAACGCCGGATCCTCCGACGCAGCCTCGATAACCAGGCTGTCGAACAACACGCCACGGCATCGGAGCGCCTCAAATTCCCGCGCCAGCCTTACCAGGCACGACGGGTCCAAAGCCGCGAAGTCACCACGATGACCGATCTCGAGCAGCGCGTCCATACCGACCTGCAGGTGTTCGAGAGCATCAGCCAGCTCCCTCGAGAACTCCTCGGCAACCTGTAATGGGCCCGCCACTCCGGCTGCGGCCGCCGCGCGAGCGTCCGTAGGCACAAATCGCAACCGATCATCGTCACGAGCCGCACGGCGCGTCGCGAGAGTAGCGCCCGCGCGAGCATCTGCGCGCATAGTGACTGTCATCGCGGACCTCCCTCAACCGACCGGCGTTCACTCATGCCTTCATCGTACATATGTACTAATCCATCTGCAAGAGGCGCCGCTATTTGGATATGGAGGAACCACTGTGGATGTATCGTGCGCCGCCGCAGGCGGCGCACGATGCCCGAACTCCAGCGGATGCCGCAGGACCGTCCAGCGGCTATCGCCCGCCGGGTGCGCGCAGCGATTAGCGCAGAGTGGCCGAATGCTCGGACTGAACGGCGGAGATGATCGCCTCGCGCACGGCGGTGATCTCGTCATGCTCGAGGGTTCGGTCGTCAGCGCGAAGACTCAGCGCGAATGCCAGCGAACGCTTTCCGTCGTCGACCTGCTCACCGGTGTACACGTCGAACAGTCGCACGTCCTCCAGCAGATCGCCGCCGGCAGCACGAATCGTCTGCTCCAGACGAACAACTGGGATCGAGTCGTCGACGACGAGCGCGAGGTCCTGCACTGCGCGCGGGAATGGCGAGACCCGTGGCGCGGTGGCGCGCGTGGAACTGTGCTCGATCAAGGCATCTAGGTCGAGCTCTGCGACGCTGGTCCGCGCGGGCACACCAGCAGCCTCACACACCTGCGGATGCAGTTCGCCGGCGTACCCGACTACCTGCTGCGTACCGGCAGTCAGGATCGCCGCGCACCGCCCAGGATGCCACGGAGCCCGCTGAGCTTGGCGCACCTCGATCTCAGTGCCAATGGCGTCTGCCAGAAGCCGAGCAGCCTCGACCGCATCCCGCCAGCTTCCGACCGCCCCCGGGCCGAACCACGCGTTCGGCTCCGCTCCCGCGACGGCGACCGCCGCATGCAGCCGCTCGATCGGGCGTGCCGCATCGAGAGCGGCAAGTTGCTGCGGGGTCGGATGTACTCCGCGGTCAATCACAGGCGCCGCCGGACGCGGCTGCGGGGGCTCGAAGAACACGATGCCCGTTTCGTACGTCGCCACGTGGTCAGCGCCGCGGCTGACGTTGCGGCGCAACGCTGCCAGCAGGTTCGGCAGAAGCGTCGTGCGCAGCGTCTGCTGTTCGGCCGAAATCGGGTTGGCGATGCGGACGCTTCGGCGTCGCTCATCGTTGGGTTCGATCCCAAAAGTGTCGAGTTCAGCATCGTCCTGGAACGACATGGACGGCGTCTCGACGTACCCCGCAGCCGCCAATGCGCGACTCGCCCGTCGCTTTGCCCGCTGAGTTTCGGTCAACCCACCGCCAGCTTTCGCCTGCGGGAGCCGGGTCGGGATCTTGTCGTAGCCATCAACGCGAGCCACTTCCTCGGCGACCCGCGTCGGCTCGATAAAGTCTCCGCGCCAGGAGGGCGGCCGAACCGACACTTGCTCGCCGTTGACCGCGACCTCGCAGCCGAGGCTCGTCAGGCATTCGGCGACGCGCTCTACCGAGTAATCCACGCCGATCAGCGCGCGGATTCGCCGGACGTCGACGGTCAGCGGCACCGGAAGCGTCGGGCGCCCCGAAGACACCATCGTGTCGTCGGCCATACCGCCGCCGTACTGCACCAGCAGCGACGTGGCGAGGGCGCTGGCCTTCGCTGGTAACAGCGAGTCAACCCCACGTTCAAAGCGCCGACCAGCTTCCGAGAGCAGCCCGTGCCGCCGGGCCGTGCGGCTTATCGTGCTCGCCTCAAAGTGCGCAGCCTCGAGCATGATGTTGCTCGTCTGCGCGGAAATCTCCGCGAATTCGGCACCCATCACGCCCGCGATCCCCTGGATCCCGGACTCATCGGTAATCAGCAGATCGTCGGCCGACAACTCGCGCTCCACGTCGTCCAGGGTGGTGACCCGCTCGCCCGCACGCGCCTTCCGCACAGTGATCCGAGAGTCGAGCCGATCAAGGTCGTAAGCGTGCAGTGGCTGGCCCAGCAGCAGCATCACGTAGTTCGTCACGTCGACGGCGAGCGAGATCGGCCGCATCCCGCTAGCGGTCAGCCGACGGGCCATCCAGGCCGGTGTGGCCGCGGCGGGATTGAACCCGCGGATGATCCGCGTGGTGAATACGTCGCACGCCGCATCTTCCAGCGTGACGGGAAAACCGTCGCCGGATGTGGCAGTGGGCACCGTGTCGGCGGGATCAATGAACGGCGCGTCGATCGCGGCAGCGATCTCTCGGGCAATCCCCCGTAGTGACAGTTGGTAGCCGCGATCCGGCGTCGGCTCGGTCACGAGAACGGCGTCGTGCAACCCGAGTAGTTCGACCGCGTCGGCGCCTACAGGCGCGTCCTCACCCAGAACGAGGATGCCCGAGTGGTCCTCCCCCATGCCCATTTCCAGGGCGGAACAGATCATTCCGTCGGAGATGCGGCCGTAGGTCTTGCGTGCCGAGATCTTGAAGTCCCCCGGCAGCACGGCACCCGGCAACGCCGCAACGACATTGTCTCCGACGGCGAAGTTCGTCGCGCCACAGACAATTCCGCGGGTGCGCTCGGGATCCGAGCCGTCGTCGAACCGCACCTGGCAATACCGGATCGGCTTCTTGAACTCAGTGAGTTCCTCGATATCGACGACCTGACCGACGTACAGTCCGTTGATGTCGTCGGGACCGGCGCCATCAATCTCGTCGACCTCGACGCCCAAGCCGGTCAGCAGGTCGGCTACCTCTTCGCCGCTGCGGCCGGCGAGCTGCGGGACGAGTTCGGTGAGCCAAGAAAGCGCAACGCGCATCGTTACTGCTCCATTCCGAAGTGGCGGGTGAACCGGACGTCGCCGTCCACGAACTGACGGAGGTCGGCGATCCCGTTACGGAACATCACGGTGCGATCGATGCCCATGCCGAACGCGAACCCGGAATACTCATCGGGGTCGATATCGCAGGCGCGCAACACATTCGGGTGCACCATCCCGCATCCGCCCCACTCGATCCATTTGGCGCCGCCCTTGGCCTGCGGGAACCACAGGTCAACCTCGGCCGACGGCTCGGTGAACGGGAAGAAATGCGGGCGCAGCCGGGTCGTCGCCTCGTCACCGAACATGGCCTTGGCAAATCTGTCCAGCGTGCCGCGAAGGTCAGCCATTGACAGACCTTTGTCCACGGCGAGACCCTCGCACTGGTTGAACACTGGCAGATGCGTGGCGTCCATCGGGTCGTCGCGGTAGACCCGGCCTGGTACGACGACGTACACCGGTAGATCGCGAGTCAGCAGCGTGCGGATCTGTCCGGCCGAGGTGTGTGTCCGCAGCACGACGCCGTTCTCCGGCGGGTCCAGGAAGATCGTGTCCTGCAGACCTCGCGCCGGATGATCGCGCGGGGTGTTCAACGCATCGAAGACATGCCATTCCGTGTCTGCCTCTGGCCCCTCCGCGACCTCGTATCCCATACCGATGAAGACATCGGCGATCCGTTCGGCGACCGTTGTGATCGGGTGGCGGGCGCCGTATCGCCCCGAGGATGTCGGCATCGTGACGTCGATGGTTTCGGCCTCGAGCACGTCGAGGTTCCGCCGTTCGGTCAGCAGTTGGTGACGTTCGTCGAACGCCGCCTGCACCTTCTGCCGCGCCTCGTTCACCCGCTTGCCTGCGTCCGCCTTCGCCTGTGGCGGCAGCGCTCCGATCTCGCGGCGCGCCAATGCGATCGGAGCGCGATCGCCCAAGTGCGCAGCCTTGACCGACTGCAACTCATCGAGGTCCCCTGCCGCGGCGAACGCCTCGTCCGCCTCTTGGACGGCAGACTGCAGGTTCTGTGGCGACAGCGCCGCGACCTGTTTGGGGTCGTAGTTGTCATTCGGTGCCGACATGCGGATCCGTTCAGTGAGATTCGTTAGTTTCCGGTGGTGCCAGCGGTGAACGCATGGCGCAACCACTCGATTCTAGTCAGCGACGGCGACCGCAACCCCAGCACCTCACTCACCGAGAATGGGCGGTCGGCGCTGCGCGTAATTCGTCGCCGACTCGAACAACTTCGCAATCGACAGCAAGAAGGCGTCTGCGCGAGGCGCAGCAACCATCTGTACGCCGATCGGCAGGCCGGACGTGCTGAACCCGGCCGGCACACTGATCGCCGGGGTGCCGGTCGCCGTGATGTCGCTGCACGCGCGCATCCACTCCAGATAGCTGTGCATGGGCTGCTCATTGATGTGCATCGGGTACTCCAGCGTCCCGTCGAACGGGAGCACCTGCGCGGCTGGCACGAGCAGTACGTCGTACTCGGTGAAGAACCGGACTACCCGCTGATACAACTGCCCGCCCGACATGACCGCACGCGCGAGATCATCGGCACCCAGCGCCCGCCCACACGCAACGTTCCAGTGGATTGTGTCTTTCACCTGGTCCGGATGCGCATCGACGAGCCGGCCGAAGGCCGCCGCAAACTGCCACGCGCGCCGCGTCAAGAACACGTCGTTCGCCTCGGTCAAGTCGGGCATCGCCTCATTCACGCGGGCTCCGAGACTTTCGAACAGCGCACCCGATGCAGTAATCGCTGCCGCGATCTCGGGTTCTACCGGTAGCAGCCCACCGAAATCAGCCGCGAGGGCGACCCGCAGTGCTCTGGGCTCAATCGGTTGTACGGATCGAAAATTCGCACCCGGCGTATCCAGGCTGGTCGGAACCCGCAGATCTGGCCCAGCCATCACCGACAACAACAACGCGGTGTCGTCCACGCTGCGCGCCATCGGCCCGCTGGTGGCGAGGGTGAATTGGGCGAAGGCGTCCGGCGCCTGAGGTACCCGACCGGGGCTGGGCCGCATGCCAACGACATTGCAGAACGACGCCGGGTTACGCAGCGATCCACCCATATCGCTGCCGTCGGCGAGTGCGGTCATCCCGGTCGCGAGCGCGGCGGCAGCGCCGCCGGAACTGCCGCCGGCCGAGCGAGTGACGTCGTACGGATTGTGAGTATGTCCGAAGATCGGGTTGAAGGTGTGCGATCCAGCCGCGAACTCGGGAGTGTTTGTCTTTCCGACGCTGATGACGCCAGCGGCATGCAGGCGGGCAATGACCAGATCGTCCTCGGCCGGGACGTTGTCGCTCAACAACGGCGATCCGCTCGTGGTGCGAATCCCGGCAGTCGCATGCGTGTCCTTATGCAGCATCGGCATGCCGTGCAGCGGGGGTAGCTCGGCACCGGATACAGCGACCTCGTCAGCGACGTCCGCGTGTTCGAGCGCCTGCTCTGCAACCAGCGTGTTGACCGCGTTGACGTCGGGGTTTACCTGCTCGATCCGCTCGATGAATGCCAGCGTCACTTCGCGTGCGCTGAGGTCGCGTCGACACAGCGCGTCCGCCAGTGCCACCGCTGGCATAAAGGTGATGTCAGTCATGGCGCCCCTTCGCTCCACCCCATGATGACATCCGCACACGATCAGCCCCGCGACCACGCGAAGTATCTGCCTTAGTGGTGTGGCAGCGGCGCGAACATGGGCTCAGCGCTGCAGGCGGGTCTCAAGTTTGTAACGAACGCCCACTATGTGCGAGGGTTCCGGCGAGAGTACATGTAACCCCACTCACAGGAGGTATTTGTATGTCACGTTGGGCACACAGGCGGTTCGGTATTGGCGCGATCGCCATGGCAGCAGCGGTAGCGCTCGCAGGATGCGGTGACGCACCCTCAAGCAGCACCGAGCCGGACACAAACGAGTATCCGAGCGAGATCGCGCTGGCTGACGACTTCAACGAAGACGCGACGTTCACGTTCGGCTATACGGCGTTCCCGCCAAGCTGGGATCCGACCAAGAGCACGAGCGCGGCCGACCGAATCTTCTACATTCCGGTGTACGACGGCCTGTTCATCGAAGGCGTCGACGGCCCGGAGCCCGGCCTGGTGACCGACTACGTTCCCAATGACGACGGCACCTCCGTCACGATGCACTTGCGAGAAGGACTGACCTTCTCAGACGGCACACCGTGGGATGCCGAGGCGGCCAAGTTCAACCTCGACCGGAACCGCGCCGAGGGAAGCCGCATCGCGGGCGAACTCTCGATGGTCACCGATGTCGAGGCCGTAGACGACATGACCTTAAAGGTCGACACGGATGGCAGCATCGGCGCGCTGCAGGTGTCGCTGTCAACCCGCGGCGGCATGGTCGTCTCGCCCAAGGCCGTCGAGTCCGGGGTGATCGATGATGAGCCGGTCGGCATCGGCCCCTACGTGACGACCGCTATTTCGCCCGGGGTCGAAGCGACGTACGAACGTACCCCCGATTACTGGGACCCCACCGCCCAGAACGTCGCGAAGCGTGTGCACAAGTTCATCGCCGACGATCAGGCCCGTTACAACGCGCTTGTCTCCGGCGAACTCGACGGCGCTCAGGTCAACCCGGATCAGGTAAACACCGTGCAGGAAGCCGGACTCTTGCCGGTGATCAAGCCCAGTTCGCTGTTCCTCGTCATGGGCATGAACTCCGCTATGCCTCCGTTCGACAACATTGAAGTGCGCAAGGCGCTGAACATGGCAATCGATCGCGAGGGCATTTCCCAGGGGCTGTACGACGGACTGTGCACCCCACAGGCGACCCCCTTCCCCAAGGATGGGGTGGCGTACAACGAGGAGATTGGCGACGGACTCGACGAATACCCGTACGACCCGGAAAAGGCCAAGGAAATCCTTGAGGCCGAAGGCGTGACCGATCTGAAGATCGACACGCTCACGCCGAACGTCACGATCTACACCAAGTTTGCGGAGGTCGTACAGGACAATCTCGCCGACGTCGGGATCACTGTCGACGTGCGCCCGATGCCGAGCGAGCAGCTGGTCCAGGAATTCATGATTGACAAGACCGCCCCGACCACCAGCGCGGTCACTACCGGTATCACTGATCCGAACATGTTGTGGGGATCGTTCCTCGCGCCTAACGCTCCCCAGAATCCCGGCGGCGAGTACGACGAGGAGATGGAGAAGTACGCGAAGGAAGGTGCCGCGTCGCTGGATCCGGCCGAGCGCAATAAGGGCTACTCGAAGATGGTCGAGCACTGGATGGAACGGCCGCCGGCGATGGTTCCGGTGTGCATGATCCACCTCGCCGCGGCCTTCGGTGACGATATATCCGGCGTCGCGCAGCACACGAGCGGCCTGCCGAACATGCGTCACGTAGCAAAGTCGGACTAACACCTCAGCCGGTAAGAACTGTGGTGGACGGCATCGCCGTCCACCACAGTTTTTCGTTAGCCGTCGTTCAGCGCTGGGCGCGCGCAGAGGCGAATAGACAGACAGCTGCCGCCGTCGAAAGGTTGAGCGACTCGGCTAACCCGCGAATAGGAATCCGGACCCGAATGTCGGCGAGGCCGGCGATCTCCTCAGGAAGCCCTGCCGCCTCGTTGCCGAATAACCAGGCCGTTGGCCGCGCTAGAGCGCCATCGTCGACGAGATCGTCCAGGCTGGTCAGCGCCTCGCCCTCGGTAGCCACGATCTGCAGCCCCGCGCTACGCAGCGCTTCGATCCCAGCCGCCGGATCGCTCTGATGGGCAACAGGCACATGGAACACCGACCCGGCGCTGGCGCGGACTGCCTTCGGGTTATGCATGTCAACGCTATCGCCGAGTACAACGACGCCGTCCGCCCCGGAGGCGTCGGCGCAGCGAATGATCGTGCCGAGATTGCCAGGATCACGCACCTCAACCGGAACGGCGACCAGTCGCGGGCCGGCAGCGGTGAACCGCGGCAACGTTGTCTCGAGCAGCGCACATCGCGCGGCGACTCCCTGCGGCGTCACAGCGTCGCTCAGCGAACGCATCGCCGGTGAGTCGGCGTAGCGCACCGGAATTGACGCCTGGCGGGCCAACGCCAGGAGTTCGGCGTGGCGATCGGCCAGTTCGGCGTCGACGAAGACCTCCTCGACGCGCACGACGACCGAATGCTGCGTGTCGTCGTGAAATCGCAGCGCCTCACGGACGGCCTGTGGACCATCCGCCAGGAACGCGGCCGCGTTGCGGCGGCCAGCGCGCCGTAGAAGTTTGCGGGAAGCAGCAACCCGGGCAGATCGCTGCGTGGCGATCGGCCCGGGTTGCTGGTTCTCGTTGTGTTGCGGCACCTACTTAGGCGGCGGGTTTGGCCTGCGCAGGAACGTTGGCCTTGGCGACCTCGACGAGCGCCGCGAAAGCGGCTTCATCGGTGGCTGCCAGGTCGGCCAGGATCTTGCGGTCAACCTCTACCCCAGCGGCACGCAGGCCCTGGATGAAGCGGTTGTAGGTCATTCCGTTCGCGCGGGCGCCAGCGTTGATGCGCTGGATCCACAGCTGACGGAAGTCGCCCTTCTTCGCCTTGCGATCGCGGTAGGAGTAGGTCGCCGAGTGCAGCACCTGCTCCTTGGCCTTGCGGTACAGGCGTGAGCGCTGGCCGCGGTAGCCGCTGGCCTGCTCGAGAATTGCGCGGCGCTTCTTGTGGGCGTTTACAGCCCTCTTTACACGTGCCATGAGTTTCTTCAGTCCTTCAGGTAAGTACGAGTGTCGAGGGCTACTTGCCCAGCAGCTTCTTCATGCGCTTGGTGTCGGCCGGGCTGAGCACCTCGATGCCGTCAAGACGACGCTTGCGGCGCGAGGTCTTGTACTCGAACTTGTGCTGGCGGTTGGAGCGCTCGCGAACGAGCTTGCCTGAACCGGTCACGCGTACGCGCTTGGCGGTGCCCTTGTGGGTCTTCTGCTTTGGCATCTGGGGTCGATTTCCTTAATCGGTTGCGTGCCGGGCCGAGTCAATACGGCCGGCGAGAACGCCGTTACTGCCCGCGGGCAGCACCGTCGTTGGTCTTCGTGTCCGGCTGCGCCTTGACCGGGTGCTTGCGGGTCGCATTGCTGCGATGCGGCGCGACCACCATGATCATGTTTCGGCCATCGAGCTTCGGCGCAGACTCAACGAAGCCGAGTTCCTCGATGTCGTCCGCCAACTTCTGTAGCAGACGGAAACCGAGCTCGGGGCGCGACTGCTCGCGTCCGCGGAACATGATGGTGATCTTGACCTTGTCGCCTGCCTTCAGGAAGCGAACGACGTGGCCCTTCTTGGTGTCGTAATCGTGCTGATCGATCTTCGGGCGGAGTTTCATCTCCTTGATGACCGTCAGTGACTGGTTACGGCGCGCCTCACGTGCTTTCTGCGCGGCCTCATACTTGAACTTGCCGTAGTCCATGAGCTTCGCCACCGGCGGGCGGCTGTCGGGGGCAACCTCGACTAGGTCGAGATCGGCCTCCTGCGCTAGGCGCAATGCATCTTCAATCTTGACAATGCCGACCTGCTCGCCTTCGGGGCCGACAAGCCGCACCTCTGGGACGCGGATGCGCTCGTTAATACGTGGCTCGACGCTGATGGGTCCTCCTCAGTAGCTGATCACTGTCGCAACGTTGCAGGAGGAAATCACTTCCGAGGCGTCCGATGCGGACGACGTTGGCCAATGCCAACTTCAGATGTGCCCATCAATACGGCCACATCGACCTCGTGACCCAAGGCGTGAAGGTGGTGAACCTACGAACGCTCAGGTGGGAGTGAACTCCACTTGCTGGGCGGCAGAACCGTCTACCGCTTGGTCGCAGTGAATAAGACTACACGCATCTGCCCGTTCCGCCCAGCGCAGCGGCGGGCGGTCCGGGTCACATCGCGGCCGCCGAGATCAGATCTCGGATTGACCGCGACGTCCGCGCGGCGCCCGGCTCCCGCGTCAACGTGGCTTCGGCGGTCTGCGTGTGCATCGGCGTTCGACCCGGACTTCGGTGTTCAGCGTGGGGTTCGGTGTTCAGCGTGGGGTTCGGTGTTCAGCGTGGGGTTCGAGGTTCAACGCGGACTTCGGTGTTCGGTGTGGGCTTCGGGTGTTCGGCGTGGGGAAAGTTCCCCACTCTCGCAGGCGAACGTCGCTTGGAGCACCACACCCCACGCCGAAGGCGCCGGGCTGTCCGGACTACTGGCGGGGCTGCAGATACGGGCCGCGCGGCCACTAGCCGCCGAGAATGGTGTCGATCGGCAGCGTCGCGGTGATCGGGCCGTCGATATCGAGTACGCACATCGTGTGTCCGTCGTCCTTCGCCATCGCTGCGAGCACCGAACCCACGTGCGGTAGCGGCCGCGCATCGGGGCGCCACGCCACTAACGCCTCAATTCCGGTGAACGCCGCGACCGCGGTCATGCCGTCCTCGCGCCGCAAGGCGATCATGCCGAGTTTGTCCGCTTCAGGCGCGACCGCCGGTACATACAAGCGCGCCACCCGGAAGGCGTCGATCACTCGCTGCTGGTGAGCGCTGGTGTCGCCCGACGCGGTCGCCCAGGCATACAACGCCTCGCTCAGGTCGCGGTCCGGTAACCCGTCGTCCGCGCTCTGGGCCAGGCTGTGCGGCAAGGAACGCTCACCCTCGCCTCCGAGCGGTCCGGTCACGACTGGTCGCCGTCGAGCCCGAGCGCCGCCGCGTGCAACTCACGCAGGCGGTGCATGCCGTCAACGGCACTCTGACCGTCGGCAACCTGCAACCCGAGCATCGACAGCTGATCGTCGTCCTGCAGGTCCAGCAGTCCCCAGGCTGACCCTTGCGAAACGCCCACATCACGGACGACCTCCCACGGCAGCGTCGTGGTCTGGAAGACATTGCGGACGGTGATGTGAGTGCTGTTGGCCCACACCCGCGGGCGGGTGAACATGAGGCATCCGGCGGCCAAGATAATGCCGACGCCACCGATACCGATCTGGTCACCCAGCGTGAAGATCGTGCCCGCTTCGGAGCGCTTGAGCATGACGCCCATGATGATAAATACCAGCGCGATCACGACAGCCGCGATGGCCGACCAGATGATCAACTTGCGCGGGCGCGCGATCAACTGCATCGGCTGGCCAGTGCCAGCGGGATTTTTCGACTTGGAGATGCTCACACCACCATTGTCTCTCATAGCCAAGCAAAGGGTGCAGCCCCGTAGCTCCCGCATAACCGAGCAAGAGGTGCAGCCCCGTAGCTCCCCTTCACGACCGCACCGATAACGCAGCCATACGATCAGCCGATGAGTAGCTACGACCTCGCGGCGATTACGTCCCAGATCTCGTCGCGTCGCCGTCGGGGCACGCCATTGGTCGTTGCGCTGGACGGGCCGTCGGGATCCGGCAAGTCGCGACTGGCCAAGCGAGCAGCCCGGGCGCTCGGCCCGCACACTCTGGTGCGGATGGATCACGTGGTGGCGAGTTGGGACGGGCTTGCCGAGTCCGTCGAGACGATGCGCCCCATCCTCGCGCAGTTGCGGGCTGGTCAGGACGTTCAGTACCGCGTCTGGGACTGGTCTAGCAGCCAGTGGGGTGCGCCGCTGGATCGGGCCGCTAGCGTGACCATCGTCGTGGAAGGGTGCGGGTGCGGTGCACTTGCGTTAGCTGACTTAGTCGATTTCCTCGTCTTCGTCGATGCCCCTGCGGCGGTTCGGCACGAGCGCGCGATGGCCCGCGACGGTGCGACGTACGAGCCGCACTGGCAGCAGTGGGCTGACCAAGAGACTGACCATTTCGCGGCGAACGACACCCGAGCCCGCGCCGACCTCCTGCTTGACGGCCGCGTCCCGGTCCGCTGACAGACGACGCAGCATCCCGTGAGTCCGTGGGGCTGCGATGCCTACCCGGACCGCGGGGCGCCGACGTAGTCTTCGCGCATG
>JBKEDB010000164.1:0-22498 GCA_047975195.1 Cumulibacter sp. | reverse complement strand
GCCCAGTCCGCGAAGCCGCTTCGACCTGACCCGCCCGCCAGGGGATCGCCTGGAGGAGTACATCGCCACGTTCACGGCGGAGTACGACGCCCACGACGACGTCGCCGGCGAAGCCCGATTCATCGATGCGATCGCGGACCGCTCATCGGTGATCCTCGACGGCGGTTGCGGAACCGGCCGGACGACCGCCGCGCTCACCGCCGCCGGTCATCGCGTGCTGGGTGTTGACCGCAGTCCTCGGCTCATCGACGTCGCTCGGCAGTACTTTCCGGATGCCCAATTCGAGGTCCGCGACCTGCTCGAGGTTGATGGCGCGTCCCTTATCAGTGCCGGGCTGCCGGCCATCGTCGACATCGTCGTCCTCGCCGGTAATGTGATGCCGTGTCTGGCTGAGGGCACTGAACGCGAAGTACTAGCCAATCTCGCCGCGGTGCTGGCCGAGGACGGTCGTCTCGTGCTCGGATTCCGAACCGACCGGGAGTACGCAGTCGCTGACCTAGAGCGCCATCAGCGCGACCTGGGCCTTCGCGAAGTGCATCGATTCAGCGATTGGCAACTTGGCCCGTGGGTCGAGAAATCGCCGTGGATCGTCAGCATAATGGCAAAACAAGGAGATCGATGACCGAGCAGAACCCCGAGTACATCCTCACCCTGCGTTGCGATGACCGTCCAGGTATCGTGCGTGCTCTGACCGATTTCCTGTACGGGCAGGGCGCCAACATCCTCGATCTGCAGCAGCACTCTGACCGGCTCACCGGCCGGTTCTTCGCCCGGATCGTGGTCGAGTTCGTGCGACAGGCCCCGACGCTGGAGGCCATGCGGTCCGATTTCGTCGCCACCGCGTCGGCGCACGAGATGGACTGGCAACTCACCGACACCACCAACCCGACGCGCACCCTGGTGCTGGTCAGTAAGTTCGCGCACTGCCTCAACGACCTGCTGTTTCGGTGTACGCACGGGTCACTCGGTATCGATATTCCCGTCGTCGTCTCGAACCATCCGGACCTGCGCGACATGGTCGAGTCGTACGGGGTCGCCTTCGAGCATGTCCCGGTCAGCAAAGAAACCAAACCCGAGGCCGAAGCCCGGATGTTCGATCTCATCGACCAGCACGACATTGATCTCGTTGTCTTGGCCCGTTATATGCAGATCCTGTCCGAGGATGCTTGCGCGCGCCTGGCAGGTAGGGCGATCAATATCCACCATTCGTTCCTGCCGTCTTTCAAGGGCGCCAAGCCCTACCACCAGGCGCACGAGCGCGGGGTGAAGATCATCGGCGCGACGGCGCATTACGTCTCCGACGTACTCGACGAAGGACCCATCATCGAGCAGGACGTCGCCCGCGCCTCGCACACGATGACTCCAGCGGATCTGGTGAATGTGGGTAGAGATGTGGAGACCCACGTGCTCGCGCGGGCGGTCAAGTGGCACAGCGAGAAGCGTGTCTTCCTCAATGATCACCGCACGGTCGTCTTCGCCGACCGTTGATGCACGCCGAGGCCGGGTGACGAGGCTGCGCGTCTCATTCCCGGTGATGAGGTTGAGCTAGATCCTGCGTGATACCCCGGCGCCGTTGCGGGCCCGGGCAACGACTCGACAGGGCGCGGGCAACGACTCGACAGGGCGCGGTCGCTGGGCGATGATCCTCTTGTTAGCCGTGCGCGTCGCCCGTGCAGGCGACGTTCGTGTAAAGCGGACCGTATGTTGTGCGTGTTCGCGTTCACACTGCGAAGCCGCAGTCGGACAAGACCAGAACCTCGGAGAGAAGGAAACATGAGAGAAGCAGTCATCGTCTCGACCGCTCGTACGCCGATCGGTAAGGCCTACCGCGGCACCCTCAACGACACTCAGGGCCAGCACCTAGCAGCGCACGCGATCAAACACGCCGTCGATCGCGCGGGGGTCGAACCGGGCGAGATCGAGGACGTCGTGTTTGGCTGCGCGATGCAGCAGGGTTCGACCGGCCTGAACGTCGGACGCCAGGGTGCGTTGCGCGCCGGCCTGCCGGTCACCGTCCCGGCGATGACGATCGATCGCCAGTGCTCCTCAGGTCTGATGTCGATCGCGACCGCGGCGAAGCAGATCATTAGTGACGGCATGGACATCACTCTCGGTGGCGGCATCGAGTCGATCTCCCTGGTACAGAACGAGCACCAGAACAAGTACCGCACCCAGGACCCGTGGCTGGTGGAGAACCTGCCCGAGACGTACATGCCGATGTTGCACACGGCGGAGATTGTCGCCGAGCGCTACAACGTCACTCGCGAACAGCAGGATGAGTACGCGTTGTCGTCCCAGCAGCGCGTTGCCGCGGCTCAGCAGGCCGGACTGTACGAGCACGAGATTGTTCCGTTCACCGCGCAGAAGGCGATCGTGAACAAGGAGACCGGCGAGACGACGTACGAGGAAGCAACTCTCGAACTCGACGAGGGCAACCGCCCCTCGACCACGCTGGAAAGCCTGCAGGGGCTCAAGCCGGTGCTGCCGGACGGGCAGGTCACCAAGCACTCGACCATCACCGCGGGCAACGCCTCGCAGTTGTCCGATGGTGCTGCCGCCGTCGTGCTGATGGAAGCCAAGACGGCCGAGCAGCGCGGCGCGACCCCGCTCGGTATCTACCGCGGCATGGCTGTTGCTGGTTGTGGCCCCGAGGAGATGGGCATCGGCCCGGTCTTCGCGATCCCGAAGTTGCTGCAGAAGAATGGCCTGACTGTCGACGACATCGACCTCTGGGAACTCAATGAGGCCTTTGCCTCGCAGGCCGTCTACTGCCGTGATCACCTGGGCATTGATCCGGAGAAGTACAACGTGAATGGCGGCGGTATCTCGGTCGGTCACCCGTACGGCATGACTGGCGCTCGCCTCGTGGGACACGCGCTGCTTGAGGGTCAGCGCCGCGGTTCGAAGTACGTTGTGGTCACGATGTGCATCGGTGGTGGCATGGGCGCGGCCGGCCTGTTCGAGGTCGCATAACCTCTCGCAAAACCAATCCGCGGGGCAGTGAGTAACGCTCGTCATCGATGAGCGTTACTCACTGCCCCGCAGGTTTTGGCGATACCCCAAGCGGTGCTCGTCGTACTACTTCGAGGAGTGACGCTGGATCTCCTTGCGGGCGACCGTGCGGTAATGGACCTCGTCCGGCCCGTCGGCGAACCGAAGCCAGCGAGCCTGCGAGTACATATTCGCCAGCGGGAAGTCGTCGGAAACGCCTGCCGCGCCGTGCACCTGCATCGCCCGGTCGATGATTCCGGCAACGACATTCGGGGTGCTCGCCTTGATCGCGGCGATTTCGATCTGAGCGCCCTTGGCAGATCCGGTCGAGTCGATGAGCCACGCCGCCTTCTGCACGAGCAGGCGCGCCTGCTCCAACTCGACGCGTGAACGCGCGATCTGATCGCGGACGACGCCCTGGTCGATGATCGGACCGCCGAAGGCGTGACGGGACGCAGCGCGTTCGACCATCAATTTGATCGCGCGCTCGCCCATGCCGATCAGGCGCATGCAGTGGTGGATTCGTCCCGGCCCGAGGCGACCCTGCGAGATCATGAAGCCCTGACCTTCGCCGAGCAGAATGTTCTTCTTGGGCACGCGGACGTCGGTGAACTGAATCTCCGAGTGGCCGTGCTGGTCCTGGTAGCCGAATACCGGCAAATGCCGGACGACCTCGACGCCGGGGGTTTCGCGGGGCACGAGCACCATCGACTGCTGCTGGTGCGCCGCCGCGCCCGGGTCCGTCTTACCCATCACGATGAACAGCTTGCAGCGCGGATCAGCGGTGCCAGAGATCCACCACTTGCGACCGTTGATGACGTAGTCGTCGCCGTCCGACTCGATCCGGGTCTCGATATTGGTGGCGTCCGAGGAGGCTACCCGGGGCTCGGTCATCGCGAACGCCGAGCGGATCTCGCCGTCCAGCAGCGGCCGCAGCCACTCCTGCTTCTGCTCCTCGTTGCCGAACAGGTGCAGCGTCTCCATGTTGCCGGTGTCCGGCGCGGAGCAGTTGATCGCTTCGGGTGCAATCTCCGGAATCCAGCCGGTGATCTCGGCGATCGAGGCGTACTCGACGTTCGATAGCCCGGACTCGTCCTTCAAGAACAGGTTCCACAGGCCGCGCTTTTTCGCTTCGGCCTTGAGTTCATTCATCACCGGCGGCAGGTCATGGTTGTCGTGACCGGCGGCGGCGCGCCACTCGTTCCATGTCTCCTCGGCGGGGAAGACATGCGACTGCATGAAGTCCCACATCCGCGCCTGGTAGTCCTGCGCTTTTGCTGAATGACCGAAGTCCATTCGTGTCTCCTTCGTCAGCCGCCGTAGATCGTCGGCGGCGGGTGCCCTCATGGGCAGAATCGTCGTACGTCGTGTGCTGTTCCACGATACGGCCCGACCCGACCGAGCAAACGCTCGGTCGGCCGGTCCCGGCGCGCGCTCGGCCGGCGGCATCGGCGGGTGCGGCAGTGCCGGTGGCAGGCAATACGATGACTCGGTGATTGATCAGGGCGCCCCGAGGGTCGTACCGCTGCGGCGGAGGCGATCCGAATGGCGCCCGGTGGCGGGGCTGCTGGCGGCGTACGCCGCGATCCGCCTGCTACATCTCTGGTTCGTTCAGCAGGGCATCGGTGTGGAGTCGGCCGATCCGATGGCGCCGGCCGAGCCGACAACCATGCTGGACAGACTTGGTGCATGGGACGGCGGCTGGTACGTCCGGATCGCCACCGACGGTTACCCGGACGAACTGACACTGCTGAGCGTGCGCGACGATTCGTCCGCTCCGCTGGCATTTCCGCCGGCATATCCGATGCTGATGCGCGTGGTCGGCCTGCTGGGGATGTCGCCACTGGTTGCCGGACTGCTGATCAGCGCGATTGCTGGGCTCGTCGCCGTGGTCGGGGTGTACGCCGTGGCGCGCGACCTCGTACCGCCGCGGGCTGCCTGGTTTGTCGCCGCGCTGTGGGCGGCAGGCCCGATGACCATCGTGTTGAGCATGGCGTACTCCGAGGCGCTGTTCGTCGCATTGGCGGCGTTCTCGTTGTGGTTGGCGCGACGTGGATGGTGGCTGTGGGCCGGCGTGCTCGCGTTCTTGTCTGGTCTTACGCGATCAACCGGGTTTGCTGTGGGTGCAGCGCTGGCCGTAGCCGCGGTTCTCGCGATCGCGAGTGCGCGGCGGCGACGCGTGCAGGGTGCCCTTTCGCAGACTGACCCGTCGGATCCGACTGCCGATGACGCTCTTCGTCCGGATACCGCGGCGCCGACGTGGCGGCCGATCGTCGGTGCCGCATTGGGGTTGGTGGGCGTGCCGGCGTGGTGGTTGTACGTCGCGATCGTGGGTGGGCGCCTCGACGCGTGGTTCACCGTTCAGGAATTCTTCTGGGGTTCGAAGTTCGACTTCGGTGCCGCCCTGTTGCAGGACGGATGGCGGATGTTGACGTTCTCCGGACGCTTCGATCCGATGACGCGACTCGTCTACAGCGCGTCGTTCGCTGCGATGGCGATGGCCGTGGCGCTTCTGGTCCTCCTGATACGGCGCGCTTGGCGTGAGGGCAAGGGTTCGCAGTGGTGGCCAGTGGCGGCGTACGCCGCAGTGCTCGTCGTGCTTGCCGTCGGCTCCGACGGTTTCGTTGCCTCGAAGTTGCGATTCCTGGTGCCCATGTTCCCGCTGCTGCTAGTGCCGGCGGTGTGGCTCGCTCGACTCGACCGACCGACCCGTACCGCGTCTGTTGTCGGACTTGCGATCGCGACCGGTTGGTTCGGTGCCTTCATGCTCGTGGTGTGGCCGTATGCGATCTGACAGGGCGGAGTACACGGGACCGCCAATTGGCAGGTGACTAAATGGTCACCTATTCTGGGCGCGTGGGGGACGACTTGGTCTTCAAGGCGCTTGCGGATCCGGTCCGCCGGTTGCTCATGGATGCTTTGTTCGAGCGTGACGGCCGCACGCTCGGCGAGCTGGAGGTCGTTGTCAACGCGCAGGTCGAGATGACCCGGTTCGGGGTAGCCAAACACCTCAAGCTGCTCGAGCAGGCCAATCTCGTGACGGTGCGTAAGGAAGGCCGAAACAAACTGCACTTCCTCAACGCGGTGCCGATTCAGCAGATCCATGAGCGCTGGATCGGCAAGTACGCCGAGCGGGCCGGCATTGCGTCGGTGCTGCTCGATCTCAAACGACACGTCGAGAGCGACACGCAACCGAAGGATCAGTCATGACCGAAAACAACGTGCAGATTTATACCGTGTACATCCATGCGCCGGCGCAGAAGGTGTGGGACGCAATCACTCAATCGCAATACACGACACGCTGGGGGTACGGCGGCGCCGTTGACTACGACCTGAGCGCGGGCGCCGAGTTTAGGCACCTGACGACGCCGGCCATGCGAGAGATGGGTTTGGGCGATGTCGCTATCAGCGGCACGGTCGTCGAGGTCGATCCGCCCCGCAAACTGGTGCTTCAATGGCAGCCGGCCTGGCATCAGGACAAACCCGCAACCCAGGTGACGTGGGAGATCACGGCCTACCCTGACGATGTCACCAAGGTTGTGCTCACTCACGACCTGTCCGGTGCCCCCGAACTCGGCGCCGAGTTCGCCGGCGGGTCTGAGCCGGCAAGCGGTGGTGGCGGCTGGCCGTGGGCGCTGTCCGACCTTAAGTCGCTGCTGGAGACGGGCGGGGCGATGGCGGGCGATCCCGCGTAACGAACATCGACCGGTCCGGTCCTGGCCGATAGATCCGATCCGGCGACCCGATTGCGCAGCAGGGTTCTCTGCGGGGGCGCTATCTGCTCCCCCGCGCAGAGAACCCTGCTGTTGCTCGTGCGCCTATTCCAACCGGCGAACAGCCGGACTGCGGTCGTGGGATCGAGTTGTTACGTGTGCGAGATCGGTTTTAACCTCGGAAGTCGGTATCATTCCTCGAATGGCTGGGCGCGGCCATTCGGAACTGTGTCTGTCGACGGGGTGGTGTATTCACGGTGGCTGTAGCGGGTCTGGTGCTGGCGGCTGGAGCGGGAACTCGGATGGGCATGCCGAAGGCGCTGATTCGGTTGCCTGGCGGAAAGTCCTTGCTGGCCAACGCGATTGAGATCCTGCGTGAGGGTGGATGCCGCGACATCGTCGTGGTGCTCGGCGCGGGCGAGCCAGTCGTGCGTAAAGCGTTGGAAGCATGGTCTGACAAGATCGACGCGCTGATGGGCGAGGACGAGTTGGTCCTGGTGAGCAATGAACACTACGGCGAGGGAATCTCCACCTCTGTGCGCGCGGGCCTAGAGGCGTCGAGCGAACTGCCGAAGGTGCCCGAGGCCGTCGTGGTGCAACTCGTCGATACCCCTGAAATCAGCCCGGACGCCATCGACCGGGTCGTGCAGGTCGCCGCGCCGTCCGCGCTCGCGGTCGCGACATACGACGGAGTAATTGCGCACCCGATGCTGCTCGGTAGTGAGCATTGGGAGTCGATCGCCGAGTCGTTGGCCGGCGACGTGGGCGCACGCAAGTACCTCGATGGCCACCCCGAACTGCAGCGCATCAACGCCGACGGCCTGGGTTCCCCGGTGGATGTCGACACCCCCGAACAACTGCGCAATCTCACGAATCGCGACCTCGTGCAGACCGAGATCCACAAAGCCGAGGTCACGCACGACGACATCAGTGTGTCGTTCCTGGAACTGCTGGTGCGCGATCGGCGCGCGGGTGCTGTGGTGACCTTCAGCGGCGTCGTTCGCGACCACGACCATGGCCGTCAGGTCGAAAAACTCAAGTATATGGCGCATCCCAGCGCTGATGACATCATCATGCGAGTCACTCAAGAGGTCGCAGCGTCCTCAGGTGTACGCGGTATCGCAGTACAGCATCGCGTTGGCGTCCTAGAAATCGGTGACGTCGCGCTCGGCTGCGCGGTCGCCGCCGATCACCGGCAGGAGGCATTCGAAGCCTGCTCGCTTCTAGTCGAGCGAGTGAAGGCCGAGTTGCCGGTCTGGAAGCATCAAATCTTCGAGGATGGAACCGAGGAGTGGGTGAACGCTCCCTAGCCGCGCGGTCTACGCGAGTGCCCGGAATTGCTCGCCGGCCGCGCTGACGCTGCCGTTGTTGTCATAGAGCGCGACGTTTGGCGCGTACGGCGGTGGTGTGAGCGAGAACCACGCCCACCGTTCGACGTAGGGCAGCGACGCGAGCATGTCGGCCGCAGTTTTCAGGAACTCCGCCTGGACCTTGGACGGCTTCGCTGCGGCCGAAGCCGGGTACCAACTGATCAAGCTGAACTCGGTGAGCCAGATCGGCATCTGGTACTTCGTGTGGACGCGCTCGAGATAGGCCTTCAGGTCTTGGGTGGCAACGGCCGCTGAGTACGACGGCAACAGCTCGACCGCGAGATACCAATGCAGCGGAATGAAATCGACCCGGTACCCCTTTGCTTTCGCGCCGTCCATGAAGCCGGTGAACCAACTGGCCGGATTGTCCGCATTGCCAGCCACCGCCGGAGCGCCCAGTCGCATGCCCGTGGACTCCAACTGCGGCCACGCCGTCAGCGCCTCCTGAACCGACATGTTCGCGTGCGCTTCCTGGTCTGGCTCGTTGAATCCGAGCAGCGTCTCACCGTTTGCCTTCGCGAGCGCGAGCCCCTCCTCGGTCAGTTGTGAGAGGTCTTCGAACATGGGCACGAACTCGCATCCCTGCGGGATGTCGATGCCCTCGTGGCCCGGCGCCCAGGTGTAACACCAGCGCGCGTGCGAGTCGGCGAGCGACTTGGACGCATTCGGCGCCTGGATCCAGGTGCCGACCCCCGCCAACGGACCCGGTGGCGGAGGCTTGGTTGTTGTGGGCGACGGCGATGGGCTGCTCGAGGGCGCCGCGGTGCGGCTGGACGATTCGGGTGTCGTGTGCTGGGGCGAGCCGCCGCACGCGGCCAGGGCGAGTCCCGCCGCACCGGCCAGCACCGCACGCCGGCTTATCGAAGGCCTCATTGTCACCTGCGGGCGGCCAACGGCGTCAGCTGCGCGCACAGGTGGGGTGGTGTGTCGTCCCGTTGTCGTCGCTGGCGGAACGTTTCCATTGCGTTGGTCGCGAAAGTGCACCATTTCCGTCCCTACTTGTCGATCATGCAGGACAACCTCCGTCGCGCCCGCGAGCCCACATCAGAGATATTCGATGCGAGATTCGTCGATTTCGCGGCCGATTGCAACCGAGCGACCAGTACCGCGACTGTGGTAATTGCGGGTGTCGCACGGCGAAGTTCTGAGTAATCTTAAATCAGACCGAGTCGCCCGACCAAGTAAGAAGGTCAATGGCTCTGTTGGTATTGAAGATTCTTATGGCCAGGTTCTCGTCGGTCGGCTTTGGGTAGTCATCTTCTCGTCAAATTTGCGATCAACCGCGTATTTCGCGGTTGATCGGGCGATGGTGTCCACCCTGGCCGGACGTTCGGGATCTTAACGACACGAGGAGAAATCGTGCGGGTCGTAGTTACCGGTGGCGCTGGATTCATCGGTTCACATCTATGTCGTGCGCTCGTCGCTAGAGGTGACAGTGTCATCTGTGTGGATGATTACTCGTCCGGGTTGGTTTCTAACGTCCTCACATTGACTGATTCCGATAGATTCGCGTTGTTGGAGCACGACGTCCGCGAGCCGATCCCAGTCGTTGGACCGGTCGATGCTGTGGTTAATCTGGCGAGCCTTGCCTCGCCGCCTGCATACCTCGCGCGCCCGCTCTTCACGTTGCAGACTGGTTCAATCGGTACCCAGAACGCTCTGGAACTGGCCAAACGCAGCGGAGCACGATTCGTGCAGGCCTCCACCAGCGAGGTGTACGGCGACCCTGAGATACACCCGCAGACCGAGAACTACTGGGGCAATGTCAACCCGATCGGCCCGCGCAGCGTCTACGACGAGGCCAAGCGCTACGGCGAGGCCCTGGTCGCGGCGTACACGCGGAAGGGTCTCAACGGTGGGATCATTCGCATCTTCAACACCTACGGCCCCCGGATGCGCGTGGACGATGGTCGCGTCGTCACGCAGTTCATTTCGCAAGCCCTCGCGAATGAACCGTTGACCGTGTACGGCGACGGATCGCAGACTCGAAGCCTGTGTTACGTGTCGGATCTAGTGCGCGGTTTCATCGCGATGATCGACTCGGACCATCCCGGGCCTGTCAACATGGGCAATCCGCAGGAACTCACCGTGCGTCAGATCGCCGACCTAGTCATCAAGCTGACCGCATCGGCTTCTCGTATCGAGTTCCGCGAACTGCCGCAGGACGATCCGCAGCGTCGTCGCCCAGATATCAGTAAGGCGCAGCGTGAACTCGGCTGGATTCCTCAAGTGGACGTTATCGATGGACTGGCGCGC
This sequence comes from Cumulibacter sp., assembly GCA_047975195.1. Lineage (GTDB taxonomy): Bacteria > Actinomycetota > Actinomycetes > Mycobacteriales > Antricoccaceae > Cumulibacter. The sequence goes on along the minus strand of JBKEDB010000164.1, from coordinate 12,168 downwards.
ACGGTCGAGTGGATCGTCGGCGCCCATCAGGATGCAGTCGTCGCAAGCAGCACATGACCTGGCCGAGGCCGCGCAATGACCGCAGCAGTTGAACTGCCGAACCCCCCGGTCGAGCTAGGCGCCGGAGGCGCGTCTGAGGACGCCGATCGGCTGCGGGAGTACTTGCGAGAATTGTCCGGTGGGATTGTTGTAGATCACCGCCCGTCGGGCCCAGTGTTTGGATCCGTGCCGCGGCGCCGCGAACGTAAGAGGCGTTCGCTCGTCGCGGCGATGCCGCGACGTCAGCGTCGTTGGCTGTCATTGTGGTCGTTCGGGTACGCCGGGGTGTTGGTTGCGTTGTTCGTCTGGTGGTCGTGGCCGTCGCACCGACTGACCTGGGCGGGGTTCGTGGCCAACACGCTGCTGCTGGTCAGCGCGGTCGCGCTTCCCCTCTTCTTCCTGTGGGTGCTGCGCGGGATGCGCCGGGTCAACCCGAACCAACAACTGCCCGACTGCCGCGTCGCCATGGTGGTGACGAAGGCGCCATCTGAACCTTGGGAGATGGTGCGCCGCACGCTGGAAGCAATGCTCGCGCAGGACTACCCGGCGCCGTACGACGTGTGGATCGCCGACGAGGCGCCGTCGGACGAGACTCGCGCGTGGTGCAGCGCACACGGGGTGCGGGTCTCGACGCGTCATGGAGATGGGCGGTATCAGCGACTCACCTGGCCGCGCCGTCGGCGCTGTAAGGAAGGCAACCTCGCCTACTTCTACGACCATTACGGCTACGAGCGGTACGACGTGGTCGCGCAGTTGGACTCCGACCACGTGCCCGAGCCGAGTTACCTCGTGGAGATGGTGCGTCCGTTCGCCGATTCCGCAGTCGGATATGTCGCGGCGCCCAGCGTGTGCGACGCGAACAGTGAGGTCTCCTGGACGGTGCCTGGCCGCCCGTTCGACGAGGCGTCTTTCCACGGTGCGCAGCAGCTCGGCCACAACGAGGCAGGTATGCCGGTGTGCATCGGGTCGCACTACGCCGTACGGACCGAGGCGCTGCGTCAGATCGGTGGCGTCGGCCCCGAACTCGCCGAGGACTTCACCACGTCGTACCTGCTGAATGTAGCTGGATGGCGTGGCGCATTCGCGATCGACGCCGCAGCGCGGGGCGACGGTCCGCCGACGTTCGCGGCGATGGTGACGCAGGAGTTCCAATGGTCGCGCAGCCTCATCAAGGTGATGCTGTCGCTGCTACCGCGCACCGTTGGACGGCTGCCGATCGGGATCGGTGCGCGATTCGCGGTGCAGGGCGGTTCGTACATATTGCTGAGCTTGATGTTCGTCGGTGGGCTCGCCCTGTTCGTGCTCGCGAACCTCACCGGCAGGCCGTGGGTCTCGGTGAACCTCCTGGTCTTCTTCGTGCTGTGGTTTGTGCTCAACAGCTGCATGCTCGGCGTCGCGTTCGTGCTACGGCGTGCGCGGCTGCGGCGGCCCGTGGACGCCCCCATCATGAGTTGGCGCCGCGCGGTGTACAGCGGCAGCCGCTACCCGTTCGTGCTAATCGGGGTGTGCGCGGCGATGTGGGAACGAGTTGTGCCGCGGACGATTGATTTCAAGGTGACCCCAAAGGGCAACTCGGGTCCGCAGCCGTTGCCTGTGCGGTTGATCCTGCCGTTCCTACTCACCGCGGTGTTGCTCGGCGGCAGCGCGGCGATCGGCACCGAGAACCGTCCGGTCGTGGGATACGTCGGGCTGTCCCTACTGGGCGCCCTGTCGACCGTTACGCTCGCGATTGCGATCGCGCTGCTACACGCCGCCGACTCGCGCCGAGCCGCCGTCGACCTGTCGCGCGTCGGCGCGCTTCGACTCGTCCGGGCGCCACTGATCCTCTGTGGCGTCGTCGGTCTCGGGACTATCGCGCTGACCGTGCGCTATGGGTTCGAACTGTGGCGCATGCTGAGGGACATCGGCCTAGTCGGCTAGTTGTGCGTGTTCATGCCACGCCGTGGAGGGAAATTCAGGTGAAGGTTCTCGTTACTGGTGGCGCTGGATTCATCGGCAGCCACACGTGCGTCGAGTTACTCGCCGCCGGTCACGCTGTGCTTGTCGTCGACGACCTGTCGGCGGGGTTCGCCGATGCGCTCGATCGAGTCGGAGTGCTCACCGGCGTACGGCCCGAGCTCGAGGTCCTCGACATCACCGACACCGCAGCCTTGCGGGGCCTGTTCGCTCGGCACGCCATCGACGCAGTCATCCACTTCGCCGCGCGCAAGGCAGTCGGCGAATCGATCGAGATCCCGCTTGAGTACTTCCATACGAACGTCACAGGTACGATCAGCCTGCTGCGTGCCATGCGTGACGCGAAAGTCCGGCAGTTGGTCTTCTCGTCGTCCTGCTCTATCTACGGTGACACTCATGGGGCGCTGCTGGACGAGCGGTCGCCGTCGGCTCCGGCCAATCCCTACGCATGGACCAAACTGACCTGCGAACAGTTGATCGCCCAGGAATGCGCGTACGGCGAGGGGATGCGGGCGATCAATCTTCGGTACTTCAATCCGATCGGTGCGCACCCCAGCGGCATACTCGGTGAGCAACCTCGTGGCGTTCCGCGCAACGTCATCCCGTACCTGGCCGAAGTCGCCACGGGCGAGCGGGAGTACTTGCACATATTCGGCGGGGATTACCCGACGGTCGACGGGACCGCAATTCGTGACTACGTGCACGTCGTCGACGTTGCTGCGGGGCACGTTGCCGCTCTGAACCACCTCGAGGACAGCGACGAACCGCAGCTGTTCAACCTCGGTACCGGGGTGGGCACGTCGGTACTCGAGCTACACGCGCAGTACCAACGGGAGGTCGGCCGCGAGCTGCCGTACCGGATCACCGAGCGGCGACGTGGAGACGTTCCCCGGCTCGTCGCTGACTGTTCGCGGGTGCAGGAGGCTTGGGGGTGGCACACGCAGTACGACCTGGCGCAGATGTGTGCCGACTCGTGGCGTTTCATGCAGCGCAACCCTGAGGGCTACTCGCGATAAGTCCGATGCCGGTCGCCTGATGGGCGACGTTGCGAGGTAGCGCGGTGATCTGAGAGTAATCTGCTGGACGATCTCAGTTTGATCGCACGCATCGGTATCAGGTATCACCGACCTTGGAGCGTCACGTGGTAACTCGACGAACTGTGCTCAACGGCGCCTTATCGGTGGCGACGGTGGTCGCCGGCTCGACCCTCCTCGGCGCGCGCCCGACGTCCGCCGCGCCCGGCGGGCCCGCGCGCCCGCTGCACGGCGTCGGTGCGTGGTACACCCCGTACGTCGACCTGATGCTGAGCGATTCCGGCGCTTCCTGGTACTTCAACTGGGCGCCGCACCACGACTGGATCACCACGCCCGACGGTTGCGAGTTCGTGCCCATGATCGCCACCGCCGACGACTTGACTGCCGCCGGCCTGCAGCAAGCGGCAGACTCCGGCAGCGCGTTGCTTGGCTTCCAGAAGCCGGACGATTCTTCTGGTGCGAACCTGAGTCCGAGCCAAGCGGTCTCGCTCTGGCCACAGCTCGAGTCGACAGGGTTGAGGTTGGGTGCGCCCGTCGTGCGCGCCAACGCCCATGTCGCCGGCGGCTGGCTCGACAGCTTCATGTCGGCCGCGGCGAACAAGGGACGGCGTGTGGATTTCATCCCGGTGACCTGGTCGCCGAGTGAGGAGCTGCTGAGCGGGCCGGGTGCGACGGCGGGGGAAGTAGCGGCGCTGAAGAGCTACCTCGACGCCGTGTACGCGCGGTTCGGCCTGCCGATCTGGCTGGTTGAAGTCAGCGCGGTGGTATGGGGACCGTCTGGCTCCCAAGCAGCTGATCCGGGCGTGCAGGCGCAGTTCCTTGTTGAGGTCGACGCCATGCTCGCCGGCCTGACTTACCTCGAACGGTGGGCGTGGTTCTCACTAAGTCCATTGACCGGTGCCGACGACGCGCCGCTCTACGATGCGAACAATGTGGTGACCACGGTCGGTGAAGAGTTCCGCGCGCTCGCCGGCGCCGGTGAGACCGAACCGCCCCAGGAGCCCGCGTCCCCCGGCATAGGCACCTGGTACAGCGGCCCGGCCGTCAACACGCAACTCGCCAACACCGGGGCCGCGTGGTATTACACCTGGGCCTCGCACCACGAATGGATCACCACGCCGCCGGACTGCGAGTTCGTGCCGATGATCTGGGGTCCCGCGAACGTCACGGCCTCCGACCTGCAGCAAGCGGGAGCGAACGGCACAACGCTCTTGGGATTCAACGAGCCCGACCGTAGCGATCAAGCGAACATGACTCCGGCGTCGGCGCTCGCTGCGTGGCCACAACTGGAGGCGACAGGCCTGCGGCTTGGTGCCCCAGGATGCGCCTCGGACGGACACGTGCCCGGCGGATGGTTGGACACCTTCATGGCGGGCGCGGCGAGCGCGGGGCGTCGTGTCGACTTCATCCCGCTGCATTGGTACGCCAACCCCGCCATCCTGGGCAGCGCCGATATCGTCGGCGCTGCCACCACCGCGATGGTCCAGTATCTCGAAGCTGTCCACCAGCGATACGGGCTGCCGCTGTGGCTCACTGAGTTCAGCCTCGTTGCTTGGACGGGTGGTACGAACCAGGTCGCTGCGCTGGACGTACAGGCGGACTTTCTCGAAGCGGCGGATGTCGCGATGGCGCAGTTGCCATTCGTGGAGCGCTGGGCTTGGTTCTCGCTTCCGCCATTCGACACCGCGCTGGGCGCGTCGCTCTATGACCAGCAGGACAGCATTACGCCGATCGGCACCCGGTTTGCCGCTATCGCTGCTCAGTACTGATTCCTGAGCGTAATCCGGCCCTGCTTGCGCCCAACTCAGCCGGACCGGTGCGCCACTAGCGGGGCCTGCGCAACTTACCCGCCGGCGAACGGCGGCAGCACATCGATGCTTTGACCGCCTTTGACCACGATCTGCTGATCGGTCGTCGCCGTCCCATCGAGGAGGAAACTGCATGCAGGCAGCACCTTGGTCATCATGTCACCGTGTTTCGTGCCGACTTCGGCAATGATCTGCGCGAGCGTCCCGGGTGTTACCGACTCCTCGTCCACGCCAGCAGCAGCAGCAGCGGCCGCGAAGTACCGAATGTTGACGCTCACGCTAGCCACCAATCGCAGACATAGGTCGGGACGGCTGGAGGAATGATGGGTCGTCAATTCCGTGTCCCGCGCGTTTGCCGAACATCGCCGTACGCCACCGCGCAGCGATCTCCGCATCACTGGCTCCGGCGCGTAGCGGCGCCCGCAGATCCGATTCTTCGACCGCGAACAGGCAATTGCGCACCTGGCCATCGGCTGTCAATCGAGTGCGGTCGCAATCACCACAGAACGGTCGAGTCACCGAACCGATCACACCGACCCGGATCGGCCCGCCGTTCACGAGCCACGTCTCGGCCGGCGCGGCACCGCGATGCGCGAGGTCTGGGGTCAATTCGAAATGCTCCTGTAGCGAATGCAGGATCTCCTCAGCGGTGATCATCTGTTGGCGATCCCAGACATGTCCGCCGTCGAGTGGCATCTGCTCGATGAACCGCAGTTCGTAGCCGCGCTCGAGGCACCAGCGCAATAACTCAGGCGCCTCGTCGTCGTTCACCCCACGCATCAGCACTGAATTGATCTTGACTGGCCTCAGCCCGACCTCAGCGGCGGCCTCGATCCCGGCGATCGTGTCGGCGAACCGGTCGCGGCGGGTCAGGTCGTGGAACCGTTGCGAATCGAGGGTGTCGAGCGAGATGTTCACTCGGTCGAGTCCGGCATCCTTCAGTGCGCGCGCCGTCTTCGACAGCCCCAGCCCATTCGTGGTCAGCGCGGTCTGCGGGCGCGGGGTAAGTGCGGTGATTTCCTGCAGGATCTGCGGCAGCCCGGGGCGCAACAGGGGCTCGCCGCCGGTGAACCGGATTTCCTCGACACCGAGCATCTCGACCGCGATCCGCGCCAGTCGCACTAACTCGGCGTCGGTGAGTAACTCGGCCTTCGGGAGCCACGGCAGGCCTTCAGCGGGCATGCAGTAGGTGCAGCGCAGATTGCACTTGTCGGTCAGCGAGATGCGCAGGTCGGTGGCGACCCGGCCGAAACGGTCGACCAGGCGCCCCTCGGCGCGCAGCCGACTAATGTGCTCGTCGCGCGATTCGGTGGACTGAAGGCTGCTCATCCCGCTCAGTGTACGTCGCGTACGTGCGCCGTAAACCCCTCGCAACTGCCGCCGCTCGCGGTCTTCCGCGGGTAGACTCGGGTGTTCCGCGCGCCGAGCGGGCTGGTCCGGAAGCACCCCAGGAGCAACCACACGTGCAACAGTCGAATTCGTCGTCCGTCGATGAGACGGGCCAGACGCCGACCGATCCAGAGTCCGTCGAGATCGCGCGTGAGCAAGCGCATGTCGATCGGGTCAATGCACGGATCGAGGTGTTGCTGAAGAACGCCGATGCGATCACCGCCGAAGGCCTTGCCCGCGGTCGAACCGGGACGTACGGCGGCCTGGTAGAACGTGATGCGTTCGTGCACGTCGCGGCGCGACGCAAGCACTTGCTTAACCGCGAGCACGAAGGGCTCGTGTTCGGGCGCCTCGATTTCGACGATCGGACAGTGCACCATGTGGGGCGCATCGGCGTCCTCGACGAAGACTTTGACCCGCTGGTGCTCGATTGGCGCGCACCAGCGGCCGCGCCGTTCTACCGTGCAACGCCCACCGAGCGTCTGGATGTTGTACGCCGCCGGGTTATCCGAAGCGTTCGCGAGAAGGTCGTGTCGGTCGAGGACGACCTCCTCGATACCGACGCCGCGCTGGACGGGATGAACGTGATCGGCGACGGGGCACTGATCGCCTCGCTGTCGCGGGCGCGAACCGGCCAGATGCGCGACATCGTCGCGACCATCCAGACCCATCAGGATGAGGCGATCCGCGCGCCCGGCGACGGCGTGACGATTATCAGCGGCGGCCCAGGAACCGGTAAGACCGTCGTCGCGCTCCACCGCGCGGCGTACCTCCTGTATCGCGAGCGGCGCAAGTTCGAGAGCAGCGGCGTACTTGTCGTGGGGCCCTCGCAGACCTTCATGCGCTACATCGAACGCGTGCTGCCCTCCCTCGGCGAGGACTCAGCCTCGCTGCGCAGCGTCGGCGAGCTCGTCGACGGCTACACCGCGTCCCGGCTCGATGCGCCGGGTCTCGCGCGCCTGAAAGGCTCGGCCCGCATCGCCCCCGTGGTCGCGCGCGCGGCCCGGTTCGCTGATCCGTCTATGCCGACCAGCTTCCGGATGTTCTATCGCGGCGACGTCGTGCAGGTCTCGCAGAGCGACCTACGCGGTATCCGTCGGTCGGTGCTGCGCGGAAACCGCAAGTACAACCGTTCTTTCCGGGCGGCGAAGGAAGCGCTTTCCGACCTGATGTACCGCACACTGTCGGACGGACCGCGCGCCGAGCGGACGCTCGCGGAGTTCCGCGACGACCTCACCGAACGTGAGGAGTACCAGGCGTTCCTGGCTGCATGGTGGCCGATGCGCCAGCCACATGACGTACTGCGGGCGCTCGGCGATGAGCGACACGTGGCCTCGTGCGCGATGGGGGCGTTACAGCGGTCTGAGATTGCGGCGCTCGCGGCCGATTGGCGCAAACACCTGCTGGACTCGGTCGAGTTGTCGGTGCAAGATATCGCCGTCCTCGATGAGATCCGGGATGCGCTCGGGGAGATTCCGCCGCCGCCCAAGGCGCGCGATGAGTTTGACCTCGCGGATATGCGTGAGGTGACGACAGCGGCAGATCGTGAGTATGCACGGGTGGGGCCGCGGGTGCGCCCCGATAACTACTCCGGATATGGGCACGTCATCATCGACGAGGCGCAGGACTTATCGCCGATGCAATGGCGTCTGGTCGGACGCCGTGGGCGAAACGCGTCATGGACCGTGGTCGGTGATATCGCGCAGACGTCGTGGCATGACCCGGCTGAAGCGCGAGCGGCGATGGACGCGGCACTGGTGAAGCCGCCTCGACGGGATTTCCGGCTCGACACCAACTACCGGTCGCCGGCCGAGGTTTTTTCGTTGGCTGCCGAGGTGGTCCGCGCGGTCATGCCGGACGCCGATATCCCCGAGGCCGTGCGCGAGACGGGCCATCGGCCATTGCATGTGCTGACCTCCGAGGTAGCCACGACGGTGGTAGCGCGCGCCCGCGACTTGCTCGGCGAGGTGGAGGGAACGGTAGCGGTGATTGCTCCGGCTGCTCGCGTGGCCGAGGTTCGCTCTTGGTTTGACTCCGAACCCGCGGACCTGGACTCGACCGGCAGCACCTCGGTTGGTGTGGGGCACGAGCCCTTGGAGTCTCTGGGTGCGGCGGCCGGCGAACGCCTCGTCGTGATCGATGAACTGTCGGTGAAAGGGCTGGAGTATGACGGCGTGCTCGTCGTCGAACCCGATGAAATCACGACCGACGACGCTCGAGGTGTGCGGATTCTGTACGTCGTGCTGACTCGAGCTACGCAGCGGCTGACGACTGTCGGCAGCAGCGCGCGCTGGCTCGATGCGATCGGTGCGAGCGGTGCGAGCGCCAAGTCATAGGTTGGTGGCGCTGGCTCGATGCGATCGTCGCGATTACAGCGTCGCATCCAGGCCATGGTGATTTGGGTCATATGCGCCTACCGTTGTATGCGCCGGCCACACCCGGACCAACCAATGGAGGCGGACATGGCGCACGGCGACATCACCCACACCGAGATTCCCGTCAATGACATGAACCTCGCGAAGACGTTCTACGCGGAGCTATTTGGCTGGAGTATCGCTGGCCCTCCCGGATTCGAGGACTACCCGATGTGGCGGGCCCCGAATCAGATCAGCGGCGGCGGCCTCACGCAGCGGGAGGAGAACTTCCTCTGCCCGCGCTCGTACGTCGAGGTCGACTCGATCGATGAGACGCTGGCCAAGGTCCGTGAGAACGGCGGCGCGGTCGTCATGGAGAAGACGCCGATCAGCGAGAGGAGTTGGTCCGCGGTCTTCAGTGACCCTGATGGAAACCACATCGGTCTCTACGAAGGGCGCACCGACGCGGGCTGAACGCCACCGCGTCCAACCCGCGCTGCATTTACTGGGACTCTCCTGACCCCTGCGAGTCACCGATGGAGACGCTCCCACGTTGGGCGGGCCCGACGCTGTCGGTCCTGTTACCGAGCCTCTCGTTCCGTCGGCGAGCAGTGGCGGGTGGGGAGGGTCCGAACCCGTGCCCCACCCGCGCAACTAATCGTCGTCGCCGATGCGCGACAGGTCGGTGTCCTCCAGGCCGTCCTCGTTCATGTCTCGATTCCGCGCTTTGCGCGCGTCCCACCGCAACATGACCGCCGCTGCGGTCGCCGCGACCAGCGTGCCGATCAGGATGCCCAGCTTGCCGGCGTCAGTATGTTCGGTATCGGGGAAAGAGAGTTCGGCGATCAGCAGCGAAACAGTGAAGCCGATTCCGCATAGCAGGCCGACCGGCAGCAAGTCACGCAATCCAATCGCGTCCGGCAATCGCATGGGAGTGAGTTTCGTGAGCAATGTTGCCGCTCCGAGCACCCCGATCACCTTGCCGAGCACAAGGCCGACGACGATAGCAATCAGTACCGGTTCGGTCAGTACGACGCCGATTCCGTCGCCCTCGACGAACGTTACTCCGGCGGCGAAAAAGGCGAACAGTGGCAGCGCGATTCCCGCCGAAAACGGTCGCACGATGTCGTCGTACCGGTGCGTTCTCGGCGCCGATTCGCCATGGATGGGCCTAGCGACCAGACTCAGACCCATCAAGACGCCCGCGATCGTGGCGTGTACGCCGGATGCGTGCATGAAGCTCCACGCGACGAGGGCGATCGGAAGCAGAATCCACCACCGCGCGAACTTCGACCGTGCGACGAGCGCGAACGCGGCCACGGACACCAACGCGATTGCCAGCGATGTCAGACCGATCGACTCGGTGTACAACGCCGCGATCACGATGATCGCCAGCAGGTCGTCTACCACGGCGAGGGTGAGCAGGAAGGTGCGCAATCCCCGTGGCAGACCGCGACCGAAGATGGCCAGGACGGCGAGCGCGAAAGCGATATCGGTGGCCGTGGGGATGGCCCATCCGTGTAGCGCGGATGAATCACCGAGCGCCGTCACCATCACCACGTAGAAGATCGCAGGCACGGCCATACCGCCGACCGCCGCGATCATGGGAACGGCCGCTTCGCGCGGGTTGCTGAGGCTGCCGTTGACGATCTCGTTCTTGAGTTCGGCGCCGACGATGAAGAAGAAGATCGCGAGCAGACCGTCCGCGGCCCAGGTCGCGAGGTCGAGGTTCAGGTGTAACGCGGCGGGGCCGACGGTGTACTCGGCGAGCGAATGGTAGGAGTCTCGCCATGGCGAGTTCGCCCAGATGAGGGCGAGTGCTGACGCGCTCAGCAACAGCAGGCCGCCAACTGTTTCTTTCGTTACCCACGCGCGAAGTCGCGACGCGGCTGGCATTTCGGTCGTAGACATACATCCCTACTGGGTTGGATCTGCGGACAGGGTTGTGCGCAGAACGTCGACCAGGCTTCCCGACACACCGGAGAGTAACTCTAGCTCGGTTCAGAACAGGTGACCGGCTGGGTGCGCTGGGGAGGCGTACTGTGACGCGCTTGGGTGACCGCCGCGTCGCTAATTGACCCTCCGACGAGCAATCCTGCTCACACCGCTCGACCGACGGGGGCGAGCAGTGGTCTGATGGCACGGTGCTGCGCATCGTCTTTCACAATCCTGAAATTCCACCGAACACTGGTAACGCGATCCGGCTGGCGGCCTGCACCCCGGCGGAACTGCACCTCGTTGAGCCACTGGGGTTTTCGCTGGAGGACAAGCAGTTACGACGAGCTGGCCTCGACTATCACGATCTCGCTCGGGTGTTCATCCATCCGTCCCTCGATGCCTGTTTTGCTGCGTTGGACGCCGGCCAAGCGCAGCCGCCGAGGGTGTTCGCCTTCACCAGTTCGGCGACCACCGTTCATTCGAGCGTCGAATATCGACCGGACGACGTACTGCTGTTTGGGCGCGAGTCCGATGGCCTGCCGGAGGAGATCCTCGCGCACCCGCGGTTGCGCGAGCGGCTCCGGATCCCGATGCGCGCGGGGCGACGATCGCTCAACCTCAGCAACAGCGCGGCGATCGTCGTATATGAGGCGTGGCGCCAACTCGGCTACGCGGATATTGAATGAACGGCTGCCCCGCCGCAGGTGTCGAGCAACCGCTATGAGTTGTTGACGTTCCCGGAAGGCGGGTCAGGACCGGAAGGTCGGCGCGGCGCGTGAGTGGTGAGAGGCAGGGTGGAGTTGCTCCAGCTTCGGAGCAACACCACCCTCGGTTTACCGCTCGTACCGGTTAGCCGTTTATCGCGTCACGTCCGTTCCGCTCCGGCGATAGCCAGCACGGATTGCCGCTCCGCCAACCAGGAACAGTGCGATTACCGCAGCGAGGGCTGCATGAACGGGCAGGTTCACGCCCGTGACTGGCAGCGAACCGACGGAGTTGGCTGTTTGCCCGTTGGAGCCGCTTGGTGACGTGCCGCTATTGGAAACGCCACTGGGGCCACTCGGAGTCATGCCGCCCGTCCCCGCGCCGCTGGTGCCGCTTGGAGTCGTGCCGCCGCTTGCTTCGAGAGCGTTGGTGAAGGTGCATGTCACGTCTTGATTGGCGCTGATTTCTACTACGCCGTTTTGGACGTCGAGGTCTTGCTCACCGTCGGTGCAGGTGAGGTTTTGTTGTTCGTATCCTGCGGGTCCGCCGGACTCGGTGAGTGTGTAGGTGCCTGGCTGGATTTCGACGTCGGTCACTGGGGTGTCGCCGGTGACGCCTTCGATCGGGGTTGGTCCGTCTGCGGACAGTGTCCAGTCGGTGGGTGCTGCTTCGCCGGTGGATACTTCTTTCGCCAACGAGAGTTCTGCTGTCTCTTGTTCGTCGGGGATCTGCGCGTTGGTGAAGGTGCATGTCACGTCTTGATTGGCGCTGATTTCTACTACGCCGTTTTGGACGTCGAGGTCTTGCTCACCGTCGGTGCAGGTGAGGTTTTGTTGTTCGTATCCTGCGGGTCCGCCGGACTCGGTGAGTGTGTAGGTGCCTGGCTGGATTTCGACGTCGGTCACTGGGGTGTCGCCGGTGACGCCTTCGATCGGGGTTGGTCCG
>JBKEDB010000047.1:0-21292 GCA_047975195.1 Cumulibacter sp. | reverse complement strand
GAGTCGTAATCAAGGGCAGGTAATGCCGTCAACTCATCCTCACCAGCATCCGGCACGCCCTCGTCGCAGCTCACCACCGGATTCTCGAGGACCGTGATTGCCATACTGCCCCACCCCTGACGCCTAGATCGCCGTGATACCTACGATCCACGCTAACAACAGGCACTGACAACTTTTCGACGCGAACGACCGCCGCAACGCGGTGAGACCTCCGACGGATGGCACCGGAAAGACAACTCGCTCCGGCCGTCACAAGACGGCCGGAGCGAGGAAGCGTGCGCGGCTACTTCGAGGCCATGTACTGCTCGACCGCGAGGACATCGATGTCTGGGTTATCGGTGAACAAGCCGTCGATGCCGGTCTCCAGGTATGCCTTCATTTCCTCCAGAATCTTGCCATAATCGGCTGGATTCGAGCCATTGCGGTAATCCACCGGCAGGAAGGTGTTCTCCGCACGGAAAGTGTACGGGTGTACAACGAGACCGGCCTCGTGCGCGTCAGCAACCAACGACGTCGGCTCACCCAGCGTGCCGTCGGCCTCACGAGGAATAACCTGGCCTTTCGCCGGCCCAACGCCGGTCACAAACTCAGAGATCTCCGCCAAGCCCTCCGGGCTAACTAGGTCGGCATACGTCCGCTCATCGCCGGTCGACTCCAGGTCGTACGGAGCTCCACTCGCGCTGGTCAGGAACGCCGACGGCGTCTTCAGGCCAAGTTCGGTGCGCAGCTGCTGCAAGTTGGTCAGCTCGAACGACTGCACGATCACCGGCGCCTTCGCCTTGTTCAGCTGGTGATCCTTCAGCGCCGCGACGACACCCGGCTCAAGCGAAAGACCGATCGACTGGAAGTACGTCGGATGCTTCGTCTCCGAGTACACGCCGATCTCCCGCCCGAGTTCCTTGCTCAATTGCTCACGCAGCTCGAGCACCTCATCGAACGTCGGCACCTCAAGCTGACCGTCATAGATGGTGTTCTGCTGACGCTCCTTGGGCAGCCTTTCCTTGGCCCGTAAGGTCTTCAGTTCGGCGAGGGTGAAATCCTCGGTGAACCAGCCGGTGATCTCCTTACCGTCGATCACCTTAGTCGTCTTGCGATCGGCGAACTCAGGGTGATCGGCGACGTCGGTGGTGCCACCGATTTCGTTCTCGTGCCGGGCGACGAGTACGCCGTCCTTGGTGGATACGAGGTCGGGCTCGATGAAGTCGGGGCCCATCTTTGCCGCTAGGTCGTACGACGCGAGCGTGTGCTCGGGGCGATACCCCGACGCACCGCGATGGCCGACAACCACTGGTGTCACGCTGGTCCCCTTATCTGGCTTCCCCTTCGACGGTGCGGCGTCGGCAGGTGCCACCAGCAACGTCGCGACCAAAGCGGATATCACCACGAAGATTAGCCCGGTAATGGTGCGTCCGGAATTCTTAACGTTTGAGTTCTCCATAGAACCAGCGCAGTGGGTCTGGCTAAACGTCAGCCCACGATCAGTGGTCGCTTAGGGGACGGGCACGGTAAATCTCGCTGGCGCCTCACGCCGACTTTTCATTGAGGTACCGAAGTGCCGCTCCGGCGGCATGAAACCCGCACATTCCGTGTACGCCACCCCCGGGCGGCGTTGCCGAGGAACACAGGTACACACCGGGAACCCCGACACTGTAGGGATTCGCGGCGAGCCGCGGCCGGAGCACGATTTGTCGCGCGGTGTTCGCGCCAACGCCGATATCGCCGCCGATGTAGTTCGCGTTGTACGACTCGATCGCCGCCGTCGAGCGCACGTGGGTGGCAACGATTTGGCCCGATACCCCGGGCGCGAACCGCTCGAGTTGCCGCACGACCAGCTCGGTCGCATCCGCCGCCCCGTTGGGCACGTGCGCATACGTCCACAGCGGATTGATGCCGTCGGCCGACCGCGACGGATCTGCCAGGAACTGCTGGCCGACGAGGACGAACGGGTCGTCCGGCATCTGCCCAACCCCGGTCTTTTTCTCCGCCGCGGCAATCTCGGCGAGCGTGCCGCCCAGATGCACGGTGCCGGCGCGGCGACATTCCCGGTTCGTCCACGGCACCTCTCCGCGCAGGGCGAACTCGACCTTGTGCACGGCCGGGCCATAGGAGAACCGTTGGTAGGCCCGCCGCACCCGCCGGGGCATCCGCTCACCGAGGATTGATGCAGCCGCGCGCGGCGACGTACCCAGCAGCACCACATCCGCATCCCCGAGCTCACCCACACTCGTGACCTCTCGACCTGTCTCGATCGTCCCGCCGTACGACGCCAGCGCGGCGGCGAGTGCATCGGTAATCGCGCGCGATCCGCCCTCGGCGGCAGGCCAGCCACCGACGTGCCCAGCAGCACCAAGCATGATCCCCACCGCGCTGGACAACGGGCGGTCCAACCGTCCGAGCTGATGAGCGGCGATCCCTGCGAACAACGCTTTCGCCTGCTGCGTAGTGAATCGGCGGGCCAGCATCGGCGCGGGCCACACTGCCCGCAGCCCAAACCTAGCCAGAGTGAGGGGGTGGTTCGGGATCTTCAGAACCGGACCAAGTACATCCTCGGCCAGCCGCTCGAAGGTACGTGCAATCGGTCCGAAAATCTGCCGCCACGCCTTCCCGTCGACGCCGAGGCCGTCGGCGGTGCGGTCGATATCGCGCCACATCACCCCTGCGGTGCCGTCATCGAGCGGGTGCGCCATCTCGATCTCCGGCCAACGCCAGCGCAGTCCGTGTTCCTCGAGCCGTAAGGCCATGAACGCGGGCGACAGAACCCCGGTCGGATGGAAGGCCGAGCAGTCGTCATGCAGCACTCCCGGCACTGTCAACTCCGACGTCCGCGTCCCGCCGCCGATTCGGTCTGCCGATTCCACGACTCGGACGTCATGTCCGACGCGCGCCATCCGCACGGCCGCAGTCAGGCCGTTCGGTCCGCTGCCCACCACTACCACCTTGGCCATGGCTCACCTCCGTACTCACCAACCTAACCGCGAATGACCGGACTCTAAACTCGAGACAACGATTGGAGCCCGCCGATGTCCGCACTCATCCCAGTCACGTTGCGTGACCTCAATATCGACGCGTACGAGAAGTTCGCGACCAAACCGGTCATCGTCGCCGACGGTAAGACGTGGACCTACGCCGACGTCGCCCGCGAGGCGAACCGAGTCGCGAACAGGTTGATCGCTCTCGGTATCGCGCCGGGCGAACGCGTCGCGGTGATGATGTCCAACTGCGCCGAGTACGTCATCGCCGAACAGGCGCTGATCCGCGCTGGGATCGCGCTGGTGCCGTTGAATGACATGCTCAGCGACGATGAGCGTCGGCACATATTGCAGGATTCGAACAGCCGCGCAGCGCTCGTGACTCGCTCCCAACTCGCTCCTGCCGTTGAGATGCTGCGGCAGAGCGATGAACTCGAGCGGGTGGTGCTCGTCGACGACGGCGGCGAGGTTCCCGAGGGCGTGCAACTGTGGTCGACGTTCTTGGCGGACGCCGCCGAGACCCTCCCACACGTCGCGGTGCAGCCGGAAACCATCAGCCGGATCAGCTACACCGGCGGTACGACGGGAAAACCCAAGGGCGTCGTACACAATCAGCACACCTTCGGCACGACACTGCTCGCGCACCTATCTGAGATGGATCTGCGCGATGACGACGCGCTGCTGGCCACCTCGCCGATGCCGCACGCCGTCGGCCTGCTGCAGATGGCCGCCGCAATCAAGGGCGTCAAGACGTACGTCGAACGCGGGTTCGACCTCGATAGCGTCTTCGATCGAATCGAGAACGACGGCGCCAGCTACCTCTTCCTCGTGCCCACGATGATCTATCGAATGCTGGACAAGGTCGTCGCCGAGCCCACTCGTAACCTGGCTGCCTTGCGCACGATCGTTTACGGCGCCGCACCCATCACCACCGACCGCCTCGCACAAGGCCTGGATCTGCTCGGACCGGTGTTCATGCAGCTCTACGGGCAGACCGAATGTCCGAACTGGATCACCCGCCTCACCCGGGTTGATCACACCACCGATCCGGCGAAGGCCCACCTCCTGAAGAGCTGTGGTCGCGCGACCCCGATGGTGCGGGTACGGATCGTCGACGGCGACAACAACCCGGTGCCGAACGGCACCACCGGCGAGGTCGCGCTGCAGTCGCCATACCAGATGGTCGGCTATCACGATCGCCCCGACGCGACCGAGAAAACGCTGCGCGGCGGATGGCTGCACACTGGCGATATGGGCTATCTGGACGATGACGGCTACGTGTACCTCGTCGACCGCAAGAACGACATGATTATCAGCGGCGGGATGAACGTGTACTCAACCGCCGTGGAAAACGCGATCTCTGCCCAGGACGGAATCGCCCAGGTCGCGGTCGTTGGTATCGAACACCCCGACTGGGGCGAAGCCGTCGTGGCGTACGTCGTCCCTGCCGACGGAGCGCAGATCGATCCGCAAGGCATCATCGACGGCACGCGATCGACCCTGGCGCGTTACGAGGTCCCGAAGTCCGTCGTGGCAATCGAGGCGCTGCCGGTGACCAGCGTCGGCAAGATCGACAAGAAGAAGCTTCGCGCGGCCTGGCCCGGCTGGCACTAACAGACAGGCAGCGCCAGAGAAGGAGATCGACTGATGGACGTCCTGAGCAGCCGAGTCTTGCTTCGTCCCACCGACCTGGAGCGCAGTCAACGCTTCTACCGCGAGATCCTCGGCTTGGCGGTGATGCGCGAATTCGGACCGCCGGATCGGCCGGGAATGGTGTTCTACCTCGGAAACGGACAACTTGAGATCGCCGGTCACGGTACGGATCCGGCCCACACGACATCGCTGTGGATCCAGGTCCGGGACGTAGCCGCCGAGATCGACCGGATTCAGGGACTCGGCTGGCCGATCGTACGCGAGCCGAAACGCGAGTTCTGGGGGCTGATCGAGGCCTGGATCGCCG
Organism: Cumulibacter sp.; assembly: GCA_047975195.1. Classification (GTDB taxonomy): domain Bacteria; phylum Actinomycetota; class Actinomycetes; order Mycobacteriales; family Antricoccaceae; genus Cumulibacter. Next base: position 16,363 of record JBKEDB010000047.1, on the reverse strand, counting down.
ACCCGGACGGCGTTCCGATCGTGCTGGTGCAGATTCCGGAGGACCATCCGCTGCGCCGCGATCAACGCGACCTATAACCGGCACGAGCGCCACCAGGCGCATATACGACTGCGGCGGGCCGAGCCTCAAGGGCCCGACCCGCCGCAGTCGGAGAACTCAGCAACTTACATAGCGGGGCGGATTCGACCGTCCTCGTCGTCGTAGTCAATATCGGCGGACGACGCGGGCTCGTAGTCGTCATCCCAGTCGTAGTAGTCGCGCGAATCCTGGTATTCCGAGTAGTGTCGGCGCCCAGAAAGATCGACCGCATCGGATACCGGCGAACCGCCGAGATCGAACAACTCCGGGTCCTCATCGTCTAGTTGTACCGGTTCGAGTTCGCTGACCGGTCCGGCGGCGACAAACGCGTTCGCTGCGAGGCTGGACTGCGATGCAGTGTCATCGCGATGCAGCACATCAGGACGCGCGCGGTTGGCACGGATCTCGCGGGTGAGCCGACGCTCCTCCTCGCGACGCGTTTCGTTTCGCAGATGCACCAAGTAGGCGACTGTCGCGACCCCGGACGCCGCCGCGATCACCCAGGTCCACGACCCGGCAAACAGCGCGAGCGCGAGCGTAAGGACGACGACCCCAACGAGAATGAGCAAAGTCTGCCGACGGCGCTGCATGATCTGCTGGCGCGCCGAATCGGTACGGCGCGGCTGCCGCGGTCGTTCACGGTCGGGTTCTTCGTACATTGGCTCGGAATCGATTAGACGTCCGTGGACGGCGGTATCCACGGTGTCATCGAAATCGTGCGAGGGGGAAGACTCGCGTGCGCTCATCGGAAGGCTCCTTTGCTGCCGGCCGGTTGCCTTGGTTTTTCGGTGTAGTACTCGCGCCGACGACGTGTCGTTGTCGCGGATCACGGATTCAACTACGGTGTCGCGTCGAGTGAGCACCATGGGGACAAGGACGACGAACCAGGCGAGCACCACCGCCGCCAAGAACACCCCTGATCCCACAAGTAACCTCCTGTCACACCCGTCACGCACTGACTAGTTAACGCGACATCCGGTAGAGGACGGGACAGGCGCGCCGCACAGTCGGTGGATTCATCCCTCCGACGACGACGGTTAACTGTCGGCCAACAAGGCGCTCAACGGCGCCAGGTCATCATCGGCGGTCAACGAGTAGCCGAGGTGATCCCGCCACTTTCCATCTATATCTAGGTAGTCACGATAGTGGGCCTCGAGACGCATACCGAGTTTCTCCGCGATACGGATCGACGCTGCGTTTTCCGGCGCGATTGCAGCATGCACCCGGTGCAGCCCGACGTCGAAGGAGTACCGCACGGCGAGCGCTACCGCGACCGCGGCGATACCGCGCCCCGCGACCGCCTCATCGACCCAATAGCCGAGGTCTGCGGTACGCGCAGGCCCCCACTGGATGGGTCCGACATTCACCTGACCCACGAGCGCGCCACGATGTTCGATCACGAAGGGCAACAATCGCGACTCCGCCGCTGCGATTCGCGTATCGCGCCGCAGTCGGTAGAAGGCCAGGTACGAATGTCGATCGGGCCAACTCAATTCGCTAGTCGGATCCCAGGGCTTGAGCCAGTCTCGGTTGCGCAGTCGCACCGATCGCCACGCGCTCATATCGGAGTAACGCAGCGGGCGCAACGTACACCGTTCGTGCTCGAGCCGCACCGGCCACAACTTGCCCCGCCCACCGGGGCCCATCTCAGCTGCCCAACACGAGCGGCATCACGGACACCGCATCACCCTCGTCGAGATGCACCTGGTCCTCGGACAGCACAATCAGACAGTTGGCCTGCGCCATCGAGAACAGCAGGTGAGCGCCTGCACCGCCGATCGGCGATACGACGTACCCACCGTCGGGGTGGCGCATCAACAGCCCGCGCCTGAATTGCTTGCGGCCCGCAGGGCTTTCGAGGGCCTCGGTCATTCGCGCCGTAGTCAGCGGGCGGAACAACTTCTTCTTGCCCAGCAGATAGCGAATCGCTGGTCGCGCGAACAACTCGAAGGAAACCAGCGCGCTGACCGGATCGTTCGGGAAGCATAGGACGGGTACCTCACGTTCGCCGATCACCCCAAATCCCTGCGGCATTCCCGGCTGCATCGCGACGCGGGTGTACTCCACCGCACCGAGTTCCGACAGGCACTCGGAGACGACGTCGAACGAGCTGGAAGCGAACCCACCGGACAGCACCAGCATGTCGGTGCGCAGCAGTTGCGACTCCAAGGCGCCCATCAACTCGGCCTTGTCCGCGCGCACCGCACTGGCGCGGTACACCGCGGCGCCGGCGTCGCGCGCAGCGGCGGCCAGCGCATACGAGTTGACATCGATCAACTCACCCGGCGATGGCACGGTTCCGACGTCTACGAGTTCGGACCCGACCGACAGCACGGTCACCCGCGGGCGCGGGCGCGCTTGCACACGGGTACGCCCGACCGCGGCGAGCAAACCCACCTGCGCGGGCCCGATCGGCGTACCCACCGACACAGCGGTATCACCGGGCATCACATCTTCACCGGCGCGGCGAATATAGGAGCCGCCCGGCGGGGCCTTACGGATGTCAACGCGCGCCACACCACGATCGGTCCACGCCAGCGGTACGACGGCGTCAGCGCCAGACGGCAGCATCGCGCCCGGGTAAATCCGTACGGCGGTGCCGGCCGACAGGCTGCGCACCTCCCGCGCACCAGGCTCGGCTTCGGCGACCACAGCAAGTTGGACGGCATCGTCGGGTTGCGCCGCGCGGATATCACTGACCCGTACGGCGTACCCGTCTATGGCTGAATGATCGAAGGCCGGCAGCGCCGTCGTGGAGACGACTTCCTCCCCGCACAGCAGGCCCTGCGCATCCAACAGCGCCAACTCGATGGACTCGAGCGTTGGCAGCGACGAGAGGATCACGTCGACGTGTTCTTCGACTGTGCGCACTGGCTAGGGCCTCCAGGGTTCAGGACAGGTCGTTCTCCATCATGCGTCAGAGCCTAGCGATTTATCAGGATTTGACGACGGCGCCTTGCTTGAAGTCCGCGAGAAACTCCTCAAGCCACTCGATGAAGGACGGCCCTAGATCGGGACGCTCGGCAGCCAGACGTACCACTGCCCGCAGGTAATCACCCCGATCGCCGGTGTCGTACCGCCGCCCGGTAAAGACGACTCCGTGGACCGGGTGCCCCTCTGCCGCGAGCAGTTTCATCGCATCGGTCAGTTGAACCTCGTTCCCACGACCCGGAGGCGTGCGATCGAGCGCATCGAAAATCTCCGGCGAGAGCACATAGCGGCCGATGATGGCGAGGTTGGAGGGAGCGTCCTCTGGCGCCGGCTTTTCGACGAGGTCGGTGATGCGTACGACACCGCTGGTCGCTTCGGGTTTCGCTACGGCGATGTCGCCGGCTGGCTCAATCGCCGCGCAGCCATACATCGAGACCTGGTCCTGCGGGACTTCCATGAGCGCGACGACGCAGCCGCCAAGTTTCTGCTGCACCTCAAGCATGGGATCCAGCAGTGGATCGCGCGCATCGATCAGATCGTCGCCCAGCATCACCGCGAACGTTTCCCCACCAACGTAGGGCCGGGCACAGGCGACGGCATGCCCGAGTCCACGTGGCGCGCCTTGGCGAATGTAGTGCACGTCGGCGAGTTCAGCCGAGCGCAGGACCGCCTCCAACCGCCCCTGGTCCCCTTTGGCCTCCAACACCGCCTCTAACTCGGGCGAGCGGTCAAAGTGATCAATGATTGCTTCCTTGCCGCGGCCGACGATGACGAGCACCTCGCCCAATCCGGCATCGACGGCTTCTTCCACAATGTATTGCAAGGCGGGGGTGTCGACGATCGGCAACAGCTCCTTAGGGATCGCCTTCGTCGCCGGCAGGAACCGAGTACCTAGTCCCGCAGCAGGGATAACGACCTTATAGGCATGTGAACGGTCATTCGCGTTCTTGCGGTACGTCTTCATATGTGCGCCCTCACCTCGTTATCGTCTTCCGCGCTCACCCTACTGATGCGGTGTTTTCTGATGCGGTGTTTCTCGACGCCGAATTATCGATAGAATTCTATGCGGACGGGTGAATGACCCGACCAAGCCGCACGATTCCATCTCCGGGAGCCCGATGAGCAACGCCGCGCAGATCACTCTGGCGAAGGCAGATGCCCGACGCTACTACCTGGCGCGCCGAGCAGTTCGCTCCGACTACGATCGCCACCGCGCAACCGCAGCACTCGCCGAGCGTGCACGCCGCTCACAGCGAAGCATCGTAGCCGGTTTCGTGCCGCGCGGCGGCGAGCCCGGCTCACTCGAGGTGGTTGATGAGTTGAGTCGGCGCACCACGGTGCTGCTGCCGATCATCGGGGCGGCAGGCGAGCCATTGCAATGGGCGGCGTACGCCGGACGGGACGCGCTCGTCACCGGCCCGCACGGCATCCTGCAGCCACCGGAGCCCGACGGCCACACCCTGGCAGACGTCGAGTTGGTATACGTGCCCGCGGTGGCGATCGGGCGGGACGGGACGCGCCTGGGGCACGGCGGCGGTTACTACGACCGCACGCTCGCAGGCGTGCCAACGGAACTGCTGTGCGGCGTCGTACACGACGATGAGGTGGCCGACACGCTGCCCACGCACGAGCACGACGTTCGCGTCGGCTGGCTGTGCACACCGTCGAAGACGACGCGCCTGCTCACCTGAAACGCGAGATCACCCCTGGCACTCGGCTCACGCGCACTCGACCTACCGGCATCCGGGGCGGTTCGCGGGTACCCGGCGCTGAACTCGCGAGCTCGGCGGTGGGTCGCGGGCACGGAGGCGGGAATGCGATGGCCCAGCGACGCGTTCATCAGACGGGGTTTAGCACTCGCGCGCATCGAGTGCTAGTAGAATCTCTCTCAGATTTCCCATTGGAGGACCCGTGCCCACCTATCAGTACGCGTGCAAGAACTGCGGCCAGCAACTTGAGGTCGTCCAGTCGTTTTCGGACGACGCTCTGACGACATGCCCCGAATGCCAGGGCGCGCTGCGCAAGGTGTGGGGCTCGGTGGGCGTTGTGTTCAAGGGTTCGGGCTTCTACCGCAACGATTCGCGCGGCGGCTCGTCGTCCTCTCTCGCCGCGAACTCGTCGTCGGGCGACTCCACTAAGAGTTCGAGCGACTCCACCTCGACGACATCATCTTCGGACTCCTCTAGCACATCCAGCGCCGCGCCCGCCGCCGCGAGCAGCAGCTAATCCACAGCCCCGCGGGTCGTCCACACCGGTGAGCGGCCCGATACCGGGCCCGAATTGCGGCGCCCACAATCATCGACATCCCGCACTGGAGGCTGTCGATGACTGCACACTCTGCCCGTGCCCGCCGAGGCGCCCGCGCTTTCCGCTTCAACCTTCCCCGACGCAATCGTCGGCGCGGAGCACCGTTGTCGTTGACAGTCCGGCGCTTGATTGCCGTGGCGCTCGCCGGGTGCGCAGGTCTATTGGCGCTGCAACCCGCGCTCGCGAACCCCGCAGGCAGCGGCGTGGACCAACAACCTGACCCGCCTGCCACTGGAATCCCGCTGGTGCTGCCGATCGCTGATCCCGCGAGCGCGAGCGTCCTACGACCCGGCGATAACGTCGATGTGTACGTGGCACTAGATGACGCACCACCGAAACTCACCCTCAGCGCCGTACCACTCGTCGACGTTCAACGCTCGGATTCAGATCTCACGAGCACCACTAGCATCTACAGCACCAGCACCTATATCGTGGTTCTAATCACTTCGGGCGATACGGATTTGGTTGCAAGTTTGCTTTCTGCGCAAATGATCATTGCTACTGTATCGGCCGTAGATTCCGACTAAGCGGGCCCAGCGGGCTTGTAAGGAGAACCGTCCATGAAGGGCTTCAAGGACTTTCTGTTCCGCGGGAATATCGTCGATCTCGCGGTCGCAGTCGTCATCGGCACTGCGTTCACCGCGCTGGTGACGTCGTTTACTGAATCATTCATCAACCCGCTCATCGCGCTTATCGGTGGCGGCGGCGAGTTCGGTGGAGCATTTGAGGTCAACGGTCAGCTCTTCACCTGGGGTGCCTTCATCACTGCGGTCATCACGTTTGTGATCACAGCCGCAGTTATCTACTTCGTCGTCGTCGTACCGATGCAGAAGATCAACGAGCGCCGTAAGGCCGGCATCGAAGAGGACATCCCTCCGACCCAGGAGGAACTACTCACAGAGATCCGCGATCTCCTCGCCCGCTCCGGCCGATAGATCCGATGACACATGAGGGCGCCCGCCATATGGCGGGCGCCCTTCGTGCTATCTGGGTCTTGAGGTTCCGCGGTGACTAGCCCCAGTTCGAATCGTGATGCGGCGGCGAATCCGCGGCGTACCGCGCAATAAACGCTCGCTCTTCGGCAGTCATTTCCCGCGAGGCCCTTCGACGTACGACGCGAGTGGGCGTGGCTGCGGACGCCCGCTCGTTGCGGGCCTCGTGCGCGCTCGCCCTCGGTGATTCATCGGCGTCTTTCATCTCATCATTATCGCGCGCGCAGCGCCGTCCTGCTGGCGGACGCCATCACTTACGCCGGGATAGCGACCGTCGCTCCCGAATCACCCAAGGCCAGGCGGGTTGGCACGAACGGCGTGAACCGTAGCGGCATCCCCGCTTCCTCTGGGGTCCGGTTGCGTTTGCGACTGTTGCACCGTAGGCAGGCGGCGACCAGATTCGTCCAGGTCATGCCGCCACCGCGACTCTTGGGCAGCACGTGATCGATTGTGTTGGCCCGGTCGGCGCAGTAAGCGCAACGGTAAGAGTCGCGCTTAAGCACTCCCTTGCGACTGACCGTCGGACAGCGATACAGAACCTCATGCGCGATACGTACATACTTCACCAATATGAGGACCCGAGGCCACGGCCAATCCCGCAAAAAACGCCCCTTCGCCGCCTCAAGCACGATCGCCTTGCCTTTCGCGAGCAACCTCGCTGCACGCTTAAGCGTGACGTTCATCGATAGTGGCTCGTAACTCGCATTGAGCAGAACTATCGGCTCGTGCTGACTTCGAATAGGCATGGTGGTCATGGCGGCGTCCTTCATGTGAACGGCCAGACCTGCCAGCCGGACTGCGCAAGGTGCACGAATAGTATGCGCATGCCCGTGTGGATCGCGACAGATTTAGGGCTTACCTTCGCGTAGGTGTCACGCCCCGTGCCCCCATAGTTCACGCCCGTCGACGACCAGCACCGCCTCAGTACCGATGGGTTACGCTGGTCAGCGCATAAAAATTAGGCCTTCGTAGCTCAGTGGATAGAGCGCCGCACTCCTAAGGCGGGCGTCGCAGGTTCGATTCCTGCCGAGGGCACCACATGAAACACCAGGTCACGGCTAATTTTCGACCGCAGGCGGGCGCGCTGCGTCACTGCCGCCCAGCGACCCGAACCGCGTTGTGCGCTACCCCTACGCCGTCACGCGCCTGCATCGATCATTCGAGGCAGACAAGATCCGCAGCGACGGCACGCGAAAGCCAGCCATCACATCGATTTCGTCGGTAGATCGTCGCTACCACGGCCCGCTCGCACTCGAATCTCCTCAGATCTCGCGATAAATATTCGCCGACGTCCCAACGATCGGTGCCGCATTGAGCGGAACAGGAAAACCCTGGTCGCACCAAAGGTCTTGCGTTGTGAAGGAAAAGAACTACAGTGATGTAACTAGATTCAAGTTACAAACGAGATTGTTGTGACTTGTGGTGCTTGAGCGTCAGGCGTGTCAGTATGGGTTCCGCGTGGCTCAGGCAAACGACCGCTGCCTCCGCGCATTCTTCCCAAGAGTTGCGGTTTTGGAGGCACCTTCGTGCGCACGTCGAGGGCTAAGAGCGCGGCCGCAGTAGCGGGCATGCTCACTCTGTCGTTCTTCCTGCCCATCGCCCCAGCTAACGCTTTGCCTCCCCCACCGCCGAATCCGAGTGATGCGCAGATCTCCGGCGCCTCGAGCGCCAAGGAGAAGGCCGCGAAGCAGGTTGCCGACGCGTCGGCGGCAGTGACGCAGATGAACAACCAGATCGAGGCTCTCAACGCGCAGGCGCTAGCCGCCGCTGACGCGTACGAAGTAGCGAAAGGCCAGTTAGGCCTCGCAAAGGACAAGCAGAAGGAAACCGCGGCCGCGGTCAAGACCGCCGGTGACGAGGTCGCCGCGGCCGAAGAGGGCGTTAAAGAGCTCGCCCATGATGTCTTCACCCAAGGCAACTACACCTTCAATGACGCCATGTTGCTGTCTGCCGATGGCCCGGCCGACCTCATCGAACGTTCTTCGATGCTCAATATCGTGACGGACGCGCAGTACGCGAAGGTCGACCAGCTTAACGTCGCGAAGATCAAGCAAGCGAACGCGGATTCCGCAGCGAAGCAGTCGGTGCTCGACACCCAAGCCGCCGAGGCCAAGGCCAAGCAGTTGATGACGGAAATGAACGACAAGGTCGACGCTGCGAACGCGCAGATGGCCAGCCTTCAGGTGCAGAAGGCCGAGTTGGACGACGCCCTCGCCGACGCGCAGGACAAGTTGTGGGAACTCGAGGGACAAAAGCAGACATATAAGGAATGGCTGGCGAAGAAGCAGGCCGAAGAGGCAGCGATCGCCAAGAAGAAGGCAGAAGAGGCAGCGGCCGCGGCTGCCGCCGCTCAGGCCCAAGCCGAGGCCCAGGCGCAAGCACAGGCTCAGGCCGCTGCGGCGGCCGCAGCCCAGCAAGCGAATCAAGCAGCGTCCGCTCCCCCGCCGGCAAGCTCGGGCTCGTCGAGTTCCGGCTCATCCGGCGGCGGATCAGCGAGCTCGGGGGCATCGAGTTCCGGCTCATCCGGCGGAGGATCGTCTAGTTCCGGGTCCTCCGGTGGCGGATCGGCAAGCTCGGGCTCGTCAAACTCGGGACAATCGTCGTCCGGCAGCGGATGGGTCAAGCCCGCAGGTGGCGCCTTCACCAGCTGCTTCTGCCCCAGGTGGGGCACCTTCCACTACGGCATCGACATCGCCAATGACTTCGGCACGCCGATCTACGCCGCTGCCAGTGGCACCGTGGTGCGGTCCGGACCGGCCGACGGCTTCGGAAACGCCATCTACATCCAGCACCCCGACGGAATGGTCACGGTCTACGGCCACATGCAGAGCCTCTACGTCAGCGCTGGGCAGCAGGTCACTGCCGGGCAGACCATCGCCGGCATGGGCTCCGAAGGTCAGTCCACCGGTCCGCACTTGCACTTCGAAGTCACTAACGGGATGTACGGCGAGCGCATCGATCCCGTCCCCTACCTGGCAGCACGGGGCGTCTACGTCTAGACCCGAGCGCGTCTAATCCCGTACGGGGGCGGTCACGCACGAGATAACCGCGTGCTCGGCCCACGAGGGTCGGGTCCGTCGGGGCAGGATCGCTACGATCGTCGCCATGACCGTTCCCCGGCCGCTTGACGGCATGCTTGTATTGGATCTGACCACCATGATCGCCGGCCCCCTAGCGGGCCTCGTACTCGCTGACCTCGGCGCGGAGGTCATCAAGATCGAATCCCCAGCAGGGGACGGCAGTCGCGGCTATTTCACCGCCGACCCTCAGGTGCGTCTGAACTCGATGACGGCGGCGTACAACCGGGGCAAGCGTGCGCTCGTCGTCGATCTCACCGATCCGGACGACCACGCGCTGGTGCTGCGGATGGCGGCACGAGCGGACGTCGTCCTACAGGGCTTCCGGCCCGGCGTCGTAGAGCGACTCGGCATCTCCTACGAAGACATCAAAGCCATCAACGCCGACGTCATCTACCTGTCGATTAGCGGATTCGGCCAAGATGGCCCCGATGCCCGCCGCGCGGGGATGGACAGTTCGATCCAGGCCGAGACGGGCTTGATGCACGTCACCGGTGAGCCGGACGGCAACCCCCAGCGAGTGGGGTCCCAGGTCGTCGACATCGGCACCGGGCACGTCGCTGCTCAAGCGATCCTGGCCGCCCTGCTGAACCGAGAACGGCACGGTATCGGCGAGCACATCGAATGCTCACTGTTAGCGACCGCGATTGGTCTGCAAGCACATAACATCACCGAGTACCTGACCGCTGGCGTCGATCTGAAGCGCTCCGGTTCGCATCCTGAATTCACCACGCCGTCCGGACTGTATTCGACCCAGGACGGCTGGATCATGTTCTCGGCCAATACGCCGCGACACTGGGCCGCATTCGTTGAGGCTGTTGAAGCGCCGGACCTCGGCGAGAATCCGGCGTACGCCGACCAGGGGGGACGGACAGCGCACCGCGACCAGCTGATTCCGCGAATCGCCGAGATCTTAGCCAAACGCAGCACGGACGAGTGGATCGAGAGGTTCACGAAAGCGAACATCGTCTTCGGACGAGTGCGCGACTACCCCGACCTCGCGGCGAGCGCGCAGTTTGCCGCGGGCGAATTCGCGATCGAGGTCGAGTACGCCGGTGAGGTAACCAAAACGGTGCGACTACCCGCCCGCTACTCCTCCTTCGCGCCGGCCGCTAGCGGCGGCTCCCCCGCACTCGGCGCCGATAGCGACGCGATCCGCACCGAATACCAGGCCTAGACAAAGTTCTGCGGGGCAACGAGTAACGCTACGGGTCGATAGCGTTACTCGTTGCCCCGCAGAACGCGCTAGAGCCTACTTCTGGCGGTACGGCGCGAGCGCCTGCTTCGCGATCACAACTTGCTGAATCTGCGAGGTGCCCTCGTAGATGCGGAAAAGGCGGACGTCGCGGTACAGCCGCTCCACGACGTACCCATGCATGTAGCCGTCCCCACCGTGAATCTGCACAGCGCGGTCGGCGATCCGGCCCACGGCTTCCGAAGCGAAGTACTTCGCCACGGACGGCGCCATCCGGCGGTCCCGATCGGCGTCCCAGTCGCGCGCCCCGTTGAGCACGATCGACTCGCTCGCATACAAATCGGTCTGCGAATCGGCGATCAGTCCCTGCACGAGCTGGTAGTCGGCGATGACATTGCCACCCTGCTGCCGCTGTGCGGCGTACGCCGCAGTCTCGTGTACCAGGCGCTTGCTGACGCCGGTCATGAATGCCGCGAGCGTCAGCCGGCCCTGCTGCAGCGACCGCATCGCGGTCGGGAAGCCGACCGACTCGTCGCCTCCGATGAGGTGATTGGCCGGGATCCGGACATTGTCGAAGTTGATATCGGAGGTCCAGGCGCCGCGCTGGCCCATCTTCTTATCGTGCGGGGCGATCGTGACGCCTTCGCGGTCGGTCTCCACCAGGAAGACCGCGATGCCTTTGCCACCGGGGATGTCACCGACACGGGCAAACACCATCAGCACCTGGGCCATCGCCGCATTGGTGATGAAGCACTTGCCGCCATTGATGACGTACTCGTCACCCTCTCGGGTCGCCTTGGTCTTCAGCGACGACGGGTCCGAACCAGCCTCGGGCTCGGTGAGCGCGAAGGAGGCGGTCAGACCGGCAGCGAGCTTCGGCAACCATTCCTTCCTCTGCTCGTCGGTGCCAGCCTTGACCAGCACCTGCCCCGCGATGCCGTTGTTGGTTCCGAACATCGAGCGGAACGAAGGCGTCGCCCAGCCGAGCTCCATATTGAGCTGAACTTCCTGCATCATGTTCAGCCCGAGGCCGCCGTACTCCTCGGGAATGGCGAACCCGAATAGGCCCATTTCCTTCGCCTGATCGCGCAGCGAATCGGGCACCTTGTCCTCGGCCTCGATCTGCTCCTCGGCCGGCACGACTTCCTCGCGAATGAAGGTCCGTACCGCCTTGAGGACCTCGTTGAAGTCGTCGTCGTCCATGTCGCACTCCCTGCGCCGATGTGAAAAGTTCCTTCGCCATGCTAATGACGAGCCGTTCGAGGGGGCAATGTGCCTGCTCGCACACACGCGGGTCGCGACTGCGACTCACGCATCGATATTACGATCGGCGCATACGACCACGTCGAGAAAGGCTCAGCATGTCGCAGACCGTCAAGGGAGTCGTCGCCCGCGCCAAGGGCGCGCCCGTCACCATCGAGAACGTCATCGTGCCGGACCCTGGACCTGGTGAGGCAGTGGTCAAAATCCAAGCCTGCGGGGTGTGCCACACCGACCTGCATTACCGCGAGGGCGGCATCAATGACGAGTTCCCGTTTCTCCTCGGCCACGAAGCTGCCGGGGTCGTCGAGGCGATCGGCGACGGCGTCACCGAAGTTGCCGTCGGCGACTTCGTCATTCTGAACTGGCGCGCCGTGTGCGGACAGTGCCGCGCGTGCCTGCGCGGCGATCTGAAGTACTGCTTCAACACCCACAATGCGACGCAGAAGATGACGCTCGAGGATGGCACGGAACTCTCCCCCGCGCTCGGGATCGGCGCGTTCATCGAAAAGACGCTCGTCGCCGCTGGTCAGTGCACCAAGGTCGACGAGGCCGATCCGGCGGTCGTCGGCCTGCTGGGATGCGGCGTAATGGCCGGAGTTGGCGCTACGGTCAACACCGGAAACGTTCAGCGCGGCCAGTCGGTCGCCGTTATCGGCTGCGGCGGTGTCGGCAATGCCGCGATCGCCGGTGCACGCCTGGCGAACGCGGGCACGATCATCGCGATCGACATCGACGATCAGAAGTTGGAGTGGGCGAAGGAATTCGGCGCAACCCACACGGTCAACTCCACGCAGCAGGATCCGATCGAGGCGATGCGGGAACTGACCGGCGGATTCGGACCGGACGTCGTGATCGACGCCGTGGGGCGCCCGGAGACCTTCACCCAGGCATTTCACGGCCGCGACCTGGCCGGCACGGCTGTGCTCGTCGGCGTACCAACGCCGGAGATGACCTGGGAGATCCCGTTGGCCGACCTGTTCGGTCGCGGAGGCGCCCTGAAATCGTCGTGGTACGGCGATTGCCTTCCGTCCAAGGACTTCCCCATTCTGGTCGATCTTTACAAGCAGGGGCATTTCCCGCTGGAGAAGTTCGTCACCGAGCGGATTGGGGTATCGGACGTCGAGGCGGCCTTCGAGAAGATGCACCACGGCGACGTCCTTCGTTCGGTGGTCGAACTTTGATGGCCGCGCGCGTTGAACATCTCATCACCTCGGGCACGTTCAGCCTCGATGGCGGCACCTGGGAGGTGGACAACAACGTCTGGATACTCGGCGACGACGCGTCGGTGATTGTGCTGGATGCCCCGCACGATGCCGATGCGATTATGCGGCAGATCGGCGATCGCAAGATCGAGGCCATCGTCTGCACCCACGCGCACGACGACCACGTGGCGCAGGCACCGCGGCTGCGCGAGCTTTCCGGCGCACCGATCTTGCTGCACCGTGACGATCGCGAGTTGTGGGCGCTGACCCATCCGGATGCCGAACCGGACGGCGAACTGGTCGACGGTCAGGTCATATCGGTCGCCGGCACGGATCTTCAGGTGATGCACACGCCTGGGCATGCGCCAGGCGCGATCTGCCTGTATGCCGCGGATCTGGGCTGCGTGTTTACCGGCGATACGTTGTTCAACGGCGGACCCGGTGCGACCGGTCGTTCGTTCTCGGATTACCCGACGATCGTTGACTCGATCCGTGCGCGACTGTTGACCTTGCCGCCGTCCACCGTCGTCCACACCGGGCACGGTGACGACACCACGATCGGCGCAGAACTGGGCAACGTACCGGACGAGAAGTCGGAGTAATCCATACCGTTGTGCTCCGATCGCTGCATTCAGCGATCGGAGCACAAATTAACTGGACATCCCTCGCATAATGAGGGGGTCACATTGTCTGCGGAAGGTACGCCGTTGCTCGGTTGAGGAATCGTCCCCGTTCGGATCGACCTCTCCTGGAGTAATCATGTCTACTTTCTCGCGCCCGGCTATCGTCTGCGATTCGCTATCACTCGAATGGGCCGACGGCACCATCGCTGTGCAGCAACTCAACGCCACCTTCGGCGACGGCCATACCGGCGTCGTCGGCGACAACGGCGTCGGCAAGTCGACCCTGTTGCGCCTGATCGCCGGTGACCTCACGCCGACCCGCGGCACGATCACCATCAACGGTACGGTCGGCTATCTGCCGCAGGAGCTCGCCGAACAGGGCGATGACGTTTCTGCCCTGCTCGGGATTACCGGCGTACGTGCGGCGCTGAGTCGCATAGAGGCTGGGTCGGCTCTCGATCGCGACTTCGACATCGTCGGCGACGATTGGGATATCAACGAGCGCACCCGCGCGCTGTGCGCTGAGATCGGCATGGACGACATCGATCTCGACCGACCTGCGGCCACTCTCTCCGGCGGAGAGCAAACGCTGCTGGCGATCGTCGGCCGCCTGCTCACGCGGCCCGACATTCTGTTGCTGGATGAACCCACAAACAACCTGGACATCGTCGCCCGCGAACGTGTGGATGCCGTACTGACCGGGTTCGGCGGCGTGCTGGTCATGGTCAGCCACGACCGTCGCGCGCTGCGTCATATGGACGCGATCGCCGAGTTGCGGGAGGGCTCGATGACGACCTATGGGGGCGGATATGACGCGTACGTCGCTCAGGTCGCAGCGGAACAGGAAGCCGCTGAGCGCGGGGTACGCGACGCCAAGGCACAGGTCAACCGGCAGAAGCAGGAGCTGATGGACACGCAGGTGAAACTGGCGCGTCGGCAGCGATATGCGCAGAAGCAATACGACAATAAGCGTGAGCCGCGCGTGGTGATGAAGTTGCGCAAACGGACCGCCCAGGTCTCGGCGGCAAGGCTGAAAGGTGAGCATCAAGACCACCTGGAATCGGCACGTGTCTCATTACAGTCGGCCGAACGCCGAGTGCGGGGCGACGACGAAATTCGAATCGAGTTACCGCAGACCGCGCTACCGGGGTCCAGGCTGGTGGTGGACATCGATGCGCTGATCATCAAGGGGCCCGAGCGCATCTCACTCAGTGGCCGCAACGGCGCCGGCAAAACGACTCTGTTGAACAAGATCGCCGCCTGTGCGGCGGTGCCGTACGGATTCCTTCGACAGCGTCTGGACGTGCTGGCCGACGATCAATCCTTGCTGGAGAACGTCGCGCGGCTCGCTCCGTCCGTCACCAGCGTCGATGCCCGAAATCGACTGGCCCAGTTCCTATTGCGCGGCCGACAGGTCGAACAGCCGGCCGGAACGCTTTCCGGCGGCGAGCGGCTGCGGGCGGTGCTGGCAGCCGTGCTGATGTCGGACCCAGCGCCTTCACTGCTGTTGCTCGACGAGCCGACCAACAACTTGGACCTGGCCAGCGTGCGACATCTCAGCGAGGCGATGCGCGCGTTCCGCGGGGCCCTGGTCGTGGTGAGCCACGACCAGGACTTCCTGAATGATCTCGGTTTGGACCGGCATCTGCAGATTGAGGACGGCGTCCTGAAGCCGCAGTCGTGACCAGAGACCGCCGGTCGAGCGGCGCCTCAACCGTTCAGTTGCGAGATCGTGTACTCATGGCGGGCGCGATCTCACAGTCGAGATTCGCCGAACATGACGAAGGCCGACGAAACCACCCTAGTTTCGCCGGCCTTCGTGGTGCGAGCCGCTTATGCGCCGCCCGCCGACTCCTCGGTCACGTTCGTCCAGGTCCCGGTGCCCGGGTCATAGACCTCATGGTTCACCAGGGTGCCGTCGTTCTCATCCAGCACGATGATCTGGTCAGCAACGCCATCCTGGTCGGTGTCGACGTAGTACTCGACGTTCCCTTCACTCTCGACCACAACCGTGTCCGCAACACCATCGCCGGTGATGTCAAGCGTTGGTTCACCAACGGCAATGTCCTCACCGTCGATGGTGACGGTTAAGTCGGCGGACGACGAGGCTTCCTCGGTGGCCTCATCCGTGGCAGCTGTCGAGCCATCGCTCGGCTCGCTGCCTTGACTCTCGGCGGACGAATCGCCGCTCGTTCCGGCCGAATCAGACGGTTCGTCCTGCGCCGCACCGCCCTCGGACGGCGAATCGGTAGCGGTGTCGTCCGTAGAGGCCTCATCAGCGCTGGCCTCATCAGCGGAGTCCTCGGTAGAGGCGTCATCGCTGGCACTCTCATCGTCCGAATCATCCGAGGACGAGACGGTCGAGGTATCGCGGGACCAACTATCGCTCTCATCCGAATCATCCGAATCGTCGGATTCGTCGGATTCGTCCGTTGGATAGCCCGTCTCGGTGGTGCCCGCTTCGGAATCCGCCGGAGCAGAATCTGTCGATTCGGTGTCGGGTTCAGATGGATCAGTGTCGGTATCGGTCTCAGTGTCGCCGGGGCCGGAGTCGACCCCCGGGTCGGTGTCGGTTTCGGCGCTGCCCGGGTCGAACTCGGACATCCCAAATGTGCTGGTGTCATCAAAGCTGGTGGTGTAACTCTCGGACCCGTCAACCGTCCCCTCAGTGGGTCCGTCGAGCCCGAAGTCCGGG
>JBKEDB010000046.1:0-3770 GCA_047975195.1 Cumulibacter sp. | reverse complement strand
CTGGAATACTCTAACAATTTCCTATGCATTCACCTTCCGAAAATACTCCGAAACTTCGCTATCTCGTCTGTGGTTTAAGTGTTCGTGCGATCTATCATTTTGTACTGCCACTTTTGGGAAAAACACAGTCTGAAGAAGACTACAGCGATGTGGCTGAAATCGTCGGAATTATTGATCCGGATCGTGAGCGCGTGGAGGAATTTTGTCGAAAGATCGATCGGGAAATTCCTTGGTTTAATCCCGCGCTCGGTATTCAAAAAATCATTGAAGATGCAGCACCTGATGCGCTGTTGGTGACTGGCCCCGATTTTACGCATTGCGACTATATCATTGCCGGTTTGGAAAATGATCTTCGAGTCATTTCGGAGAAGCCGGTTGTGATTAACTGCGAAGAAATGAAGCGCGTTTTTGAAGCCGAGCGAAAGAGCAGGGGATCACTGCACGTGACCCACAATTTCCGCTACGGCGATACGAGTCGACGGGTAAAGCAGCTACTTTTGGATAAACGCATTGGCCGAATCACCAACATCGAATTTGTTTACAATTTGGATACCAATCACGGAGCGAGTTATTTTTTCCGCTGGAATCGCGTTCGCGCAAAGTCCGGCGGATTGAGTATTCATAAATCGGTTCACCATATTGACTATATCAATTGGCTTATCGAGAGCATTCCGAAATCGGTTTTCGCTTACGGAGCCCTTAATTACTATGGCGCGAAGGGTGCGCATCGCCCGAAAAGTTCAGACGGCAGTGCGCTGAGCCCGAGCCAAATGCGGGAGAAATGTCCTTATTTTCAGACCAATCATGGCTCGCGAGGTGTTTCGCCCGGGAAATCGCCCACGACGGATTGGGACAAACTCAGCCTTCCTTACGCGACGCAATATCCGCAGGACCGATATATTTACGATGACGAAATCGACATAGAAGACACCTATTCCGCAGTTGTTCAATATCGTGACGGAATCTCGATGACCTATTCCTGCAATTTTTCCACACCCTGGGAAGGCTACACGCTTGCCATCAATGGAACCGAAGGTCGGCTCGAAGTGTATCATCATTCCAATCCCGATCCATCGGGTTCCACGCCGTCGCCATCGGAAGGAGATAAAATTATCATCATGCCGCTTTTCGGGGGCCGCGAAGAAATAATTATCCCACCTCCTGGAGGCGGACACGGCGGGGGTGATCCCCTGATTCGCAAAGATATTTTTCTTTCTCCGACGTCGGAAAGTGTGAGGCTTAAACTTCCCTGCAGCAGCCACGATGCCGCTCTGGCCATTGCCGTGGGAGAAGGCATCTGGCGATCTGCCAAAGACGGACGCCCCTACACCATGAAAGAATTATTGGGCGAATTTTATCATTCCCGATAAGCTGATACGCCGATTGAAATTCCCTTGGTCTTTCTAAACAGAATCTGACCTTCCGATGTATGCAGAAATTCCGCTTTTAAATTTTCGACGTGCCCGTCCAGAAATAAATAATTTGCGCCGCCCGCATGACGTTCCGCCAGGGGATATGTCGGATGATTTGGGTAAAGATAACGGTTAACACTTACCGATTTGAGATTATCCATTGAATCCCCGATAATGATTGTTTTCGAAGGCTTTGTAACTTCCGATATGCGTGAAAAATTTCCACTCCACTTATAGGAATCCTGCCATGTATGGCCACAATACTGTCGGGTCCATCCATAGCCAACCGTCTGTCGATTAAGCGGAAGGACGGGTTTGGCAGGGTCATGATAAAAGAAGCAACACCCCAACTCTCAAACAGGACCACACACACAATCCGACAAGTAAATACCCCACCGGACACCTCTACATCACCAACCTACCCACAAGCGTGCCACCGGGAATCATCGCCCTGCTTTACAAATCGCGTTGGGATATTGAATCGAAAGGTGTGGGAACACCTTGAGATAGACTGTCGAAGACAGCCGCGAAGCGGAGAAGGAGCCGAGGGCAGGCGACTGAATCAAAAGGTCTTCGACGAGTTCAAAAACAAGCTCGGAGAAAAAAATCATGGGCCAGCAGCCCGGAGGCAAAAACCAATCAAGCACGCCTGCTCTGCCTCACACACAACCTCATCACCATGATGGAAAAGCTCATCGAAGAAAAAGACGGAGTAGTCAACCAAGCCGAATTGAAACGAAAAGAAGAAGTCCAAAAGAAGAGAGTAGCAGTCTTCAAAAAGAGAACCGGAAGCACAAAAATCCCGCACCTTAACCACGCACCGAAAAGGCTCTCTCAGCGCACCGTAAAATTTATACGCTGGTTAAAAAATCATCTGGATCTGGAACGCGACTGGAACGACGCCATCGCCCAACTTCGATCTATCTATCAGCACTTATGATCTTATTTTTGGACACCGTTGAATTTTCAGATAGGCTCTTAGCGCGAGGGTTGATTGGTTAAGCGGTTGCAGCGTTATGGTGCGAAAGATCGCGGGGGTGCCGCCTGTTTCCTGAATTCTTTCAACGAGTGCTTGGGAGCGTTGTTCGCCCAAGACTTCGATATTGCCCGATGGTGTTTGGCGAATGCTTTGGCCGACAGAGTAGATGGAAAAAACACCGCTTCTTACGCTAAGGAGGTCAACCGCCTGGCGGACTAATTTTTCGCTGATTTCTCCACCATCTGCGATGTCTTTGACTTCTACGATTTGGCCGGGTGAAACGTAATCTGGAAGGTCATAGAGTTTTCCTGAAGTCGCTAAAGTTTTATCACGGATGTTCCTAACGATCGCCGTTGCTTCCAACGCAGAAACTGTCCCTGCGCCTTTGGATGCATTTTCAAAAACAGCCTCCAGCGGAGCCGTCCGATCCATAGTGGCCTCAAATGGAAAGACCTGATTATTTAGACCAATTTTTCCGCCAGTGCTGGCATAGGTGCCCGCAATGAAAGGCAGCGGTGCATCGGCAAAAGGAGCGGAAGGAGACAGTGGGAGCTGAAAGAGATCGAGCAAAAGCCAATCTGGAAGGTTTGTCGTCGAGGCCTGAGGCTGCAAACGCACAGTTCGCCACGGCACGCCGGATCCGCTGGAGCTGGTGGTGTGAACTCCTGTGTGCACAAATCCTAAATCGGCTATGGAATCTACCCTTCCTAAGGGATTTTCGGCCTGTCCTTTTGGAGAGGGAAAATGCATGCCGGCATCTGTCAAGAGGTCGCTGGAGTCGGTGTCTTGCTGTGCGGAGAGTGAAAGTGGGGCGGCTCCTAGAGTTGTCGAACTAGGGAGGCTGCCGAACGTATTACTTGCCTGAGCACCCCAATCTCCAGTGGCTTTATTGATGCTCGGATCATCAACGGAGCGAGAGCTGATTTCATCTTCGGGCTTATGATCTTCACCGATGGTATAAGGGATTCGTTCGCTTAGTGTCGGTATCAACTCTATACGGTCAGTGACACTTCCCCCCTCTGAATTAAAAAGAGAAAGGCGAAGACCTGTGATTTTCAGATCACTTCTACCTTTTGTTTCACCAAGTCTAAATTTTGCATTTGAGGCGACAACGGTGATACTCCCTGGAAGCATCGTTTTGGAGCCATTAACAATTCCAAACTGACCGAAACGCTTATAGATGCTCGGGATGGACTCAGGTTCTTCAGCAATTAGCTGTATTGTTCCTGTTCCTATGGAATTGCCTTCATAACCTACATCGAGACCTACCCCGTAGTTAGTCAGATCAATCGAAGTCGCTCCATATCCGGGTGGTAGATATAGCTCTACCTTAAGACGCACCTGAAACTCCTGTGCGTTATATGGATCACCTAGTATGG
>JBKEDB010000090.1:0-2956 GCA_047975195.1 Cumulibacter sp. | reverse complement strand
TCTGTGAACGGCGCAAGGGGCTATGGCGCAGTGGGGAGCGCGTCTCGTTCGCAATGAGAAGGTCAGGGGTTCGAATCCCCTTCGCTCCACGTACTCTGAAACGTTCGAACCCTGCCCCGCGTTATCGCGGAGCAGGGTTTGTTCGTTGTGTGGGCTGGGATCGCTGGCGAGGATCGTGGCGATGGCCTGCTTGGGTGTGATGGTTGCGGTGTCGTCGTCTTCGAGGGTGATGCGGTCGAACAGTGCCTGGTTGAGCATCCGTCGTTCGGCTGGTTCGGCCTTGGCGTAGAGGTCTCCGAGGTCGGTGAGGATGGACAGGATCGTGTCGAGGCCGACCTTGGCTTTGTCGTAGGTTGTCGCCAGTTCGTCGAGCCGGGTGGTGATGGCGTGCAGGCTGGCGCGGATGCGGTCTTGCTCGGTCTTGAGCAGGTCGATGGTGATCGCGTCGGCGTAGTGGGCTTGCAGGAGCTTGACCTGTTCGGCTTCGAGCTTGGCCTTCTGCGTGGTGAGGCTGGCGCGTTCGTCGCTGGATGATGCGGCGAGGGCGTCGAACACCTGCCACAGGACGTCTTTGATCCGGGCTGCGTCGTCGTCGGTGATGCTGATGCGCTGGTAGGCGGCTTCGATCCGGTCTTCGACGTGGCACGCCAGGAGCGAGGTGCGGCGGCAGTCGTTCTTCTTGAGCCGGCGTCCGGTGCAGGTGAAGTAGTCGTAGGTGACGCCTTGGTGGTTGCGGGGGCGTTCGAACATGAGCCGTTTCCCGCAGGCGCAGTAGATCGTGCCTTTGAGGTAGTGGTCGTACTTCTGCGGCTTGTCGCCGACGAGGTGGTTCTGTCGCAGGATTGCCTGTACCTGTTCGAACGTCTCCGGGGTCACGAGCGGCTCATGTGTGCCGGGGTAGGTGACCTCTCGGAAGGTGACGACGCCACGGTAGTACGGGTTGGTGAGGATCTTGTGCAGCAGTTTCGTCGTGACCGGCCGGGCGGGGAACGTCGGAGTGGGCCGGGTGGCGAGGCCTCGGGTTTCCAGCTCCGTTGCCAGCGTCGCGAGGGAGTAGTTTCCGGTCGCATACCCGGTGAACGCGTATCGGATCAGGTCGGCTCGGTCGGGGTCGGTCTCGATGGTGCGGACCTCGTGCCCGAGCCTGTCGGTCGTGCGTACGTTGAGGTATCCGATGGGTGCCTTGTGCGGGGTGCCGCCGATGGTCGCTTTCTGCACGAGGCCCTTGGTGACCTCCTGCGCGAGGTTCAGGGAGTAGAACTCCGCGATCGAGGCCATGATGCCGTGCATGAGCATCCCGGACGGGGACTCGTCGATGTTCTCGGTGACGGACACGAGTGTGACGCCGGCTTGCGAATCTGGGGCCACCACCAACACGCCGCTTCGCGAGTCACTCGACGCGTGTTGCCAGGAGGCCCCCAATGCTTCGCACCATTTGGATCGCTAGCATCCACACCCGGACGTTCATGCGCCGGTACATGCCGACGAACATCCTCATCGACGCCATCCGCACCCGACGCGGCCTCAAGTTGGGGCACCCCCGCGATGCTCCTCGCCATCCCGTACCTCTACATCGCCGCGACCTGTCGCACCCTCGTCGAACAGGGCGGGCCCGGGTGGCTCCACCTGATCGTCCTGGTCTGCATCTGGAACGCCCTGAAGATGCTCTGGCTCGGGCCCGTCAGCCTCGTCCTTCTCGCCCGGGCGCGACAGCACGAAGCAGCAGCACGTCTGCGGGCCTTCCGCTCCCTCGCGCAGCGCGAATCCGTTCCGATAGATCATCGGCTGTGACGTCCGGGAGCAGCCAGGCCTGACAACTGACTCGACGAGACAGCCAGTCCGATCGCTCGTCGGCGTACTCCGGCCTTGTCGGCGGGCAAGCTTGAGCAAGGGCGCAGCGCACCCGGTCCGCTCGATGCGCCGTCGGGACCCGTGATGTCACTAGCTGGCCAGCGCCCTTCGCCATGCCCTGACCTCGAACGTCGGGGTCTGCTCGAGGGGTCGCAGTCTGACTCGGACACTGGCCCCCTGAGTGAGGACGAGGCACCTGCCTCAGTTTGTCGGAGCCACAGCCGGACGGTCTCCTGATATCGTGACGTTGAAGCCCGTAAGAGGAGAGTGCAGGAAGATGCCGGAAGAACACGAGGTTCTGACCACCGACGAAGCCGCTGCTCTCCTGCGCGTTAGCACGAAGACTGTCCTGTCGTTGGCGCGGGAAGGAACGCTGCCAGGAGAGAAAGTTGGACGGGCATGGCGCTTCCTGCGAAGCGATGTCCTAGAG
Source organism: Cumulibacter sp. (assembly GCA_047975195.1). Taxonomy (GTDB): domain Bacteria; phylum Actinomycetota; class Actinomycetes; order Mycobacteriales; family Antricoccaceae; genus Cumulibacter. Next base: position 675 of record JBKEDB010000090.1, on the reverse strand, counting down.
CTGGTCCGAGGCGGCTCCGCGAGCAAGGTCGCCCCTGATACTGGCCGCATCACAGAGCCGGGAGGAGGTCGCGATGATTGACATGTCCACATGGGAAGAGGCTGTGGTTGATGTCGTCAACGACCTCCATCTTGACCCTCGCAATGTCCGGCTCGACATCCCAGATGGGGTTCCGGAGTCCGATATCGTGCAAGACCTATTCAGCAACGAAAAAGCCCTGAACCTGGTCGAGGGAATCGCGAAGGTGGGACTCTTGACCCACGAGGTTCCCATCGTGGTAGAGCGACAGGGGCAGTTGATCGTCGTCGAAGGGAACCGCCGCGTCGCTGCATTGAAGGCCATTCAGAACCCTTACCTTGCGCCCGATCATCAAGCACGCATCAGCAAATTCGCTCAGGTTCTTCCCGACCGTGACGCAGTCCGACGTATCACCGTCAAGAAGGCGCCAACGCAGGACGACGCGGACCAGCTCGTTGCTGCTCTGCACACCGGGAACCAGCGCGTCGCATGGACTCCCGCGCGTCAGGCAGCCTTTTTTCAGGCCCAGCTGGACGCCGGCAAGACTCCGGATCAACTGATCAGTCAGTATCCAACCGTCGACGTCCGAAAGTTCATCACGCGCAGCAGGATTCTTGAGCTGTTCCGTCAAGTGGCCTATGAAGATCCCTCTCTCGG
>JBKEDB010000024.1:0-4117 GCA_047975195.1 Cumulibacter sp. | reverse complement strand
GCGATACGCATATCGGCCCACTTGGTGCCCGCCTCACCGTTGCAGTACTCCAACAGTGCGACCGCCTCGGCCACACCGCGCGTACCAAGGTTCACGGCCATCATCGGCTCGAGTCCCTCACGCTCGCAGTACTGCAAGAACTCGTCGGTGCCCACCACGTTGGGCTACACCGTGCGCCACGCCAAATCAAGGAAAGGCTTGCGATCCTCCACCGGACCCACGCCGTCTTCCCACACGTAGTTGGAGACGAAGTTGCCGCCGGGGTAGCGCACCAGCGTGACCCCGACCTCCTTCGACAGCGCCGCGACGTCGCCGCGGAAGCCGTGCTCGTCCGCGGTGGCATGCCCCGGCTCGTACACGCCCGTATACACACACCTACCCAGGTGCTCAACGAACGACCCGAACACCCGCCGGTCCACAGGACCGACACGGAAATCGGGATGCAGGGTAATGATGGTCATGATGCTCCTTTGCGTATCGACAGGTCTCTGTCAGTGGTGTCGTCTGACAGAAGAAGTGGCCGTCGCCTCGTGGGCGAGTACGGGGCCCGCTGGGAGGCCCCCTTGTTCGTGACCAAGGCGAGCCGGCCACACCAGAACGCGGCCCTTCCCGCTGGGCTCGAGCGCAGCGAACGGGCCCGCGGGGTAGGCCACCTCGGCGTCCCTGCGGCAGCCAACGATGTCGGTGTCGAACTCGACCGGTCGCCCATGACTATCCTCAAAGGCGGCGCCCGACATGCGTGTGGGCGGCAAGTCGAGGCAGTCTGCAGACACGCGCGCTTGCGTCGCCTCGCGCGGCAGGTCGTACTCGAGGAAAACCTGGCCACCATCCTCAACAATGCGAACGATGCCCGCTTCGTCGATGCCCCACGGCCGTACCTCGGTGTCCGTCGGCCTCGCCTCACCGAGGTAGACGTTCGCGGCGGCGTAAACGGGCTGCGGAACCTCGAGGAACTGGGCGTGGTCGGGAAGTCGCCGGTCAATTCCCCCTAGGTAGTCCTCGGCAGATGCGGGATAACCCGTGTATCCCACTGTGCCGTAGCGCGCAGCGCGATGATTCACAGACCCCGGCGCGTAGGTACGGTCCCGGTCCCCGTCGAAGAACAGATTCCCGTACCAGCGGTCGTCGCCGCCGGAGTGCACCGCGACACCGGCGATAGTGGTGCTGTGGGGCAGGTGGTACGGCGTCGAGCGATCAAGGACCGCCTCCAACCGCACCGTTCCACCTACGAGGTTGTGGACAAACGCCCCCCCTTCGCTCACCACCTCGACCGAGGCTGGAGACGCGAACACGTTGTGATCGACAACGTACGGTCCGTGGCTCACTTCAACAAAGAGGTCGCGGTTGTTCGAGTACAGGAGATTGCGTGAGAACCGCGTGCCTTGTGCTTGCCAGTCGAACCAGACACCGAGCGAGCAGTGATCAATGCGGTTGCGGGCTACGACCGTATCGATGGGCGCATGGAGCTTGATGCCCGCAATCTCATGGCCATAGAACTGACGACGATCCCCCACATGATGAATGTGGTTGTCCTCGATGGCAGAGAAGATCGCTCCGAGGTGGCCGACGATGCCCGCTTGGCCACAATGCGAAATGGTGTTGCCACGGACCAGGTGAGAACCGACCTGCTCGCGGCTCCATCCCTGCCTGGCGGCAGCGAAGACCGCCTCCAGTTGGTATTGGTATCCGGGCTTGTCGCCGCGCTGGGTGGCGAAGTTGTCGCCGCTCGCACCATCCTTGCCCAAAGAGAGACCGACACACTTTGCGTGGTGGATGAAGTTGCCTTCGATGACCCAGCCCTTAGCCCATCCGGGCCCGACAAGCCCCAACTGATCGGCGGTGGGCGGCGCCCATGGCGAGGCCGCGTGACACATCTCGAAGCCTCGGACCGTGATGTAGTCGACGTGACGCGTGGTCGGCGAGAAAACGGACGGGCGGACGTTGATCTCGACGGTCTCCACCGTCGGGTCGGCGTCGCCGAAGTCAGCCCAAATTGTCGTCGCGTCCGCATCGGTACGTGCGAACCAGGTCCCGTATCTGTGCGGCACTGTCACCGCTGGTACACCGGTCCAGTGATCCAGGCATTCGCGCGGTGTCCGCGGGGCAGCTACCGCATCGATGTTGTCGACTTCGTCCAATGCTTCGCCGTTGAGGTACACCTCTCCGAGGTGTTTCGGGGCTTCAAGCGGCGTCACCAGCCAGTCGCCGGCGATGGGCGCGGTAAACGGGTTGAACTCGCCGAAGAAGGACCGCGGAATCGTTGCTGACCACACACCGTCGGCGACATGCTGCCATGCCGTGACGCGCTCCGACCCCTTGATCACCACTCGCTCATCAGGTGCAGCCACGTAGGTGATGCGCCGTCTATCGTCGCGCCCCCCGCGCGGCGGCCGCACCCACTCGCGGTACTCGCCTCCGTGCACGATCACGGTGTCACCCGGCTGCGCGCGCTGGGCAGCGGCACTGATGGTCCGCAGCGGGTCGTCCATGCTGCCGTGGTGGCCGTCGTGGCCGCCCACAGCAACGTGCAGTACGTAGTTCATGACAGCTTTCCCCAGAGATAGTGCGGCACGGGAGCGTGCGCCGTCGGCAACGCCCCCGTGCCTCTTCAGCTACTGATTGACCGAGAAGCCTTGCTGGTTTCCGTATGTCACCAGTTGTTCCTGCCACGCGGCGAGGCCGTCGTTCAGGTCCGTCTTGTTGACGAATGCCTGGGACACGGTGTCTCCGAAGAGCGTGTACGCGTGAACTTGGTACGGCAGGAAGGTCCAGCCTTCGGCAACAGATGCCGATGCATCCGCGCCCACCTGGTTGACCTGCTGACCGCCGTAGAAGTCCCATTCCTCACCGATGAATTCCTCGTCCTCGATGTTCGCGGTGGTCGCCGGGAATCCGCCACCCTCGAGGAACAGGTCGATGGAGGCCTCGTCAGTGGTGAGCCACTCAAGGAAGGCCGCAGCCAGCTCGGGGTTCTCGGCCTGGCTCGTGATGGCCATCGAGCTACCGCCGTTCTCACCCGTCATCGGCGAGCCGTCGGCTGTGGGCAGTGGCGCCACGCGCCAATCGCCACTCGCCTCAGGCAGTGACGCCTCGAAGATGCCCGGCATCCAGGCACCGGTGAGGATGGTGGCGATGGAACCATTGCCGAGCGCGGTCCACCAATCCTGGCTCCACATCGCGATGGGCGCCACGGCGTCAAGATCCATCAGCTGGTTGAAGGTATCGGCCCAGGCCACGGAGCCCTCGTCCGCGGTATCAATCGAGATGTTCGTACCGTCGATCGCGAACGGAGTTCCGCCGTTTGCCCAGATCAACGGCATGCTGGTGGGACCACCGATCTCCTCAGTGATGTAGATCGACGGGTCGGCCTCCTTCAGCGCCGCCGCCGCGGAGACATATTCATCCCAGGTGGTGGGCGCCTCGATGCCGTGCTCCTCGAACAGCGCCGCGTTGTACATCATAACGATGGGGCCGGAATCCTGAGGCAGTCCGTAGACACCATCGTCAAGGGAGACTTGGCCCCAGGTCGACGCCGTGAACTGGTCCTCAAGGCCTCCAAGCCCCAGGGCGCGGAGGTCGTGGAGGCCCTCACTCAGCGCAAACTGAGGAATCGCGAAGTACTCGATCTGGGCGAGATCCGGTGCACCCGAACCCGCTTGGAGGGCGTTCTCGATCTGGGTGTATTCCTCACCCCCAGTCCCCACGTTGACGACCTCGATGGTGACGTTGGGGTGAAGCTCCATAAAGGCGTCCGCCTGGGCTTCGGACCATGAAACCCACGTCCACCACGTCAGGTCACCGCCTTCCTCAAGCGCGGCGGCAATCTGGTCTTCCGAGACCTCCGGAGCGGCTCCGCCGTCTTCGTCGGCAGACGCACTGCAGGCCGCGAGTGAGAGTGCCGTGAGGCCGGCGGTCAGGGCTAGAGGGAACTTCGTACGTGAACTGCGTCTCGTCGTCATGTCAATCTCCTTTGATTCGGACGTGAGTGGTGATGGGTAAATGTGATGACGGGGGCTGTCGGATAGCGACCGTTCTCGGTGGCGACCATGCAACTGAGGTCGGTGCCTATCCCTTGACGCTTCCGGCACTGAGCCCGGCCTGCCAGTGCCGCTGCATC
>JBKEDB010000060.1:0-4896 GCA_047975195.1 Cumulibacter sp. | reverse complement strand
CTGGTGCACGTCTCCGAACTGTCCTGGAAGCACATCGATCACCCGTCCGAGGTCGTCGAGGTTGGCAACGAGGTTACTGTCGAGGTGCTCGAAGTTGACCTGGACCGCGAGCGCGTGTCCCTGTCGCTGAAGGCGACTCAGGAAGATCCGTGGCGTCAGTTCGCCCGCACTCACCAGATCGGCCATGTCGTACCGGGCAAGGTCACCAAGCTCGTACCGTTCGGCGCGTTCGTGCGCGTCGAGGACGGTATCGAGGGTCTGGTGCACATCTCCGAGCTGGCCGAGCGCCACGTCGAGATCCCGGAGCAGGTCGCCCAGGTTGGCGACGAGATCATGGTCAAGGTCATCGACATCGATCTGGATCGCCGTCGGATCAGCCTTTCGCTGAAGCAGGCCAACGAGGTCGAGGGCGGCGACAAGCCGGAATTCCACCCCGAGGCCTATGGCATGGAAGCCAAGTACGATGCCGAGGGCAACTACATCTACCCCGAAGGCTTCGACGCCGAGACCCAGGAATGGCTGCCCGGCTACGACAAGCAGCGTGAGGACTGGGAGCGCGCGTACGCCGCAGCCCAGGCCCGTTACGAGGCTCACGTTCGCCAGATCGAGGCCGCTCGCGAGGCTGACGCCCAGGCTGCGGTTGAGCAGGGCGCCGGCACCGGCGGATCGTTCTCGTCGAACAACGAGGGTGGCTCCGGTACCCTCGCCTCGGACGAGGCGCTGGCCGCGCTGCGCGAGAAGCTGGCCGGTGGCGAGTAACCGCTAGTTCATACGAGTAGAGCCCCAACCCGAACGGGTTGGGGCTCTACTCGTATGTGGTTTTTCGTGTGAGCCGCTGACGTGGCCTCAGGCCACCTCAGCGACTCCCCTAGAGCGACAGGACCAGCGCGATCGCGGGCCGAGGCTGCTGGCCCGCTTGACGCAGCCACGCGAATGAGTGACGCGAGCGCGAGAAGGTAAACATGTGCCACCAGCGGCGCTGCCGGGCGTACATCGCGTAGAAGTCACGTGCAGCAGGCAATTCCCGACAGTAGATACGGTCACCGCGACCGTACCTATGGCGGCCTGCCCGCTCGTGCGGAAGGGCGTGTCGCGACATCGGAACTCCACGTCTGCGGATGGAAATACTGGACAGCATCTAGAGTAGGCATGACGCGCAGCGCGAGCGTGCCCAACACGCCGTGTCGCCTCACTGGTTACAAACTGTTATCTTCCGTCACGCTGAGTATGTCGCGTAACACTGGCATCGCACGTCGCCTGAGTCACGCGGGTAACAGGCGTTACGGGAATCGATGCATGGAGGATCCTTGCTCACTCTGGGACTGACCGGCGGTATCGGCTCCGGCAAAAGCGCCGCGAGCACCGTGCTGAACGAACTGGGCGCGACGATCGTGGACGCCGACAAGATCGCCCGCGAGGTCGTGGAGCCGGGCACCGAGGGTCTGCGGCGGGTCGCGGAGGCATTCGGGGATGAAGTGCTTGACGGCGACGGACAGCTGAATCGTCCGGCCCTCGCTCAGATCGTTTTTAACGATGAGCGGGCCCGCCAGACGCTCAACGGAATTGTGCATCCGCTGGTGCGCGGTCGCAGCGAGCAGATCGTGGCCGCTGCCGGGCACGAGGCGATCGTCGTCCACGACATCCCGCTGCTGGCCGATGGAACGATGGCGCCGTCCTTCCATCTCGTGCTCATCGTCGCTACACCGCAGGAGGTCCGCCTGGAACGGCTCAGTACCCACCGTGGGATGGACCGTGCGGACGCCCTAGCGCGGATCAAGGCACAGGCCACCGATGAACAGCGGCTGGCGATCGCTGATGTAGTGCTCGACAACGCCGGCAGTCCACAAGAACTGCGCGAGCAGATCGAGCAGGTGTACGCACAGCGGCTCACGCCGTACGCCGAGGCGCTGGCCGCGGGACGTTCGGCCGCTTCGCGACTGAATCCGAGGGACGGAGCCGGCGCGCGTGAGCACGCACGATTGACCTGGGCAGTAGCACAACTGGGGGTCGAGGTTGAACAGCACGACGACGGTGACGCACCTGTCATCGTCCGTGGATCAACGGTTGAGATTCGCGCAGCATTGAACCGCGCCGGCTGGTTCGGCGATGTGGAATTAGCTCCGGCGGACCCCGGCGGCGTCCTGCGGGTCCGTATTGTGGACGAACCACGCTGACCTAATGAAAAACAGATGGGTCCTAGGCGGGTACTGTTGCGTCAGAGCGCGTGAGACCGTGCAGGGCAGAGACGCAGATATCGAAGGGCAGTTCCCGTGACAGGAAACCTCACCACCGCCAAGAAGGTCGCTTCCGTGATCGGGATCGGCGCCGTACTGTTCGGTGGCGTCGCCTGCAGTAAGACCGTGGACGGTAAGGCGAGCGCCGCGCCGATTGAGCAGACCTCGGAGAGCTCATCGAGCGAAAGCACTGAGTCGACGGAATCTACGGAGTCGACCAGCGAATCCACGGAGTCGACCAGCGAATCCACCTCGAGCAGTGGAACCGGTGAGAACGTTCCGGCCAAGGCACCTGACGAGCCGTATGTCTACAACAACGGCGTCAGCGTCAAGATCGAGAAGATCTCGGCTGATCCGAAGGCTGGCGACCGCGCGACGATTGGCGATGAGGTCGCCATGATCATTCCGTTCTCGGTCGACAACAAGTCGGACACCACGCTCGACTACTCATGGACCGAGTACGACGCCGATATCGAATGCGACAACGGCGATTCTCCGTACATCTTCGCTGTGGAGAAGCCGGACGGATCCGAGGACAACCTGACTGTGCCCGCTGGCGGGACTGCAGAGTTCATGCTCTCGTTCGCGCTTGTCCCCGAGAACCAGGGGCAGAACTGCACCATCGAGATCCCGTTCGAGGCTGAGGGTATCTCGAGCGATGAGATCGACACTGCCACGTTCACGATGGTCCTGGAGTAGGTGGATACGCGGCGAATCAGTAGTCGCACATGATGGGGGACATGAGGGCGTGATGACGAAGCTGAACCATCGGCGATCGTTCGCCGGGATCGTCGCCATCGGCGCGATCGTGCTCGCGGCCTGCGGCTGCACGATTACGGTCGGTGGGACGGCGACCGCAGCGCCGGTGATTATCCAGTCGACCGAAGGGGAGACGGTTAAGGCTCCCGACGAGGACTACGTCTACGAGGACGGCACGACCGTGACCCTGACTGGGTACGACGCGGACCCCAATATGAGCGGACTCATCAGTGACGAGGTTGGATTCACGATGAAGTTCACCGTCAAGAACGAATCCGAGACTGCGCTCGACTTCAGTAGCACCGCGTCGGACACCGATGTGGAGTGCCCGAACGGCGGCACGTATGTGTTCCCGAGCAATGAGCTCGGCGGTCCGGAGTCATTACCTGCCGGGGATAGTGCGGACTACACCGTTGATCTGGCGCTGAAGCCGGAGAGTTTCAGCACCCCGTGCACGGTCACCTTCCCGTTCGCGACCGAGTCCGGTCCGGCGAGTTCGGTCGCGAGTTTCGAAATAGCATTCGACGAGAACGGCAACGACGACGAATAAGATCCGACCGGGTCTTCAGAAACGACAGATGCGGTGGTCGTGTCTCGCTCCTGAGCGAGAAACGACCACCGCATCTGGTGCACCAGAGTGGGCGATACTGGGTTCGAACCAGTGACCCCTTCGGTGTGAACGAAGTGCGCTACCGCTGCGCCAATCGCCCGGGTGTCGTGCGACCTAAGACGATACCAGCCGGGGTGCGCGGGAGGGTGACGTGGGTCGTTAACGCCACATCGGTACCCAAGAGGGAATCCAGTCCGGCACGCCAGTGAAGTGCAAGGCAACGACCACGACGCCGTAGACGAACGCTGCGGTCAGCAGGCCGACGAGAATCCGAACCCATAATGCCTGCCGCCCGATCCAATGCATCCAGGCGAACACGTGCTTCTTCGTGAATTTCAGCAGGCGGTCCGCCCAGGCGAACTCGGTCGCCAAGATCGCCAGCCCGGCTATCACCACGAGCCATCCGGGCCCGGGGAACGGAATCATCACGATGCCGGCGGACAGGACGACGAAGCCCACCACGCCGACGCCGACCTTGTAGGCGTGTTTGAACTTTGGGTGGTTCCGTAGCCGATCACGTAAACCGGCCTTCGCGCGGGCTGGGGGAGCCGGCTCCACATTCTCGTCCGCTGCGGCGCTCAGGTTCTGGGGCACCGGCTGCTGGGGTGGCGTGTTGATGTCGTGGCTCCTCGTCGGCGGCGAATCGGGTCTCACTATCTGTAACGTTGCGGGAGTCAACCACGCACCGCAACGCGCGAAAAGTGATCTAGATCCAAAACTAGACCCCCAACTATGATGCGTCGTCCGAGTCGTGTAACGTTTCTCCTCGCTGCTGAAATACCGAGCAGCAACGCGGACGTGGCTCAGTTGGTAGAGCATCACCTTGCCAAGGTGAGGGTCGCGGGTTCGAATCCCGTCGTCCGCTCGCAAGACGCCGAGAACTTTTCAGCGTCGCACGCGGTGGCGTGGCCGAGAGGCGAGGCAACGGCCTGCAAAGCCGTGTACACGGGTTCAAATCCCGTCGCCACCTCCACGGCGAGATCGACAATTTCACATGGACTTGGGCGATTGGCGCAGCGGTAGCGCACTTCGTTGACATCGAAGGGGTCACTGGTTCGAACCCAGTATCGCCCACCAAGTTGGTAGCAGAACGACACCATCCAGGACCCGGCCGCGCGGCCGGGTCCTTTCGCTTTCGCCTACAGGGCGGCACAATCGCGGGTTAAGGGTTAATGGCCAAAATGTGTGTATGGCTGTCGGCGTGTTGGCTGGTTTTAGTGGTGTGATCGTCCGGCCCAGCCGTGTTGGATGCCGTTGCCGTCTTCCGGGCTGAAGCTGGTCGCGAAGGCGGGT
>JBKEDB010000105.1:0-1818 GCA_047975195.1 Cumulibacter sp. | reverse complement strand
TGCCGTCGATGAGCTGCACGGGCTCGTTGAACGTCAGCACTACCTCCGCAGGAGCCACATCGAGCACGGCACCGTTCTCCGGTGTCGTGGACAGCAGCTCGGCATGCGCGGACGCCGCCTGCGCTCCCGTGAGCGTCAGCAGTCCGCCCAAGAGGACGACGGCCAGCGCACGGAGAGACGGTGCGAGGCCGCGTCGCGGCGTGTGTTTCCCGGCGATGAGCGTGCTCACGCCTTCTTGCGTCCCCTCAGCAGGGCGATGATCGCGACGATCAGGCCGATACTGCCGACCGCTAGCGAAGTGACCACGAGCGGCGTCTGATCTGCAGGTGCCGTCGCGGATGCTGCGCCCTCATCGTGCGCATCGGCACTGGCATCGGCGCTATCACCGTGCCCGTGGGAACTTGCGCTGGCAGCGACGACGTCGACGCTGGGGGCCGGTGCGTCGAGCTCGTGGCCGTCCTGGCCTTCTTCGGGGATCTGCACCCAGGCGGTCTCGCCCTGTTCGCAGGTCTGCACCGTCGGGAAGTACAGGGTGCTGTCGGCGGCGTCCTCCGGGATCTGCAACGAGAGCTCGAACGCGTCCCGCTGCCCGTCAGGGAGGGGCGACGCGGCCGTGTAGACGATCTGCGCAACCCGCTCGGGGACCTCATTGCCGTGGCTGTCCGTGATCGGGGTGTCGAGGTCTTCCATCACCTTCTCGACGGTGTACAGGCTGTTGCGAGTGGGCGTGACTGCGTTGATGCCTTCAGAGATCTGGATCGCCACCTCCGTCGTCGCAGCCCCATCGCATCCATGCGGAACCCCGAACGTGAGGATCGAGTACGAGCCCGCCTCGACCGGGCCTTCCGCGATGCTGACATGTGTGTTCGCGGCGACCGCACCGCCCAGAACCAGCGCGGCAGCAGCTGCGAGGGCTCCGGTTCCGATCAACAGAGGCCTCTTGGTGCGGCGTGTACTCATGGTGTCTCTCTTTCTTGTTGGCCCACCGGCAGGGGCGGCGGATCGTTGGGGGTGGTGAAGGGTGTTTATCCGGTGATCATCGGCCAGCACATCGCTGCCATGCCAAAACTCATGAGCGCTCCGGAGGCGACGTCGCCCGTGTGCCCGAGCCAGGTCGTTCGCCCGCGCACGCAGCGGATGAACTCGACGAGGAAGATGACGCCGGAGGTTGCCAGCGCGGCGGTGATGGCAACCCCGGTCAGGGCCGCCCACGGCTCGAGCCCGCCATGATGGTGGGCATGCGTCGCGGCGTCTGCTCCGGAGGGCATGGCAAGGAGCATCCAGACCATCGCGAGCATCATGACCGCGTGCGCCACCTGATGCCAAGCACTGTGTCCGCCAACTGCAGCACGGGTGATGCGGCGTCGCGTTTGGAGCAGCGCGATTGCACCGAACCAGACCGCGCCGGCAGAGAAGAGCAGCGTCTGCGGGAGCGCTGGCAGCACTGTCCACCACGGCCAGCACATGGCGACCATCACGACGCTCATCACGAGGTGGAGAGCATTGCCGACAAACAGAATCGGTTTGCAATCTCGAAGCAGCTGTAGCACCGCATACACTGCGGTCGCTGAGAACACCAGTGTCAGTGCCCATTGGAGCACCGGGTCAGTCAGCATGCCACATACCCTATCTCTACAACCTGTAGTAGATACAGTAGCGGTGCAGGGTTCAGCGGTCAAAGCCAGGACGCAGCGTGCCTACCAGAGAGGGCTGCCCTCCGTGCCCCGCAGCGGTGTTTCGTCGCTAAAGATCCGCCATATCGACGGAGGGGATCGGGAGTCTCTGACGGTCGATGCGGTCTGGTGAGTTCAGCCGGAC
>JBKEDB010000132.1:0-2743 GCA_047975195.1 Cumulibacter sp. | reverse complement strand
TCGACTCAACGATCGTGCGCGTGCATCAGCACGGCGCGACCCTTCCGCGCACCACAGGGGGCTCGGTCGAACTACAAGAAGTTCGGCGAGGAGCCGCCTGATCACGCGATCGGGCGCTCCCGCGGTGGATTGACGACGAAGAACCACCTGGTCTGCGATGGGAAAGGCCGTGCTCTCGCGTTCATCCTGACACCCGGGCAGGCGGCGGACACCAGCATGCTGGCCGCGACGCTGAGCGAGATCCGCGTCCCGGGCGCGAGAGGCAGGCCACGGTCCCGGCCGGAACGAGTGCTCGCTGACAAGGGCTACCCGTCCAAGGCGAACCGGGCCTGGCTGCGCGAGCGCGGGATCGCCGCGACGATCCCAGAGCGCGACGATCAGATCGCCCACCGACGCCAGCGCCGCGGGCGACCGATCGACTTCGGCGACCAGCAACGGATCCGCTACCGCGGCCGCAACGTCGTCGAGCGGTGCTTCAACAAGCTCAAGCAATGGCGCGGGATCGCGATACGCTCAGACAAGACCGCGCGGAACTACCACGCCGGCCTCTGCCTCGCCGCGACACTCCACTGGCTGTCGAAGGCCTTCGCGAACGTTCACCCGGAGACCGCCGCAACGACCTCGATCTCGACCAACTGGTCCGCATAGCCAAGCACAGAGACGCCCAACAGCGTGCTCGGTACGTCATGATCGCCGAACGCATCGTGGACGACGTCCCACACCGCGCCGAGATCCGACCGTCGTGAGGAAGCGACCAGCACCCGGGTGCTCACGACGTCTCGCAACGACGCTCCGGCCGCTCGCAGCGCCTCGGTCATGTTCTGAATACACTTGGCGGCCTGCCCGACGTAATCCCCGACGGCCGCTGTCGTCCCGTCAGACTCGACCGGACACGCACCCGCGAGGAACACCAAGCGCACCCCGCTGTCAACAACCGCTCCATACGCATACGGCGCATCCGCGAGCTCGGTAGATCGAACAAGACGCACAGGCGAGACCATCCGCCCATCATCTCTCATTTGCCTTTAGCAACACGGCCTAAGCGACATGATTTCGGAGGTCGTTGCGATCGACCTTGACGGCGATGTCCTCAGCCGCGCAGCGGTCGAGCATCCGGGCATCGTATGGGTGCGCGATGACGTGATGACGCACGACTTCGGGCGCACCTTCGATGTCCTGGCCTCCGTCGCGACGGTTCACCATCTGCCAGACCTGGGTGCGGCGCTCCGCCGTCTTGCCGACCTGACTTTGCCCGGCGGAGTGCTCGTCGTCGTCGGGCTTGCTCGGTCGACCACTCCGCGCGATCACCTGCTCTCCCTCGTGGGCGTGGCGCAGCACCAGTGGTTGTCGCGGAGGCGGCGTTTCTGGGAGCACTCCGCGCCCACCGCGTCGCCTGCTCACTCCTACCGACAGGTCCGTCGTATCGCTGCTGAGGCGTTGCCCGGTGCCCGCTGGCGTCGCTTCGCCCTGTGGAGCTATGCGCTGATCTGGACTGCAGAGTGATCGGCGCCGCTAACGTCGATCTCGTGATCATCGAGGAGGACGCGCTGGACGTCCGTGCGCGCAGCGAGCCGGACGCCTACGAGGTAGCTGGATGGGTGGAAGACGCACAGGCGTTGTACTTGTTCTCCGGCCCGCGTCTGACATGGCCTCTGACTGCCGAGCATCTTCAGGACATGCTGTCGACCGAGGGGCTAACTGCATGGGTGGTGGTTTCACGAGCCGGTGATCTTCTGGCTCATTTCGATCTCACGATCGAAGGGGCGTTGGCTCGCCTGGGACGGGTCATTGTCAGACCCGAGTTGCGCGGGCGTGGACTTGCGAGTCGGATTGTGGACCTCGCCGTCATGCAGGCGCAGCGGCTCGGAGCGGAGGTCGTTCGACTCAACGTCATCATTACGAACGAGCCGGCGATCCGCGCTTACCGGCGAGCGAGCTTCGACGTCCTCCCTGGCGCTTCGAGCCGAGCGGACGTCATAGTCATGGAGCGGCAGGTGACCGCAGCATTGCCCTGATGTGGACATTTCCTAGCGAGAGCCGCAACGCTCGCGACGGACAAGTGTACCTGCGATCCGTATGATCTCGCGAGCACGCAGGACATTTCAGCCCGGTCCCTACACCTGAAGTGTAGGGTTTTTTTGGAGTTGTCCATTTCGCAGTTGAAATGTCCACCATGTGTCCATATGGACATTTCGGTCCATCCTGCCCCGGTCGCACCCAGCCAGATACGTTTGGACTGAGGAGCGAGGGGATCGACTGATGCTCGGGTATGACGCGCACGTGCACGAGGTCCGCTCAGGGATCAGCGAGCAGGACCTTCGTCGCATCGGCGAGATTCCGTATGAAAAGCGGAAGAGCTACCTCGGCACGCTCATCTCGCGCCGTGTTGCATACGTGCCCTATCGAGCCTGGGTCGACAAGCTGCTGTGTGCCTCTGAGGACGGGCGGGCGCAACTGCTCCACGATGGCGGCTACCCGTACCTCTTTCATGCCCGCGGAGAGGAGATTTAGTCCAACTTCTCAACCGCTGGCGTGAGTGCCATCGCCACTCTTCCTGACGACACCTGGTATCTGGTCGAGGGGCGCTTGGCCCCTGATCTTGGGCACGCTGATTCCAGCACGGCGCTGGGGAAGCGAGAATCTAAGGGATGGCAAGGAAGAGTTACACGGATGAGTTCCGGCAGCGGGCGGTGGATCTGTATGAGTCCACGCCTGGTGCGACGTTGAAGACGATCGCGGCGGA
>JBKEDB010000036.1:0-79537 GCA_047975195.1 Cumulibacter sp. | reverse complement strand
TTGGGGTTGTCGACGTTGCAGAACCAGATTGCTTATCGATGCCTGTAACTGCATGGCGGAGACGGCTACATGAACGATTACTCGATCGCACGGTTCTTCCGGGACGGGCGTGTTCATTCAATTTACGGCGGCACGAACTAGATCATGCGCGAAATCGTTGGGCGGTCGATGGGCCTGTAGAACAGTACCCAACGCGATCGGCCGGGACCTGGCGCGGTAGGTCCCGGCCGATCGTGGTTTCGCCCCGTTTCGCTGCGCTGTCTGGCTGGCGGCGCTGCGATACTGGTTATCTGAGGTACCGAGGACTTGGGGGAGCGCGTGCGGCTGACCGACTTCTGGGAGCGGATGACCGCTCATTTCGGGCCGGCTTATGTCAGTTCAGTGGCGCAGGACCATGTGATGTCGGCCTTGGATGGCCGCACCGTCGAGCAAGCTATCGCTGACGGCGTTGACACGAAAGAGATATGGCGCGCCGTGTGTGAGACGTTCGACGTCCCGTATTCGCTCAGTTGATACGGCGTGTCGCGATAGAACAGATGTGCGTCGTACAGTTGTACGTATACGCTGTTATCCACAGACGAGGTGGTTTTCCACCGCGGGCTCGTCTCAACAGAATTTGTCGGAACAACTCCGTAGCGTGGTCGGCGCACAAAGGTTGAACATCGCGCAGACGGATACATCAGAGGCACCCGGGTGATTCACAACCGGGCACGGACACTAAGGCGGAGCAATGGCAGCAGCAATGGATCGCGAGCAGGCGCTCGATAACGCTCTCGCGCAGATCGAGAAATCTTTCGGTAAGGGCTCGATCATGCGATTGGGGGACGATCAGCGCGCGCCGGTCGCCGCCATTTCCACGGGGTCGCTCGCTCTTGACGCGGCTCTCGGCATTGGCGGATTGCCGCGTGGGCGAGTGATCGAGGTCTATGGACCCGAGTCGTCGGGTAAGACGACAGTCGCGTTACACGCCGTAGCAAACGCGCAGAAGGCGGGCGGTATCGCTGCGCTCATCGATGCAGAGCACGCGCTGGATCCGGTGTACGCGAAGGCGTTAGGGGTCGATACCGACGCGCTGTTGGTGTCGCAGCCGGACACCGGTGAACAGGCGCTGGAGATCGCTGATGTATTGATTCGCTCCGGCTCCATCGATGTGTTGGTCGTCGACTCGGTGGCGGCGCTGGTGCCCCGAGCCGAGATTGAGGGCGAAATGGGCGACAGCCACGTTGGCTTGCAGGCGCGGCTGATGAGCCAAGCGCTGCGTAAAATCACTGGTGCGCTGTCCCACTCGGGTACCACTGCGATCTTCATCAACCAGCTGCGCGAGAAGATCGGCGTGATGTTCGGGTCACCCGAGACGACCACGGGTGGCCGTGCGCTGAAGTTCTACGCATCTGTTCGCCTCGACGTACGCCGGATTGAGACGCTGAAGGACGGTGGCGATGCGGTCGCGAACCGTACGCGAGTGAAGATCGTAAAGAACAAGGTCGCCGCGCCATTCAAGCAGGCCGAGTTCGACATCGTGTATGGCCAGGGGATCAGCCGGGAAGGTTCGCTGATCGATCTAGGGGTCGAGCACGGGTTGATTCGTAAGGCTGGTGCTTGGTACACGTACGACGGAGACCAGCTCGGTCAGGGCAAGGAGAACGTCCGCCGCTTCATGCGTGACAATCCCGAACTCACCGACGAGATCGACCGCCGACTGCGGGAGAAGTTGGGGCTCATCGAGGGCGAGGCAGACGAGGCCGCCGACGAGATCGCGCCGGCACCCGTCGATTTCTAGTTCATGGCTGATTCGCAGCGTGCGGAGGAGTTGGCGTTCACGTACTGCCTGCGCCGCCTGACCTCAGCCGCACGCACCGAGCAGGACCTACGAGCCAAGTTAGCCGAACGAGGCTACGAGGGCGGCGTGATTGACGCCGTCCTCGAGCGTCTGGTTCGCGCCGGGTACGTCAACGATGCAGAGTTTGCGCAGTCTTGGGTGCGGAGCAGATCTGTGCACAAGACGCTCACGGCACCGGTCCTGCGGGCAGAACTGCGACGCAAAGGCGTGCTCGAGCCGCTCATCGAGGAGGCACTACAGGATCTCGCGACCGACGACGAGGACGAGCGGGCCCGCGCACTGCTGCGCCGCAAGGCCCCCGCAACTTTGCCGCGTGAGCGTGCCGATCGCGACAAGGTCGCGCGGCGGCTCTGCGGCGTGCTGGCACGTAAGGGCTACTCGTCCTCCCGGTCCTGGTCGCTGGTAAGCGAGATCCTTGACGAGTTGCCGGTGGAGCCCGGTTGCCGCTAGTTGGACGGCGGCATAACCTCGCAAGAGAAAAATCTTCACCGCGCGTCTCACCGACGAGCGGGACTTAACACACTGTGCAGCAATTTTCGGTCATGCTTCAACCCACGCGCAGAACCGGCCCGACGACCGTGAGCGGCCGGCCATACGCCGCCACCAGCGGCGCCCGGGAGTTCCGGGCAGTGTTCGTCGTCCTGCCTTCGGTGCGGCTTGGCCGAAAGGACTCCTGGCATGCCGCCCGTGCTCGACATCGTGCTGATCATTGTGCTGGTCGTAGTGCTCGTACTGCTTGCGATCGGGGTGTCTTTCGTCCGGCGGCTGGCTGCCACGTCAACGACGCGACCCGCGACCACTCCGCAGTCGCAGCCCACCCCGTCCGCTGTCAACATCGGTGTCGACCGTCCGAATAGGGGCGATCCTGCGAGTACGCCTGGGCCTGCCCACGCCGGCGAGCCGGACGGAGTCGCCACAGTTGAAGGGCGCGTCTTCGGTATCGATGACGAAGTGTTGCAGGAACGGGTCGCTGAAGCGCGCCTTGCCGCGCTGGACGAGGGTCGGGCCGCCGGGTATGCACAAGGTAAGCGCGCGGGACGCAACGAGGCTAAGGCGGCCGCATTGGTCGAGGCACGGCTCGCTGCTCGGCGCCAGGTCAGCGCCGAGTTCGACGTCGTAGCCCGTGAGCGTATTCGCGACGAGCTCGCAGAGGAGCTCCGGGCAGAGATTCGCGACGAACTTGAAGAGGAGGTCGAGGCGACCCGACGAGCTGCGCTCGCCGACGCCAAGGCCACCCGCGTCGCTGCGCAGGGTATCCGGGCGCGGATCAACGCCGATCTCGCTGCCGCGCGTCGAGACGCCGAGTTGGAGATCAGCGAGATGATGCTGGCCGCCCGCGGAGATGCGGAACGCGAGGCCGAACGGATTCTCGAGAGATCTCGAACCGCGTTGGTAGAAGCACAGCGACGTGACGATCGGCTGACGGAGCGCGAGAACCGGCTGGAAGCCGAAGCGCAACGGCTCGACCAACAGAGCATCGCGCTACGCGAGGAGGCCGCGCAGGCTGCCGAACGCGAAGGAGATCTCGCCGGACGCGAGGCCGCAGCGATGGCTGAACTTGAGCGCGTCGCCGGTATGACGGCGCCCGAGGCAAAGGACGAATTGCTCGCCACGCAGGAGTCCGCGGCGAAACGTGAGGGTGCGTTGCTCGGGCGACGGATTGAGCAAGAAGCGATCCAGGAAGCGACCGCCCGCGCGAAGAAGATAGTCGCCGACTCGATCGCTCGAGTCGCCAGTGAGCAGACCGCCGAAAGTGTGGTCGCGGTCATGCATCTGCCGAACGACGACATCAAGGGGCGCATCATCGGACGTGAGGGGCGCAATATCCGTGCGTTCGAGACCCTGACCGGTGTCAACCTCATCATCGACGACACTCCCGAAGCTGTGTTGCTATCGTGCTTCGATCCGGTGCGCCGAGAGATCGGCAGGCTCACGCTGGAGAAGCTCGTTGCCGACGGGCGTATTCACCCGCACCGGATTGAAGAGGCGTACGAGCGCAGCCGCGTGGAGGTCGACGAGATCTGCGCTCGCGCCGCCGAGGATGCGCTCCTCGAGGTTGGCATCGACGATCTGCATCCAGAGCTCAAACATCTGCTGGGGCGGTTGCGGTTCCGCACCTCGTATGGTCAGAACGTGCTGCTGCACCTCATCGAGTGCGCGCACATTGCCTCGGCGATGGCTGGCGAACTCGGCGTACCCGCTGAGCTAGTGAAGCGTGGCGCGTTCCTACACGACATCGGCAAGGCTGTGACGCACGAACGCGAAGGCTCGCACGCAATCATCGGAGCCGAACTCGCGCGCAAGTACGGCGAGTCCGAGGAGGTCGCCCATGCCATCGAGGCACATCATGATGAGGTTGCTCCGCAAACGATTGAGGCGGTGCTGACCCAGGCATGCGATGCGTGCTCGGGCGGCCGCCCCGGGGCGCGGCGTGAGTCGGTCGAAGCATACGTCGAGCGGCTCGAGCGCATCGAGTCGATCGCCTCAAGCCAAGAGGGCGTCGAACGGGTCTTCGCGATGCAGGCCGGACGGGAGGTGCGCATCATGGTGCGACCCACGGAGGTCGACGATGGCGGCGCGTACCGCATCGCCAAGGACGTCGCAGCGCAGATTGAATCTGAGCTCACCTATCCAGGGCAGATCCGCGTGACCGTCGTACGCGAGTCACGCGCGAGCGAGATTGCCCGGTGAGGTACCGGTCAGCTCGCCGGGCATTCGTCCGGCATCGGCGGAATCGGCGCTTCGATACCGTCGGCGCCGAGCGTTGATTCGTACGCGGCCTTCCACGTGCCGTCGTCGTACGCCTGCAGCAGGACGTCACGCAGGAAGTTGCACATCGCTTCGTCGCCGGGTTTGTAGCCAATTCCGTAGCGTTCGGCGGTGAACGGCAAGCCGGTGATTCTGAGTTCGTCGGGATACATCTTGATGAATCCGGCGAGAATCGCGCCGTCGGTAGACACCGCGTCCAGGTCGCCATCGAGCAAGGCTTCGATGCACAGTGCGTACGAGTCGTACTCCACCGAATTCGCGCCCTTGGCGACGATGGCCTCATTCGACGTCGAGCCTTCGACCGAACACACGGACTTGTCAGCCATATCATCGACGTCGAGGATGTCGTCCTCGTCATTTCGGACCATTAGCTGCTGTCCGGTGAGGTAGTAGGGACCGGCTTGACCGACTTTCTCCGAACGCTCGGGGGTGATACTGAACGTGGCGATTACCAGGTCGACGTCGTCGTCCAGCAGAGACTTAACGCGACCAGAAGTGGTCATCGAGACCCAGTCGATCCCTTCCCCAGTGATCCCGAGCTCTGCGGCGACCAGTTTGGCGATCTCGACGTCAAACCCTGTCGGGTCGGCGACGCCGGAGGCGCGGTAGCCCACATCGGGCACATCGGTCTTGACGCCGATGCGAATTGAACCAGCCTGGGCGAGTTCGGCCATGGTGGTGTCCGTTGCGTAGGAAACCTGCTCGTCTCCATCACTCTGAGTCGAACCCGAACACCCTGCGGCCAGAAATAGCCCCAGGGCAGCTGTGCCCATCCGTGCTCGCCGCACATGCCCTCCAGGTGAATCCAGCAGCGCGCCGATACTATCGCCTGCCCTGAGTCTCATCGGAGATGAGTAACCCGCCGCCAGAGCAAGATCACTCGCCCTAACGGCGTACGTCGGCAATCGCCCGCGTAATCTGGATGGGCTATGACTTCCATCGACACTCAGCAGCGCACGTACGAAATCAAGACGTACGGCTGCCAGATGAATGCGCACGATTCAGAGCGACTCGCCGGCGTCCTGGAAGCCAACGGTTACATCGCCGTGCCTGACGGTGAGCAGCCCGATATCGTCGTTTTCAATACCTGCGCGGTTCGCGAGAACGCGGACAACAAGCTGTACGGCAACCTCTCGCACCTCGCGCCGGTCAAACGCGCGAATCCGGATCTGCAGATCGCGGTCGGGGGGTGTCTTGCGCAAAAGGACAAGCACGCGATCGTGCAGAAAGCGCCGTATGTCGACGTCGTCTTCGGCACGCACAACGTCGGTTCGCTACCGGCGCTGCTGGAGCGTTCCCGACACAATAAGCAGGCCGAGGTCGAGATCCTCGAATCGCTCGAGCAGTTTCCCTCGACTCTTCCCGCGAAGCGCGAATCGACGTACGCCGGCTGGGTGTCGATCTCGGTGGGGTGCAATAACACCTGCACGTTCTGCATCGTGCCTGCGTTGCGCGGGCGCGAGAAGGACCGCCGCCCGGGTGAGATATTGGCCGAGGTGTCCGCGCTCGTCAACGACGGGGCGCTGGAGGTGACGCTGCTCGGCCAGAATGTGAATGCCTATGGCGTTGAGTTTGCAGATCGTTCCGCGTTCGCGAACTTACTGCGGGCCTGTGGCGACATCGACGGTTTGGAACGCGTGCGGTTCACCTCTCCGCACCCGCGAGACTTCACCGACGAGGTCATCGACGCGATGGCCCAAACCCCGAATGTGTGCCATCAATTGCACATGCCTTTACAGTCCGGCTCCGCCTCGGTGCTCAAGCGAATGCGGCGCTCGTATCGTCCGGATAGGTACCTGGCGATCCTCGATCGGGTGCGCGCGGCAATGCCGGACGCAGCGATCACCACGGACATCATTGTGGGGTTCCCAGGCGAGACCGACGAGGAGTTCGAGCAGACGCTCGAGGTCGTGCGGCGCGCTCGGTTCTCCAGCGCCTTCACCTTTCAGTACTCGCCACGCCCTGGAACACCGGCAGCAATGATGGAGCAGCAGGTGCCCAAGGACGTCGTGCAGCGGCGGTACGAGCGACTCGTCGAGCTACAGAACGAGATTAGTTGGGCTGAGAACAAGAAACTCGTGGGACGTGAGGTTGAACTGCTCGTGGCCGTCGGCGAGGGCCGCAAAGACGCGGACACAAATCGAATGAGTGGGCGTGCCCGCGACGGACGTCTGGTGCATTTCACGCCGTCCGGACCAGCGGTGCAGTCAGCGGTGCGTCCCGGTGATGTGGTTACGACGATGATCACGTACGCCGCGCCGCATCACCTGAACGCCGACACCGACCTGCTTACCCATCGTCGTACCCGCGCTGGCGACCTCAGCGAGTCAGCTGCCGCGCCCCAGACGCCGGGGGTTCTGCTGGGTATGCCAAGCGTCAGGCGCGGCTAGTTTCAGCCCCAGGTCCCCGGTGTGCCAAGCGTTTCCGAGGGTTTGCCGAGCGTCGGCCGCGGTTCGCCGCAGCCAACTCCGCGAGGATCGGGTCGCCTCAGAGCGCGCGAACCCGAACTTCCGCCTAGGACGTTACAGACTTCTCGGCTTCGGCGAGCCATTCCTGTTTCGCGGCGAGGTTGGCCTGCGCGTCGGCGATCTTGTTCGCGTTTCCGCTCGCGTTGGCCTTGTCCAATTGCTTTTGCGCCTTATCGACACCCTCTCGCATGCTCAGCAGCAACGGGTTCGACTGCGCCGCCGTGCGCTTCCACTCGGCGTCTTCCACGTCCCGAACGGAGCGTTCTAAGGCGCGCAGTCGATCCTCTAACGGCCGCATCGCCTCGCGGGGGACGTGGCCGATGTCCTCCCAACGCTCCTGTAACTGCCGAATCGTGGCCTTAGCGGCCGATAGGTCGGTCTCTGGTGCGATCTTGGGACCGAATTCGGCGAGCAGTGATTCCTTAGCCTTCTGGTTGTCGACGTACGATGCATCTCGTTCATCGAGTACGGCCGACCGGGCAGCGAAGAACGTGTCCTGCGCGGCGCGGAACTCGTTCCAGAGACGGTCCTCGGAGTCTCGGGTAGCGCGGCCGGCAGCCTTCCACTCGCTCATCAGCGACTTCATCCGCGACGCGGTGGGACCCCACTCGGTCGAGGAGGACAACGCCTGGGCATCGGCGACGATGCGTTCCTTGATGACCTTCGCGCCCTCGCGCTGCTTGTCCAGCGCGGCAAAGTGCGCTCCACGCGCCTTGCTGAATGAATCGCGCGCCTCCTTGAAGCGCTTCCACAGCGCGTCATCAGTCTTTCGATCGACGCCTTTGATGGCTTTCCAATCGTCGACAATGGAGCGTAACCGATCCCCGGCGGCCTTCCACTGGGTCGACGACGCCAGTTTCTCGGCCTCGGCGACGAGGGCTTCCTTTGCGGCGATTGCTTCAGCGCGTACCCGCGACTTCGCCGCCTGCGCTTCTTCCTTCTTCGTTGCCGTCTTGGCGATAACGGCGTCCAGGCGCCTGTCCAGCGCCGCGAGGTCACCGATGACGTGGGCCTCGGGGAGCGAAGCCTTCAGCGACTCAGCGGATGCCGCCATCGCGGTCGCGTCCGAGGTCGGCGCGTTCAGGCGCGATTCGAGCAGGCTAACTTCGGTGGCGAGGTCGTCGAAACGACGTACGAAGTGCGCGAGACCTTCTTCCGGGGTTCCCGCCTGCCACGAGCCGATGGAGCGGTCGGCTCCAGCTGCGCGCACCCAGACAGCCCCGTCATCATCGACGCGGCCCCATTCGTTGCTCGCTGCCATGGTATGAACCTCCGGTTGGTCGCCACATTCGTTCACATGTGATTGTGACATCCTCACAGACGACGTTGTTCGTACGCGCAGACGGGGTAACTCGCGCATCGCGGTAGCCTCAGCGACGTGCGCGCGCGAACCCGTCAACGGCTGGTCATCTGTCCCTGCCCACCCATCCTGTTGCCCGGTGCTACCGGGCGGGACAGCGATCGGCGAGTGGAACAGTTAAGGTCGGCCGCCCAACGTGCGGTCGACTGGTTGTGCGAGCTCGGTGAACCGGTGACGGTGTTGACCAGCGGGCCGAACGGCCGAGTGCCGGAGGGTGCCGCCCTCGACGCCGGGGCCTATGGTCTGTCGTATCGTGGCCAGCTCGGCGCCCCAGGAACGCAGGGTCCTGAGCTCGTGCCTCACACGCCGGGTCTGTTGGTGGCTTCGTACCTGTTGGACGGACGTCCGGCGCACGGAATCGAGGTCTCACCGCAGCAGACGTTCATGAACGAGCCCGACTTCGATGCGAACGTCATCCTGGTGTGCGGAGGCGGATCCGCTCGACGACGCGATGGCGCGCCCGGTTATATCGACGAGCGAGCTGTGCCGCATGACGATGCGCTGGCAGAGCTGATCGCGGACGCGGACGCCACCGCGCTGGGCGCCGCCGAGCTGGATCTCGCCGATGAACTACTGGACGATCTGACCAGACCTCTGGCGGTTGCCGCGCAACTGGTGGGCAGGTGGAAGCATCCCGTTTCCGGTCGCGTTGATTCCTATGAGGCACCGTTCGGCGTGGCTAACATCCTCGCGCGTTGGTGGACCCATGCCTGACGTCATCGTCGTACTCGGCCCGACAGCCTCGGGAAAGACCGGGCTCGCGTTGGACATCGCCGATCGGCTGGGTGGGCCGGAGCATGCCGAGATCATCAATGCTGACTCGATGCAGGTGTACGTGGGGATGGATATCGGAACTGCAAAACTTCCGCCGGATCAACGGCGCGGTATCCGCCACCACCTGTTCGACGTGTGGCCGGTGACCCACTCGGTCACGGTCGCGGAGTATCAGCGGTTGGCGCGCGAGACGATCGCCTCCGTTCACGCGCGCGGACGCCGCGCCATCCTGGTGGGCGGATCGGGGCTCTACATCACCGCGACCCTGGACGATCTGCGCTTTCCCGGGACGGATCCGCTGATCCGGGCCAGGCTGGAGGCGGCACTCGGCGCGAGCGGTCCGGTTGAACTGCACCAACGGCTGCGGGCGTTGGATCCGGCAGCCGCCGAGCGCATTCTGCCGACCAATGGGCGACGTATCGTGCGCGCGCTGGAGGTGATTGAACTAACCGGCGAGCCATTCAGTGCTTCGTTGCCACGGCAGCCCACACAGGTCGTACCTGCCGTGCAGGTCGGTCTCGACTGGCCGCCTGATGCGCTTGCCGAGCGGATCGAGGCCCGCATCGACAGCATGTTCGAGCAGGGATTCGTCAAGGAAGTCAGCGCACTGCGTGATCAGCTGGAGCACTCGCGCACCGCTTCGCGCGCGTTGGGGTATCCGCAGGTGCTGGCACTGTTGCGGGGCGAAGTGGATGAGCGGCAGGCGCGCACCACCATCGCGACCGCTACCCGGCGGTTTGCTCGCCGACAGCGTTCGTGGTTCGGACGCGATGCACGCATCCGTTGGCTCGATCCCGCTAGCGCGACGCTCCTTGATGACGCGATGCGTACGATTGAGCGGTGAGCATAGTGGAGTTCGCCAAAGGCCATGGCACTGAGAATGACTTCGTCGTCTTGTTCGATCCTGACGGACAATTCGACCCGACCGCTCAGCAGGTGCAGCAGATCGCCGATCGGCATCGCGGCCTCGGCGCCGACGGCATCCTGCGGGTGGTGCAAAGTGTGCATGTGCCGGAGGCCGACACAGGGGCCGAATGGTTCATGGACTATCGCAATTCCGACGGGTCTATCGTCGAAATGTGCGGCAACGGCGTACGGGTGTTCGCACGTTACCTGCAGGAGCGTGGACTCGCCTCCACCGCCGGCCTCGATGTATCCACCCGCGCTGGCATCAAGTACGCGGCGTTCAACGCCGATGGATCCATCACCGTCGACATGGGCCCGCCCGAGGTGCTCGGCATCAGTGCGACAACTCTTCAGGGCCGACGCCTTACCGGACTCGGAGTTTCCATGGGAAATCCGCACCTGGCGATCGATCTTTCGCCGGCTGGGCTGGAGCTCGATGATCTCGATCTGAGCGCCGAGCCCGATTATGACCGCACCTTCTTCGAAGCGGGCGTCAATCAGGAGTTCTATCAGGACGCAGCACCGATTGACGGCGTAGATACTCATCTGCGGATGCGCGTACATGAACGCGGCGTCGGCGAGACGCGATCGTGCGGCACCGGTATCTGCGCGGTGGCAGTCGCTGCACTGGCGCGCACCGACCGGCGGGAGGGAACCGTGCTCATCGACGTTCCCGGCGGGCGCCTGTTCACGGACGTGAATGAGCAGCGGGTCTTGCTGAGCGGCCCGGCCGTGATCGTCGCCCGCGGCGAACTCATCGTGTAGCGGTGGGGGAAACTCGCGTGCGTTGCGGGACCAATAGTGGGACGATGGATCGAGTATGACGATTCATTTACCAGACCATGATCCTGGGCAGTTCGACCTCGCCGATCGACACGCGCTGCGGCGTGTGGTGGGGCTGTCCACAGAACTACAAGATGTCACCGAAGTCGAGAACAGACAGCTCCGACTGGAGCGCGTCGTGCTCGTCGGGGTCCAGTTCGGGACGCAGCGTGACGCGGAGAATTCGTTGCGCGAGTTAGCGGCGCTCGCCGAGACCGCAGGGTCTGAGGTGCTCGACGGCCTCTTACAGCGACGTACCAAACCGGACCCCGCCACCTACATTGGCTCGGGCAAGGCCAAGGAACTAGCCGCGATCGTCGCGTCGACGGGAGCCGACACGGTCGTCGCTGATAGCGAACTTCAGCCATCGCAACGGCGTGCGCTCGAGGACGTTGTGAAGGTTAAGGTCATTGACCGCACGGCACTCATTTTGGATATCTTCGCGCAGCACGCTAAGAGCCGCGAAGGTAAAGCGCAGGTCGAACTCGCGCAGTTGCAGTACCTGTTGCCGCGACTTCGCGGCTGGGGCGACTCGATGTCGCGCCAGGCAGGTGGTCGAGTCGCCGGTGGCGACGGCATCGGGTCGCGCGGACCAGGTGAGACGAAGATTGAGCTCGATCGTCGACGGATCAATTCGCGTATCGCCAAACTTCGTCGCGAGATCGCGGCGATGAAGGTTGCGCGCACCACGAAGCGCTCGTCACGTCGACGGCGCGAAACCCCCTCAGTGGTCATCGCCGGGTACACGAACGCCGGGAAGTCGACGCTGATTAATCGATTGACCGGCGCCGGTGTGTTGGTCGAAGACGCACTGTTCGCAACGCTTGATCCGACGGTACGTCGCGCCGAGACCGCTGATGGGCGTGCATACACCATCTCCGACACCGTCGGGTTTGTCCGCGCCCTGCCGCATCAATTGGTCGAAGCGTTCCGCTCAACGCTCGAAGAGGTCGAGGATGCTGACCTCGTATTGCACGTCGTCGACGGCGCACACCCGGATCCGATGGGACAAATCAGCGCCGTGCGTGAAGTATTCGCCGACATCGATGCCGGTGACGTACCTGAGTTGCTCGTCGTCAACAAAGCTGATGCCGCCGACCCGAACGACCTAGACCTGTTGCTGAGCAACCTACCTGGAGCTGTCGCGGTCTCCGCGCGGACTGGCGACGGGATCGCGGAACTGCGCGCCACCATTGACAGTGCGCTCCCGCGACCGGCAGTCAGCATCGATGTGCTGGTGCCCTACGACCGGGGCGACTTGGTGACAATGCTGCACAATCGCGCCGATATCGAGTCGATCGAGTACCTCGCCGACGGCACCGCCATTACCGGTAAGGCATATCCCGGCGTCGCCTCGGCCGTTGAAGCTTACGCACGCAGCGCACCGTAGTCTGGCCTGGTGAGTGCGCCAACAGTCCGCCCAGCGCCACCGTATGGAAATACGGACGGTGCGTGGCCGAGCCCACGCGCGGCGTATCGCCCGCGGGCCTGGCACGCCCTCGTCGCGGCAGTCATCTTGGTACTAGTCCTCCTCGATGTGCGTTTCGACGGATTGCTGCGTCAGTTCGACGCGACGAGTAGCGACTGGCTGCTGTCGTGGGGTATGCAAGATCATGGGTTCCTGAACGCGTTCGGGTGGGTACTGAGCCAGACAGGTGGGCGCGGACCGAACCTCGTGTTGATCCTGGTGATGTGCGGCGTGATCTTCGCACAGCGCCGCACGTACGCGCCGTTCGTGCAAGTGCTCAGCGCATCGGCGCTCATGTACCTTACGGTGTATCCGATTAAGGCCTGGCTAGATCGCAGCTTTCCCACCGATCCGAGCGGCGACTATCTGCACGCCGCGCCGGCGCCGGGTGGGGCATTCCCGTCTGGTCACCAAGTGAATGCGACCGTGCTGGTCGGGGTTGGCGCATGGATCGCCATGGAATACATCGCGAACGACACCGTGCGGCGTGTCATCGCGATCTACGCCATCGTTGCGCCCATCGTGTGCGCGATCGCGGTGCTGATCATGGGCTACCACTGGATTTCAGATGTGATCGGCGGAACCTGCGCGGGAATTATCCTGCTGTGGTTCGTTCGTTGGTTCTGGGCAAGTCCGCTCGGCGAACGGGCGACCGCGGCGATGAGCGTGCCGCGGCGCCGCGCTCGCGCCGAGCGCTGAGCGTCAGATACGACGCAGGACCGATACAACTCGACCGAGGATCGTCGCGTTGTCACCGTCGATCGGTTCGTACGCCGGGTTGTGCGGGATCAACCAGATGTGTCCGTCACGCTGCCGATATGTCTTGACTGTGGCTTCTCCGTCGATCATCGCGGCGACGATATCGCCCTGATCGGCCACGGGCTGCTGGCGCACGACCACCCAGTCCCCGTCGCAAATCGCGGCATCGACCATCGAGTCTCCCATGACTCGTAGAAGGAACAAGGTGCCTTCGCCCACGAGTTCCTTGGGGAGCGGAAAAACATCCTCGACGGCTTGCTCGGCGAGGATCGGACCACCGGCAGCGATGCGTCCGACGACCGGAACGTATGTCGCGGCGGGTAATGCATGCTCAGCGTCCGGATGCTGCTCCTCCGCAGGTCGCACATCGACCGCGCGCGGCCGATTGGCATCACGCCGCAGGAAGCCCTTGGCCTGCAACTGCCGCAACTGATGCGCTACGGACGACGGCGAGGCGAGCCCAACGGCCTCGCCGATCTCCCGAACGCTGGGCGGGTAACCCTGGTTCGTGATGGCGGTCCGAATAACCTCCATGATGTGGTGCTGACGCGGGGTGAGCGACGCTTCATCGGGGCGGGAGGGGAGATGGTGCACGGTGGCGTCGCCGTCACTGGGCGCTTCTGTCGCATCCTTCTTGCTGGCCATGGGGGCTCCTCGTCGAGCGGTTGTAGTCGCGCCAGAATACTCGGCGTCTCGATTCACATTCTGCCAACTACTTGATCACAGTTCAAACATTTGTTCGAGTTGCCACGCCGAAACGTCTTGACATCGCCTCTTTATGGAGGCCTACTGATACAGACGTTCGATCGAACAACAGTTCGGCCCAACACCGGTTGGTCTTCCCGTGGACGTCCCGACGAGATTTCGCGTCAAAACTTGTCGGTGGCATAAGTGAGGCTTTGGCTCATGACTACTTCGACTGCAATGACCCCGCGTACTTCGACGCGCCGCGTAAAGCCCCTGACGATCACGCCGTTTGGTCGGCCCCGGCGGGAGGGCGCGAGCCGCCAGCCCCAGCGGCCGTCGCACTCAACCATCGGTGCCTCGGCGTTGCGTGATGCGCGCACCGACCTCGGCATGTTCCAGGAGCGTGTCCATGAGCAGGCCGCGGTGCGGCGGCTGATCGGTGAGCACCTGGATCCGATCGTGCCGGCGGTGGTATCCGAGCCCCCTCGGTGCGCTGATCGGCGCGCTCGAGGCATGGCGAATCCGGTGGGGGATCGGCGCGCGGTGGGTGCTGTGCTCGTGCGCGGGGACGGTGCTCGTCCGCGCCGACCGAGTCTGACTCTGCGTGGGCGAGTGACGATTGTCGGTCTGCTGGTCGGGGTGGTCGCGGGGTGTTCGGCGTTGACGCTCGGTCTGGCCGAGCAAGCGCGCCCTGCCGAATCCACGCAGGTCGTCGCCCGTAGTGGGGAGACTGTCGAGCTGCTCGCTGAGCGTGTAGCTGATGGCCGTGACGTCGGTGACGTCGTCGACTCGATCCGTGCGGCGAATGGACTGGCTGTCGATGACGTTGTACAAGCCGGCGATGTGTTGGTCGTTCCCGGATCCTGACATCACTACCCACGCATCCGTTGAAATTCACCCGCGTTTCTGGTTGCGGCACCTTGTGATCCGTCCTAGTCTTGACCACAACATCTAGTAGTTACACGATTGTGGTTCGTCCACAGGTTGTGCACGAGATGCTCACAGGTCATCCACCGACTGTCCACAGGCGGACGGCGGGTTATGCCCAGGGAATCCACAAGATGCTCGTACTCGCCGGAGGACAACATGCGCTGCCCGTACTGCAGGTGCTCCGAATCGAGAGTTGTTGACTCTCGCGAGGTCGACGATGGTCAGTCCATTCGTCGTCGACGTTCCTGTCAGGAATGCAGTCGGCGGTTCACCACTGTCGAAGAGACCGTATTGGCAGTCACGAAACGTAGTGGCGTGAGTGAGCCGTTCAGCCGTGACAAGGTCGTGCGCGGTGTCCGCCGGGCGTGCCAGGGTCGTCCGGTGAGCGAAGACGCCTTGGCCCTACTTGCGCAGCAAGTGGAAGAGACCGTGCGCTCGAGCGGTGCCGCTGAGATCCCGAGCCACGAGGTGGGACTCGCGATCCTCCGCCCCTTACGCGAACTTGATCCGGTGGCGTACCTGCGCTTCGCCAGCGTCTACCGATCTTTTGAATCCGTCGCCGACTTCGAGCGCGAGATCGAATTGCTGCGCGCCGAGGCCGCCGAGCCCGAGCCGTCGCCACACCTAGATATCCCATCGTGAGCAACGCGTCATCCGACCCGCTTCTATCCCACCAACGTCATTAGCACGGCGCACTGACAGCCACAGCGCGAGAGAGGACACCGGCCATCATGACCGACATCGCCCAGCCCATCCGGAGCACGGAGCCTAGTGAGCCGCGTTATCCGCGCGACGGTCTACACGTCGAGCGGGTCTACACCACCGAGGGGGTGCACCCCTACGATGAGGTCGTCTGGCAGCGTCGTGATGTGGTGATGACCAACTGGCGCGACGGTTCGATCAACTTCGAACAGCGCGGTGTGGAGTTCCCCGAATCGTGGAGCATTAACGCGACGAACATCGTCACCACGAAGTATTTTCGTGGCGCGGTAGGCACTGATAGCCGTGAGCACAGTTTGCGCCAGCTCATTGACCGAGTAGTCAATAAGTACCGCGAGGCCGGCGAACTCAACGGCTACTTCGCGAGCCTGGCTGACGCGCAAATCTTCGGTGACGAACTCACCTGGATGTTGTTGCACCAAGTGTTCTCCTTCAACTCGCCCGTGTGGTTCAACGTCGGTACGGCGGCTCCGCAGCAGGTGTCGGCCTGTTTCATCCTGTCGGTCGATGACACGATGGACTCGATCTTGAACTGGTATCGCGAGGAGGGACTCATCTTCAAGGGGGGATCCGGGGCAGGTCTGAACTTGTCGCGGATCCGATCCAGTAAGGAACTGTTGTCCTCTGGTGGGGAGGCATCCGGACCGGTGTCGTTCATGCGCGGTGCCGACGCGAGCGCCGGCACGATCAAGTCCGGCGGCGCAACCCGTCGCGCGGCCAAGATGGTCGTGCTCGACGTTGACCATCCCGACGTCGAGGAGTTCATCGATACGAAGATGAAGGAGGAGCGCAAGATCCGTGCGCTGCGCGACGCGGGGTTCGATATGGACCTCGGCGGCAAAGACATCGTGTCGGTCCAGTATCAGAATGCGAATAACTCGGTGCGGGTGAACGATGAGTTCATGAAGGCATATGAGGCCGGCACTGAGTTCGGGCTGCGCGGCCGGCAGACAGGTGAGGTCATCGAGACCGTTGATGCCAAATCTTTGTTCCGCAAGATGAGCGAGGCCGCGTGGGCCTGCGCGGATCCCGGCATTCAGTACGACACCACGATCAACGACTGGCACACCAATCCCGAGTCGGGCCGCATCACGGCATCCAACCCGTGCTCGGAATACATGTCTTTGGATAACTCGTCCTGCAATTTGGCCTCGCTGAACTTGATGAAGTTCCGTGAGGGCGACGGCAGCTTTGATTCAGCGAGGTTCGTCAAGGCCGTCGAGTTGATCATTACCGCGATGGATATTTCTATCTGCTTCGCGGACTTCCCGACTGAGCCGATCGGCGTCACCACGCGGGCATATCGCCAGCTTGGAATCGGGTACGCCAACCTGGGCGCCTTGTTGATGAGCAACGGCCTTGGCTACGACAGCGATGGTGGCCGCGCGCTGGCGGCGTCGATCACGTCCTTGATGACGGGTACGGCGTACCGTCGCTCGGCCGAGTTGGCCGGGATCGTTGGGCCGTACGAGGGGTACGCACGCAACGCCGATGCCCACGCGCGCGTAATGCGCAAGCATGCGGCCGCGAACGACGCGATGCGGCCCATGCATGCCGCCGACACTGCGGTGACGCGTGAGGCTGAGCGCCAGTGGCAACTTTGCTTGGAGCTGGGTAAGGAGAACGGCTGGCGCAATGCGCAGGCCTCGGTCATCGCGCCCACCGGCACCATCGGCTTCATGATGGATTGTGACACCACGGGCATCGAACCGGACTTCTCACTGCTGAAGTTCAAGAAGTTGGTCGGTGGTGGTTCGATGCAGATCGTGAACCAGACCGTGCCAATGGCCCTGGTGACGCTCGGGTACCAGCAGGAACAGTCCGAAGCGATCGTTGAGTACATCGCCGAACGCGGCCACGTGATCGACGCGCCCGGGTTGAGGCCCGAGCACTATGATGTGTTCGACTGCGCGGTCGGTGAGCGTGCGATTTCGCCGATGGGTCACGTACGGATGATGGCTGCGACACAGGCCTTCATATCGGGGGCCATCTCCAAGACCGTGAACATGCCGGAGTCGGCGACGGTCGAAGAGATCGAGGATATCTACTACCAGGGTTGGCGTCTCGGCTTGAAGGCGTTGGCGATCTACCGTGACAACTGCAAGGTCGGTCAGCCGCTGTCGACGAAGAAGTCCGATGATGCCGTCGCCGACAACGAGGCAGTCACCGTCGAGCAGCGCCCGGTGCGCAAGCGCATGCCGAAGCAGCGACCGAGCGTAACGACATCCTTTAGCGTCGCCGGCGCCGAGGGCTATCTGACGGCCGGGTCGTATCCGGAAGACAGCGAGCTCGGCGAAGTGTTCCTGAACCTCGGCAAGCAGGGTTCGACCCTGTCCGGGATCATGGACGCTTTCTCGGTAGCGGTCTCGATTGCGCTGCAGTACGGCGTTCCGCTGGAGACGTTTGTCCGGAAGTTCACGAACATGCGTTTCGAGCCCGCAGGTATGACCGACGATCCGGACATTCGTATCGCGGCATCGGTTGTCGACTATGTCTTCCGGCGTCTCGCGTTGGACTACTTGCCGACTGATAAGCGTGAGGAGTTGGGCATTTTCTCAGCCGCCGAGCGCGCTGCTCAGGTGGAAGCGAGCTACTCGTCGCCGGTCGTGCAGACTGCTACGGACGACGAAGCGTCTGAGATTTCATCGATGTCGGCCTCGGTCGTTGTCGAGGCGCCACGCGTCGAGCAGGCTACTGAGTCGGCAACGGTTGACGACGCGCATTCGTCTGCAG
Source organism: Cumulibacter sp. (assembly GCA_047975195.1). Classification (GTDB taxonomy): domain Bacteria; phylum Actinomycetota; class Actinomycetes; order Mycobacteriales; family Antricoccaceae; genus Cumulibacter. The sequence continues at coordinate 61,301 of JBKEDB010000036.1, read as the reverse complement.
AGCTCATGGATCTGCTGCTGCAGGGCAAGGGTGCGGATGCGCCACTGTGTATGTCCTGCGGCACGAAGATGCGGCCCGCAGGTTCCTGCTACGTGTGCGAAGGATGTGGAAGTACTTCCGGGTGTAGCTAGGTTAGAGTGATAGGAGGCCCCGATTCCAGTGATGTCTGGGATCGGGGCCTCGCGTATTCGGTTGACGATTAGGATGACTGTTGAACGAATCGTTCTAGTTCATCGAGTGCGTCGTTCCACAGCTCGTAAAGGCTGCGTTCTTGACCACGATCATCACGGACACCGTCGAGGGTGAAGGTGAGTTCGGTGGCGTCTCCGCTAGCCTCAAGTTCTACGGTCACCACTGGAAAATTCTTCTCGGAGTCTTCAGGGTTGCCCCAGGTGAACTGGAGTCGCCTTGGCTCCTGGATGTCCAGGAAAGTCCCCGCCGTGGGGAACGTCCCCCGGGTCGGTACGACGAGGGTGTAGGCGTAGGCGCCTCCGGTACGAAAGTCGGACTTGATCGATTCCGGCGGTGTGAATACACCGCGCGGATGCATCCATATGTGCAACGAACGCGCATTGGTCCAAGCACTCCACACGGTTTCGCGCGGGGCATTGATGGTGCGGGTGACTGTGAATTTGTCGTCGGGCCCAGCCATGTGTCCTGTCTCCTTGGTGTCGTCGCCCCATTATTAACCGTGAATTAGAGGTACGGCCACAGTCGTTCTCCGTGTGTCACACGCGCAGGCAAATTCGCCCGACGGACAGCCTGCTGCCAGCCGTGCAGAGGTAGCGGTGATCGGCTGAGTGCGGCGACAACGTTGCCTTTGCGGCGTCCGCGCATCACGCTCGGATCGCTGATGATCGCCATGTGCCCGTTGTGCGTCTCCGTCGGTCGCAAGGCGAGCGCCTCGCGCGAATGTCTGAGGAGCTCGCGCGTCAGCGCTAGACCGGGGCCATCGCCAATATTGGCCAGATATATTCCCGATGGTCGCAGGACGCGCGCAACTTCTCGGGCGAACTCGGCGCCTCGAAGGTGCTGGGGTGTCTGGTCGGCGCTGAAAGCATCGCGCACGATGACATCAGCGGAGGCCGCCGGAAGGCCTCGTAGGCCCTCGAGTGCATCGGCGGTGCGCAGGGCGAATCGCCGTGATGACCGTATTCCGAACTGCGTACGCATCAAGTCGATCAATGCAGCATCGAAGTCGATAATCAATTGTCGAGATCCGGGACGCCGGGTCGCCAGGTACACCGGTAGTGAGCACGCCGCGCCACCGAGATGAACAAACTCCAGGTGTTCCTCGGGACGAACTTCGTCGAGCATGTCGGCGATCCAACGCGTGTACTCGAACTCAAGATGTGTTGGATCATCGAGGGCTACGTACGAGGCGAGCACGCCATCGAGTTCGATCATCCAGCCGTGCGACCGATCTGCGTCCATCGTAATGCGCACATCCGCATAGTCGGTGCTGTATCGACCGGGTGATGGCGATGCCGCTACGAAACGCAGCGCTCGGGCCCGATCGGCGGGCAACCACACCAACGGGCGGTGCGCGGAACGGCCGGACACGCAATACCTCGACTGACAAACTCGGACAGCCGCTGGGTGCTATCCACAGCTGCGGTGTGTTTCCACGCCTGAATCGGCGTGCTTTCCGCCCCAGGATACGCGAGGCACGCTGACTGGCATGACCGCCTTTGAACCCGATGAACTAGCCGATTATGACCCCCACGAGATCCCGCAATTATTCGACAGCGAGCCGGTCGCGGTGAGGGGGTTGACCGAGCTGCGCGCCTCGATCCCGTACCTGCTGGGGTTCTATCCTGAGCGGTCGTTGGTGGCGATCGGTCTACACCGCGACGGGGCAGTGGTGATGACGGTACGCATCGACGCGCCGTGCACCGTCGCTCAAGCACGCTCGGTGGTGGCTCACCTCGTTGAGGTGACTCGCCGCGGGACGCCACATCGGCTGGTACTTGCGTACTGCGACGAGTATGAGCAATCAGCCGACCCCGATGAACATGCTGCTGTTCACAGTTCGGCGCTGCGCGCCTATGAGACCGTGCGGGACCTGGAACCGATTCTCTGCGCGGAGTTCTCGACGTGCGGCGTGCCTGTCGAATTCGTCTGGCCGGACCGACCGGGCATGCCTCGAGCGGAAGGTGGACCAACCCCCGCGATTGCGGTGGCGCACGTGATGAGCGGACGGCGACTGCTGCGTAACCGCGGGGAGGTGGCAGCGCGCCTCGAACCGGCCGCCGGTGATGCGCGGGCGCGAACTCATAGACATACCGGAGCTTTGCAGCTCGTTCCGCACTCGCGAATCGAACTGGTCGCGATGGTCACCGACATCCTGGAGCGCCACGCGACGGCTCGCGAGGATGGTTACAGCCCGGCAGCGCTCGACCCGTACGACGCCGCCGTATGTGCTCTTGCCATGCGTGACGTCTCCGTGCGCGACATCGTCATCACTCTGGTCGCACAGGAACTAGCGTGGCGTCATGAAGATCTGTGGTGCCGAGTCAGCCAGTTGGTACCGACTGGCTATATCGCTCCGGTCGCCACGATGGCTGGTGTGTGCGCCTACCTCGGTGGCGACGGAGCGCTCGCCGGTTGCGCGTTCGATGTAGCGCTGCGTCATGAACCCGAGTATTCACTCGCGCAGATGATCGACGCCTCGTTGCGCGCCGGACTGCCGCCTCAGCAACTTCGGTCGATCCTGGCATCCACGTTCGACCCGGATCCGTCTAGTGAACGTGAGGCGGACGGCGCGGACTAGGTGGTCGGCGCGACCAGGAGGTGCTCCGCGACGACCCGGGGGAACTGTGCGCCATTGATGACGAGCTGGTCGTCATCACGCTCGACAGTAACCTCGACCCCCGAGCGAATTCCCGCTTGCGACAGGCTCTCCAACAAACCGTCCTCGGCCTGCAGGCCTTCGGTGATTCGCGCGATCTTCAACTTCTGCACACCATCGCCAACCGCGCGCGATAGCGGAATCACCGCGGTCGTGGCAGGGGAGGTCGCGCCGACATCGAGATCGGCGAGTCCGGGAACCGGATTGCCGTAGGGGGAGAAACTGGGGTCACCGACAAGGTCAACGATCCGCGTCTCGACGTCCGTGGAAATGACGTGCTCCCAACGACAGGCCTCGGCATGCACCTTGTCCCAATCCAGACCGAGCACCTGCACCAACAGAAGCTCTGCGAGGCGGTGCTTCCGCATGACCGAGATCGCGAGTTTGCGACCCTGCTCGGTCAACTCCAGTTGGCGATCGTCCAGGACGTCGACAAGCCCGTCACGTTGCATCCGCGCCACTGTCTGGCTGACCGTTGGACCGCTTTGATGCAAGCGATCGACGATGCGTGCACGCATTGGCACCGCACCTTCTTCCTCAAGCTCAAAGATGGTGCGTAGGTACATCTCAGTGGTGTCGATCAACTCGTTCACGCAATGCTCCCCAAGTCGTTGGTCTCATTCTATCCGGTTGCGAGAACGAAAGGCGTCGTACGCTGAAGACATGACGAGCCAGAACTTGGCCCCTAGCGCGGTGCTCATCTCAGTCGATGAACTTGACGCGGCGACGCGCTCGGTGAGCCCACCGGCCATCCTGGATGCGCAATGGGCCTTACAGGATCCGGGATTCGGTCTGCGTGCGTTCCGCAGCGGACATGTGCCCCGAGCACAGTTCTGTGACCTTGACACGATGCTCGCGGGTCCGGCGGTCGGCCCCGGGGGTCGTCACCCATTGCCGGATCCCGATCTGCTTCAAGAGGATCTGCGGGCGCGCGGTGTGTGTGACGGCCAACAGGTCGTCGTTTATGACGGGGGCCTCGGATACAGCGCAGCGCGCGCCTGGTGGTTGCTACGTTGGGCGGGCATCGCGGATGTGCGCATTCTCGACGGAGGACTGGCCTCGTGGATCGCCCAGGACCACCACTCAGAAACTGGCCCTGCCGTGCGCGTGCCCGCGGGCGATCTCACGGTGAGGCCAGGGTCACTACCGACCATCGATGCCGATGACGTGGCGCGTCATCTCGCCGCTGGCGGTGTGCTGCTGGATGCGCGGGCTCCGGAGAGATTCCGTGGCGAGGTCGAGCCGATCGATCCGGTAGCCGGGCACATCCCGGGTGCGCGGAACCTGCCGAACTCAGCCCTGGTCGATCGCGACGACCGCTATCTACCGCCGACGGAGATTCGTGCCCGACTCACCGAGGTGACTGGATTATCCGAGCTCGACGAGGTGCCGATTGTGGCGTACTGCGGTTCGGGAGTAACGGCGGCGCACGTCGTGGCCGGGTTGCAGACGGCAGGGTTGACCGCGGTGCTGTACCCGGGTTCTTGGAGCGATTGGATCTCGGATCCAAACCGCAGCATCAGCGCCGAGGCCAGTGAGTAGTAGCGTTCGGGACATGAGCGATTCGGTGGCGGTCATCTGGACCGATGAGTATCTGAAGTACGACCACGGTGGCGATCATCCGATGCACCCCGTGCGGGTCGACCTGACCATGAAACTTGCCGAAACGCTTGGCGTGCTCGGCGTGCCGAACTTATCGCTGCACGCACCGACGGCGGCGACCGAGGATCAGTTGCGTCGGGTGCACACGGACCGGTATCTCGCTGCGGTGCGGGAGGCGCCGATCCAACCGTGGGGGATCGGGCACGGGCTCGGCACGGATGACAACCCGATCTTTTGGGGGATGTATGAGGCCGCAGCAATGATCGCCGGCGGAACGCGGCTAGCTGCCGAACTGGTGTGGACGGGAGCTAAACAACACGCAGTGAATATCGGCGGAGGCATGCACCATGCCATGCCCTCGCATGCGTCTGGCTTCTGCGTCTTCAACGATGTTTCGGTGGCGATTTCGTGGCTGCTGGACCACGGGGCGCAGCGCGTCGCGTACGTCGATGTGGATGTGCATCACGGGGACGGCGTGCAGGCGTCGTTCTACGATGATCCGCGCGTGATGACCGTCAGTATTCACGAGTCGCCGTTATCGCTGTGGCCGCATACCGGCTTCGCGAGCGAGGTCGGTCGCGACGACGCCGCTGGGTCGGCGGTGAATCTAGCGCTGCCGCCCGGGTCGAGCGATCGTGAATGGCGTACGGCGTTCGAGGCTGTGGTGCCGAATGTGTTGCGGCAGTTTCGCCCGGAAATCCTGGTGACCCAGTGCGGCTGCGATACCCACCATGAGGATCCGTTGGCGGATCTATCGCTCACCGTCGATGGGCAGGCATCTATCTACGCCCGGCTGCATGAACTCGCCCATGAGTTGTGCGGCGGCAAGTGGGTAGCCACCGGTGGTGGCGGATACGGGCTGGTGCGCGCTGTACCGCGGTCCTGGACCCACCTGATCGCCGAGGCCACGGGAAGACCGATCCCTGCGAGCACGCCAGTCCCGCAACGCTGGCGTGACATTCTCGCCGAAACGACTTTGCCTGGATTCATCGATCCGCGTAGCGGGTTCGCCACGGCCCCCTTATTGATGGGCGAAGGAGCACCGATCGATTTCGATCAATGGCAAGGTGGCATGTCAGACGCGCCGTTGGACCGGGCCATCATGGCCACTCGCCACGCAATTTATCCGCTAGTTGGCTTGGATCCCGCGGATCCGAGAGACTAGGCGGAACTAGGCCGACCACGACGCACGGTGAGGCAGTGATGAGCAGCATCGAACCAGAAGACATGACGGCGCCGCACGGATTGCATGACCCGAATCTCGCAGGGGAGTTCGACTACCCGAGGCACTGGGAAGCAGATGTGATCGCCTCCGACGGCGGAACAGTGCATGTGCGGCCAATTACTCCCGCGGATGCCGATGACCTGGTTCGGATGCACGCGCGCACATCCGACCGAACCCGCTACCTGCGCTTCTTCGGGCCGTATCCGCGGATTCCGGACCGCGACCTCGCCCGGTTTACCAAGGTCGACTATCACGACCGAGTCGCGTTGATCGTGATAGTCGGTGACGACCTGATCGCGGTAGGACGCTACGACCGTTATCCCGATAGTGACACCGCCGAGGTCGCTTTCCTGGTTGAGGACGCACATCAGGGCCGCGGCCTGGGTCCGATGCTGCTGGAACATCTCGCAGCCGCAGCCCGAGAGAACGGCATCAAGCGGTTCGCGGCCGAAGTGCTCGCCGAGAACGGGCGGATGGTGCGCACGTTCATCGATGCCGGGTACTCGCCAAGCCGCTCCTACGAGGAAGGTGTGGTCCAACTCGAGTTCCCGATCGAGCCGACCGAAACTACCCAGGCGGTGATGTATTCACGCGAACAGCGCGCGGAGGCCCGCTCGCTGGAGCGCCTGCTGACCGCGAAGTCGGTCGCCGTGATCGGCGCCTCGAATGACAAGTCGAAACTCGGGTACAGCGTGATGCGCAACGTGCTTGATTTCGGCCTGGATGGTCCGATCTACCCGGTGAACCCGTCGGCAGCGCATGTCGTCGGCGTTCCGGCCTATCGTTCGGTACTCGATATCCCTAACGACATCGACCTGGCGCTGCTCGCGGTCCCCGCAAGCCAGGTCGAAGGGGTCGTCGAGGAATGTGGTCGGAAGAAGGTGCGCGGCCTGGTCGTGATCTCGGGTGGGTTCAGCGAACGTGACGAGCATGGCCGAACCGAACAGCAAAAACTGGTCGAAACCGCGCGGGCGTATGGCATGCGAGTCGTCGGTCCGAACTGCCTGGGCGTGGTCAACACTCGCCCGGACGTCCATCTGAACGCGACCATCTCTCCCTTCGTGCCGCCGCGCGGCCGCGTCGGATTCTTCTGCCAGTCCGGTGCGCTGGGCGTCGCGATTCTCGCGGACGCCGCCCGTCGAGGCCTGGGCATGTCCACGTTCGTGTCGGCTGGTAACCGCGCAGACGTCTCGGGCAACGACCTGCTGCAGTACTGGGCTACCGACGACGACACCGAAGTCATCTTGCTCAACCTCGAGACGTTCGGTAACCCGCGCAAGTTTGCCCGCCTCACACGCGAAATCGGACGGATCAAGCCGATCGTCGCGGTGAAGTCGGGACGCCATTCCGGCGTGAAGGCCGGCCTGCAGCACACTCACCCGATCGCGGACCACCTCGTCCAGGCATTGTTCGAATCCTCAGGCGTGTTACGCGTCGAAACCCTGATGCAGAGTTTTGACCTGGCCATGCTGTTCGCCCACCAGCCCCTACCGCAGGGCAACCGCGTGGCCGTGGTGGGTAACTCGTCGGCACTGGGCGTGCTGGTCCAGGACGCGTGCCTCGCGAACGGCCTCGATATCGCCGACGGTTATCCGGTGGATATTGGACCAGAGGGCGGTGTCGATGCGTTCGAGGCCGAGCTGCGGCGGGCGAGCGCCGACGATCGGGTGGACTCCCTGGTCGCTGTGTTCGTACCCCCGGTGGTGACCGACGCGCGCCCGTACGCCGAGGCACTGGCGCGTGTGAGCCGCGACGGTTCCAAACCGGTCGTGACGACCTTCCAAGGAATGAGCGGTATCCCCAAGGGGCTGCAGTGGATAGGCCCGGACGGAGTCGTCGAGCGCGGATCGGTGCCGGCGTACGAAACTCCCGAACGCGGGGTGCTGGCGCTCGCCAGAGCAACCGCCTACCACGCCTGGCGGCAGAAGCCGACTGGAGACTTCCCCGATCCGGAGGGTATCGATGCGAATGCCGCCGCCACCACGATCTACCGCGTGCTGGAGGTTGAGCCACGGGGTCGCCAACTGACCGATGAGGAAACTCAGGAGCTATTGGCGGCGTACGGCGTGACCTACGGTCAGGTGGATGACACCTCGCCGTCGGACGGTGTGGCGGTATCGATCGGTCTTGCCGATGACCCCTCGTTCGGCGCCCTATTGAGTTTCGGACTCAGCGGCCTGGCCTTGGAGGTATTCGAGGACGTCGCGTACCGCGCGCTGCCGCTGGCCGATATCGATATCGACGAACTGATCTGTGCGCCCCGAGCGTTCCCACTGTTGTGTGGATACCGAGGAGGTGAGCCGGTGAATCTGCCTGCGCTACACGACTTGATAGCCCGGATCGCGACCCTCTCCGAGCACAACCCGGAGGTGCGCAGCCTCACCTTGGAGCCGGTGATCGCTACACCACGCGGCGTGATTGTGACCCGGGCCAGCGTGAATGTAGGGCCTCCGGTGAACCTTGGACCACGCCGTCTGGCGCCGGCGATCTGATCGGGTAGCTGCGCGGTGAATGGAACTCGGACCACGCCGTCTGTCGCCGACGATCCGGTGGGGTAGCTGCGCGGCAAAGAAACGGACCGCCGAGAAAATAACTTGGCGGTCCGCTTCAGTTCAGAGGTGTGATTAGGAGAGGTATTCGCGCAACCCACCGGAGCGTTCTGGCGTGCGCAACTTCGCCATCGTCTGGCGTTCGATCTGGCGCACACGCTCACGGGACATACCGAATTCCTTACCGATCTGCTCCAAGGTGTACGGCTTCTGCCCGTCGAGTCCGAAACGCCGCGAGACTAATGCCTTCTCGCGATCATCGAGCCCGGCAACGACCTTGCGCACGTCCTGACGCATCATGTCGAAACTGACCACGTCCTCGGCGTCGGGGGAGTCGGTGTCCTCGATGAAATCTCCGAGTGCCGCATCCTCGTCGGTGCCCACGGTCTGATCCAGGCTCATCACGTCCCGGCTGTGCTCCAGGAGTTGGGTGACCTTCTCGGGCGTGAGGTCCAACTCTTCGGCAATTGCCTCGATAGTGGGATCCTGGCCAAGTTCCTGATGCATACGGCGGCGGGTACGGATGACCCGGTTGACCTGCTCGGCCAAGTGCACAGGCAGACGGATCGAGCGTCCCGAATCGGCCATCGCACGAGAGATTGCCTGGCGAATCCACCACGTGGCGTACGTGGAGAACTTGAACCCCTTGGCATAGTCAAACTTCTCAACAGCGCGGACCAGGCCGAGGTTTCCTTCCTGAATGAGATCCAGGAACGACAGTCCGTGGCCGGTGTAGCGCTTGGCGACCGAAACAACCAGCCGCAGGTTGGCCTCGAGCAGGTGGGCCTTGGCGGCCTGCCCGTCGCGGGCGACCTCGTGTAACGCTCGTCGCTTCTTTTCACCGAAGCGGCGACGGCGATCGGCGAGCAGTTGCTCGGCATACAACCCAGCTTCGATCCGTCGGGCCAGGTCGACCTCCTGTTCGGCAGTGAGCAACTTCACCTTGCCGATAGAGGTCAGGTACACGCGCACCAGGTCGGTTGACGCCAGCGTTTCGTGAGACTGGTCGAGGTCCGTCTCGGTGTTGTCTTTATTGGGGTTCGTCGTGGTAACAGACATTCAGCACCTTCCGATCGCGCCGACCGCTCGCGACAGGGATCGCGTCGCAAAACGGTTGTACTAGTGCAACGCGCCAGGGCGATTTTTGTTCCACCATTGAGTAATCCAGGGTGTGGATCACCTTTGTTAAGTGTGAGTGTTAGAGGTGCGTACCGACCCAGTCCCGGATGATCACGCGGAGATCCTCGCGTCGGCCGGTGTTATGGCGCGCCATCGATACAGCTGGCTCGGCGCCGTCCTGGCGGTGTACGACGACCATTCCGGTGCCGATGTGTGCGATACCGCGCTCGCTGAACCCATTGATCCAGTCACGTTGCTCCACCGGATCCTCGGACCACAGTTCCACGTAGTGCCGTACCGGTACGACGGCGCGTTCAATCACCAACACCGAGCAGTTCTCGACACCCTGGAGCCTTGTCGCGAGGCATTCGAGCGGATCATTGTCACCCGTCGAGTACTCCCAGTTCGTCAGATACACCGCGAGGCCACCGGGACGCAGCAGCGGGGCGAAATCGATGCCTAGGCTGGCGTGACCAGTTCCGTCGGCACTATCGCGGAAGACTGTGTGCGCGCGGGGTCGCCCCAGAATGAAGGGCGGATTACACACGACGAGGTCAAACCTCTCGTGGATCTCGCCGGCGAAGTCACTAGCGATCGTCTGCACCCGAGATTGAGCATTGAGCGCGGCAGTCAGTTCGGTGAACGCGAGCGCGCGAGGATTGATATCCGAGGCGACACAGTCTGCATCGTGGAGTGAGGCGAGGTGGGTGATCACAGCGCCAGCCCCGCTACCTACTTCCAGTACGCGGCGATAGTTACCCTCCGGAATCGCCGCCAGCAGCGTCGCCGAGGCCTCGCTGGGACCGCTTACGGCGTCGGGGTCGTCGTCGTACCAGCCGAAGTCGCTGGCGACCCAGCGCAATTCGCCGCCGACCTCCGCGGCGACGATGCATACCGATCCGCGCAACCACGGCTCATTCTCGCCGACGTCGACAGCGATCAAGAGCTCTGTACGCACGGCGTGTGCCACCACCTCCTCGCCGAGGACCTGTCGCAACTGCGCGGCGGGCACCGGTTCACCACGGGAGAAAGCGCTCCACAGCGGGCGCATCGCCGCGGGGTCGGCGGTCGCGGAATGTAGTGCGATCCCGAGTGCCGACCCAATGTCGCGGCGAGCTTCGGCGGCGATGGGGTCGAGGGGTTCAAGGATCGCCAGACGCTGCATGTGTTTTAGACTAGGACCTCCAGCCCATGTCAGGAGACAGCGTGCGGAAACGTACTCGACCGCACCTCGTTACGGGGGCGCCGATCAGCCGTGAGGTGGAGTTTCGCTCACGGCAACGGCGCTATCTCTTGACGATGGCGGCGCGCGTGGTGCTCTTGATAGTCGCCGCCGTGGTGGCTCGTTACAGCATGATCGCGGCTATCGGAATCGGCTTACTCAGCGCGGTGTTGCCGTGGATCGCCGTGGTCATGGCAAACGACGGCCCGCCGAAATCGTCGAAGTACTACCGAGGTGTGACGCCTGTCGGGCAGCGGGAGCGGGCGCTGGAATCATCCAGCGGCGATAATGGGGGACCGACGATCGTAGCCGAGTCGGTCATCATCGATGAGCATGGCGCGCGGATGCGCCCCGAGGACGAGCGAGGCAAGCATGAGCAGCACTGACCTTCTGGAGCGCCCCGAACTCAAGGACGCCGACACCTCAAAGGACGATGAGGTATTTCATTACGTCCGCAAGAACCAGATCACCGAGAGCGCGGTTATGGGCAACATGGTGGTTGCTTTGTGTGGCGAGACGTTCCCGGTAACGAAAACGCCGAAACCAGGTTCTCCGGTGTGTAAAGACTGCAAAGAGATCTACAACAGCCTTCCGAAAGGCAAGAAATAGCCACTGAGACTGTTCTCACGCGCGGCCTCCCGACACCTGTCGTGGAGGTCGCGTTCACGTGCGCCGCGAGGCGCTAGGTTGGCAACCGGCCAAGACTGAGGCGAGTAGAACGACAGGGGGCGCGATGCGGGTGGTCGAGGGACAGCAGGGCGCGAGCGGCGGATATCGACCGCCGACCTCGGACACCCCGCTGCGCGGATGGCAGCGCAAAGCGCTGAACCGATACCTCATGACCCGCTCCGAGGACTTCTTGCTGGTGGCCACGCCAGGGGCAGGCAAGACCACCTTCGCTTTGCGGGTCGCCCGTGAACTGTTGGATGTCGGGACGATCAGTCAGGTCATCGTGATTGCCCCCACCGAACATCTGAAGGTGCAGTGGGCGCAGGCGGCCGAGCGGATCGGCATCCGGATTGACCCGAAGTTCAGTGGCAGTGCCGGACGGACCTCTAGCGACTACGCGGGCGTCGCCGCGACCTACGCCGGAGTCGCTGCAGCGATCGATACGTTCGCGACCCGCACCAAGAGTCGCGACACCCTGGTCATTCTCGACGAGGTGCATCACGCCGGCGATGCACAGTCCTGGGGTTCGGCCATCCGAGCCGCATTCAGCCACGCCACGCGGCGGCTGATGCTGACCGGTACACCGTTCCGGTCCGACGACACGCCAATTCCCTTCGTGACGTACGAGACGACCGCTGGCGGTATGAAGAAATCCGTGGCGGACTTCTCGTACGGCTACGGCGACGCGCTCACCGACCGGGTGGTGCGCCCGGTGCTGTTCATGTCGTATAGCGGCGAAGCGCGCTGGCGAACCCGGGCTGGTGACGAGATCACGATGCGTCTAGGCGAGGTGGCGCTGAAGGAGCACACCCAGCGCGCCTGGCGTACCGCGCTCGATCCCGAAGGGGACTGGATCCCGGCGGTGCTTAAGGCAGCCCACGGCCGGTTACGGCAGTTGCGTGAATCCAGCGCCCCGGACGCTGGTGGTCTCGTGATAGCCAGCGACCAGCAGGATGCCCGCGCGTACGCCGACCTACTGGAACATATGACCGGCGTACGACCCGCTCTCGTGCTCTCGGACGAGAGTGGGTCCTCGGCCCAGATTGCCCAATTCACCCAGTCCCGCGACGAATGGATCGTGGCGGTCAGGATGGTCAGCGAAGGCGTCGATGTGCCGCGACTGGGCGTGCTGGTGTACGCAACGAACACGAGCACGGCGATGTTCTTCGCGCAGGCTGTTGGCCGTGTGATCCGAGCGCGAGCGAGCGGCGAGTCCGCGACGGTCTTCCTGCCGTCCGTCCCGCGGTTGCGGGCCCTCGCGCACGATATGGAGGCGACGCGCGACCATGTCCTGGGCGCGCCCAAGCATGCAGAAGAATGGGACGACCTCCCGGCGGCCGAGCCGGCCGCCGCTACGGACACGGACCAAGACGATCGCGAGTCGTCGTACGAGCGATTGGGCGCCTCGGCAGACTTCGAGGACGTCATCTTCGACGGCAACGCATGGGGCAGTCAGGCTGAGCTCGACGATGAACAGGAGTTCCTCGGTATTCCCGGGCTGCTCGAACCGGATCAGGTCACGATGCTGCTACGTGATCGCCAGCAGCGGCAGGTAACTCGCCGCAGCGAACCGCAACCCGAGCCGGTGCCCGCAGCGCCGCAGTCGCATCACGATGTGCTCGCCACGCTGCGTAAGGAACTCACCAGCCTGGTGTCTCTGCGGTATGCGCGTACTGGGCGTAAGCACGCGCTCATTCATGCTGAGTTGCGCCGCGTGTGTGGCGGCCCACCGACGCCACTTGCGACCGCTGAGCAGTTGCAGGCACGAATCGACTACCTCCGCCAGAACCGGAGCTGAGATCGGGCACGACGAGTCCGGGCGCACTCCCGCTGCTGACGGGGCTATTGAGGCCGGCTGCATCGACACCATCTGAAAGGCGCAGCGGCGATCCCGTAGAGGATCGCCGCTGCGCCGTTTCGGTACGTGAGTTAATCAGGTGAGCGCGATGTCCTTGGCCTTCAGTGCGCTGCCGTACTCGCGAGCGTGGTGCCCGCAGAACAGCAACTCAAGACCATTAGCGAGCACAGCGCGGTTGGTCGCGCGAGCGCCGCAACGGTCGCAACGGTCCGTCGCCTTCAGCTCGGTCTGGGTATCGGTCACGTCGGTGTATGTTGCGTTCATCGCTCGCTCCTTACGTCGGCGCGCCGAGAGCCACGTGACTCCAGCGCGTTGGCGCTCACTCTATTCGGTTCACCCCCGTGAAGGTGGGATCCTCGGGCGATGTTTGTTTCGCCTATGGAGAACAACGACTATGACGACGTTTGCATTCCTCTGGTTCTGTCCGCTGTGGGCGAACCACCCGACGAGTAGTCGCGCGCGTGCGCACCGCGCGCCGTGGCGATGAGCCGTCGCCGCGGTGCCGATGGTCAGCGGCCGGCCCCGCCGGTTATCCGCCGGCCACAGGTACCGATCGAAGCGCTCGATGAGGCCACGCTGGGTCCGGACGCAGTGATCTCGCGGGCGAGAATCAACGGGCTCATCGGTGAGTTGGACGCGGCCGGATCGGACATCGAACACAGTGCGCTGAGCGATCTGCGGCTGGACGTCCTTGAGTTTTCTGGGGCGAGACTAGTCGATGTGCTCGTCCAGGAAGCGCAGATCACGGCGCTTAACGCCTCGGGTGCCACGTTGCGCCGCTCGGCGATCGTCGGCGGAAGGATCGGTGTGTTGGACCTCAGCGATGCTGATCTGGCCGGGGTCGAAGTACGTGGGGCGAGGATTGACTATCTGCGGCTGGACGGTGCTCGCGTGCGCGACTTGCTGATCGTGGACTGCACTGTCGGCACGATGGATATGCCGGAGGTCGATATACACCGTGGTGCCGTAGTGCGCAGCAGTCTCGGCGAGATCGACACCCGTCGGCTTCGTGCGGTGGATCTGGACCTTCGGGGGAGCGGAACGCCCGCCATCACCGATATTACTGCATTGCGCGGCGCGACGCTCACCGAGTTCCACCTGCGGGTCATGCTGCCCGCGATAGCGGCGCACCTCGGCATCGACATAGCTGAAGATCCCGCCCCATAAGGGGCGGGATCTTCAGCGGTAGAACACGGCGTTAGCGGTAGAACACAGACTCGCTAGTCCAGGTAGTCGCGCAGGACCTGTGAACGCGACGGGTGTCGCAACTTGCTCATCGTTTTCGATTCGATCTGCCGGATCCGCTCGCGGGTCACGCCGTACACCTGACCGATTTCATCGAGGGTACGTGGCTGGCCGTCGGTGAGTCCGAACCGTAGCCGGACGACGCCTGCCTCGCGCTCGGAGAGCGTCTGCAGCACCGATTGCAGTTGATCTTGTAGGAGGGTGAATGACACCGCGTCGACCGCGACGACGGCTTCGGAGTCCTCGATGAAGTCACCGAGTTGGCTGTCGCCCTCGTCGCCGATGGTCTGGTCGAGTGAGATGGGCTCACGCGCGTACTGCTGGATCTCCAGCACCTTCTCCGGCGTGATGTCCATTTCCTTGGCGAGTTCTTCAGGAGTCGGCTCGCGGCCCAGGTCCTGTAGCAACTCGCGCTGGATGCGGCCCAACTTGTTGATTACCTCAACCATGTGGACCGGTATGCGGATGGTGCGGGCCTGATCGGCCATCGCGCGGGTGATCGCCTGGCGAATCCACCATGTCGCGTAGGTCGAGAACTTGTAGCCCTTGGTGTAGTCGAACTTCTCGACCGCGCGGATCAGGCCGAGGTTGCCTTCCTGGATGAGGTCGAGAAAGGCCATTCCGCGGCCGGTGTAGCGCTTGGCCAACGACACCACGAGCCGGAGGTTGGCCTCGAGCAGGTGATTCTTGGCGCGCTCGCCGTCGCGCACGATCCAATTCAGATCACGGCGCATCTGCGTGGCGATCTTTTCCTTCTGCTCTTCGATCTGCCGTTTACGCTCTACGGCGTACAGTCCGGCCTCGATCCGCTTGGCGAGGTCGACTTCCTCCTCGGCGTTCAGCAAGGCGACCTTGCCGATCTGCTTGAGATAGGCGCGAACCGAATCGGCGGAGGCGGTTAACTCGGCGTCCTTACGAGCCTGCTTGAGAGCCTCGGACTCCTCTTCTTCCTCGTCATCGTCGTCCTGCGCGTCTGCCGACTCAATGGTCTTTACCTCGACCTTGTCCGACTGCGGGTCGTCCTGCTCGGAAGCGTCTGTTTCGGCGGCGGCGCCGGCAGCCTTGGCCGTTGACTTCTTTGCCGCCGACTTCTTCGCTGCGGTCTTCTTCGCCGGACCCTTCTTGGCAACTGCCTTCTTCGTTACCGTAGCCGTTGCGGATGTGGCGGTCTTCTTCGCGACTGCAGCTACCGCCCGAGTGCTCGTCTCTCTCGTGCTGCTCTCCTGAGAGCCAACTGAAGTTGAATGCACGCGGTTCCTTTCGCAGCGTGAGCGTCAGGAGCTCACGGTGTGTGAGCACACCAATAGAGAACTACCTGGTCTGGATCGGCCGTAGGTCTTGACGGCCAGCGTCTGTTCCATTGTAACCGCGCTCGGAAATAACCCGGTCGCCAAGGGGACCGATCTGAGCGGTCGGCGGCGCCGAGAACCGCGTCACGTGGGCGATCGCGGCATCGATGCGGCTACGTTGACAGGTTCTCGCGCGCCGCGTACGCGGCACCGACGATGCCCGCGTTATTGAGCATGTGCGCGACCGCGATCGGTGTGCGGCATTCCAGCAACGGCACCCATTTTTCCGCTTTCTTACTGATCCCGCCGCCAACGATAATCAGATCGGGCCAGAGCCCGCGCTCGAGCACCTGGAGGTAGCGGCTGACCCGCTGGGCCCACTGCGGGTAACTGAGGTCCTTACGGTCCTTGGCCGAACCTGCCGCACGGTATTCGCCGTCCTTCCCATCGACCTCGATGTGGCCGAGTTCAGTGTTGGGGACGAGCACCCCATTGACGATCAGCGCGGAGCCGATCCCGGTGCCGAATGTCAGCATGAGGACGGTTCCGGGCACGCCGCGCCCGGCGCCGTAGCGAACCTCGGCTAGACCAGCGGCGTCCGCATCGTTGAGCACTTCGGCGGGCATCGAAAGCCGCTCGGACATCAGCGACGTGACGTCGCTGCCGATCCAGGACTGATCGATATTGGCAGCGGTGCGCGCGACGCCGCGTTGAATTACCGACGGGACCGTGATGCCCACCTCGCCGTGATAGCCACTTTGCTCCACGATCTGCGCGACGACATCCGCAACGTTATGCGGAGTCGATCTCGTTGGTGTCGGGATCCGGATCCGTTCGGTGTTGAGCGTGCCGTCGTGGAGATTCACCAGCGCTCCCTTGATCCCCGTGCCACCGATGTCGATACCTAGCCCGAGGTGGGGACCTGACGTCATGATGCCTCCCGTTGAGCCGATCCGAGGGGTGAGTTGAGCACACTTAGGATAGAGCCATGACCAGCCCCGATCGCACCGTCGCGACCGTCGACCTCGACCACCTCTGCTCGCTCGCGCGCATGCTCGGCCGCCAGGCCGCCGACCTCGTTGCGGCCGGTCGGACCGCGGCCGTGGTCGATATTGACACCAAGTCCGATCCGACTGACGTGGTCACCGCGATGGACCGCGCCTGCGAGGCGTTGCTGCGAGAACGACTGCGCGAACTGCGTCCTGGCGATGGCGTTCACGGTGAGGAGCACGCGGAGTCCGAGGGTCGTACGGGAGTCCGGTGGATTATCGATCCGATCGACGGAACCGTGAACTACCTCTACGGACTAGAGAACTACTCGATCTCCATCGCAGTAGAGGTGGACGGCGACCTCGTCGTCGGTGTCGTTACTAAACCGGCGACCGGTGAACAGTTTCATGCCGTTCGCGGAGGTGGCGCCTTCCTCGACGATTGGCCGATCGGCTGTTCGGCCCCGACGGAACTGAGCCTGACGCTGTTGGCGACAGGTTTCGGTTACGTTCCGTCCCGCCGCGCGGCTCAAGGCGCCGTGGTCGGCGCGCTGTTAGCTGAGGTACGTGATATTCGTCGGATGGGTTCTGCCGCGTTGGATCTGTGCAACGTGGCGGCCGGGCGCGTCGATGCGTATTACGAGTGGGGCACGCATATTTGGGACTGGGCCGCTGGTGCCGTCATTTGCCGCGAGGCAGGCGTCGACGTGCGCTTACCGGAGAATGACGAGGGCCTTGTCGTTGCGTGTGCGCCGTCGGTAACGGACGCGCTGAATGGCGCGATTCGCAGCCGCATCAAGCCCGAATGGCAGGTACCGCGCTAGCGGTGAGGGCTGTAGCCGAGTTAACTGCCGTCATCGGCCGGCTGTGTGCCGTCGGAGGCCTGAGAGGATTCCCCGGAACCGTCCGCGCCCTCCTCGGCGGTGTCAGCCTCGGCGCCATCGGATGCGGGACAACCGGCCTGGACTTTGCCTTCAGCGGCGACCAACTTGTCGATCGTCTGGGTCGATTGATTCGCATCGGCGATGCCGTTGTACGCAGTACCTGCGATCACATGGATCGTGCCGTCGGTGATGTGGTTGGAGCGGTCAACATCGAAGTCGGGAAAGTTCGCAGCGACTAGATCTGCCTGGAATTTGCTGCCGGTTCCATACCGGATAGTCCCAGCTGTGCTGTAAGTGCCGTCGTCGGCATTTCCGACCTCGGTGACAGTGAAACCGCGCCCCGTCAGTTCGGACTCGATCGACGCCGCCAACCCGGTCTGGTCGGTACCGTTGAGTACGACGACCTGAATCTTGCCCAGATCCTTCAGCTCAGCCAACTCTTCCTCAGAAGCCGTCATCGTGCACGGCGCTGACTGTTTCGCGACCTGTTCATCGTTCTTGCGAATAACCTGCCACCAGACGCCTACGGCTAGAACGGCCAGCACAATCAAGAAAATGAGCGGTGGAATAGGCCTGCGACCGCCCGGGCGACGGGGTGCCTTGGACTCGCTCACTAGTACTCCTGACTGATTGGGCGCGCGTTCTGATGCCGTCCTATTCTGCCCGCTCAGCGGGAACAAGTAGCGACCGACACGCGTTATCGCACCATGCGCTGGCGGACCGGGAGTCGGTGGTGTACCCTCGCGCGGTCAGAGCCTGTTTCTGAAGCCGACCGGTGCCTGACCGACCCGCTCCGACTTCGCGACATACTGTGACCTCGCGTAGCCAACACCGCGCCCCCACAACCACCAGGAGATGTCTCCCAGAAATGGCAACTGACTACGACGCCCCTCGACGCAACGAATCCGATGATCTCGGAGAAGATTCGCTCGAGGAGCTCAAAGCCCGCCGCGCTGAGAATCAGTCATCGGCGATCGACGTCGATGACTCCGATCTCGAGCCGGTCGAACTACCCGGCGCGGACCTGTCTGCTGAAGAGTTGACGGTGACCGTCGTGCCGAAGCAGTCCGACGAGTTCACCTGCAGCAGCTGCTTCCTCGTACAGCACCGCTCGCGCCTCGCCGTCGAGAAGAAGAACCAACTGATCTGCCGCGATTGCGCGGCATAACAGCCGAAGCTGGCCACCTACTCAGCCGCCGCTGTCGCACACGCGACGACGGCGGCTGAAAACTTTTCCGGGTGTCGGGTGCTCACCAGCGCGTATGGCGGTTCGTCGCCGACGCACACCACCTTGGACGCCGATTGGACCCACGGTCGCAGAAGAGTGACCGCAGCGGGGTCGCCGCCGACCCCCGCTGCTCGACGCGTATTGCGTTGATCGAGTTCTTCGACGCTGGCGATCTGGCGGCATGGTAGCGAGAACTTGCCGATGCGCACGACATCCTTGGTGACTTCGATCTTGGTAAGTCCCGCCGATGCCAGCAGCGCAGAGACCAGCAAGACCGGTACCGAGAGCGTGATCGCCGGGTGGATCGGCAGGTACATCCACACCTGCAACTCCAGCACCACCGTCATCACCAGGGCGCCCGCCCACCAGCCGATCGGCATGTAGAGGCGCTCGGAGTACGTCGGCGGATTGGTGGGCGATGATGCGGCGGACATTGGTCAAGGGTAGCCTCCGTCGGGTGTCCGAACTGCGAGTGCCAATCCGATTACTTGATGAGCGCGCCACACCGCCGAGTTACGCGCATTCCTCAGATGCGGGAGCCGACCTGCGCGTGCGCACAGACGTCACCCTGGCACCGGGCCAACGCGCACTGGTCGGCACGGGACTCGCGCTGGCGCTTCCGGACGGGTTCGTAGGGCTCGTGCATCCGCGCTCCGGACTCGCGCACCGCCATGGGCTGAGTATCGTGAACGCGCCGGGTGTCATCGACGCCGGCTACCGCGGCGAAATCATGCTCAACCTCATCAACACCGACCCCGTGCACGCCGTAACCTTGAAGCAGGGGGAGCGAGCCGCCCAACTGCTGGTGCAGCGGGTAGAACGAGTTCGCTTCGAGGTTGTCGATGTACTCGACGACACGGACCGCGCAGAGGCCGGTCACGGCTCGACCGGCCGCTGACCACCACGACAGGAGCACCTTGGCGAAAATGTTCGGACGTCGAAACAAGATCGACCGCGCGTTGCGTGAGCGTGGCGTTCCGCCCGAGGTCACCGCGCATGAGTCCGTCACGGACGAGGTGACCGCTGGGCCGTACGACATCGTCGACGCGCCTGGCGAACTCGGGTCCTACATGGACTTTGGCGCGCTCAAAATTAAGGTCACCCCAGGGTTCGAAGTCCGCCTGGAAATGGCGAAGTCCGGCGAGCTGAACGGAGTGTCGTTGTTGCGCGCCGGCACGATCATGCAGCTCGGCGTGTTTGCTGCGCCCCGCTCGGGCGGCGCATGGGAGATGATCCGCGGTGACATTGTCGCCGAGATCGAACGCAGCGGCGGTGAGGTGAGTGAACGCGAGGACGAGTTCGGTCCGACGCTGATCGCGACGCTGAAGACGCCGAATGGTAAGCAAGCCGCTCGGTTTATCGGAGTCGACGGCCCGCGGTGGTTCCTGCGCGCGTTGATCGCCGGCGGCGCAGCCCACGACGAGGAGGCCTGCGCGCCGTTCCTCGACGTGTTCCGAGGCATCGTCGTCGACCGCGGTACCGACCCGAAACCGGTGCGCGAGCCCATCACATTGCGATTGCCTGCCGCGCTGGCGGCCCAGGTCGAACAGGCGTCCGCTGACGCGCGGGCCAAGGCGGTTGCCCAGGCGCAGGCCAGGGCTGCCGCGCAGAAGTCGGGACAGGCGACCGGTCAGCAAGCTGGTGACACATGACGAGTTCGGTATCGACCAATTCGCGGCACAACGCGAAACCGCGTTCGTTCATCGCAAAGTTGTTGCGGCGGATCACCAGCGATGACGACGAACTTGACGCGGAAGTTCTGGCGCTCAACAGCGCACGGCAGGGCGCGTGTTCCTGCTCACGAGCCGAACCCGGGGAGCGGGTGCTTGCCGCAGGCCGGCTGCGATCGGTGATCTACACCCCGAGTGAGAACGCGCCCGCGTTGACCGCCGAACTGTACGACGGAAGCGGCGCCCTGCAACTGGTGTGGTTGGGGCGGCGGCGGATCCCGGGAATCGAGCCCGGGCGGTCAGTTAAAGTCCAGGGTCGGGTCGCGCTGCGTGACGGTGAGCGGACCATTTATAACCCGTGGTACGAACTTCAGCGCGGATGACATCCGAGGACACCGTGCCCGCAGCGAACGGGCCGACAGAGGACCCAACCATCCGGGACATGGTGCTGGAGTCCCTCGGCGGGTGGCGTGGCTTTGTTGATGCCGCGCTGCCGTCGTTGGCATTCATCGTCGCCAACGCGATCGGTGGCTTGAATCCGGCGATCTGGGCGGGAGTCGCCGCTGGCGTTCTGGTGTTCGGGATCCGGCTCGTCACTCGAAAAGGACTCCAGCAGGCCTTCTCCGGACTGATCGGGCTAGCGATCTGCATCTTCATCGCCAAGCAGACCGGTGAGGCGAAGGACTTCTTCCTGTTCGGGATCATCCGCTCGGCGGTGGTCGCGCTGGCGTTGCTGGTGACTATTGCGTTGCGTCGGCCGCTGGCCGGCTACGTGTGGAACTTCTTCAGCCCCATTGAAGGGTCCTGGCGCGAGAACAGTTACCTGGTCAGAATTTTCGGTTGGCTCACCGCAGCGTGGGCCGGCGCTTTCGTACTGCGTTTCATCATCGAAGGCTGGCTCTACCTTTCCGATAGTACGTCCGGACTGGGGGCGGTACGCATCGCGATGGGCTACCCACTCACCGCGGTTCTTGTCGTGATGACCTACCTCATTGCGTCCAAGGCGACCGGCCAGAAAGGCCTGCCCAGGCTCGGCGCGCTCGCCAACCGATCGGCCGCTGACCGTAACGAACGCTAACGCCCGGTGCGCGTTATGCGCGTCGACGCTGCGACATCAGGGCTCGCAGGTCATCCTCGGCCGATTCATTTGCCACGAAGAGGAGTTCATCGTCGGCTTCCAAGGGCTCGTCCGGCACGGGCACGATCACCCGATCGCCGCGCAGAATGGTCACCAGCGCCGTGTCGCGCGGTAATTGCAAACTGCGCACCGCACTGCCGACCAGCGGATGATCGGAGCCGAGGGTGATCTCGACCAGATTCGTCTCGCCCGAGCGGAAGCGCATGATGCGCACCAGGTCGCCGACGGTGACCGCTTCTTCCACCAGCGCGGCGAGCACGCGCGGCGTCGATACCGCGATGTCGACGCCCCACGCCTCGTTGAACAGCCACTCGTTTGTTGGATCGTTGATTCGGGCGACCACGCGGCCGACACCGAACTCGGTCTTCGAGAGCAGTGACACGACAAGGTTGACCTTGTCGTCACCGGTCGCGGCGATCACTACGGGGCAGCGCTGCACCTCGATCTCTTCGAGCACCGATAGTTCGCAGGCATCGGCATGTACCCATTCGGCGTCCGGCACTTGTTCTGGATCGATACGTGATGCATCGCGCTCGATCAGCAAGACCTTGTGCCCGTATCCAGTCAACTCCAACGCGATCGAGCGTCCAACCGCGCCGGCGCCGGCGATAGCCACTCGCATTATTCGTTTGCCTCCGGTGCGCTCAGCGCGGCTTGAAGGGCCTGCCGCTGGTTCTCGTTGTTGATCAGCCCATAGAGCGTGTCCTCATGCTGCAGAACAGTCGATCGGGTCGGCACGAATGCCTTTCCGAATCGCGTGATGAATGCCGCGCGGACATTCGTCTGGTCTTCAAACTCGATCACCCGACGCCCGACCCAACCATCGTCGAACGCGATCCGGGACAGCCCAACGCCTCCGGTCGGGTCCCGCCACACCTGCTCGCTGGACTGCGCCATAAGTTCGCTGAAGAGCCGGTCGGCGGTCCACGGGACGGTGGCGACCGTGGGGATGCCCAGCCGTGCGTATACCTCGGCGCGCTTCGAATCGTAGATACGGGCAACGACGTGTCGGACGCCGAATATCTCGCGGGCAACGCGTGCGGAAATGATGTTGGAGTTGTCTCCGGAAGACACCGCAGCGAATGCATCTGCCTTCGTGATCCCCGCCTCGGCGAGAGTGCGACGGTCGTACCCGTTGCCTTTGATCTGAGCGCCGCGGAACCGACCACCAAGCCTGCGGAACGCCTCCGCATTCTGATCGATCACGGCGACCGAATGCCCGAGTTCGTCCAGCCTGCGCGCGAGGGCTGTGCCCACCCGGCCGCAGCCCATGATGACGATGTGCACGCCACGCTCCCATCAACGCCGATGCGGTAATTCACGTAACGGTAGCGCGTGTGCGAACGCACGCTATACAGATGGCGTAACCAAGGCTGCGGCGCGAGTACTGTGTGCGTGTGCCTAACGCTGGTTCGATCGCGAAACGGGTACTGCTGGGCAGACCGTTTCGCAGTGACGCGATAAGCGACACGCTATTACCCAAACGTCTCGCGCTGCCGATTTTCGCCAGCGACGCAATGTCCTCGGTCGCATACGCCACGCAAGAGATCATGCTGGTGCTGGCCATCGGTGGACTCGCGCTCTATCACCTCACGTGGTGGGCCGCGGCCGGAGTCATCCTCGTGATGGCCGTGGTCGTCGCGTCGTACCGCCAGAATGTTCGGGCCTACCCCAGCGGCGGCGGTGACTATGAGGTCGCGACCGTCAATGTGGGCAAGAACGCGGGCCTCACGGTCGCTAGCGCACTCGCCGTTGATTATGTGCTGACGGTCGCTGTGTCGATTTCCTCTGGCGCCGATCAGTTCACGTCCGCATTCAACGCGTTGCGCCCATACAAGCTGGAGATCGTGATCGGGTTCATCCTGCTGATCGCGATCGTCAACCTGCGCGGAGCGAGGGAGTCAGGTCGCACGTTTGCGATCCCGGTGTATGGGTTCGTCATCGCCATCCTGGGTATGGGGGTGTGGGCGCTGGTGCGCAGTCTCAACGGCGACGAGCTCACCGCAGAGTCGGCGTCGTACGTGGTGCGCGCGGACGAGCCGTCGCCGACGGGACTGCTGTTGGTGTTCCTGGTGCTGCGCGCGTTCGCGGCTGGCTGCACGGCGCTGACCGGTACCGAGGCGATCGCCAATGGCGTGCCCGCGTTCGAGAAGCCAAAGCCGAAGAATGCGGCCGCCACGCTGGCGATGATGGGCGTCATCGCTGTCGCGATGTTCGCGACCCTGACGACGCTCGCGATGACCACGGGGGTTCGGGTAGTAGATCCCGAGTCGGGCACCCTGATCGCCTCGGACGGCACGGTGGTCACCGGCCAGAACACCGTGGTCGCACAGGTGGCCGAGGCCGTATTCGGTCGCGGCATCGGTTTCTACGTCGTCACCTTCCTCACCACCATCATCCTGGTGCTGGCCGCGAACACTGCGTTCAACGGATTCCCCGTGTTGGGTTCGGTGCTCGCGAAAGACCGATACCTGCCGCGACAGCTGTACGCACGTGGCGATCGGTTGGCGTTCAGCAACGGCATCATCTTGCTCACTGGCGCAGCGATCGTGCTGGTGATCGCCTTCAACGCCGACGTGTCGCGGCTGATCCAGCTGTACATCGTCGGGGTATTCGTCTCGTTCACGATCAGCCAGTTCGGCATGATCCGACATTGGCGGCGCCATCTACGAACCGAACGTGACCCGGCCGTACGCCGTCAGATGCGACGTTCACGAGCGATTAATACGATCGGTTTCGCCGCAACGGCAACCGTCCTCGTCGTGGTGATCCTGACCAAGTTCACCCACGGCGCCTACATCGCGGTATTGGCCATGGGGGCGCTGTTTCTCGTGATGAAAGGAATCCGGCGGCATTATCGACACGTCGCCGAGGAGTTGCGCGTGCAACCCGACGAAGGACGGGTGCTGCCGAGCAGGGTGCACAGCATCGTGTTGGTCTCCAATGTGCACAAGCCTGCGCTGCGGGCGCTCGCGTTCGCCCGAGCGACGCGGCCGGACACGCTGGTCGCGCTCACGGTCAGCGTCGATGCCACCGAGACCCGCAAGTTACAGGAGAAGTGGGATCAGTTGGACATCCAGATGCCACTGGTAACGCTCGAATCTCCGTTCCGGGACATCACCAAACCGGTCATCGACTACATCAAGCGGGTACGCCTGGAGGGGCCCCGCGATCTGGTGATGATCTTCATCCCGGAGTACGTCGTGGGGCGCTGGTGGGAGAAGGTGTTGCACAACCGCAGTGCGTACCGCCTGAAGAGTCGACTGCTGTTCATGCCTAATGTGATGACAACCAGCGTCCCGTGGCAGCTGCATTCCGCGCAGCACTTGAACCCGGAGGAGCCGCTGTGGGCTCGGCCGGGGAGCCTGCGGCAAGGATTCGACTCCGCAGGTCGCCCGATGGCTCAGGTGCGCGATGACTAAGTCCAACTGGTACGGACAGCGCTTCGAAGTCGACGTCGAGCGAGTCGCCCACGGTGGACATTGCGTCGCGCGACACCTCGGTCGAGTCGTGTTCGTACGGCACACGTTGCCTGGCGAACGGGTGCTGGTGGAGGTCACCGAAGATCGCGGCGGTTCATTCTGCCGAGCAGATGCGATCGGGGTCCTGCAGGCCTCTGCCGAGCGGGTCGAACCGTCCTGCGACTATGCGCATCCTGGCGGTTGCGGTGGGTGTGATTGGCAGCATGTAGATCCGGCCGCGTCGCGCCGTCTCAAGGGCGACGTCGTGGCCGAACAGCTCGAACGGCTTGCCGGGGTAGAGGTCGAGGTCCAGGTCGAAGAGGTCGCGCCGTCGCCGCTGGGCTGGCGCACCCGCATGCAGTACGCCGTTGCCGGAGACGTCGTCGGTCTGCATCCGCACCGAAGCGACCGGGTCATCGAGATCGAGAGCTGCGCGATCGCGGCGCCTGGCGCCGACGTTCAGATCGCGCGCGATCGTTTTCGTCCCGGCACACGCAGCATCGAGGTGGAGACAAGTGCGGGCGCGCGAAGCGCTGTGACGCTCGTCGATCAACGCCGCCGCCGACGCACTGTGGCTGGCGGCGCGCAGCGGCACCAGGTAGGTACTCGACGCTTCACGGTCAACCCCGGTGGATTCTGGCAGGTCCATGCGGGCGCCGCGCGCACGCTCACCGACGCGGTACTGCAGTACGCCGCCGTCCAGCCGGGTGAGACAGTGCTCGACCTGTTCTGCGGTGCCGGTCTGTTCACCTCGGGGTTGGCTGAGGCGGTGGGCGCCACCGGTAGAGTGCTTGGCTACGAGGGCGCGGCGAGCGCGGTCCGCGACGGTCAACGCAATGTGGCGGACCTGCCGCAATGCAGCATCGAGCGCGCCGCGATCACCGCGCAGACGGTCGCGGCCGTCCCGGGCCCGATCGACGTCGTCGTCCTGGACCCGCCGCGCGCGGGGGCAAAGCGGGATCTCGTCACGGCTGTGTGCGCCAGGCAGCCGCGTGCGGTTGTTTATGTAGCGTGCGACCCGGCGGCCCTGGGCCGCGACGTCGGGTTCTTCGCCGAGCACGGGTGGCGACTGGCCGAACTTCGCGCGTTCGACGTGTTCCCGATGACGCACCACATCGAATGCGTCGCGCTACTGCTTCCTACGGCGCACCACGGTCAGGTCGCCTGATTGGCCGACGTCTCGGCGTATCCTCGCCTAGGATGAGGAACTCGGAAATCGGGTGGAAAGGAATGGTCGGTACGTGAGCCTGCTGACTCGGATCAACGGCCCCGCCGCCCTGCGCGAGTTGACGAGCGAAGAACTCGTCGAATTGTCGGCGGAAATTCGCGAGTTTCTGATCACCAAGATCTCCAAGTTGGGTGGTCACCTCGGGCCGAATCTCGGCGTTGTCGAACTCACGATTGCGTTGCACCGCGTCTTCGACTCACCGCGTGAACCGATCGTGTGGGATACCGGCCATCAGTCGTATGTCCACAAGATGCTGACCGGCCGGCAGGGCGGCTTTGACGCGCTCAAGCAACGTGGTGGTCTGTCCGGATACCCCAGCCGCGCCGAGTCCGAGCACGATTGGTCTGAGAGTTCGCATGCCTCGGCATCGCTGTCGTATATCGACGGGCTGTCCAAGGCATTCGACATAGCCGCAGACCCGCGTCCCGTCGTCGGTGTCATCGGCGACGGCGCGCTGACCGGCGGTATGGCATGGGAGGCGCTGAACAACATCGCCGAGGGCGACCGCCCCGTCGTGATTGTCGTGAACGACAACGGGTGGTCCTACTCGCCGACGATCGGTGGGCTGGCCAGCCGGTTAGCGGCGCTGCGGCTGAAGCCGAATTACGAGCGGACCCTGGGCCGGATGAAGGAGCGCATCAGCGGCACCCCGGTCGTCGGACCGGTCGTGTACGACGCGCTGCACGGCGTCAAGACCGGGATCAAGGACATGATCTCCCCGCAGGGCATGTTCGCCGACCTGGACTTCAAGTACGTCGGCCCGGTCGACGGGCACGATATCGGCGCTGTCGAGCGAGCGTTGCGCCCGGCAAAGGACTTTGGTGCTCCGGTCATCGTGCACTGCGTGACCCGGAAGGGCGCCGGATACGAGCCCGCGGAGACCGACGAGGAGGACCGCCTGCACGGTGTGTCCGCATTCGACCGCGAGACCGGTAAGTCGGTCGCGAAGTCGGGGGCGACCTGGACCGGCGCGTTCTCGGACTTGATGGTCGAACTGGGCTCCACCCGCGAGGACCTGGTCGCGATCACCGCAGCGATGCTGCACCCGACGGGGCTAGCGGCGTTCGCCGAGCGGTTTCCGAGGCGCACTTTTGACGTGGGGATTGCCGAACAGCACGCATTGACCTCCGCTGCGGGCCTGGCGATGGGTGGTATGCATCCGGTCGTCGCCTTGTACTCGACGTTCCTGAACCGCGCTTTCGATCAACTGGTGATGGACATCGCGTTACATCAGCAGCCCGTGACGATCTGCCTGGATCGTGCCGGGATCACCGGCAGCGACGGACCTAGTCACAACGGTGTCTGGGATCTGGCCTTGCTCGGCGGTGTTCCGGGCATCAGGATCGGGGCGCCTCGCGACGGCAGCCGATTGCGGGAGTTGTTGTGCGAGGCGGTGAATGTCGAGGACGGTCCGACCGTCTTGCGGTGGGACAAGGGTGCGCTGCCGGCTGATCTACCGAGCGTGCAGCGCACCGACAGTTATGACCTCTTGGTGCGGGCCGAGCGACGCGATGTCGCGCTCGTAGCCATTGGTTCGCTGGCGCACGAGGCAGCTGAGGCTGCCGCGCGGCTGGCGGCCCAGGGGATCGGGGTGAGCGTGTTCGATCCGCGCTGGGCCATTCCGGTGAGTCCGGCGCTCGTAGAAGAACTAGGTCGATACCGGCTCGTGGTCACCCTGGAGGATGGCCTGGTTTCCGGCGGCATCGGCTCCCGAATCTCGCAGGCGATGCGCGCGGCCGGTATCGATGTTCCGTGTCGGGAACTCGGCGTACCGTCCGTGTTCCCTGAGCACGCATCCCGATCCCAGATCCTGACCGATCTCGGTCTGGACGCTGATGGAGTTACTCACCACGTCGTGACCTGGTTTTCCGCTATCCGCGGCCCCCGGGACGCGGCACCAATCCAGATCGATCGAGCAGCCTCAGAAGGAGAATGACGTGCGAGTACTGGTAGTCGAAGACGAGCGGCAGCTTGCCGACGCGGTGGCCCGGGGTCTTCGCCGCGAGGGGATGGCCGTCGACGTGGCGTACGACGGTAAGGAAGGTCACGAGAAGGCCGTCATCACCGCGTACGACGTGATCATTCTGGACCGCGATCTGCCTGGTATGTCCGGTGACGCGATCATGAAGGAACTCGGCAATGCCGGTTCGAACTCGCGCGTGATCATGCTGACGGCCAGCGGTGCCGTGGCCGACCGCGTGGAAGGACTCTCGCTCGGCGCGGACGACTACATGTCCAAACCGTTTGCCTTCGCCGAGTTGATTGCCCGGGTACGCGCGCTCGGACGCCGTTCCAATCCGGCGGCACCCCCGGTCTTGTCGGCCGGCGATCTCGAGCTCGATTCGGCGCGTCGCGTCGTACGACGTTCGGGCCGGGAGATCGACTTGACGCGTAAGGAATTCGGCGTGCTCGAGGTATTGCTGCAGTCCGACGGCGCGGTGGTCTCCAGCGAGGGCTTGCTTGATCGGGTGTGGGACGAGAACGCCGATCCGTTCACGACGACGGTCCGGGTCACGATGATGACGCTGCGGCGCAAACTCGGTGATCCGCCGTTGATCGAAACGGTCGTCGGCTCCGGTTACCGCATCAAGTCTGACCAGTAAGTTTCTGCGGTGGTCCGTTGGCCCCAGGGTTTTCGGCTGGGTCTGCGGCAGCGATTAGCGCTGGCGTGCGCGTTCCTGTCTGCGGCAGTATCGGTCATTGTCCTGCTGATATCGCTCAGGGTGGTCGACCATTCGATCCAGAACGCGCTGACGTTCCCCGACGGAAACCTCATCGAGGTCATGTAGCCGGGCCAGACACGGTCGCAGCTCGAGGGCTCACTGGTAGTCGACGCTATCCGCAGCAACGCGAACGACACGCTGCTGGCGCGCGGCCTGATGATGGCGATCATCGCCGGGATCCTCGGCGGCGCCGCTGGCTACATCATCGCCGCACGGGCACTCGGACCCGTGGCAGAGGTGACGGCGACCGCGCGCCGCATCTCTGAAGGGCAGATGGCCGAGCGGATCGGGCTCGGTGGCGCGCAGGACGAGTTGCGGGACCTTGCCGACACGTTTGACGCGATGCTCGATCGCCTCGACCGTTCGTTCGTGGCGCAACGCCGTTTCGTCTCCAACGCCAGTCATGAGTTGCGCACTCCGCTGGCAGTGATCCGCACCGAGGTCGACGTGACGCTGGCCGATCCGAACGCCACGGCGCAGGATTTCCGCGCGATGAGCGCCACGGTGATCGATGCGACGGTCCGTGCCGATGCCTTGGTTGGTTCCTTGCTGACGTTGGCGAAGATCGACGCGCAGGTCGAGAACGGCCTGGCTGAGATGGGGCCCATGGACCTCGCGGATGCGGTTCCGCTTGCGCTCCTGGCGGTGCGCGAAGAATCAGGTGAGATGGACCTGGTGGTGCACCAGGACGCACAGCCCGCGCCCACCGTCGGAGACGTTCACCTGCTAGAACAGTTGGTCGCAAACCTGGTCACCAACGCCGTACGCCACAACCAACCAGGTGGCGAAATCTGGATTGCGACGCGGACGGTCGATGGCAATTGCACCCTGCATGTGTCCAATACTGGCGACGTACTCGATGCGGAGGCGGTGGACGAGCTATTCACGCCGTTCAAACGCGCCAGCGACCGTACTGCCAGCCGTGGCACAGGGCTCGGGCTGTCGATCGTGCGCGCGATCGTGCGAGCGCATCATGGCACTGTTCACTTAACGGCGCGTCCAGGTGGCGGCCTTGCGGTGGACGTCGTGCTGCCGCGCACGCTTGCCGCAGACGAACCCCCACCTGTGCGGAGCGGGTGGACGGGACAGTTTCGCATCTTGCGCGATCGCGGCGCTGATTCGAAGGTCGACGGAGCCGACGTCTAGCGAACACACTCAATCCAATTTCCACCGGCAACGGGCGCGCCCCGTTCGCCGGCAACCTTGCCGAGCGCGCGAATGCGCGTGAAGGATTGTCCTGCCTATGTCGCTGACGTAACCTCATGCCTGAGGTGTGTATTCGGCGCGAACAGCGGGGAAGGATCTGGATGTGTTCCGGATGAATTTCTACCGTATGAGGCCGCGTTTACGTCGCCCCGGTTCGTTGAGCACAGCGACCGTGACCATCGCCCACCTCATCTTGGTCGCGTGGTGTGCATTCCGCCTGGCGGTTCTAGGCAAAGCGACGGTCGAGATTCCCTCGCTGTCGATGTCATCGGAACGACTCGTTTCCTGGCTGCTGCTGACGCTGGTAGCCCTCGAGACCCTCGTGATGTTCGTCGTACTGATCCGTACTAAAGCGCTACCCAGTTATGCCTTGGTAGGCGTGGACGCCGCCCTGTCTGCCGTCGTATCCATCACCCCGGCGTTCCAATATTCGGAGGTCGGCGATTCGCTGCTTCCGTGGCATTTCGCGCTGGTGTTCACGAGCATCTGCCTGGTCGCGATGCGGACTGCGTCGGCGCGGTGGACGACTGTCATCGTTGTTTTCCTCACCGCGACGTACCTTGCTGGCCGATTCACGCAGTCGGCTTGGGCATCGCCTGCGGTAGCGGTGGCGAGCGCGTTTACTGTGTCCATGGTCTTCGCGGTGGGCGCCACCGCGTCGCGGCACCTCATTGCCCTCGGGGACCGGATGGAAGCGCTGGTCGAGTCGAACGTGAAACTAGCGGCTCGGGTGGCGGTCGCGAACGAACGTGCTACCCAGCGGGTCTTTTTGCACGATACGGCAGGGCTGTTGGCGATGATTGCCAACACCGAGGATCCGGAACTGAGTGCGGTGTTGCGCGAACGTGCACGCTCGACCAGTAAGGAACTGCGCGCCTACGTCTACCAGGAACGACATAACGAGGCGGGACCGACGCGACCCTTGGATCAGGTCCTGGAGCGGATCGCAGCGGAGTTTCGCGATTTGCCGATCGACCAGAACACGCTCTTGGCGAAGAACGTGTTTCTGTCCGGTGACGCGACCCAGGCCACCGAGTCCGCCCTGCGGACCCTGCTGGACAACATCCGGGTACATGCACACGCGCGCAGTGTCACGATTCATGCCCGCGCGACCGTCAGCGGCTGGGAGGTAACGGTACGTGACGATGGCGTGGGGTTCGATCCGGCAAAGGTCCGCAAGGGATTTGGTCTGCGCGAACAGGTCGAATCGCAGTGTGCGTTGGCAGGTATCACCGTGACGCTGAATTCGTTCCCGGGCGAAGGTACCGAAGTCCGGCTGGCAGGCAGCGGCTTCGGCGGTACGCAACAACCGAAGCAGTCTTCCGTGCCCCGAACGCGCGGGATGTTCTCGCGCCATTGGCGAGAGAGTCGCCGCAGCGCTGGCGTGCGCAAGTAAGGCGAATTCGTAATCCGCGCAAGTACGGGTACTTCTTCTGCGGCCCTTTGGTTACGCTGAATCGATGACCAGCGCGTTGCCCGAGAAGAGCCCTCGCGTAGTAGTCATTGATGATGACACCATTATGCGGGACGGCGCCCGCGTGCTGCTGTCCGAGTCGAACGTTGTCGCCTGTTACGAAAACGTCGAGGAGTTTCTTAGCGATCGCCCCGACGTGGACGTCGTTCTGCTCGATCTCAATTTGCACGGAACGGGCACACCTCGGACGCATGGTGCTGCCGGAGTCAACGCGGTCTCGAAAGCCGGCTACAAGGTCCTGATCTACACCAACGAGAGGCGTTTGCTCGTCCTCGCGAGTTGTCTGGGGGCCGGTGCCAAAGCCATCGTGCACAAGGCCGAGCCGGTGGCTGCGCTGCAAGAAGCGATCGAGGAGGTGCGATGCGGCGGCACCGTGATCACCGTCGCGCTCACTGGGCTTGCCGAGGCAGTGCGTGAGCATGGCAGGATGCAGCGGCTTACCCGCCGTCAGCGTGAGATTCTCGAGGCTCGCGCGCGCGGAGAGTCGTTCAAGGGTATTGGCCGACGACTATTCATCTCTGAACGCACCGCGCAGGACCACATGAACAAGGTGAACGAGGTGTTCTGCGAGTACCTATCGACCCACTCGGCGGCAGACCTCGAACGCCACCTAGGAATCGCCGCGGGAGATCTCAATAACCTGTGACGGCTGGCTGCTGGTGTGGACTTCGTCTCGCAGGTACACACTCAGCGCTTCGGCCGCGTCGTAGTCCGGATCCGGCTCGAGCCACTCGTCGATGATCCCGATGGCGCCCAGCGCAGCTAGGTGCCATCGCTGACCGTCCCAGTCCAGCATCTTGTCGAATCGTTCCGGCGAGATCACATGGCGCAACGACATTCCCAACATCGCACCCGATATCACGAGGGTGAAGTCCTCGACGGTGGCTGTGGGGTATCGAAAACGCAGCCCGAATAGCCGTATCGCGTTGAGGTAACCAGTGGCACGTTTGGTGGCCAGCTCATGTTCGGCAGTGTCCAGGGCACGACGCACTTGCTCACTGTCGATCGTGTTGGCCAAGGTGACCGGGACTAGCGAGAGTTGAAGGAATGTCAGAAATGCCGGCGTATTCGCGGCCTGCCGGAAGCTGTCGCCGATGGTCTTGCGTACAACGGCGCGCGCGACTTGGAACCGGTCGGTCGCCGTAGCCAGGCCGTCGAGTACGGTCGCGATTTCGTCCTTCGCCAGCTGTCGGGCGGTCATATCGAAATCGGTGCGTGCCCACACATTGCGGGCCAGCAGAGACAGTACATCTGAGGCGAACCGGCGGCGATCGCCGTGAGCCTGGTTCACTGCTCGTCCGCGCACCTCGCATACTTCGAGC
Organism: Cumulibacter sp.; assembly: GCA_047975195.1. GTDB lineage: Bacteria > Actinomycetota > Actinomycetes > Mycobacteriales > Antricoccaceae > Cumulibacter. The sequence goes on along the minus strand of JBKEDB010000036.1, from coordinate 28,349 downwards.
ATCCGCTCGATGCCGGGGGAGTTGATCAGCAGACCCGCATCGGCCGGCCTATTGGCGAGCCCGATCAGATTGTGCCGCGCCCTGTACACCGATGTACTACCGAAACCCTGCAGCCAGCGTAATTCCGTCCCCGAGTCGGTCTCCGAATCAGTCATGAGGTCACCTCAACGTCATCGTAGTAACGGCCGACGATATTTGTGACCCCCGGCAGGGGCGGAATCACACGTTGGCGTTGCACCTGATTACGTGGTCGTTAACGCGCATCCCGAGGTGTATACGCCTGCAATGCGCCCGCTAGCGGCTCGCTCACGTGGGCGATTTGCCACGGCCGCGCGCCGTGTGTTGCGAGTTGTTGCGCGATGGAATCAGGATCGACGACGTCCGGTGGTGTCCAGGCCAACGAGCGCACCGCGGCTGGTGGAACCAGGTTTTCCGGCGGAATGGACAAGGCCTCGCTGAGTTCGAGGACGACAGTGCGGGCGAGTGCGTACCGATCGGCGACGTCGTTGTCCTTTCCCATGTGGCGCGACGGGCCCGCATTCGGGTCGTGCGGCGGGGCTTTGCGCGGTAGCGATCGTTCGGGCAGGGCATGTGCGCGCTGTATCGCAGCCCACCATCGCTGACGGTGCCGAATTGCCGCGCGCCGGGTGAAGCCATCGATCTCGAGCATCTGCTGCAGCGTGGCCGGTGCGCCGATCGCGGCCGCAGCGATGACACGGTCCGGCAGGAGTTTGCCCGGAGCGAGATCCTTCTCGCGGGCGAGTTCGTCGCGGGATTCCCACAACGCCTGGACGATGGCCATGCCCCGTCGATCACGCACCTTCTGGATGCCTGAGGTACGTCGCCACGGATCCGGACGCGGCGGCGGCACGGGAGCGACCCGCACGGCCTCGAACTCCTGGCGCGCCCAGTCGAGTTTCTGTTGGGCGATCAGTTCACGCTCAACTTCGTCGCGCAATTCCAATAGCACGTCGACGTCCAAGGCGGCGTACACGAGGTAGTCGCGCGGCAGTGGTCGCAGACTCCAATCGGCGGCCGAATACCCCTTCGCCAGGCGGATGCCGAGTAACCGCTCGGTCATCAGACCTAGCGACACCCGCTCAAATCCGGCAATCCGCCCACCCAGTTCGGTGTCGAACAATGAGTCCGGTCGCATCCCTACCTCGGCGAGGCAGGTCAGATCTGCAACGGCGGCATGCACCACCCATTCGACTCCGCGGAGCGCGTCGTTCACTGGTGATAGGTCACCAGCGGCACGGGGGTCGACCAGCGCAATGCCGGCACCCGCGCGGTTGAGCTGGACGAGCTGAGCTCGCGCACTGTAGCGAAACCCCGATGCTCGTTCGGCGTCGATGGCCACCGGCCCGGTGCCGGCAGCGAGCCGGTCGGCGAGTTCGCGTACGCCGGACGGCGACTCGATTACCTCCGGAACTCCACCTCGTGGCTCGAGTAGCGGGGTGGGTTCGGCGGTATCGGGGCTCGCGTCGGTCGTGGGTCCTGCGGCCACGGCGCGATCGTTCACGCCGACGTGGAGTCGCGCCGTGCAATCAGACTGACCCCGGGTGGCGGAGCGCCGGCTGCAGATGCCAGCAGGTCTACCCATGCGCGCAGGTGCCCGCTGAGATCGGAGGTGAGCGCCGTCCAGGAGGCGCGCATTTCCAGGTCATTCGTGGCTTCCGGGCCGGCGAGGTCGCCGTACCGCTGCGAGGCGGTCTTGGTGACCGTTCCGCCTAGCGCTGCGTACTCTGCGCCGGACTGCGCCAGCGCGTCGGTCAGCCACGTCCATGAGGCGTCGCTGAGCGCAGGGTCGGTAGCCATGTCTTGCTCGATCGTGGCCGAGACGTACGACACGAGCCGTAGCGTTCCGTGCCAGGCCTCGTCGCCATCGGGGTCATGCAGCAGTACGAGACGTCCATTTGCTTCGGGGATGTCGCCTTCGGGATCAATCAGGACTTCCGCGCCGAGAGCGTACGAATACGGCGCGAGCCGCTGCGGCGCGCGGATGGGCTCAAGCGTCACCTCGGGGCGGATGCTCACCGAGTTCAGGCTGGCTACGGCCGCACGAAACTCCTCGGGGCCGCCATCTGACGGGTTCGTCTGTGGGCTGGTCACGTCGATAAGCGTAAGACTGTTGTTTGCATTTTTCGATGAGCACGCGCGGTGCTGTGATAACGAACCGGCGACGACGGCGGCGTCAGTTCCCTCGACAGTGACGCTCGGATCGCCCGAGGCGACGGGCGCCGCGCAAGGGTACGTGGGATCATGTCAGTGATATGTCTGAGAATTCTTCGGCGTCGCCGTCCGCGCCACTGCTCGCGGCCGCGAGGCGCCATACGCCCGCTCACGTCCCCGTCTGGTTCATGCGCCAGGCAGGTCGATCGCTGCCCGAGTACCGACAGATTCGCGAGGGAGTCGACATGCTCGAATCGTGCATGCGACCTGATCTGGTGGCGGAGATCACGCTGCAGCCCGTTCGGCGGCACGACGTCGATGCGGCGATCCTGTTCTCGGACATTGTGCTACCGCTCAAGGCGCTCGGTATGGACCTGGAGATCAAGCCCGGTGTAGGCCCGGTGATTGCGCAACCTATCCGCAGCCGTGCTGATGTCGAAGCCATCGAGGCACTCACCGACGAGCACATCGGTTTCATCTCCGAGGCGATCGGGCTGATCACCACCGAGTTGGGCACGACGCCATTGATCGGCTTCGCAGGCGCGCCATTCACGTTGGCCTCGTACCTCATTGAAGGCGGACCGTCGCGTAATCATGAGCGGACGAAGGCGTTCATGATGTCTGACCCGCTGGCATGGGATCTGCTGCTGAGTCGCCTCTCCGATATCTCCACGGTGTTCCTCAAGACGCAGGTAGCCGCCGGTGCGAGTGCCGTACAACTATTCGATTCCTGGGCGGGGGCGCTATCACGCGCTAACTACGAGCGGTTCGTCGCTCCGTATTCGCATCGGATCATGAGCGCAGTCGGCGACGAGGTGCCGAAGATTCACTTCGGCGTCGGAACCGCTTTATTACTGGAATCGATGGCGGCCACAGGTGCTGACGTCGTCGGTGTCGACTGGCGTACACCGCTGGACGCCGCGACCGCCCTCTTGGGGGACCGTTACGCGATACAAGGGAATCTAGACCCGGCGGTACTGTTCGCGGATTGGTCCGTGATCGAGGCTGAGGTGCGGCGAATCCTGTCCGAGGGTGCCGCCGCGCCCAGTCATATCTTCAATCTCGGGCACGGGGTGCTGCCCGATACCGACCCCGACGTCCTGACTCGAGTCGTTGCGCTCGTACACGAGCTGACGGCGGCTTAGCCCAGATGGGCATCGAACGTGAACGCCCGCCGGCCGCTCCGCCGAAATCCTGCGATGTGCTGGTCATCGGCGCCGGTATCGCAGGTCTGGTCACCGCATACCGGCTGCGCCGCGCCCGAGGTGACCTGAAGGTCCACGTCATCGATGTCGCGTCGTACGCCGGTGGCAAGCTGCGCACGGGTTCGTTGGCTGGGGTACAGGTCGACCTCGGTGCCGAGGCCGTGATCGCGCGTCGCCACGAGGGGATGCGCTTGATCGAAGACCTCGGGTTGAGCGGTGAGGTGCACCATCCTGGCGTCGCGGGATCACAGATCGCCACCGCGGGCGGACGGTATTCGATTCCCGCCGAGACGCTGATGGGCGTCCCGACTGACGTCACGGCAATCGCGAACAGCGGTCTGCTCAGTGCTGCTGGAATTGCGCGGCTTACTGCTGGCGGTTCGCCGCTGGAGGTCGACGACGATGTGTCTGTCAGCGATGCGATAGCGGGGGAGTTCGGGCCTGAGGTGGTCGACCGGCTCGTTGAACCTCTGCTCGCCGGCGTGTACGCCGGTCGTGCTGACCGACTATCCCTGGAGGCCACGATTCCCGCATTGTGGGCCCAGGTGGGATCCAGCGAGTCGCTGCTGGCGGCGGCGCAGGCCGCGAAAGCTGCGGCGCCTCGCTCCGACGCGCCGGTGTTCGCGACCGTGACCGGAGGCGTCGGGGTTATTCCGGATCGGCTCATTTCAGCTGGTGACTTATCGGTGACCCTGCGCTGCCCGGCTCGCAAAATTCGTCGCGACGGTAATGAGTTCGTCGTGGAGACCGGCGCCGCCCCCGAACCTCAGTGCGTGCGGGCGCGATCGGTGGTGGTGGCGACGTCGGCGCCGAAGGCCGCTCGTCTACTCATCGATTTGGCGCCTCGTGCCTCCGCGGAACTGTCTCAGGTCGCTATGGCGAGTATGGCCGTGGTGCTACTTGCCTACCGTGTAAGCGATCTGGCCAACCCGCCGCCGACGACGAGCGGGATGCTGGTGCCGGTCAGCGAGGGGACCGCAGTTAAGGCTGCGACATACGTGACGAACAAATGGCCGCACCTGACGAACTCCGAGGATCTGTTTATCGTGCGGGCATCGATCGGTCGGGTGGGCGACGAGGGTTTGCTGCAGCGCTCGGATGAGGACCTGGTGATGCTCGCACGGCGAGACCTCGCCGTACTCGGCGATATTTCCGGTGAGCCGATCGATTCGCTGGTGCAGCGTTGGGGCGGCGGACTGCCTCAGTACGACGTCGGGCATGTGGCGCGGGTGGCACGGATCCGTGCAGACGTGGCGACGGTCTCCGGGCTCGCTATCGCCGGCGCGACGTACGACGGTGTCGGTATTCCTGGATGTATCAACAGCGCAGACGCCGCAGCGCAACGCGTGCTGCAGCATATCGAGGGAGATGAATGAATTGTCGGAAAACGTCCGCCTAGGCGCTGACGGTCAGCCGGAGCATGCCGGAAACCTCAAGGCGCAACGGATCAAAGAACTGAACGCGACTACGCGCTACACGATGTGGTCGGTGTTCAAGGTCGATCCGTCGCTGCGGGGTCTGCGCGGCTCGCGTGAGTCCGCGGCGCTGCAGATAACTGAGATCTTTGCCGAAGCGCTGCGCGATGACGATGTGAAGGTGCGTGGCGTCTACGACGTGTCCGGCTTCCGCGCGGACGCGGAGTTCATGATCTGGTCGCACGCACCGTCCAGTGATGCGCTGCAGGACCTATATCAACGGGTTCGCAATAGCGACCTCGGTGAGCACCTGGTGCCAGTGTGGTCACAGATGGCGCTGCATCGGCCCGCGGAATTCAACAAGAGTCACCTCCCCGCATTCTTGGCCGACGAGGTCTCGCGCGGATACGTCTGCGTGTATCCGTTTATCCGCTCGTACGACTGGTATTTGCTGCCCGACGACGAACGGCGTGACATGCTGCGCGAGCATGGGCAGATGGCCCGGCCGTACGGTGACGTTCGCGCTAACACGGTGCCGGCGTTCGCGCTGGGCGACTACGAATGGATCCTGGCTTTCGAGTGCGATGAACTACATCAGATAGTTGACTTGATGCGCGATCTGCGCGCTTCGGAGGCGCGCCGACACGTACGTGAGGAAGTGCCGTTCTACACCGGTCGGCAAGTGTCACTGAACGAACTCATCACGCGCCTGCCGTAGGCGGGATTCCTTATTCTGCGGCGGTTTGGGACTGGTTCCGAGCGACATATCCAGGCCTGAACCACCGCAGAACTACGCGGACGCTACTTGGGCTCGAGGGTGAGCGAGATCGAGTTGATGCAGTAGCGGTCGTCGGTGGGGGTGTCGTAACCCTCGCCGTGGAATACGTGCCCCAGGTGTGAGTGGCAGGAGGTGCACAGCACCTCGACGCGGCGCATACCGAGAGAGTCGTCCTCCTTGAGGATGACGGCGTCGGTGTCGGACGGCGCGAAAAAACTGGGCCAGCCGCAGTGGCTGTGGAACTTGGTGTCGCTGCGGAAAAGCTCGGAGCCGCAGGCGCGGCAACTGTAGACGCCTTCAGTTTCGGTATCGGTGTACTCCCCGGTGAAGGGCCGCTCGGTGCCGGCCTGCCGCAGTACGGCGTACTCGGCGGGGGTGAGCTGCTCGCGCCACTGCTGCTCGGACTTGGTGACGGCTGGCTGCTGAGTCTCGGTCATGTCTCTACGGTACGACGAACGCCACGATTGATGCACCCGTCGCAATACGGCCGCGGCAATTCAGGGCCGCCTCGGCGCGCAATACGCGTCACTGCCCGCTACCGTGACGTCATGGCAAAGAAGACGACAGCGGCATTCGTGTCTGCCGGACAACGCGAGGTGCGGGTCTCCAGCCCCGATCGTGTGGTGTACGAGGCAACTCGGACAACTGCGCAGATCACCAAGCTCGATGTGTGCAAGTACTACGCCGCTGTCGGGGACGTCATGATGCGTTCGATCGGGCAACGGCCGACGGCGATGGAGCGATGGCCGGACGGCTGGCGAGAGGGGATGCGGCTCGCGGTCGGGCCTAAGGACGGCGGAGCCGATGGCTTCTATCAGAAGCGGCTCCCTCGCGGTGCGCCGGAGTTCATCGAGACGGTTAAGGTCACCTTCCCGAGTGGTCGCCACGCCGATGAACTGTGTCCGAGCGAACCAGCGGCTTTGGTGTGGGCAGCGCAGATGGGCACGTTAACTTTTCATCCGTGGCCGGTGCGCCGACGGGATGTCGACCGCCCGGACGAACTCAGGCTCGATCTTGATCCGCAGCCAGGGACGTCGTTCACGGATATTAAACGGATCGCGTCCGTGACTCGAGAGCTCTTGGACGAGCTGGGGCTGCGCGGTTACGTGAAAACGAGCGGTAGCCGCAGCGTACATATCTACGTTCGCATTCGCGCTCAGTACACCTTCGAGCAGGTTCGGCATGCCGCAATTGGGATTGGGCGTGAATTGGAGCTACGCGACGGCGGCGTCACGACTGCGTGGTGGAAGGAGGAACGTGGCGAGCGAGCGTTCCTCGATTTCAATCAGAACAATAGAGATCGGAGCATCGCCGGCGCCTGGAGCTTGCGCGCGCGTCCAGGAGCTCCGGTAAGCACGCCGTTGAGTTGGGACCGACTCGCTGAGGTGAACGACCCGGCACAATACACGCTCGCGAACATCCCCGAATATCTGGCGGACGGCGACCCGTGGCGGGACATGGACGAGGTGGCGTACCCACTCGAGCCGCTGCTGGAGCTATGGGAGAAGCATCCAGGTGGAGAGTTGAACTTTCCGCCGGATTACCCCAAGATGCCGGGCGAGCCTCCGCGGGTTCAGCCGAGTAAGAAGGTTGCCGAACATTGGGACGCCGACGGCAACCGGATAGAACCCTAGGAGTTTCGAAGGGTCGGGGTCGGCGAGGTCGATGACCGACGGCCGGCTGACCTACTGGTTCAGCCGGGTGGTCAGCGCGTGCTCGATCCAACTGGTGATCGCATTGTTGATCTGACGGTCGTGCAGCGCTGTGATGATGTGAACGCGCCGCGGGCCCAGCCGTGCCGTCGCTACTGAGGCGCGTTCTTGGAGTTCTTCATCCTGTTCGGCTACGCGGTAGGCGTCGTTCAACGCGCTTGTCACCTGCTGAGGGTGCAGCGGACGGGTGGCATGCTCATGGTTCTGGAGTGGTGCGCGATCGATCCAGGACGGTGGGAGCCAGTGCGGCAGCCCGCGGATCATTCGACACTCCCAGCCCTGCGATTCGAACTCTCGATGGTGATAACCGCACACAAGAGCGAGGTTGTCCAGATCGGTGTTCCCGCCCAGCAGCCACGGAACGACATGATGTGCTTCGCACCATTGCGGCGGTGCATCACAACCCGGGAAGCTGCATCCGCGATCACGCGCGATGAGCGCGTTCCACTGCTGTGGAGTCGCGTAACGACGATCGCGGCCGTACGCCACGATTCCGTCGGTGTTGCTCATGAACGCCGGTATCGCCTCGGCGTTGTCGGCGAGTGTGCGGAACTCAGCGAAGCTCAGGACGCGTCCGTCGCTCGTACGGAAGGAAGGGGAGTCGGTCGATCGGGCGACAGGGAACTCGAGGCCTTGCGCATGCTGACGAAGGTGCTCCATTAAGTCGTCGAGCTGCGCGATGATCATGACGCCGGCGCGCGCGCCGTTGCTGCCGGGTAACTCGCCGGTTCGTAGGTGGCGGTCGCAGAGGTCTTCGAGGGCATCATGCATGCGCTGTACGTGCGTACGGTCGTCGCCGATACCGTTGTGAGCCGGCTTCGGCGCAGCCAACGGGCTGAGGGTAGCGTGCAGTTTCGCCCGCAAGGTCTTGGTGAGGACCCCGCTGATCGTGCACGAGCCGTCGGAACGTTCGGTGCCCGCAGTGACGCCGCGACGCGCCCGAACCAAGGCGTCGCGGGGTGGTTTGCCATCCGGCACTAGGACGTCCATGATCGTGTTCGCGATCGTGCGGAGTTCGGCTGGATTGAACGCCGCGCAGTATTGCACCAGCGCGGCCTCGGCATCGCGGCAGGCGTCATCCTGCACGGTGGCGACATCAAGGTCACGGATGCACGCTCCAATGACTCGCGCCTGTCCTGCCGACACGTCACCGCGGCGTTGAGCATCGGCAGTCGCCGGTAGTCGGCTAGGGAGGCGCTCGCCGCCAAGCGTGATAATCGGAGCCACCATGCCGGCCGCTTGCAACCGCTTCTTGGCCTCGGCCCGGGTGACGCGGGTGATCTGGGCAAGCGCGTGCGCGGTGCTACGGGCTCCAGTGAACTGCTCGAGGTGACCGCGTGCGGCCGCATTGAGCAGTGCATGATCCACGCTGGCGAGACGGTTGCGGGTCTTCTCGAACGCGCGGATTGACGCGGCGAGAGACGGCAAGTCGAGACACCCGAGCTCCTCGTGATCATTGAGGGCCAACAGCGCATCGACCCCCGAGTTGATCAATCGGAGTGCAGCCTGCACGCTCGCGGGAGGTGCCGTGGTCTCGACCTCGCGTGCACAGTGATCGGGAGAACGATCCGCAGCGGTAGTCACACCCGGGACCACCCGCTCTGCGTGTCCGTCGATCATGTGTTCGATTATAGGCGGTCAGCGGCCCGCGCGTCAAGTGTCCTGTCGCAGGGCAGAGGCTCCTCGTCAACCGTGTGGCGTCAGCGTCAAAGGGGAATGACGCGGCCGGCGACGCAGAAGCGCACCTCGTCGCTGACCGCCGCGATAGCTGCATTGAGTCGGCCCATTTCGTCGCGAAATCGGCGCAGTGAGCGCTCGGCAGGGACGAGCCCCTGACCGACCTCGTTCGTTACCGCGACGACCCGCCGCCGGTTACCGCGCCAGGCCTGGACGAGTTCGTTGACTTCTGCCGCGACCGCGTCGGCGCCGCCAGCTTCCCAGGCATCGTCGTCCCAACCGTTGTGCCGATCCAGTATTCGGGTGAGCCATAGGGTTAGGCAGTCGATGAGGAGCGGGCCACCGTCCACACCGAGCAGACTGGTCAGGTCGAGCGTTTCGAGCGTCGTCCAGTGTGCCGGTCGTTGTCGCTGATGGAGCGTTACCCGCTCGACCCACTCGGGATCGTCCGAGCGTGGGTACGACGTCGCCACATAGGTCACGTCATCCTCTGCGGCGAGTATGCGCTCCGCCTCGCGCGACTTCCCGCTGCGCGCCCCGCCGATGACCAGTGTGCGCTGCGGCAGGGGAGTCGCTGGGGTCGTCGGCGACGCACCGGAGGAAATCACGGCGCCGTCGGGGACCACGCGCGCGCCGTATGACGTTAGTTGGCGCTCAAGTTCCGGCGGCGGCGGGTTGTGATGAGACAAATGCACCGCGATCACCTCCGTGGAGTCAACGACGGCGCGTACGGCGCGCAACCGACGGAGCTGATCGGCGAAACTCGGCAGGTCCAAATGAGCCGTGCCGTGTGCGGTGAAATGTCCGAAGGTCTGCTCCAGAAAGACCACGTCGTACGCCGCTTCCGTGGCGGCGGCTACGGTCGAGGACGGCAGCGGACCGGTGTCCGTGGCGTAGAAGACCCGGCCACTGGCAGCGGCTACGTCGTACAGCACCGCATCGTCATCGTGCGCAGCCTCCAGGACGCGTACCCGTCCGCCGGCGAGGTCGAGTACATCGCCCGGGGCGACCGCATAGAAGGCGACCGGTGTGTCGGCCGGCAGCCACATGCGGGCGTGTGCAATGACCGATGGGGGGCCAATCACGTCGAGCTCGGCGTCGCCGGCGACCCAGGACCGGTACAGCAAGAACGCCGGTGCCGTGTGATCCGGATGATTGTGCGTGAGCAGCACGTGCCGAACCCGATCCAGCGATACGCCGGCATGTTCGGCGCTGCGGGCGGTATCGGGACCGAAGTCCAGCAGGAAGTCGTCGAGAAGCACCGAGGTTTGCGCGCGAATGACACCCATTGCCCGCGCTGACGAACAGGACGCGCACCGGCAGAACGGATTGGGCCAGCCATCGGCCGATCCCGTGCCCAAGACCCGAATCATTGGTTCCTCCGCAATTCGTTGCTCCGCTCAGCATGCGGCGAGTGGTTCAGGGGTGAGGCTTCCTGCAGTACACCGATTGCGGCTACCTGCCGGACAGGCTCGGCAGGCTCGAATCGGACGGGCGCATCGAAAGCGGCGCGCCTTGAGACGCGTCGCAGCGCACGCAAGATCTGTCCACCGACCAGCACGATGAGCAGGAGCGTGAAACTCGCCCGCGCGACGTCCCAGATCGCCGACGTCGTGAGGTAATAGCGGGCGTAGTTGACTAGGTTTCCCATGGGGGCCGCGCCGGCGACGAAACTCAATGCATCACCGTAGTAACCGAAGGGCCAGAACCACAGGTTCATCAGAGCCCCATAGCACAATCCGAGTACGAATCCCAACGCGCCAAGTGACCAGATCTCCGCGCGCGGACGCATACGAGGCAAACAGCCGGCGAGGAACCCGACCCAGCCCGCCGCCATCATTTGGAACGGCAACCACGGTCCGACGCCGCCGGTGAGCAGTGCCCCGAGAAATAGGGAAAGCGCGCCTTGTACGAAGCCGAAACCGCGACCAAAAACGCAGCCCCCGAGCAGGATCAGGGCGAAACTTGGTTCGAGCCCGGCAACCCCTGGCGCGAACACTCGCAGCGCGCCGCCGACCGCGGACAGCAACGCCAGCAGCGCGATCGCCTTGGCATCGATGTGGCCCGCATTCAGCTCGGCCAGCAGGATCGCCGCCATCAGCGGAAGTACCGCGGCGAAGATCCAGGGTGCGTCGGTGCTGTGCGAACTGGCGCGCGCGAGTTCGGCGGTCTCAAAGACAAACGGCCAACCGAACGCAGCGAGGGTAATGATGCTCGCGAGCGTGAGCAGCAGCGCCGCCGGCCATCGGATGCGGATCAGTCGCACATCAGCCATCAGACTCACCCGGCCGGTTCGCTGGGGCTGCCGCGAGCGCGGCAGCGACATCCGCTGGGGTGAGCCACTGCTGCGGTGCGAGCACCTTCACCGTTTGTGGGGCGAACGCCGGTGAGGAACTCACGATCTGCGCGACGGGCCCATCGGCAACGATCTCGCCGTCACCGAGCAGGAATACTCGAGAAGCGACCTCTGCCACGAGTTCTACATCATGCGTCGCCAACAGCACCGCGTTTCCCTCGGCCGCCAAAGACCGCAAGATATGGACCAACTGTTGCTTGGCGTCGTAGTCGAGGCCGCGAGTCGGCTCATCCAGCAGGATCACCCGCGGTTTGGCGGCCAGCACGATCGCCAGCGCGAGGCACAGTTTTTGGCCCTCCGACAGGTCCCGGGGATGGTGTGCGTCGGCGATCCCGGGCGCGAGCCGGTCCAGCAGCCCGCGTGTTGTACCCGTCGCCGCCTGCGCGTCCCGATCTGACATCGTGCATTCCTTGCCGACGGTCGGTGCGTAGAGCAAGTCGGCGGGGACCTGCGGCACGAGCCCGACGTTGGTTGCGGCGACCGTACCGTGTGAGGGTTGATGCAGTCCGGCAATCGAGCGCAGCAACGTGGACTTTCCGGCGCCGTTTCGCCCCATGAGCGCGACCACCTCGCCGCCGCGGACGCTGCAGTCGACGTCGTTGAGCACCGGCTGGCGAGCGAACCCAACCACCAGGTCGGACACCGCCAGTAGGACGTCGCCAAGCGCCGATGGCTCGTGGCCGGGCGCCGGAACGCCGGCGAGACGCGCACGCACATTCTGCGCGCGTCGGCGGGCATCGCGGACCGTCAACGGCAGCGGGCTCCACCCGGCGATTCGCCCGAGTTGAACCACCGGCGGCACGATCGGAGCTCGCGACATGATGTCGTGCGGTACGCCGAGTTCGACCTCCGATCCGTTCCCAGGCACGTAAATCACGCGATCCACATGCGGGACGACCCGTTCGAGTCGATGTTCGGCGAGCACCACTGTTATGCCGAGGTCGTGCACGAGCCGTTGCAGCGTCGCGAGGACGTCCTCGGCGCCGAGCGGATCAAGCGCGGACGTCGGCTCATCGAGCACCAATACGCGTGGATGGGGAGTGAGCACAGCGCCGATTGCCACTCGCTGTTGCTGGCCGCCGGAGAGTTGGGCGAGCGGACGCCCACGCAGATCCGCGAGCCCGAGCAGATCGAGCGTTTCTTCCACGCGTCGTCGCATCACCGCAGGGGCTATCCCGAGCGATTCCATCGAGTACGCGAGTTCATCCTCAACGTTGTCGGTAACGAAGCCGGACAGCGGATCTTGTCCCACGTACCCGACGACGTCGGCTAGATCCCGGGGCCGGTGGGTTTGCGTCGATCGTCCGTCCACAGTGACCCGACCGGCCATGGTGCCGCCGGAGAAGTGCGGAACCAAGCCGTTGATCGCGCGCAGTAGCGTGGACTTGCCGCTGCCGGTGCGACCCATCACGAGGGTCATCTCTCCTTCGTCGATCTCGAAATCGACGTTGCTCAACGCGGGGCCAGACGCTTCGGCGTACGTGACACTCACCCGATCGAAGCGGATCATGACGCGGTCCCGACCTGATCCACCGTCGCGGGTACGTGGGGGCGACGCTCACCGAACCGGGATCCGTTGCGCGGTGGCGGCGGCGCCACGAACGCCGGCAACGCCGCGATCAGAATGCCGAGTAGGGCTAGCACGGGCACCGGCGGCACCGCAGTGATCGAGCCCAGAACGAGCTCCTCCGGCGCCACGCCGATCTGGACGAACATCAGAGTCGCTGCCGCAATACCGGCCCCGGATACCAGGAATTCCGGCAAGGCCCACGGATCAGGTCGATACCGCGTACGGCCGGTCCGTCGTCCGCCGCGCACCAACCCGGCGAGCGCCAGAGCAGCGCCGACCAGCAGCATCGGCAGACCCGTCCACGCCCCGCTCGCGCCACTGAGCAGGCCATACAAGCCGATACAGCAGCCGAGCGCGCCGCCGAGCACCATCGCGATGGTGAGCCGCCGCGCGCGCGGATTGTGCGCCGTCGTGCGGCCATAGCCGCGAGCGTCCATCGCTGCCGCGAGATCGACCGAGCGTTCCAGTACCCCCTCCAGCATCGGCATTGCGAGCCGACCCAGCCGCCTGAACCGGCCGTGCGGTCCGCCGCGCAGGCGAGCCGCATCGCGGACCCGGCGCGCGTCGGTAAGTAGTTGGGGCGCGAAGGTCAGCGCGATGATGCATGCGACGCCGATTTCATACAGCGCCCCAGGGACATACCGCAGCAGCTGACGGGCGCCACCGAGGGCGTTGGCCGCGCCGATACAACAGAAGATGGCCGCGAGTTGGAGGGCGACGTACAACGCGGTCAGCACTGCCTCGAGGGTGATCGCGCCACCAATCCGCATCCCGGTCGATTCGGGCAGCGGAACTTCCGGGAGCATGAACAGCACCCGGGTTCCTTGAGTATTGCCGGCGAACAGCATCTGGAAGATCAGGTGGATAGCGATGACCAGGAGCGCGAGCCGGAAGAACATCGCGTACGACGACGCCCAAGGCGTGTTCGAGCGGCGGGCCGAGGTGACGAACCAGGTCACCGCGATGATAAACAGCAGCGGGATGGGGTTCGTGGTTCGGCTGGCGGCGGCGACGAGTCCCAGTGCCCACAGCCACCACGCCACGGGGTGCAGGGCGCGGGGATAAGTGATGAGGTGCTTGGGGCGCATGAGCGTTGTGCGGAACCAGACTATGCGGCGCGGCGGCGGCTGAGGTAAAAGCCGCCGCCGGCAACCGCTAGCACGACCACGACCGCACCGACCAACAGCGCAGTGTTGGTGCCATCGTCCGACGCGGACTCGCTGGCCACAGAGTCTTCATCATCCGAGCCGGCGATCGCGAATTCGACGGTGTCATCCGCGGGGGTTCCCGATTCGGCGATCTCGTCCGCGCAGCCGGTGGTGGGGTAGTCGTTGATGCCGCACAGCAGAGGTGCGATGCCGCCTGGCTCCGTGCGTACTGCGGACGCCGCCGATTCGAGGACCTGTAGGCCGTTCGCGTCCTCAGGTACCTGGGCGCAATACGCCTGCGGGGTCGGCGGCGCGGCGTCACCGGGGGCATCCTGCTGCACGCCGAAATCGACGAGCACGGCGACTCTCTTCTGCCCGTCCACGGCGTCCACGCCGGCGCACACCTCGTCGAAGGTCACGGTGCTGAGATCTGCGCGCGGCAGATTCGGGTTGGTGAAGTCGGCGGGAGCGGCGTACCGATATCCCTCGATCGAGCCGTCGGCAGGTGTCGCGTCGGCCGGACCGGTGTCGGCGGGCACGAACGTGCCGTCCTGGACGGTGAAATATGCCCAATACCTGTAGATATCGTCGGCGTGTGCGGGACTGACAGCCAATATGAGCGACCCAGTGGCACCGATGAGCACGGCGAAAGCTGTGGTGAGTAGAGCTCTGAGCGAACGCATCGTCCGGCTTCTTCCTTCGGGCGCGGCACCACGGGGTAGCCGGACCGCGTCCGGCTCCTGATCCGTAGACCTCGACGGTGGGAGCCACGATTCCGCCTGGATATCCGGCTGTACGGCTGCGGGTCAGCGCCGGAGTCGCACCGGTCTTTCCCGAGACGGAATGTGCGGTCTCCACGGGGAGACCAGTACCCAGAATCCCACCCCGTTGGCCGTTGGCCTCAGCCGGGCCTCATGAGCAGCTTCAGGACGACGACGAATGCGCGTTCGGTCGGGCGCCGAGTAAGCCCGTTTCCGGATGGCAGCGGAGATACTCGAAGCGCAGCTGATTCGCGTCGAGTACGGCAACCTCGTGATAGAGGCGCAGCCCGGCCGCACCCTGGAAGTGCTTGATGAACTGGCCGAAGGAGCCGAATATCTTGAGGTGAGTCTGGTGCGATCGCGACCAGTCTTCGAGTTCTGATAGCGAATGCCACCAGCTGTGCCCGTAGGTCTTCTCGATAGGTTGCCCGTCGACGCTCAACTGCATCAGCCGGTTGGCGTAACAGCCGATCGGGCGCCCTTGTGCAGTCAGGAAATCCATTCCCTCGCGCAATACCGGCTGGATCTTCTCGAGCCACCACGCACGTGCTTCGCCCTCAGTGTCGACCCAGTCCTGGCCAGATCTAATCAGCGCCATGCCGTCGTGCGGCTTGACGACTACCAGGTCGCCGTCGTCATCGAAAGCCAACTCCCCATGCGGCTCAAGTGCCGAGGTCTGGCTGGAGGGTAGTCGATCGCGCATGCTGCCCCAGTAGGCGTGTTCCGCGATCGGCTCACTGATGCTTTCGGATTGCGTCGCGACGCCCTCCTGGCGGCGCCCGCCGGTAATCATCTCGAAGTCGCTCGCACCCGGAAGCGCAATCTCCTGAAAGTAGCCCAGGCCATCAGGTGGGCGGCCCGCCGCCGTCCACGAGGGGTGGTTGAGCTCCCAACGCCGGAACTGGTCCTGATCGAGCCAGTACAGCACCGAGACCTCGTTCGTGTAGCCCGCGGCGTCCCTTACGACGGCGGTGTCGTGGTACGCCGGCCCATCGGCGGCCTCGATGTGCTCAGTCAGCGTCGCGTGCGCCAGGTCTGCAGCGGTCGGCCGTTCGCCGCGGTACTGGATTCCGTAGTAACCCATGACGGTGCCCGTCACATCCGGCGACAGCCGAGGGCTGAATGCAGGCGATGGCGGATTCCAATCGGCGCGCATTCGGGCGGGCTCAGTGCGTTCGACCCTTAGGTGTGCGGGAACCGCGGAGTCCATGTCATTCCTCCTGCAACGATGGCGCATCGGTGACGTGAGCCACTCTAGTCGGTCGGCGTACCGTCCGGACGCGCATCCAACACACCCGCCAGCGGGTACGGATCGATCTGCGGCAGTTGCTCAAAGGTGCACGAGGCGGGTTCGCGGTCATGGCGCCAACGCACGAAGGTGGCGAGGTGACGCAGCCGAGTCCCTTGGAATTGGTCGTACGCGACCTCGGCCACCAACTCGGGGCGCACCGGATTCCAGCTCAGGTCCTTGCCGGCGCTCCAGCGGCTCTGCCCGCCTGGCATTCGTTCATCGGAGTCCTCGGGCGAAAGCCAGGCATGCCACGGATGCTCCTGCGGAGCGCACCGGTACGGGGCAAGGAAGTCAACGAGCTCGCTACGCCGTTTCGCGGTGAACGAGGAGCAGGCGCCGACGTAGTGCAACGCTCCCGCGTCGTAGTACAGTCCGAGCATGAGCGAGCCGACGACGTCGCCGGACTTGTGCCAACGAAAGCCACACACCACGGCGTCCAGATCGCGGCGGTGCTTGAGTTTCAGGTAACTGCGTACCCCGGGCTGGTAGGTGCTGGTGAGATCTTTGGCGATCAGACCGTCGAGCCCGGCACCCTCGAGATCGGTGAACCACGCCTGCGCCGCATCGGGATCCGTCGTGGACGGCGTGCGGAAGAGCGGCGCGTGGACCTCCCGCAAATGCGACTCAAGCAGACGTCGCCGGACGCTGAGCGGCTCGTCCAGCAGGACCTCACCGTGCACCGCGAGCAGGTCGAAGACGACGAGCGATGCGGGGCTTTGCTGAGCCAGTAGGTCAATGCGCGACTGCGCCGGGTGCAATCGCAACTGCAGCGCATCGAAGTCGAGTCGGCCATCGGTCTCGATCACGATCTCACCGTCGATGACGCAGCGCTCTGGGAGTTGCTGCAGCAGGACGGCGACCAGTTCTGGGAAATAGCGGGTGAGGTCGGTGCCGCTACGGCTGTCGATGCCGATCTCCGGGCCATTGCGGTGCACGATCGCGCGAAAGCCATCCCATTTCGGCTCAAACACCCATTCACCAGATGTCGGCAGAACCTTCGATGGCTTCGCGAGTGCGGGTTTCAGCGGACGTTCAAGCGCGCTCATGCCAACCTCGAAACGGCTGATTCTGCAGTTTCGACCGTCACGTGTGATCGGATCCGTGGCGGCGTCTGGCCATCGAGCGCGGCGCGCACGTTCGGAAGCAGGGACTTGGTCACTCGGGCGACCGCCCGCCCCACGTCGTACGGCGGTCCGACCCAGATAGTCAGCCACACGTGCACCTCGGTCTCGGTGGTACTCACGCGCGCGCGGGCGCGCTCGATATCGTCCAGGGTGGCGGCGTCCAGTTCGATGCACTCCGCCAGATAGTTCCCCGCGACAGACACGGTGCCGGTGGCGGCGCGTTCGAGTTCGATCCGGCTTGATCCGCGCATCCGGATCTGCGCCGATGCCCACCACACCGCGAGGATTACCACGATGAGTGCGACTCCCGCGATGGTCGGCCATACCCAGGAACCGTTGGAGGCGTACCAGGCAGCCGTGGGGGAGGAGACCACGGGACTGGAGCGGCGAGCGCCGCCCAACGCACCCGTACTGTGCAGTAGTCCGCCGATACCCAGCAACACCAGCACTAAGCCGATCACGCATAAGACGACGCGATTCACCCGGTCGGTGCGATCATTTCTCATCGGCTCTCGCCCCCAGACGTCGCGTCAACGCGCCCCGGCGGTGCGTCAACGCGTCCCGCCGGTGGTGTGTCGCCGGGCACGAGGGGATGCTCGCGTGGGCCGATGACCTCGATCTCCAGCCGGGGTACGCGAACCCACGGCAGTTGCTTGAGGCCGTGGCTGAGTGCTTGCGCTAGGTCCTGCTCGACGGCCTCGGTGGCAGCAAGGGGCGCGGTCACGCTGATCCTGGCAAGGTCTCGGCTGACCTCCGCGCTGGCGGACCCGACGCCTGGCACGGCCTCGGCCTGGCGGCGCAGCATCTGGGCGATGGCGCGAGGCGGGACGACGACATCCACGTCATCCGCAGGGGGAGCGAGGGTAAACAGGCGGCCTTTGGTGAGCGCCGCCACGAGCAGCAAGAGGAAACCCACAATGGTGAGCGCGACGGCCACGTACACAGGCGATGAATTGTCCCAGTTCGTGGTGCGCAGCGCGTCGTACCATTCGTCTGTGGGGATCAGGAAGTCGCTGCCGCTGGTCATCCCGACCACGACCTGACCAATGACGAGGCAGCCGCCGACTACGAGCGCCAAGGCGACGAGCGCGCTGACCACCCGCAGCATGATCCGCTGTGCCGTGTTCATAACACTCGCGTCCTGCGTCGAAGGTTGACCGGTGCCGCTTCCACGTCGATCGCGACCACGTGCAATCCGCACAGCCGCTCGACATCGGCGGCGACGACGTTGCGTAGGTTGGCGGCGAAAACTGTGACCGGCATCGGGTACTGCACACCGACGGTCACGGTGAGTCGTGCGAATTTGCCGTTGATTTCGGCGCGGGCGCGCGGTGCCGAACCTCGCGGTGCCGCCGGGTGCAATTGCGGGGTGATAGCGCCGTCAGCGCGGTGAGCGGCATGCGCCGCGATCCGTTCCACTACGTTTGGCGAAATGCGGGTAAGTCCACGAGACGCAGGGTCAGTATCGGCTGTGGTGCCCTCGGGTGCGTCGGACACGACCGACGACGTCATGCTCGGTCGCGGCCCTTGCCGCGCGTCATACCGCCGAGGTCTAACTCGCCATCAACGACTCGCCCGAGCACTAGGCCGATCGCGCCAAGGGCGGTGACCAGCAGGAATCCGGCAAACCCGCCGATGATCGCGGCGAGGCCGATGAGCATCCCGGCCAGCAGACCGATGTGCGCTGAACTCATGGGGTCCTCCGTGGTTCTTCGGTGTCGATCCGAGACGCCGACGTGCCTGACTCGTCCGGCTGCGGATTCTGCTCAGGGACGCTGATGTCTTCGATATGCACGAGTACCTGACCAGCGTAGTCGTCACCGACCGCACGGACGGCGGACTGGATTTTGCGGCCGAGGTCGCCGAGATGTCGTCCGGATTCGGTGATCACGTGTACGTCGAGGCGGTCCGGGCCGAAACGCACGCCCCAGACGCGTCCACTGGTCGAGAACGTCGCTGCTGTGCCATACGGGCCAGCATGCATACCGAGGACGCCAGGGACGGCCAGTGCGGCATCGCGGAAAACTTCGGGAGTGCTCACTGCAGCCGCTCGCCGCGTGAATCGGTGAGCGCCGGTAGGTTCACATCATCGACGGTGATGTTGACCTCGACGACCTGTAGGCCGGTCATCTGCTCGACGGAACTGATGACTCGTCGGCGTACGTCGCGCGCGATCTGGGTGATCGGCGTGCCGTACTCCACCACGATGTCCAGGTCGACTGCGGCCTGGGTCCGCCCGACCTCCACTGACACGCCCACGGTTGGCGATGGCGCGGCGCCCGGAATCCGATCGCGCACGGATGTCACCGTGCGAGCGGCGCCCACGCCGAGTGCGTGTACGCCGGCGACTTCGCGGGCGGCGAGTGCGGCGATCTTGGCAACGACGATCTCGGACACGGTGATCGTGCCATCGTCGAGCGCGAGGCCGCTCGAGGTGGCGGCCGGCGGATTCGTCGGCGGTTGCGCGGTCGCGGGTGCGCTTGCCTGGGGGTCGTCCGAGATAGTCACCTGGCCCATCTTTCCTGCTTAACGCAGTGGTGTCGACCGGGCGAGTTGCGTGTCGCGCTGATGAGGCGACCTGATCACCCCAAATGGGCGCGCGAGACGACGCCGGCCTCGGGTGCTCGCACCCGCAGCGACTCGATGGCTTCGTGGACCTGCTCGACTGTGTGGGTCGGCTCGTCATAGTCGTCGTCTGCACCGGGTAGATCGACTGGTGTGTCGATGACCAGTTCGGCGAATGTGAGCGGCTCGGCGCGTCCTTCGGCAGCGAGCACATCCAGCATCATTCGCTGTCCGATGCCGGCAACACTGATCGCGAGCGATCCTTCACACGGATAGTGGCTGGCTATGCCATTGAGTGCGAGGTACACCGGCCGCGGGCCGCGCAGAACCGCCGCGAAGGTTCTAGCCGCGATGAAATGCGCAGTCAGATTGCTATCGATGGTGCGCTGCCATCGAGACACAGAAAGCGCTAAACCAGGCTCCGCGACGTACCAACCGCCGATCGCTGCGATCGCAAGCGGGATGGCATAGTCGCGCAATTCGGACGCTAGCGCATTGGCGGCGTCAGCGTCGGTGAGGTCCACGCGGTAGGTGAGCGCACCGGTGGCTGCGGCCAGCGCATCGAGCCGGCGCGGATCGCGACCGACCGCATGCACCCGGACACCGTCGGCGGCGTACCGCGCGCAGAGTGCCCGGCCGACGCCGCCCGTGGCGCCCGCGACGAGCACATCCGATATTGGTTGATCCATGGTCCTCCGTTACCTCGCGTGCCTACTGGTGCGTGTTCAGCGGGCGGCGGATGGAGCGAATCGCTATCGTCAATGCTCACCAGAGTATCGGCGACCGAGGAGCGGGCATGGGCACGGACCAAGACCAAGCGGCGCCGGCAGAACTAGACCTTCGTTCACTGCTCGTCGTGCCGTCGGATCCAGATGAGGCTCGCGACAAGCTCGCCGATATCGATCCACGCTCTACGCCCGGTGGCCCTGAGAACAAAGAAGAGGCGGCCGCGCGCACTGATCGTTACGCCACCGAATTGCAAGAACTTCAGGTACGGTTGCGGGCCAATGCGGAGGGTTATCGACACCGCCGGATTCTGCTGGTGCTGCAGGGTATGGATACCGCTGGTAAGGGCGGGGTGATTAAGAAGACCATTGGCCTCTTGGACCCGTCCGCGCTCGCGTTACATTCGTTCAAGGCGCCGACCGCCGAAGAGCGCAAGCACCACTTCCTGTGGCGAGTACGCAATAACCTGCCTTATCCGGGACAAATTGGTATCTTCGATCGATCTCATTACGAAGACGTATTGATTCAGAAAGTCCACGCGATGGCGGACGCCGAGACTATCGAGTCGCGGTACGACGACATCAATGCGTTCGAGCAGGACCTGGTCGGCGACGGATACACGATCCTGAAGTGTTTTCTGAATGTCTCGAAAGATCAGCAAAAAGAGCGTCTGCTGGAGCGGCTCGACAACTCCGAGAAACACTGGAAATTCAACCCGGCCGATATCGACGAGCGGCAACACTGGGACGATTATCAGAACGCGTACTTTGCCGCCCTCACGCGGTGCAGCACGTCGAATGCGCGATGGTACGCCGTACCGGCCGACCGGAAGTGGTACCGCAACTGGGCGGTTGGTCGGTTACTGCTGGAGTCGCTGCGGGATATGGACCTCGAGTATCCGCCGACCACCTTTGATGTCGCCGAGCAGCGTCAGCGACTGCTGGACGAGTCCGCCTGATCGTGCGCTGTCCGCAGGACCGAGGCTAGGCGGGCAGCCCGAGCGCTGCGGCGTAGGTCTTCCACCCGGACAGGTCGTCCGTCGGCGTCGGTGAGCGGGACGCGCCAGTTGGGGTACTCATCGCTGGTGCCCGGTTGATTTTGCAACCGCAGGTCGCCAACCGCATCGCCCAGTGCCGCGCACAGCACCAGGGACGGGCTGGCCACCAGATACCGATGCAGAGCGAGGATCTGCTCCTCGCGGTAGTCGGCGGTCGGCAGGTCATCAGACAGTAGTCCTCGCGCCCTCAGGTCATCGTTCCAGCCCTGCAGCGTGACCTCGAGGTCGGCGTACTCCTCGGCCGCGGGTCGCGCGAGCAGTCCGAGTTGGTCGCGTACGGCGATGTGTGCTCCCTGCAAGTATCCACCGGTGGGTGCGAGATCATGTGTGGTGACCGAGGCCATGCAGTACTCGCGATACCGATCCGGCGGTAGCGGCGCACCATCGGCATTTTCAAACCACAGCACCGACGTGCCGAGAATGCCGCGATCGGCGAGGTAGTCGCGGACCCAACCTTCGACGGTACCCAGGTCTTCGCCGATGATCAGCGCGTCGGCGCGCTGCGCTTCGAGCATCAGGATGCCGACCATCGCGTCATGGTCGTAGGACACGTAGGTGCCCTCGTTCGGTGCGCCGCCCGGCGGGATCCACCACAACCGGAACAGCCCCATGATGTGGTCGATGCGGATTCCACCGCACCCCCGCAGCATCGCACGTACGAGGCTGCGGAACGGCCGGTATGCTGCCTGTTTCAGGCGATCTGGCCGCCACGCCGCCAGCCCCCAACCTTGTCCCAGACTGTTATAGGCGTCGCCCGGAGCGCCGATGGTGACGCCGGCGGCGTACGTCATCGGATCGGTCCACACCTCGGCACTCGCGGTGCCGACACCTACGGCGAGGTCGGTGACGACACCGACTCGCATACCGGCGTCGCGCGCGGTTGACTGAGCAGCGGCGAGTTGCCGGGATGCCGCGCTTTGGAGCCAGCGGTAGAAATCGATCATCTCGCGATGGGTGCGTGCGAAGTCGTTGACTCCACTCGAACCGGCGTCATGCAGGTACTCGGGCCAACCCGCCGAGTCGCGGCCGCACACCTCAACGATGGCGCACCAGGTTGCGAACTCCTCGAGATCTGGATCTGGCGTCTCTATGCCATCGTGTGTCCGGTGGGCAAACAGCAGTTTGAGTGCGCGACTCTTCGCTGTCCACACTGCGTCGCGGTCGATCGTGTCGATATCGGCGATGCCCGCGAGCAGATCGGTGCGTAGCCGATCTATCTGTGCACGTAGTTCGGCCGGCGCCTCAACGTACTCGTCGAGAGTCTCTGGCCTGATATATATCGGATTCAGGAACCGGCGACTGGTCGGCGAGTACGGCGACGGTGACATCGGCGGCGTGGGTTCGGCGGCGTGCAGCGGATTCGTCAAGATGTAGCCGGCGCCCAACGCAGCCGACCACTCGGCGATCGCCGCCAAGTCAGCGAAATCGCCGATCGCCCAACTATCGCGCGAGTGCACGCTGTAGATCTGCACCGCGAAACCCCATACCCGTCTGCCGCCGACACCGTCGGGCATGCCTAGGAAGCGCGGAACAACGATCAGCGAGCTGGTGGCACTGTCGACCGGTGTCGTCAGCGTGAGGGTGTGATAACCGCACGGCACCGTGGGCGGTACGTCAACAACCAACGAGTCGTCGCGCGCTCGGTCGAGGGTGAGTGTTGTGCCGTCCTCCAATACCAGCAGCGCGTCAGCGCCGGCGATGGCGGCGACTCGCCCAGGTTCGCCCTCGCGCATGACGATGCACGCGGGTCGAGAGTTATTTCGGGCGCCCGCATGGTGCGCGTCGAGTGCCTTGGCGATGTCATCAACGGAATCTGCATATACCTCGAATGCGGCCAACGCTGCGATGACCGTCGCGCGCGGTACCTCCCGTCGTACGCCGTCGTTCCCGACGTACGTCACCGCGATGCCGTAGGCCTCAGCTAGTTCCCGCAACGCGGGCTCGACCTGCGTCATTCCGGTTCGGCTTGCTGCAGCACAATCACCGAACGCGCCGTGACATTGATCTGGGTCCCGGCCGTAAGGACGTCGGTGCGGCGCTCGCATTGGCCCCGAGCGGTGTCGACGACCAGATTCCAGCCGAACTCGTAGTCTTGATCGGGCAGCACGAAATCGAGGTCGCCCTCGTGCGCATTGAAAAGCAATAAAAAGGAGTCGTCCACGATCGGCTGCCCGCGGTAGTTCATCCCCTTAATGCCGTGGCCATTGAGGAACACCATGATCGCCTTGCCGAAGCCGGTGTTCCAGTCCTCGGGCGTCATCTCGTCACCGGACGGCGTGAGCCAGGCTATGTCGCGCTCGGCGTTGCCCTTGGCATAAGGCTCAGGGTGCCCGTCGAAGAACCGGCGCCGCCGAAAGACGGGGTGCTCGTGACGCAGGTGCGTGAGTGCGGCGGTGAACTCGGCGAGATTCTCATCGACGGTTCCCCAGTCGACCCAGGTCAGTTCGTTGTCCTGACAGTACGCGTTGTTGTTGCCGTGCTGGGTGCGCCCGAACTCGTCGCCGTACAGAATCATGGGGACGCCCTGAGAGACCAGGAGGGTGGTGAGGAAGTTACGCACCCGGCGATTGCGTAATTCGTTCGTCTCGGGATCGTCGGTGCTTCCCTCAACACCGGAGTTCCACGATCGATTATGGCTTTCGCCGTCGCGGTTCTCCTCACCGTTAGCCTCGTTATGTTTCTCGTTGTACGAGACAAGATCGCGCATCGTGAATCCGTCGTGAGCGGTGACGAAGTTGATGGATGCGGCCGGGCGCCGTCCGTTATGGGCGTAAAGGTCCGAGGACCCGGTAAGCCTGGAGGCAAATTCGCCCAGGGTCGATGGCTCTCCGCGCCAGAAGTCGCGTACTGTATCGCGGTACTTGCCGTTCCATTCGGTCCATAAAGGCGGAAAGTTGCCCACCTGATAGCCGCCATCGCCGATATCCCACGGCTCGGCGATCAGCTTGACCTGGCTCACGACGGGGTCCTGCTGCACGAGGTCGAAGAACGCCGAGAGCCGATCGACGTCATGTAACTCTCGGGCCAACGTTGAGGCCAGATCGAACCGAAAACCGTCGACATGCATCTCCGTTACCCAGTACCGCAGCGAGTCCATGATCAATTGGAGCGAATGCGGCTGGCGAACGTTCAGCGAGTTGCCGGTTCCGGTGTAGTCCACGTAATGGCGCGGGTCGGATTCATCGAGTCGGTAGTACGCCGCGTTGTCGATGCCGCGAAATGACAGGGTTGGTCCTAGGTGATTGCCTTCGGCGGTGTGGTTGTACACGACGTCGAGGATCACTTCGATGCCGGCGCGATGCAAGGCCTTAACCATCGCTTTGAACTCCTGAACCTGCTGGCCGGAATCGCCGGCCGAGGAGTACGCATTGTGTGGCGCGAAGAATCCGATCGTGTTGTAGCCCCAGTAGTTCCACATCCCGGCCTCGCGCAGCCGGTGATCGTGAACGAACTGGTGCACCGGCATCAATTCGATTGCGGTGACACCCATTCGCCGAAGGTGCTCGACGATCGCCGGGTGACCGATCGCGGCGTAGGTGCCGCGCTGTTCTTCCGGAATGTCCGGATGTAATTGGGTAAGGCCCTTGACGTGCGCCTCGTAGATCACCGTGTTGTGGTAGGCCGTCTTTGGCGGGTAGTCGTTTCCCCAATCAAAGAAGGGGTTGATCACGACGGACCGCATGGTGTAGGGCGCTGAATCGTCGTTGTTGGGTTGGTCCGGGTCCTCGGCGTCGTAGCCGAACACAGCGGGGTGCCAATCGACCTCGCCGGAGATGGCCTTCGCGTATGGGTCGAGCAGCAGTTTGTTCGGATTCGTGCGCTCACCGCGCCCGATATCTCCCGGACCGCGCACCCGGTAGCCGTACTTCTGTCCTGGTTCGACCCCAGGTAGATAGCAGTGCCACACGAAGCCGTCGACCTCGGGTAGCGTCACGATCTGCTCGGCACCATCCTCGGCGAACAGTACGAGATCGACCTGTTCGGCTACCTCGCTGAACAACGAGAAATTCGTGCCGCTGCCGTCGTATGTCGAGCCGAGCGGATAGGCCGTTCCGGGCCAGATCTCCATGCGTGATTCCCTCCACGGCCGCGGATACGACCACGGCAAATCATTCTCCCAGGTTCACCGGTCGGAATCTGTCCGTGGGTCGTCGTACCCTGGTCGCGTGCGAGCGAAGACAGATTTGATACCGACCCATGGCACCTTCGAGGTGATCAGCGAGTACGAACCGTCCGGTGACCAACCGACCGCTATTCGCGATCTGGAACGTCGGCTCAAGGCGGGCGAACAGAACGTGGTGCTGCTTGGTGCCACGGGAACCGGTAAGTCCGCGACCACCGCGTGGCTGATCGAGAAACTGCAGCGTCCGACGTTGGTCATGGCGCATAACAAGACCCTTGCCGCCCAACTGGCGAACGAGTTTCGCGAGTTGCTGCCGAACAACGCCGTCGAGTACTTCGTCTCGTACTACGACTACTACCAGCCTGAGGCTTACGTTCCGCAGACCGATACGTATATCGAGAAGGATTCGTCGGTCAACGAAGAGGTCGAACGGTTGCGGCACAAGGCGACCATGTCCTTGTTGACCCGACGGGACGTGGTCGTGGTGGCTACCGTGTCGTGCATTTATGGGCTTGGCACGCCGCAGGAATACATCGATGCGTCGGCGCGGCTGCGGGTGGGCGAGGAGTACGACCGAGAGCAGTTGCTCCGGCGCCTAGTGGACATGCAATACACGCGCAATGACATCGCGTTCAGCCGCGGCACGTTCCGCGTCCGTGGCGACACGATCGAGGTAATTCCGGCCTACGAGGAACTCGCCGTGCGGATCGAGATGTTCGGGGATGAGGTCGAGCACCTGTACCGGCTGAATCCGCTTACCGGCGAGGTGGTGTCTGAGACTGACGAGATCTTCGTTTTTCCCGCGACGCACTACGCTGCCGGACCAGAAGCGGTTGAGCGCGCGGTCAAGGGAATAGAGTCCGAGCTGGAGCAGCGCCTGGCCGAACTCGAACGACAGAACAAGATGCTCGAGGCGCAGCGGTTGCGGATGCGTACCCAATACGACGTCGAAATGATCCGGCAGGTCGGGTTCTGTTCCGGGATCGAGAACTATTCGCGACACCTGGACGGTCGTGAGCCAGGTTCGGCGCCGTCTTGCCTGCTTGACTACTTTCCAGAGGACTTCCTGCTGGTCATCGACGAGTCTCATCAGACGGTGCCGCAGATCGGCGCGATGTATGAGGGCGACATGTCCCGCAAGCGCACCCTCGTCGATCATGGGTTCCGGCTACCGAGCGCGGTCGATAACCGTCCCTTGAAGTTTGAGGAGTTCACTGAGCGGATCGGGCAGACCGTTTATCTGTCCGCGACGCCGGCGCGGTACGAGTTGGATCTGGCGAAAGGGGAGTACGTCGAGCAGGTGATCAGACCCACCGGCCTCATCGATCCGGAAATCGTCGTCAAACCGACGAAGGGTCAGATCGACGACCTCGTGCATGAGATCCGCACGCGCAGTGAGAAGAACGAGCGCGTGTTGGTCACCACGCTGACCAAGAAGATGGCCGAGGACCTCACGGACTACCTGTTGGAGTTAGGAATCCGGGTGCGCTACCTGCATTCCGAGGTCGACACGTTGCGCCGCGTGGAACTGTTGAAGGAACTTCGCAAAGGCGAATTCGACGTTCTCGTCGGTATCAACCTGCTGCGTGAGGGGCTCGATCTACCGGAAGTGTCGCTAGTGTCCATCCTGGATGCCGACAAAGAAGGGTTCCTGCGCAGCGGAACGTCGCTGATTCAGACGATCGGCCGCGCGGCGCGCAACGTGTCCGGGCAGGTGCACATGTATGCCGACACGATCACGCCCTCGATGGCGCAGGCAATCGACGAGACGGCGCGACGCCGTGAGAAGCAGGTTCGCTACAACGAAGAGAATGGGATCGACCCGCAACCGCTGCGCAAGAAGATCGTCGACATCCTGGACGGTATATATCAGGAGGCGGACGAGGAACTTCCCGTAGGCGGTAGCGGTCGATCACAGTCCCGCGGCAAGAAGAGCGTGCCAGGTGGGTCCGGCGGGGAGATGTCCGGAGTAAGTCCGCAGGATGTGCAGTCGCTGCCACGGGCCGAGTTGGCGGACCTGATCGCGAAACTGCAAGAGCAGATGTTGACGGCGGCGCGAGAGTTGCAATTCGAACTTGCCGCGCGACTGCGTGATGAGATCGCCGACTTGAAGAAGGAACTGCGAAATATGGACCGCGCCGGCGTCTGACCCGGTACGAATTCGCTGGCGACCCAAGCGGGCCTTTAGTATCGAGCGTTGCGATTGGTCCGCTCGGTCAGCGGGCGGTGTTCGAGAAGGTCGTAGTAGTCGCTTTCGGTGAGTTTCTCCCCGCACCATTTCGGGTACACGTTCTGGTCGTATTGGTGGAAGTCGGTGCACTCTTGCACGGGTTGCATCGTCTCGGGAAGGTCCCAGTCACGGTCGGTGTCGATCCTGGTGGGGTCGGCGCGGTCCCACGTTCGGTGCACGGTCATCGGTTCTTCGATCAGCGTCGTGTCGTCGATCAGTTGGTCCACCAACTGTGTTTCTGGTAGCGACCGAGGGATCCGGTCGCTGCTGGACTGATCGCGATGCTGCGCCGTGATCTGGTGCCCGCCCACGCGGGTGAACGTGTAACCGCGGGACTGCTTGTTCGGGGTGAGAGTGATACTGGCGGCGTGCACCAGCACGTGGTGGTGTTGGCACAGCAGAATCATCGCGTCAATGTCGGTGGCCCCGCCGAGACTCC
>JBKEDB010000003.1:0-1958 GCA_047975195.1 Cumulibacter sp. | reverse complement strand
TTACTGATTATGATGATTCTCTGGTCGCAACGATTGCACTCTTTTTGCTTCTCCTAATCATCTATGTTCGTGCCGGGCTGTATCACTTGAACCCAATGCTTGCTGTCATGGGCTTCCGGCTATACGAGGTGACCGCTACTAGCGGAGCGGTCACCATGGTGCTGTCGAAGTCTCGACATTTCCCCCAGCAGGGAATCGTCGAGTGTCGGTACCTTGGTGACGACGTCGCAATCCAGTTGAAGGGACGACCGTGACCGAGGAACCAGCGCGCCAAACGATCGCTGCCGCGCTGGACGCAGATCTGGCTGGGCTGGACAACGTCGTCATTCGCGGAGGTGCGTTGGCTGACTCGGAATTGACGCGGTTCGACCTGATCAATGCGATGGCCGTGGACGTCGTCGACGACGTCCGGCGGTTCGCCGAGGCCCTGGCTGATAAGCAGTTCCTCGACTACGACCCGTCATATCAGACCAGTAGCTCCCAGGTACTTGTCGAGACGTTGGCCGACATCCCGGAGCTATCAGCGATCGACGCGGCGATTCGTCGCGGAGATGTGCCAAACGACGCAGGCGGGCGGGCCGTCATCGCGATGGCGCATGTGGTGGGCACCGGCGCGAGTCGAATCGTCGCCTATCGACTCAAGGGTCCAGGGATCGCGACGCGGCGGTCCCGCGGCATCACGCTCATTCCGCGCGACGGTGTCTATCGCCCGATCGAGGGCGACGTGCTGTTCTACGAGCCGCGATTCGATGTGCTCACCTGCGGAGAGTTCGCCTATTTCACGACGGTCACCCTCATCCAAACAAAGCTACAAGCGCCGGGCAAGGCACGCCAGCTCGCCCGAGAGACATTGACGGCGGTGACGGCCAAGATCCGCATCGACGGGTACGCGGAGCTCGAGCAGGCGGTGATGGACGACCCGAGCATGCGCGCGAAGATGGCATACGTCGCTCGCCTCCTGCAGTCCGACCCGGATTACGCAAAGAACCTAACGACCAAGAAGCTCATCGCTTTCGTGGAGTCATACCCGGACTACGACATTCCGATCACGACCGTTGCCGGGAAGAAAGCACTGCAGTTCAACGCTTCGCCCCAGCACAGGCACCAGATCCCCCGGCTGTTGGCCGATGACTACCTCCACAGCTACCTCACTGACCGCAACTATGAGGCGGGTTCGAAGCAGCGCGTCCGCACCTAGCCGATCGACCGAAAATGGCGGAGGCGATTCGCGCGAAGTCGTTGCAGGCATTGCGAGCCGCAGCGCAGTTCGACATGCCGCGGGAGGCGCTCGCGGATGTGCTGACGGCGTCAGCCGATACTCTCGCAATGAGGGGGTGAGGCATGTTTGTCGTCCATCGGGCAGAGAGCGGCGCGGTGCTCGCGGAAGAGTTGTCGCGGCTGCTCGCCGATCCTTTGGAGGATCCCTTTGCGCGTGAGATCGTCGCGGTACCCGCGAAGGGCGTGGAGCGTTGGCTGACGCAACGCCTCTCACTGCGCTTGGGGAGGTCTCTTCTAGCTGGCATCGCATCCAATGATGGGGTTTGCGCGAACGTTGTCTTTCCTTCGCCTCGGCAGCTGCTTGAGGATGCCGTCGCCGAGATCTTTTCCGATCTCGGGGACCGGTTGGCGATGTGGGCGCCACCGCGTCTGACCTGGTCTGGACTTGCCGCTCTGGACGCCAACCTCGACGAGGACTGGTGTCGATTGCCGCGTCAGTATCTCTTTCCGAACGACGCTGGTGAAGATGAGGCGTCGAATCGTCGGTTAGGTTTCGCGGCGCGCGTTGCGCGACTGTTCGACACGTACGCGCATTCTCGACCAGAAATGCTGGCACGGTGGACCACCGGCGAGTACGTCCTGTCCGACGGTTCGCCCATCGCTGCCCCGGAGCAGTGGCAGCCCAAGCTCTGGCGGAGCGTGTTCGGCGTGCTGGGGGGCGCTTCGCCCGTTGATCTGCA
>JBKEDB010000072.1:0-37267 GCA_047975195.1 Cumulibacter sp. | reverse complement strand
TCTAGATTTTATGCGCAAGCAATAATTGATTGTTCTTGTGCCCGCGTCCACTGTGTAACTCTCGAGGTACGGTCACCCGTACCACACCAACCACACGCGCATTCGTGCGCTGGTTCTGGGTGTGGTAGGGGTCGTAGTCCTCCATAGTGTTTCGGTGGTCATAGCGTAAGGGAAACGCCCGGTCCCATTCCGAACCCGGAAGCTAAGCCTTACAGCGCCGATGGTACTGCACTCGCGAGGGTGTGGGAGAGTAGGACGCCGCCGAACAATTCTTTGAGTAGTACCCGGTAAGGGGGCCACCACGCGTGGCCCCCTTACCGGCATTTCTAGGTATCTTGACACGACATCGGCGTACGGTGCGTTTGTGATCAATTCGAGAGTGGAGCTTCGGCGTGGATCGCGACGAGGAGAAGGACCACCGGGAGAACCGGGACAACCGGCGCGGCAGTGGTGGTCGCGGAGATGGCCGAGGCCCTGAGCGCCGCGATGGCGCAGCGCGCGGCTATCAGAATCGCGATAGGTCTGCCCCCGGATCGCGGACGTGGGGTGACGGTGGCCGAGGAGGCCGACCAGCCCGAGGTGGCGCCGCTTCAAGCGGGTCCGGTTTCGCTGACCGCCGCGCCTCCGATAATCGCGCAGCCCAGCGCCCGCGACGCGACGATTGGCAGCCCCGCGGCAGCAGTGCGGAGGATCGGGCTCGAAACGCCGCACGAAGCCGTTCTGGTGGCGACGATCGTGGCGGGGATCGTTTTGATCCTCGACGGGACGGCCGACGTTTTGAGGAGCGCGGCGGCCGCGGCCGGTCTGATGACCGCCGTGGCGGCCGCGTAAGCGGTCCTCGGCGAGAGGACCGTCGCCAGGGCGAGCGACCTCGTGACGACCGGTATTCCGGCGACCGTGGTTTTGACAATCGTGGCGGTGACCGGCGTCGCTTCGATGACCGTGGTGGCGATCGGCGTCGGTTTGAGGATCGCAGCGCTAACGACCATCGCTCGGACGGCCGACGTTTTGACGATAGCCGAGGCGACAGTCGACGTTTTGAGGATCGCCGCGCCGACGGTCGGCGCAGGGATGATCGGCGGTTCGAGGGCGGTCGTCCGGAGGGCGCCAACAGGAATGATCGCCGGAATGACGACCGTCGTCCTGGGGGCTCGCCGGATCGAGGCTTTGGAGATCGGCGGTTCGACGACCGCCGCACGGGTCGTTTCGAGGACCGCCGTCCGGCAGAGGGACGGTCTGGTGATTCCAATCGCGACGACCGCCGCTCGGGCGGGCCGCGCCATGACGGTGGGCCACGACGCGACGGCGGGCCACGACGCGACGGTGCGCCACGACGCGACGGTGCGCCACGCCATGACGGTTCCCGGCGCCAGGACCGTGGGCAGCGCTTTGAGAACTCCGCGCGCAGCGGGTCCGGCCGTGATGCGTGGGAGCGGCGTTCGGAGCGCGCATCGGGGAACGCGGGTCCTCGCCGCGAGGACCGCTTTGAGCGTCGCGATCGCCCGATGGCGCCGCCGGTGCCTGATGGCATCCAGCCGAACATGCTCGAGCGATCCGTGCTACGCGACCTGAACACACTAGGTCCGAAGGCGGACACCATCGCCGTACACCTTGTTGCGGCAGGCAGCCTGCTGGATGAAGATCCGCAGCGCGCCCTGGCGCACGTACGTTATGCCCGCGATCAGGCACCCCGCATCGCCGCTGTGCGAGAGGCAGCAGGCATCGTGGCATACCAGGCAGGGGAGTGGGCCGAAGCCGCCCGCGATCTGCGCGCCTGCCGCCGGATCACCGGCGAATCGACCCATCTGCCGATCATCGCCGATTGCGAACGCGCGCTGGGCCGTGCCGATCGTGCCATTGAACTCGCGACATCTCCGGAGGCCAGTGGACTTCCTCGACCGATTCAAGCCGAGTTGGTGATCGTGCATTCCGGCGCGCGGCGAGACCTGGGCGAGGTTGACGGAGCGCTATTACTGCTCGAACGTTTCGGCCTGGACAAGACTCAGTTGCGCCCCTGGAGTTCGCGGCTTTGGTACGCGTATGCCGACGCCCTCCTGGACGCCGGCCGCGTTGATGAGGCCCGGGATTGGTTTGCCGCTGCCGCGGAGGCAGATTACGACGAGCTCACTGACGCCGCTGAGCGATGGGAAGCAATGAAATTTCCGGACGGAGCGACGCGAGAGGGCGCGACGCATGACGGCGTGACGCGAGTTGAGGATGATCGTCGCGCTGGCACGTCAGCCGACGGTGCGCACGCTGACGACGAATCGGGCGAGGACGAATCGGGCGAGGGCACGCGGTGACGAGCAAGAATCTCGCACTGTGTGAGTCGTACGATGTAGGCCTGTTCGATCTCGACGGTGTCGTCTACGCGGGCAGTGCTCGCGTTCCGCACGCCGCAGCGTCGATCGAGGCGGCCACTGGCCGCGGTATGCGCGCCGCGTACGTCACCAACAACGCCTCACGTACTCCGCAGGACGTCGCTGAGAAACTCAACGAGGTCGGTGTCACGGCACACGTTGACGACATCATCACCTCGGCGCAGGTCGCGGCTGACGTGCTCGCCGAACGACTACCCGTGGGCGCTGCGGTGCTCGTGGTCGGCGATCGCGGGCTGCGTGAAGCAGTTATCTCGGCGGGGTTACAGATTGTCACTACTGCCGAGGACGAGCCGGCCGCCGTAGTGCAGGGTTTCAGTACCCAGACGGGTTGGGAACAGTTGGCCGAGGCCACGATCGCGGTGCGCGCCGGCGCGCTGTGGGTCGCCGCCAACCTCGACAGCACCTTGCCCACCGATCGCGGTGTATTGCCGGGCAACGGTGCCTTTGTGGCGATGCTCGCTGACGTACTTCAGGCAGAGCCGGACGTCGTCGCCGGGAAGCCGGCGCGGACGATGCACCGCGCTTCGGTCGCTCGCACCGGTGCACAACGTCCGCTGGTCATCGGCGATCGTCTCGACACCGATATCGAGGGAGCGGCGGCGTCCGACTGCGCGAGCCTGTACGTGATGACGGGTATCAGTAGACCCGCCGAGGTCGTGGCGGCACCGACGCTGCATCGCCCCACCTACGTGGCCAGTGATCTGCGTGGGCTGCTGCAACCAGGACGCTCGATCAGTGCCGCCCAAGCCAGTGGGCGAAGCGGCCGTTGGGTCGCCGAGGTGCCCGGCATCCGCTGCGATGGGCCGGCGGGGGAGGACGACGCGGCCGACCTGCTCGCGCTGATCTGCGCACGGGCTTGGTCCGAGTGCGCGCACACACCACTGGACGACAACACCCAGGTCGCGTACGCAGCTCTCGGCCTAGGGCGCGCTCCGTCTGGTCTTTAGGGCACTACTTCAGGAGCTTGCGCAGTTTCATCAGGTCGCCCATGGACGCCTGAATCTTCAACCGTCCGGTGGCCATCGCCTTCATCGCGTTCAGTTCGCCGCTGCACATCTGCACCAGATCGTCCGAGGACAGCGTGAGCTTGAGGTCGGCGGCGGGATCGGCCGCTTCCTCGATATCGGTGAAACCACCGTTCTCGATCCTGCCCTTCAGGATCACTCCCAGGTCAGTGATGTTCGCGGTCAGGGAGCGATCGAAGTCCAGTTCGGTGCCCGACTCAGCGATGTCCTTGGTGAGTTCGGTGAGCGCTGCGCGGCACTCCTGCAGGGTAGCCATGAGGGAATTGAGGTCCTTCGTTCGTCACGTCTGGGGCGCCGACAAGCATAATCGAGGGATGGAATCTCACCAGGCTCCCGACGTGGCGCGCCCCGATACCCCCGACGTCGACGAACCGAAGGCGACGCCCGACGTTACCGCGCGGCGTGCTGCAATCAGCGGCGATCCGGCGATCGCCGAGCACCTGCGTGCCGTCGTACAGCCGCTGGATGACGTGGCCGATCGTCCGGTGAACGAACACGCCGAAGCCTATGACGCCGTCCACCGCGACCTCCGAGCGATGCTCGACGATATTGACGCTCGATGAGCGATGCCGTGCGTGACCCGCGACGCGCGGACGCCGTACTGGTCGAACGAGAGTTGGCGCGCTCGCGCCAACTGGCCACCGAGGCGATCCGTGCCGGTCGTGTGTCCTGTAACGGACTCCGGATCACTAAGCCATCGCACCGCGTCGCGGACGGTGATGAGCTCACCATCGACCCGTTGCCCGGCGAGCACTATGTGTCGCGTGGTGCCCATAAGCTCGTCGGTGCGCTCGATGCCTTGCGCCTAGACGTTCGCGGGCTGCGCTGTATCGACCTGGGCGCATCCACCGGCGGGTTCACTCAGGTGCTGTTGGAGCGCGGCGCCCAGCACGTGACCGCGATCGACGTCGGCACGGACCAATTGGCCACCTCATTGCGTGCTGACCCACGGGTACGGGTTCTGGAGAACACGCACCTTGGGCGCGACGATCTCGGCACCGTCAGCCCCGCAGCGTTCGTGGTCGCCGACTTGTCTTTTATCTCGCTACAGCACGTGATGGCCCCGATGACCGCGCTGGTTGCCTACGGAGGCGTGCTATTGCCGATGGTGAAACCGCAGTTCGAAGTGGGTCGCGGCAAACTTGGGCGCGGTGGTGTAGTTGTTGATCCGGCGCTACACCGCCAGGCCGTTCAGGAGACCGTGCACGCCGCAGCCGCGTACGGATTCGGTGCCCAACACATCACCCGCAGCACCCTGCCGGGGCCGGCCGGCAACATCGAGTTTTTCGTGCAGCTGCAACGCGGTGTGCCGACCGGCGACTTCGATGTGCTCTGGGCGCGGTGCGCCGAATCCGACATGTCAAACTGAAAGCTTCGCGCGAACGGATCTGAAGGGGAAATAGTGAGCGAACGCGAGATCGTTCTGGTCACGCACACCGGCCGACGCGACATCATTGAGTTGGCGCGCGGCGTGGTGCAGCGGCTGCATTCGGCGGGCGTGCGAGTCAGTGTTCCCCAGGTAGAGGCCGACGAACTCCGCTTCGACGGGGTGTGTGCGCTGCCGGAACCGAGCCCCGACCCCACGCACCCGACGCAGCAGCGGGCGCCGGAGCTGGTGATGGTGCTCGGCGGCGACGGCACGTTCCTGCGTGCGGCTGAATACGCGCGTCCCTACCGGTCGCCTATGGTCGGCGTCAACCTCGGTCACGTCGGTTTCCTCGCCGAGACCGAGCCGGACATGCTGCATGAGGTCCTCGGCCGTCTTCTGGATCGCGACTACACCGTGCAGGAGCGAATGACGCTCGACGTCGACGTAATCGATCCGAACGACGAATCCAATATCCAGCACACCTGGGCGTTGAACGAGGCGTCGCTGGAACGCACCCACCGGGAGCGCATCCTGGAGGTCGATATCCGCGTTGATGACCATCCGTTGACGAGCTTCGGCTG
The DNA here is from genome assembly GCA_047975195.1 of Cumulibacter sp. Classification (GTDB taxonomy): domain Bacteria; phylum Actinomycetota; class Actinomycetes; order Mycobacteriales; family Antricoccaceae; genus Cumulibacter. The sequence goes on along the minus strand of JBKEDB010000072.1, from coordinate 31,911 downwards.
CGACGGCGTCCTGTGCTCCACCCCGACCGGAAGCACCGCCTACGCGTTCAGCGCGGGCGGTCCGCTGATGTGGCCGGACGTCGAGGCGATGCTCGTGGTACCGAACGCCGCGCACGCTCTGTTCGCGCGGCCGCTGGTGGTGTCTCCGCGTTCGGTCGTGCGGATGGACCTGTCGACCCGAGGACCTAGTGCCGTGCTCGCGGCCGACGGTAGGCGACTGCTGGCGGTATCGGCGGGGCACAGCGTCATCGTCCGGCAAGGCGCCGCCCCAATCCGCGTCGCGCGATTGAACGTGGGCGGCTTCGCCGACAAGCTCGTCGCGAAGTTCCACTTGCCGACGGCGGGCTTCCGGGACCTGTGAGCCGGGCCCGCGGGTAGGTTTAAGCGCGTGCTGGAAGAAGTCCGTATCCGCAACCTCGGCGTGATCACCGACGCAACCCTGCCGCTGGGGCCCGGTCTGACTGTGGTCACCGGCGAAACCGGGGCAGGTAAGACTATGGTTGTCGCCGGCCTCACGCTGCTGTTCGGCGCTCGCTCCGATTCCAGCCAGATCAGCCGCGGCGCCGAGTCCGCAGACGTCGAGGGCTCGCTGGTCATCGACCCGGACGGTCCGGCCGCCGAACGTTGCCGAGATGCGGGCGGCTCGCTGGACGACGACCGCCTGATACTCAGTCGTACCGTGAGCGCCCAAGGGCGCTCACGGGCAAGTGCCGGTGGACGTTCGGTGCCGGTCGGTGTACTCGCCGATATCGGTGAACGCGAATTGACGGTGCACGGGCAGGCGAGCCAGTTGCGTTTGGCGCGCGGCAGCCAGCAGCGCGAGGTCCTGGATCGGTTCGGCGGCCCCACGCACGCGAAGTTGCTACAGGCCTACCTCGAGGCATACGTCGACTGGCAGCAACTCGTTCGACGGCTGAGCGAACTGCGCCGCGATGACTCGGCCCGCCGCCAGGAAATTGCGATGCGGCGGCTTGGCCTGGAACAAATCGAACGCGCTGACGTACGCGAAGGCGAGGACGAGGAGATCGACACCGAGATACGGCGGCTGTCCAACGCCGACGCGCTGCGGCAGTCCACGGCCGCGGCGCTCGCCGCGGTCGGCGGCGAGGGCGCAGTCAGCGAGAGCGCCGGTGCCGACATGCAACTGGCCAGCGCCGTGCGCGCGCTCGCCGACGCCGATGACCGGCAGCTACGGGAATTGGCTGAGCGCCTGCGCAGCGTCGGCGTCGAATTAGCCGACATCACCGCCGAACTCTCCGGGTTCGCCGCGACGCTGCACGACGATCCGCAACGGCTGTCCGACCTGATGGCCCGCAAGGCCGAGCTTAAAGAGCTCGTGCGCAACTACTCTTCGACCGCCGACCTCGCCGGCGTACTGGCCTGGGCCCGAGAGGCCACCGAGCGACTGATCGACATCGACACCTCCAGTGAGCGACTAGAGCGGCTGGAGGCTGAACGGATAGCCGCGCAAGAGGCGGCGCGCTCTGCCGCCGCGGCGTTGAGCGCCTCCCGCCGCGCGCTGGCCAAGCGGCTGGGGAAGGCAGTGAACGCGGAACTGGCATCGCTCGCGCTCGGCGCCTCCCGCATCCTGATCGATGTGTCAGCACGGCCGCCGTCGACGGATATCGCCGAACTCGATGGCGCGGGTGCCACCGAAAGTGGATGCGATCGCGTGCGGATTCTGCTGGCGCACGGCAGCGCCGACGAAGGCCGACCGATCGACAAGAGCGCCTCGGGCGGAGAGTTGTCGCGGATCATGCTCGCGATTGAAGTCGTGCTCGCCGGTACCGACCCGGTCGGCACCATGGTCTTCGACGAAGTCGACGCGGGCGTCGGCGGCGAAGCGGCCATCGAGATCGGTCGTCGGCTCGCCGTCCTATCCACGACCCAGCAGGTCATCGTGGTCACCCACCTGCCGCAGGTCGCCGCGTACGCCGATCGGCACGTGAAGATCACCAAACGATCCGAGGGGGCGGTGGTGGCCAGCGGGATCGAATTGCTGAAACAGGAGCAGCGGCTCGACGAACTCACCAGAATGCTCGCCGGACTCAGCGACAGCGCCTCAGGACGCGCGCACGCGGCCGAACTCGTGGGCGCTGCAGATCACGATAAGAAGCGCCGCACCCGCCAGTAAATCCCTCGGTTGGCGCGGGGCAGGTGGAACACTGGGCTCATGAAGATCGCCACCATACGCAAGGGTCGACCCCAGCCGGCCGACTCCAACGCCGAAGGTGTGGCCCGGCTTGATCGACGTACGAAGAACCTGACCAAAAGGCTGCGGCCCGGTGAGGTCGCGATCATCGACCATGTCGACATTGACCGCGTGAGCGCCGACGCGCTGGTTGCGTGTCAGGTCGCCGCCGTAGTCAACGCCTCGCCCAGCATTTCCGGTCGCTATCCCAATCTGGGGCCAGGCATCCTGGTGGATGCTGGCATTCCGTTACTGGACAACATCGGCAAGCAGATCTTCAACGACCTCAAGGAAGGCACCCGGGTCCGCATCGACGGTGACAAGTTGTACGTCGGCGAGACCGAAGTAGCCTCCGGGTTCCGCTACGACGACAACAGCATCACCACTGCTATGTCCGAAGCGCGCGAGGGACTTTCGACCCAGCTCGAAGCGTTCGCCGCGAACACCATGGAGTACATGAAGCGGGAGCGCTCGCTGCTGCTGGACGGTATCGGCGTACCTGAGGTGCGCACCGATTTCGCCGGCCGACATGTCCTGGTGGTGGTCCGTGGCTACGACTATAAGGAAGACCTCAAACACCTGCGCTCGTACATCCGCGAGTACAAACCGGTGCTGGTCGGCGTCGACGGTGGCGCGGACGCGCTGTTGGAAATGAAACTCCAACCCGACATGATCATCGGCGATATGGACTCGGTCTCCGACCACGTGCTCAAGTGCGGGGCCGAGGTCGTGGTGCACGCGTACGCTGACGGGCGCGCACCCGGACTGCAGCGCGTCCAGGACCTGGGCGTGGAGGCGGTGACGTTCCCGGCCGCCGCGACCAGTGAGGACATCGCGATGCTGCTGGCAGACGAGCGAGGCGCCGACCTGATCGTCGCCGTAGGCACGCACGCCACGCTGATCGAGTTTCTGGACAAGGGCCGCGGCGGTATGGCCTCGACCTTCCTCACTCGCCTGCGGGTCGGCGGCAAACTTGTCGATGCCAAAGGCGTCAGTCGTCTCTACCGCAGCCGCATCTCGACCGGGTCCCTGGTCGGGATCGTGATTGCCGCACTCATCGCGATCGCGGTGGCGATCGCCATCTCCGAGGCAGGGCAGACCTACCTCGAACTGCTCATCGAAAAATGGCAGAGTTTCGTCTTCTGGTTTAAGGACCTCTTCTCGTGATCGATTTCAAGTACCACGTTGTTTCGCTGATCTCGGTGTTCCTGGCGATCGCGCTGGGCATCATCATCGGCACGACAGCGCTGAACGGCGGGATCGTCAGCAACCTGCAATCCAACGTCAAGACGCTGGGCGACGAGAAGCGCGACTTGGAAGACCGGGTCACCGACCTGAACACTGCGGTCCAGCAGAACAGCGACTTCGCCACCGGCGTCTCCGAACCACTGGTGGTCGACGTCCTGGCGGATGAAACCTTCATCGCGATCACCGTCGGCGATTCGGTTACCGCGGAAATGCGTGATCCGATCATCTCGATGATCCAGAAGGCCGGCGCGACCAACACCGGCGCCATCTCGCTGACTGACACGTTCGGCGACCCGGAGCACGCCGATGAGTTGCTGAAGTTCGCCTCCGACGATCCGCCGGCGGGCATCACGCTGCCGGAGTCAAACAACGCCGGTGATGTTGTCGGTGCCCTGCTCGCAGCCGTGCTGGTCTCATCCGAGTCTGGCTCCGCGGCCGGTGAAGTGACCTCGGTGCTCTCCGGGCTAGGTAGCCTCGGCGTACTGAAACTCGATTCGACGGATATCCAGCCCGCCTCCAACTTCGTGATCATCACCAGCGGTCAGCCCAGCAGCGATGTCGGCACCCGCAACGACATGGCGCTCGGACTGGCGATGCAGCTCGACATGGCCGGCGCTTCGGTGGTGATCGCTGGGGACGAGTCCTCGGTGACCGGTGGCGGCCTGATCACGGCTGCTCGTGAGGATGCCGTGGTCGCGTCGGCGGTCTCGACTATCGACAACGCAAATTACGGCTCCGGGCAGGTCAACGTCGTGTGGGCGCTGGCGGCCGAGGCCGAGCAGAACACCGGGGCGTACGGCACTGCGCCGGATACCGATCCGCTCGCGCCGGCGCCGAACTAGTCCGCCATGGGCCAGAGTATTCGGAAGGCGGCGCTGATCGCGGCAGGGACGGTTGCCTCCCGCGCGACGTACGATGCGCTGGATCGGCTGCAGCCGGGATCGGTGCAGTGGTGGACGCGCACCAATCATCGCGGCGAGCAGGTCAGCCTGCTGTCAGGGCCGGCGCTGGCAGCCTCGGCCGCCGTGACCGCGGCCGTCGGCGCTCCGCGGCAGCTGCGATCGGCCGCAGCGGGGGTGAGCCTCCTTGGCGGGGCGCTCGGCGTGTACGACGATATCGTCGGCCAGCGCGCGGACCAGAAGAACGCCAAGGGCCTGCGTGGACATCTCGGCGCGTTACGCGAGGGTCGAGTGACCTCCGGGCTGGTGAAACTTGTCGGCGTGGCCGTCGGCGGCGTCGTGGCCGCTGGCGCGGTGACGCGCGGTCCGGTCGATCGCGTCGTCGCCGGCGGTGTCATCGCTGGCACGGCGAACTTGTTCAACCTACTGGATCTGCGGCCCGGCCGCGCGCTGAAGGCCGCTCTCGGGCTCGGTGCCGCCTCTCTCGGCGGCACCGCCGGGACGCTCATCGCCGGTCCCATCGGCGCAAGCGCCGGACTGCTACCCGACGATCTGAACGAACGCACGATGCTCGGTGATGGTGGCGCCAACGCGATCGGCGCGGTCCTTGGCCTGCGTCTGGCTGCCGCCGGTGGGCCGTGGACGAGAGCCGGAACGTTGGCGGTGCTAGCCGCGCTCACCCTCGCCAGCGAGAAGGTCAGTTTCACGCGGGTAATCGAGTCGACTCCCGTGCTGCGAGAGGTGGACGCGCTCGGGCGTCGTCGATGACCGCCCCGCGTCGCGCGGCCGCGACCGTGGCGAAAGCCGCCGCGATGATCGCTGTATTGACGGTGCTCGCTCGGCTAGTGGGCTTCGCCCGCAATATCGTCTTCTCCAACACCGTCGGTCAGACTTGTCTCGGCCAGACGTATCAGACCGCGAACACGATTCCCAACATCGTCTTCGAGATCGTCGCCGGCGGCGCACTCGCCGCGGTCGTCGTCCCGCTCATCTCGACGTACGTCGCCAAGGGCGACGATGAGAACGCATCGCGTACCGCTTCGGCGTTGCTGAGTTGGACCATCGCCGTGTTGGTGCCGCTGGCGATCGTCCTGGCGCTCCTTGCGCGACCGCTGACGGGCGCGATACTTGGCGCGGCGCCGTGCGATGAGGCCGTCGATGCGGGCGCGACGATGCTGCGGATCTTCGCCCCGCAGATCCCGCTGTACGGAATTGGGATTGTGCTGACCGGCGTACTGCAGGCGTACAAGCGGTTCGGCGGCCCAGCCCTCGCGCCCCTGCTGTCTTCGCTCGTCGTCATTGGCGCGTACGTGACATACGCCGTGGTCGCCGGCGTCGGCACAGACCTGCAAGACGCCACCGACGGCGAGCAATTGATCCTCTCGTTGGGCACGACGCTTGGCGTGGTGGCGCTGTCGCTGAGTTTGCTGGTTCCACTGCGCCATACGCCGGTACGGCTTCGGCCTGGGTTTCGATTTCCGGCGGGTCAGGCGCGTCGCGCTGGCGCCATGGTTGCCGGCGGTATCGCCGGCCTCCTCGCGCAACAACTGTTCATCGCCGTGACCCTCGTGCTGGCGAACCAGCCCGGCGTGCCGCGCGGTGCGATCAACGTATTCATGTACGCGCAGACGATCTACTTCCTGCCGTGGGCGGTGCTCGCGGTGCCGATCGCTACCTCCGTGTTCCCCCGGCTGTCCGAAGCGGTCAGCGCCGGCGCGCTCTCGGCCTACCGCCGACTGCTGCACGGTACGCACGTCTCGATTACCGCGCTGTCCGCGATCGCGACGGCGGCATTGATCGCTGCCGCACGAGAGATCGCGGTGGTGTTCGTCAGCCGATCGCCGGGTGAACCGTCCGTGGACGCGTTGATGCACGGCATCATCGCCTTCAGCGTGGGGCTGGTCGGGTACGGCGCGTTCGCCCTGCATTCGCGAGCGTTATTCGCGATGCATAAGGCACGCCTGAACGCGATCGCGGCGGGCCTCGGATGGGGGATCGCGATCGCCGGCGCCTTCGTACTGTCGGAGGTCATGGATGCCCAGGACCGAGTGGCGGCGCTGAGTTGGGCCAACGCCGCGGGGGCGAGTGTGTTGGGTGCCGTACTGGTCGTGATGACGGCGCGGGTGAGTGGGCAGAATGCGCTGGCGCCACTGGCATCGTTGCTGACCGCCGCGGCTGTCGGCGTCGGGGTCGGCTTCGCGGTGCGTAGTATCACCGTGCTGGAGGCACTGCAGGTTGACGCCTCGACGGCGATAATGGCTGCTCTGGGCATCGGTCTGCTGCGGGGAGCCATCGCGGCGGTAGTCGCCACGCTGGTGCTGTGGGTGATGCCGGGGTTGGGATTGCGCCAAGCAGTGGGCGAGTTTCGCCGACGCCGCGCAACGAGCGACGAGGAGATGACGTGAGCACACCGCTGAGCAGGCGCACGATCACCCAGGTGCTGGCGACGTCCACCGGCGGTGTCGGCGTACACGTACGGTCCATCGCCGCCGACCTGGTTGGTGCCGGGGCGGACCTACGGATCGTCGGGCCGCAGGCCACCGAAGATCTGTTCAGGTTCACCGCCGAAGGCGCGCACTTCGCGGCGGTGGAGATCGCCAGCGGGTCCGACCCGCGTAAGGATGCTCGCGCGGTACGTCGCCTGCGTGCGGCCACGAGCGGTGCCGACCTGATTCACGCGCACGGGCTGCGCGCGGCGACCGTGGCAGCGGCTGCGAACCTGGGGCGGCGTACGCCGTTGGTCGTCACGTTGCACAACGCCGTCGATGTGCAGTCCCCGGCGCTGCGGCGGGTGTACGCCGGACTCGAGCGGTTCGTTGCCCGCAGCGCCGATGTCGTGATAGGCGCGTCGCCAGATCTCGCCGACCGCGCCCGTGAGTGCGGCGCGAAGTACGTACTGTTCCGCGAGGTTGCCGCGCCGCCCGCGCCGCCCGCGCAACGCACCGCGGCACAGGTACGCGAGGAGTTACACCTACCGGCCGAGGCCCCGGTGCTGCTGTGCGTGGGTCGGTTGCATCCGCAGAAGGGCTACGACACGCTCGTTGCCGCAGCTGGCGCGTGGCAGGACCACCCACTGCGGCCCGAGGTCATCATCGCCGGCGACGGACCGCTGGAGAGCGAGTTGCGCCGCGAGATCGACGCGGCGAGCCTGCGGATCCGGCTGCTGGGGCGTCGCTCTGATGTAGCGGACCTCTTGGAGACCGCCGATCTTGTCCTGATGCCGTCGGTGTGGGAAGCGCGCTCGTTGGTCGCTCAGGAGGCGATGCGCGCCGGAGTAGCGCTGATCTGCACGACGACCGGCGGGATGGGTGAACTGGTGGGCGATGCGGCCCGCACCATCGAAGTCGGTGATTCGGCCGGACTGGCACAGGCGGTACTGGATCTGCTGGAGGACCCGCAGGAACGCGCTGACCTAGCAGAGGCCGGACGTCGCCGAGCTGCTAGCTTCCCGACGCAACGGGACACGGCGCTGGCATTGATCGAGATCTATCGTGAACTCCTTGGCCAAGGAACGTCAGGGTGACGGCCGGCCGGAAACCGGCGCTCATCACGTTCTTCGTGATCGGAATTGTCGCGACGCTGCTCGCCGGATTGCGTACTGCCATCACGCCTGACTACACGGCGCCGCCGTCCGCGGAGAAAGTAGTCGTCATCGGTGTGCCGTCCCTGGATTGGGACGTGTTGACACCGGAAAACATGCCGCATCTGTGGCAGAGTGCCGAATCCGGCGCGGTGGGCATGCTCACCACACGCTCTGCCCGCTCGGTGACCTGCCCGTGGGACGGCTGGGTGACGCTGGGATCTGGGAATCGGGCGCGGTACCCGGCGCCCCTTCCGGAAGACGAGTTGCCGCCCGAGCCGGCCGATCCGCTGCCCGGTGAGCCGGAGCCCACGGCGAGTGAAACGCCCGAACCGAGTACGCCGGAGGAACAGCGGCAGGAGGAGGCGACCGAGGGCTGCCTGGGCCAACGCGGCGTCGTACCGACGGTTGGCGGGCAGCAGATCGGTCCGGCCGTCGTCGAGAACCGGGACAAGGTGCGTTTTGGTGCTGAACCGGGCGCGCTGGGGGAGGCTGTGACCTGTTCGACGGCCGTCGGTGGCTCGCCGGTTCTGGCCGTGGGCGCTGCCGATGCCGATGTGCGTACCAGCCCAAGTGGCTCCAGCCCGCAGGAATGGTCGAGCATTATCGCGGACTGTCCGCTCACCCTGGTCGCCACCGGTCACGCGCTGGATAGGTCCGTCGCGGAACTGCAGGCGCTCGATTCGGCGATCAAGAGCATCGTCGAAGGAGCACGCCAGCAGGGCGCGACGGTCATCATCGCCGGCACGTCGGAGGCTGAATACAAGCGAGCTGGCCTGACGACGCTGATCATGCTCGATCCCGCGCTCGATCATCAGGTGCTGAGCTCGCCCAGTACCGGCCGTGCGCCGTTCAGCCAACTGATCGATATCGCGCCCACCGTGCTGGCTATCTTGGGCGAGGATCAGCCGGCCAGCATGACGGGGCGGATCATTCATGGCCAAGACCGCTCCGGCAACCTCACCGACCTTGTTGTGGATTTCCAAGAGGCCGACATCGCCGCCTCAGCGCACATCTCTGTCGCCGGAATCGTGTTCGCCGTGTTCGCCTGGGTCGCGGCCCTCGCAGTCGTGCTTATGGCCATCCTGCTGTACCGCGGCCGGTCACCGACGCGCTCGACCCGCGCGCTCGGCACGGCGGTGGGCGCGATCCCCGTCGCTAGTCTGGTCGCGAACGTTTTTCCGTGGTGGAGCACAGGGCGTCCCATCGTCGCGGTTACCTTAGCGATCGGGGCGAGTTGGGTGATCGTGACGCTGATCGCGCAGTACGGACCATGGCGGCGATATCGATCGGGCCCGCTGATCGCGGTCGCCGCGATGAGTTTCGGTGTGCTCGCCCTCGACGTACTCACCGGCTCGCACTTACAGCTCAACAGTCCGTTCGGCTACAACGCGATCGTCGCCGGCCGATTCACCGGATTCGGCAACATGACGTTCGCTGTCTTCGGCGTCGGCGGACTGGTCCTGATCGCGCTTGCGTGTACCTGGGCTGAATCTCGCGCGATGCGGACGGCGGTAGTCGCCGTCGGCGGGCTGGCGTTGGTCGTGCTGGACGGGTTCCCGGGCCGCGACTTTGGCGGCGTCGTGGCACTGGTGCCGTCGTTGCTGTTGATGTGGCTGATCGTGACCGGCGTACGGCTGTCGAAACTGAAACTGGCGATCGTATTCGGTGCCGGGGTGCTCGCGGTGTTAGCTGTCGCACTAGTGGATTTCCTACGCCCACCGGAATCCCGCACCCACCTAGGAAATTTCATCAGCCAACTGATGGACGGCACGGCCGGAACCATCATCGTGCGCAAGCTCGAGGCGAACTGGAACATTTTGACCGGCAGCGTGCTGTCCGTTCTGGCGTTCGTGCTGGTCGCGGTGGTTGTGTGGCAATGGGTGCAGCGGTCTTCGCCGGGTCGGCTGTATCTGGAGCAGCGAGCGCCGTACGCCCCCGCGGCAGCGATCGCGATTCTCTCGATGACGATCCTCGGATTCGCCGTCAACGATTCCGGTATTGCGGTGACCGCGATCGGTTTGGGGATCGTCGTTCCACCGCTGCTGGGCATCATCGGTGGAAGCGCCACAGGGTCGCGATCGGCACACTCAACAGACCTTCGGCAGACCCACTCGACCTGATAAGGTGAAATCCCGTAGGTCGTTGGCCTGCGGGATTTCCTTTTGGGCCATTTCGGTCATCGGGAGCGCCGCGGAGTCGACGTTGACATCGTCCTTCAGGAGCGTCGTTGATGGTTGGTTCTCCCCGCAAGACCAGGCACGTCTTTGTCACCGGTGGCGTCGTGTCGTCGCTCGGTAAGGGCCTGACGGCCAGCAGCCTCGGGGCACTGCTGAAGGCTCGAGGTCTGCGGGTCACCATGCAGAAGCTCGATCCGTATCTGAATGTCGATCCGGGCACGATGAATCCGTTCCAGCACGGCGAGGTCTTCGTGACCGAAGATGGCGCCGAAACCGATCTGGACATCGGCCACTACGAGCGTTTTCTGGACGTCAACCTCAGTGGTTTCGCGAACGTCACCACCGGTCAGGTGTACTCCAACGTGATCGCCAAGGAGCGTCGCGGCGAGTACCTCGGCGACACGGTCCAGGTCATTCCGCATATCACGAATGAAATAAAGGACCGGATGATTGGCATGGCCGACAGCGATCCGGATGGTGAATTCATCGATGTGGTGATCACCGAGATCGGCGGTACCGTCGGTGATATCGAATCGCTACCTTTCTTGGAGGCAGCACGTCAGGTCCGCCACGAGGTCGGCCGGGACAACTGTTTCTTCTTGCACGTGTCGCTCGTGCCGTACCTCGCGCCGTCCGGCGAATTGAAAACCAAACCGACGCAGCATTCGGTCGCCGAACTGCGCAGTATCGGTATTCAGCCGGATGCGATCGTGTGCCGTTCTGATCGCGACCTGCCGGACTCGCTCAAGCACAAGATCGGTTTGATGTGCGACGTCGAGGACGAGGCGGTCATCGCGACCGCTGACGCGCCGTCGATCTACGACATCCCCATGGTATTGCACCGCGAAGGCCTGGACGCCTACGTCGTCCGCCGCCTCGGTCTGCCGTTCCGCGATGTTGACTGGACCGTGTGGGGTGACCTGCTCGAGCGGGTGCACAATCCGAAGGAGTCGGTCACGATCGCCTTGGTCGGTAAGTACATCGACTTGCCCGATGCCTACCTGTCGATCAGCGAGGCGCTGCGTGCCGGAGGATTCGCGCACCGCGCGAAGGTCACGATCCGGTGGGTTCCCTCCGATAGCTGTGAGCAGGACGCGGGCGCGTCGAAGGAACTCGCCGGTGTTGATGGTGTGCTCATCCCCGGCGGCTTCGGGATCCGCGGTATTGAAGGAAAACTCGGCGCGATCAAGTACGCGCGCACCAACGGTATCCCGCTGCTGGGAATCTGCCTCGGTCTGCAATGCATGGTGATCGAAGCCGCTCGCAATCTCGCTGGACTCGACGCCGCGAACTCGGCCGAGTTCGACGAGGCGATCGAGTACCCGGTGATCGCGACGATGAGCGATCAGCAGGACGTTGTCTCGGGCGAACGCGATATGGGCGGCACCATGCGACTCGGGTCGTACGAGGCGCACCTGCGCGAAGGATCGATCGTTGCCGCGGCGTACGGCGAACGTGTCGTGCACGAGCGGCACCGGCATCGGTACGAAGTCAACAACGAGTTCCGCGCGCAAATCGAAGCTGCCGGGTTGCAGTTCACCGGTACCTCGCCGGACAGTCGATTGGTCGAGTTCTGCGAACTTCCCAGCGAGGTGCACCCGTTCTTCGTCGGCACCCAGGCGCACCCGGAGTTGAAGTCTCGGCCGACGAAGGCCCATCCGCTGTTCGCTGAATTCATCGGCGCGGCGCTGAGCTACATGGACTCGGCCAAATTGCCGGTCACCTGATGGGGAGCATCCTCGGTGGTCGCGACGCCGTCGGATACTCGGTCACGGGGTCGGAGCGTATCTACGACGGGCCGATCTTCACGCTGCGTCGTGATGCTGTCGAGTTTCCGGACGGATCGAGCGCGACGCGCGATGTCGTCTCGCATGATGGGGCGGTGGCGATCGTGCCGATCGACGCCGATGGGCGGGTGGTGCTCATCGAGCAGTACCGGCATTCGGTCGCGCAGATGCTGTGGGAAGTGCCGGCCGGACTTCTGGACGTGGCCGGTGAGCATGCCCTTGATGCTGCGCAGCGCGAACTCGCGGAGGAAGTCGGTCTGCGCGCTACCTCATGGCACACGCTGATCGATCTGGTCAGCGCGCCGGGATTCTGTGATGAGCGAGTCCGGGTGTTCCTGGCGCGCGGCCTGTCCGCGGCGCCGCGTCCGGACGGATTCGTGCTCGAGCACGAGGAGGCGCAAGTCGCCGTACACCGCGTGCCACTGGCGGATGCCGTCGCGGCGGTGCACGCCGGGGAGGTCGTCAACTCGCTCGCCGTCGGCGCCCTACTGGCGGCCGAGAGGGCGCTGCGTGAGGAAAGTGTGCTTCGCCCCGCTGACGTCCCGTGGCCAGTCTGAACCGAGGTCTGAACTGACGGGCGTCGCAACCTGATCCCGACCGGACGTGGCCGGGATCAGTGGCGCGGCTAGAAGCCGAAGTCGAAGTCGCCGCCGCCAAAGTCGCCGCCGAAGTCACCGAAGCCGCCGCCCATATCGCCGCCGTAGTCTCCGCCGCCCATATCGCCACCGTCACCCATGTCGCCGCCGTCCGAGGCGTCGCCACCATCTGCGCCGCCGTCGTCACCGGACTCCTGCCCAGCGTCTTGGCCGCTTTCCCACGCCGAAGCGCTGGCGATCCCGGCCATACCCATGAACATGGCGTTGAACATCATCATCGAGCCCATCGCCCACACGCCCGTGGCCAGAGCAGGAGCCCACCACCGCTCGCTGTACCAGCCCGCAGGTACCGGGCGGCCGGCGACGCGTCCACCGGGATGGTAGTACGGCGTGCGCTCCGAGGCTTCAGGGGACAGTTCGTACTCGTGACCCTCGACATCGACCTGACGCGATTCGGTAACCGCGCCGGCGCGTTCGCGTTCGCGGTCCTTCGGCAACTCGGGCCCGGGATCCAGACCCATTGCGGTGCGCGCGGCACGCACGTAATACAGGCCCTCGAGCGCGGTGTCCTTAGCGAGCTGTGCCTGATGTGCGGTCGTGGCCTGCTCGATCTGCGATCCGGCCGCCGTGAACCGTTCCGAGGCATCGCTCATGGCCTGCTTCGAGGCCGTGTCCGTGCCTTCCAGGTTGAGCACCTGGCCACCGAGTCGATCGATCCAGCGCCGTGCCTCGGCCTTTTCGTCCTCGACCGACAGCGCCGGACGGCCGAATGCGGTGCGACGCTGCGGGCCTTGATTGCGGTTGCTGAGTAGCAGCACCACGAGCACGATAACGCCAACGATGAGGATGAACTCCATCTGCAGAATCCTCCGGAATATGGGGGTGTTCTCGCATAACGCTCTAGTGAGGTAGAGAGTTCCCGGTGACGCGGCCGTTGTGTAGACGGCGCTCGGTGAGCGCCGTGTCGTACGCCCATGCGCCGCCGATGACGAACGTGACGAGCCCGACGGCGCCCAGCAGCCAGCGTAGCCAGCTGAGTTGGTCCGGCAGCAGCGGCGCTGAGCCCGCCGCGATCAGTAGTACCCCCACCAGTACCGCGCCCCACCACCAGATTGGGGCGATGCGGTCGCTGAGCCGCAGCGGCGCGGACGGCGGCGTTTCGCGCGACCCCATCTCGATAATCGGCTGATCACCTAAATGGCGGTGTACGGCTTGCGTTACCGCGTCCGGTGCGAGCCAACGTTCGGGGATGATGTCGAACGCGCCCGCCGCGGTGCTGGTGAGCAGGAGTCGGCCGTCATCCCAGGACTGCACCATCGCGACATCTGCCCATCGCACCTGCTCGTCCGCTGCGCTGAGGCTGCGTAACGTGATGCCGTACTCACCGACGATGAGCCGGCATGGCTGGTGCCGGGAACTGAGCCCGTACGCGGGACGCGAACGGAGGATTTCGCCGTCCGCGTCAAAAGGTGCGAGTGTCGCCCCGGCGCTCCAAGACCGGACCGGCGGATCGGTCTCGGCCATCATCAGCACCGCAGAGGCAGAGTATTGGGCCAACTGCGTACCGACCAATTCGCTGCTGGCGCCGCTGAGCATGCGCCGCTCGAGGGCGAGGGACCACGGCTGCTCGTTCAGGGCCCCGAGTGCCTGGCGATGGAGTAGATCGTGCGCGCCGGAGCCAGTGCCGGCGGCGCGCTCGTAGGCGCCGAGCCGACGTTTGACGTGCGCGCCCAATTCGCCCTCGAGTAGGCCGTCGTCCACGAGAACAGCGAGCGCCTCGGCGGCGATATCAGCCACTTTGGCCTCGATCTCGGCGTCGACGTCCGCCCAAACGACGCTATGTACCGCACGCGGGCCAAGTGTCATCGGTCCACCGCGAATTTTCAGTCCTGGTCCGTACCGCTGCTGCAGCGCGAACGCGATCCGCGAGCGGGCGATCTCGGTGGACAGCCCGGCGACGGCGCGATCACGGTCGAGATGGTTCTCGTCGGTGAGCAGCAGGCCGCTGAGGCTCAGCATTGGAGTAGGGCTCGCTATCAGCGCCGGCGGGTTCAGCAGGGTCGGGGCCGGCGGGGTCACCGGCACGTAGTTGCCATCGGGAAGCGGCACCCGCAGCGTGGTGGCTTTGGTGCCGCTGAGCGCGAGTACGGCGTTCCCGCTGGTGAGGTAGGTCGTTACCCACTCGTGGATGTCGTCGACATCGATGGAGTCAAGCCCAAGTTCGGGCACCGATCCGCCGCCCCAGCCGGGTAGGCCGAATCGGGCTCGAAGGACTCGCGTGTGTTCGGGTGCGTGTAGTCGTTGATCGGCCTTCGCGGCCCCGCGAACACGATCCAGCGCACGTTCGTCGGCGTGCGCGCGGGCGCTGCCGATCCAATGGCACACCGCGCCAATCTCGTTGGCGACAGCGAGCGCTCCGCCGGAGAAATGGAAGCTGAGCGTGGAGGCGCTGACGGTGACGTGGCAGGTGCTCTCCTCTTGGTCGGCCGCTGCGCTTGCCAGATGCCCGACGAGGTGGGTGATACCCCGGTGATGCAGCGGTTCGTCGGCGAAACCGACCCGGAACGAAAGGGTTGCCCGGGTGCGTCCACCGACCGAAGAGATGAGTGTTGTGACATTGTCGATAGTGCTGCGAGTCGCCGCGTTGCGCACGATGGCCTGTGCGGCGCTGGCGCCGGACAGACGGTGCGTTCGTTGCGTTTCGGGCACCCAAGAAGGCTACGTCATACGGGTGGGCCGATAAGGTTCATCGGCCCGCCAGCGTGGCTTGAGTTACATGAGCGAGAGGTTTTCACATATGCGAGTCGGCGTTCCCAAAGAGGTCAAGAACCACGAGTACCGGGTTGCTCTGACCCCGGCCGGGGTGCGCGAACTGCACGCGCACGGGCACGAAGTTCTGGTGGAGACCAACGCTGGCATCGGATCGTCGATCGGCGATGAGGACTATGTTCGCGCCGGAGCGCGGATCGCCAGGAACGCCGACGAACTGTGGGGCGAGGCCGAGCTGGTGCTGAAGGTGAAGGAACCGGTCGCGCAGGAGTACGACCGGCTCCGTGACGGGCAGACGCTGTTCACGTACTTGCATCTGGCCGCGTCCGCGGAGTGCACGCAGGCATTGGTCAACTCGAAGGTGAATGCGATCGGGTACGAGATGGTGCGCTCCACTGACGGCCGATTACCGTTGTTAGCGCCGATGTCCGAGGTGGCCGGTTGCTTGGCGCCGCAGATCGCGGCCAACACGCTCACCAAGGTCAACGGCGGGCGGGGCATGTTGATGGGTGGCGTCACCGGCGTGTACGGCGCGAAGGTGGTCATCATCGGCGCTGGTGTCAGCGGTATGCGGGCGGCCCGGATCGCCGCGGGTATGCAGGCGAAGGTCATCCTGCTGGACCGGAACATCGAGGCTTTGCATGCCGCCGATGCATACTTCCGCGGAGCCGTGCAGACGATCTCATCCAGCGCACATGCGATCGAGGAGGCGATCGTGGATGCCGATGTGGTGATTGGTGCGGTACTGGTGCCGGGCGCACGCGCGCCGAGGGTAATCACCAACGAAATGGTCGCCGGTATGCAGCCCGGTTCGGTTCTCATCGACCTCTCGGTCGATCAGGGCGGGTGTTTTGAGGACACGCGCCCGACGAGCCACGCGGATCCGACATATAAGGTGCACGGCTCGATCTTTTATGCCGTCGCGAATGTCCCTGGCGCTGTTCCGGTAACCAGTACGGCGGCGCTGACGAACGCGACGCTGCCGTACGCGCTCGCGCTGGCCGATCTCGGTTTCGCGGGAGCGTGTGCCGCCGATCCTTCGCTCGCGGCCGGTGTGAACACCGCCGGGGGAGCGTTGGTCTCCGAGGCCGTCGCGCAAGCGCATGACATGCCGTGGACGCCGATCGGTGACTGAGGCACCGGGCCGCTCGATCGGGCAGGTTGCACGCGGGTACCTCGATCACCTCGCGATCGAACGTGGCCTGGCGACAAACACGCTCTCGGCCTACCGCCGGGATGTGAATCGGTATCTTGATTGGTTGCACGCTCGTGGAAGCGAAGACTTCGGCGACGTGAATGCGGTGGACGTCGCCGACTTCGCGGCGTACCTGCGTGAGGGCGATGAGGAGAATCAGCCGTTGTCGACGACCTCGGCGGCGCGGGTTGTGGTCGCTGTGCGGGGGCTGCATCGGTTCGCCGTCCGCGAGGGCATCGTGCCGGTTGACGTCGCCGGTGACGTTCGCCCGCCGTCGCCGGGAAAACGACTACCGAAAGCGCTACCTATCGAAGACGTCGAGCGACTGCTCGACGCTGCGCTGCACGAGGACACGCCACTGGCCTTGCGCGATCGTGCGTTGCTGGAATTCCTGTACGGCACAGGGGTGCGAATCTCCGAGGCCCTGGGGTTGGACGTCGACGATATCGACACCGCTGTGCGTGCGGTTCGGGTGACCGGCAAGGGCAGCAAGCAGCGGATCGTGCCGATCGGCAGTTATGCTCTCGCGGCTATCGAGGCCTATCGGGTGCGCTCCCGTCCGACGCTGAGCGCATCCGGACGCAACTCCAGCAGACTGTTCCTGAATTCGCGCGGCGGCCCACTGTCGAGACAGAGCGCGTGGGCGATTCTGCGGGCGTGCGCCGAGCGAGCGAACATCGACGTACCAATCTCACCGCACACCTTGCGGCATTCGTTCGCCACTCATTTACTCGACGGCGGCGCGGACGTCCGAGTGGTGCAGGAACTGCTCGGTCATGCCTCGGTGACGACGACGCAGGTATACACGCTGGTGACGGTCGACAAGCTCCGCGAGGTTTACGCGACCAGCCATCCGCGCGCGCGTGAGCGCGACACTCTCTAGGGCTACTTGAGGTTTCCGGGGCGCTCGTGCTGTGCCTTAGACTCGTCGGGTACGCCTCGTAGTTTCCGACCGAGAGGTCTTGACCGCTGCCATGACTTTCCCGCCCGATCGCCCGTCCGAGACGCCAGTTCATGGGCATGACGACGCCGTAGAGAACGGCACGTACGTCCCGCAGGACCTCTCCGATGCGCAGGATCCGGGAGCTCCGGCGGTTAGCGAATGGCAACCGCTGTCGCCTCTCATCGTTGACGGTTCGCATCAACCTCAACCTCAACCTCAACTTGACACCGATCAGCCGACGGCCGAATCGGCCGCGGCCGCTGATGCCACCGCAGGATCGAACGCGGCGGCGCCGGTCCCGCCACGGTCGGCCGCAGCCGATCAGTTGCCGTTCGAGGACGCGCCTGCTGCCGAGCGGGAATCGCCAGCCAAGCCAAAGCGCCGCGGGATGGGTGAGGACCCAGCGAAGGCGCGTCAGCACGACCTGCCCGACCCCGCTCCGCTGGTGAGTACTGGCCCGGCGGTGGTGCTCGCGGTCTGCAACCAGAAGGGCGGTGTCGGCAAGACGACGTCCACCATTAATCTCGGCGCGGCGCTCGCGGAATTCGGACGTCGGGTGTTGTTGGTCGATTTCGACCCCCAGGGCGCGCTGTCGGTCGGGCTCGGGATTGCCCCGCACGATTTGGACGTGACTGTCTACAACTTGCTGGTGGAGCGGGGGACCAACCCCACCGACGTCGTGCTGCGTACCTCGGTTAAGGGCGTGGACCTGCTTCCGGCGAACATTGATCTGTCGGCGGCCGAAATCCAACTCGTCAATGAGGTGGCCCGTGAGCAGACACTCGAACGCGTATTGCGCCCGCTGCTGCCGCAGTACGACTACATCCTGATCGACTGCCAGCCGTCACTGGGACTGCTGACGGTCAACGCGTTGACCGCCGCTCAGGGTGTGTTGATTCCGCTGGAATGCGAGTACTTCTCGCTGCGTGGTGTGGCGCTGCTGATCGACACCGTGGAGAAGGTGCGCGACCGGTTGAACCCCGAGTTGGAACTCTCCGGAATTCTGGCGACCATGTACGACCCGCGCACCATTCACGCCCGTGAGGTGTTTTCGCGCATCGTCGAGGCATTCGGGGATATCGTCTTTCAAACCACGATCAACCGCACGGTGCGATTTCCGGAAACGACTGTGGCCGGCGAACCGATCACCTCCTGGGCGCCGACTTCTGCGGCCGCCGAGTCGTACCGGAACCTGGCGCGCGAAATACTCGCCCGCGACGCGGCGTCGTGACCGAAACGGTCGACAACTTCGACGAGTCGGATACCGCCGCCGACGACCAGCCGCGTGGCTCCTTCACTGTTCGGCTGACCAACTTCGAGGGCCCGTTCGATCTGCTGCTGCAGTTGATCAGCAAACACAAACTCGATGTCACCGAGGTCGCGCTGTCGAAGGTCACCGACGATTTCATTGCGCACATTCGCGCGGACGGCGACCGGTGGGATCTCGCGCAGGCGACCGGGTTCCTGCTGGTCGCCGCGACATTGCTCGATCTGAAAACCGCGCGGCTGCTCCCGCGCGCTGAGGTGGAGGACGAGGAAGACCTCGCCTTACTGGAAGCGCGTGACCTGCTGTTCGCTCGGCTCCTGCAGTACCGCGCGTACAAGGAAGCCGCCGCCGCCGTGGCCGAGATGATCAGCACGGCCGGACGCCGGTACCCCCGCGCCGTCGCGCTCGAGCCGAAGTTCGCCGAGGCGCTCCCGGAGCTACTGATTGGTGTGGGACCGGAGCGGTTCGCGGCTATCGCTGTGCGGGTGATGACACCTAAGACGCCAGAGACCGTACGTCTTGATCACCTGCACGCTGCCCAGGTGTCCGTCAGTGAGCAAATGGGCATCCTGCGTGAGCGGCTTCAACGCAAGCGCCAACTCACCTTCCGGGAGTTGACCGAGGACTGTGCGCATACCCTGGAAGTGGTCGCGCGCTTCCTGGGTTTGCTGGAGCTCTACCGCGAGAGAGTCGTAGCGTTCGAACAGGTGGTGCCACTCGGTGACCTCAGCGTGCGCTGGTCGACTCGCGACGACAGCGCCGAGCCTGCGGGCACCGGCTACAACCCCGACGAGGAATACGCATGAGTCCAGATCGCGAGAACCTCCCGGCTCCCGTCGAGATCGAACTGCCGCCGCGCCCCGACGATGGCACGGCGCCGCCCGAGCCCGACCAGTTAATGACCATTCTTGAATCGGACATCACCCCGGCGATCGAGTCGGTGCTGCTGGTGTTGGATCAACCCACCGCAGCGATGGATATCGCCCGAGCTGTCGGTATCGGTGAGGACGTCGTGGAACAACGGCTGCAGGCGTTGCGTGCGGAGTACGACGAACAGGGACGTGGCTTTCAACTGCGCGAGGCCGCCGGGGGCTGGCGGCTGTACACGCGCGAGCGGTACGCGCCGGTGGTAGAGCGGTTCGTGCTGGACG
Organism: Cumulibacter sp.; assembly: GCA_047975195.1. GTDB lineage: Bacteria > Actinomycetota > Actinomycetes > Mycobacteriales > Antricoccaceae > Cumulibacter. Next base: position 12,105 of record JBKEDB010000072.1, on the reverse strand, counting down.
GACAGAAGACCAGGCTGACGCAGGCAGCGCTGGAAACCCTCGCGGTCATCGCTTATCGCCAACCAGTCACCCGAGCGCGGGTCTCCGCGATCCGCGGGGTGAACGTGGACGGCGTCGTACGGACACTGCTGACCCGCGAACTCATCGAAGAATCGGGGCACGAGGAAGGCTCCGGCGGTGGACTGTTGTCCACGACCGACCTGTTCCTGGAGAAGCTGGGGTTGACGTCACTGCGGGATCTTCCGCCGATCGCACCGCTGCTGCCGGACGTGGACCCTGAGATGGACGAGCGACTCGAATCCGGGCTCGCCGCGATCGCCGATATGGAGATGGACTGATGAGCAGGACCTACGACGTGAATCTCGGCGGCGACTTCTACGATCCGGACGACGACGAGTACCAACTCGCCGATGCCGAATTCGATCTCACACCTGCCGCGCCCGAGCGCGGTGAGCGTCGATCGGCGAACTGGAAGGATGAGCACAAGCCCTCCGGCGAGCGATTGCAGAAAGTGCTCGCGCGCGCCGGTGTCGGCAGCCGCCGCGTCTGCGAAGACCTCATCTCCGCGGGAAAGGTGCGCGTCAACGGGCAACGCGCCTCGCTGGGGATGCGCGTCGACCCGCAAAGCGATGTCGTACAGGTCGATGGCTCGCGGATAGAAACTCGCGAAGACATGACCTACCTGGCACTCAACAAACCACGTGATGTGCTCTCGGCGATGAGCGACGACCGCGGCCGGTGGACCCTCAGCGACTACATCGAGAGCTATACCGAACGCGGCATCCGACTCTTCCACGTCGGCCGGCTCGACGCCGATACGGAGGGGCTGATCCTGCTGACGAACGATGGCGCGCTGGCACATAAGCTCGCGCACCCGTCGTTCGGCGTGGAGAAAACGTATATAGCTGAGATCGTCGGCCCCGTCGCAAAGGATGTCGGCAAGCGGCTGCGCGCGGGAATCGAACTCGAAGACGGACTCGCACGGGTAGATTCGTTCCGCCTCGTCGAGCAGTTCGGCAACCGGGTGATGGTGGAGGTCGTGCTACACGAGGGGCGCAAGCACATCGTGCGCCGGTTACTGGAGGCGGTGGGGCACCCGGTGCAGAGCCTGGCGCGCACCAAATTTGGTCCGGTGCACCTAGGCGATCAGCGTTCAGGAGTCCTGCGTCCATTGAACTCGAAGGAAATCGCGGACCTGCACGCTGCCGTCGAAAAGTAGCACGGGCGCCGGAATCTTCGCGGCCCGGCGCTCGCTGAGGGTAGACGGCTAAGATTGACCGGATTCCCGGCTGGACTGGACGACGAGGAGGACGCTGTGGCGGTACGTGCTGTGCGAGGCGCGGTCCAGATTGACCGCGACGATGTGACGGAGCTGCACGAGGCGACCGCTGAACTGGTCAGCGCCGTGATGGAGCGTAACGACTTCACGATCGACGACATGATCAGCGTGATCTTCACTGTCACCCCGGATCTGACCTCTGACTTTCCCGCGCATGCCGCGCGGCTGATGGGGTTTACTGACGTGCCGCTGATGTGTTCGACGGAAATCCCGGTGCCTGGTGCGTTGCCGCGGGTCATTCGGCTCATGGCGCACGTGGAGACCGACAAGGCCCGCGCTCAGATTCAGCATGTGTACTTGCGTGGCGCCGCAGCGCTGCGCCGGGATATCGCACAGTGACCGATGCGTTTCGCGGCGTCGTAGCGATCGATGGCCCATCGGGTTCCGGTAAGTCGAGCGTGGCCAAGGCTGTCGCGCGGTCGCTTCGGTTGCGCTACTTGGACACCGGCGCGATGTACCGGGCAGTGACGAGCGGGGCGCTGCAGGCTCAGATCGCGCTTGACGATGCCGCGGCGGTGGCCGAGTTTGCGCGCCGGATGGATCTACCGGTGCCTACCGACCCGGATGCACAACGGATCGTGATCAACGGAGCGGACGTCACCGAGGCGATCCGTACGAGTGAGGTTTCTGAGGCGGTCTCGGCAGTGGCGACCAATCTCGACGTACGCGCTGAATTGGTGCGTCGCCAGCGGGAGATTGTGGCCGCGGGCGCCGCGATCGTGCTCGAAGGGCGCGATACGACGACAGTTGTCGCGCCCAATGCCGCCGTACGGCTCCTGATCACCGCCGACCCGCAGGCGCGCATCGCGCGGCGAGCCGCTGAACTGCACGAAACGGTCGACGCTCGCACGATGGGTGCCACCACAGCGCAAATTATTGAGCGGGATGCCAAGGACTCGACGGTGGTGGAGTTTCACCAGGCCGCAGACGGCGTGATCACGGTGGACACTTCGCACTTATCGTTGGAATCCTCAATCGAGACCGTGCTTCGGATCATTGCCGAGGCCGACGGAAAGCAGACGCCGTGAGTGACGAAAACGAAATCCCTGAGTGGGTCGCCACCGAACTCGCCGAACTGGACGGCGGTGACGCTGATGATTTCGAGCAGTCTGCCCCGGCGCCGATCGTGGCGGTGGTGGGTCGGCCGAACGTAGGCAAATCGACCCTGGTGAACCGGATCCTGGGGCGGCGCGCGGCTGTGGTCCAGGATGTGCCGGGCGTGACCCGGGATCGGGTGAAGTACGACGCCAATTGGAGTGGGCGCCGGTTCATTCTGATGGACACCGGCGGATGGGAGCCCGATGCGTCGGGGCTGCAGGCCGCCGTCGCGCTGCAGGCTGAACATGCGATGAACATCGCGGACGTCATCTTGTTCGTGGTCGATGGGTCGGTCGGCGCGACGACGATCGACGAGGCCGCGGTCCGGCTGCTGCGCAAGGCGAAAGTGCCGGTGCTGCTGGTCGCGAACAAGGTCGACGATGAGCGCGGTGAGGTGGACGCGTTGACGTTGTGGAACCTGGGTTTGGGTGAGCCGTACCCGGTCTCGGCGTTGCACGGGCGCGGCTCGGGTGACCTGCTGGACGTCGTCCTGCACACACTGCCGGATGCGCCGCGCGAATCCTATGCGGCGTACGGCGGCCCGCGCCGAGTTGCACTGGTGGGGCGGCCGAACGTGGGGAAGTCCTCGCTGCTGAACAAGTTGGCGAAGGAAACCCGCTCGGTGGTCGACAACGTTGCCGGGACGACCGTTGATCCGGTCGACTCCGTGGTGGAGGTCGGCGGGGAACAGTGGCACTTCGTTGATACCGCCGGTCTACGCAAGCGCGTAAAGAACGCCGAAGGAGCGGAGTACTACGCGTCGTTACGCACTGCGTCGGCAATCGAGCAGGCCGAGGTATGCGTGATCCTGCTGGATGCATCAGAAACGATCAATGAGCAGGACCAGCGCATCATTACCTCAGTGGTCGAATCTGGTCGAGCATTGGTGCTGGCCTTCAACAAGTGGGACCTGGTCGACGAGGAACGCAGACTGCGCCTGGACAAAGAGGTCGAACGCGAACTCGTGCGGATTCCCTGGGCGCAGCGGGTCAACATCTCCGCGACTACTGGGCGCGCTGTTGACAAGTTGGCGCCCGCGATGCGGACCGCGTTGGAATCGTGGGACACCCGGGTTCCGACGGCGAAACTGAATGCGTGGCTGTCCGACATCGTTTCGGCCCACCCGCACCCGGTGCGCAGTGGTAAGCAGGCCCGGATCCTATTCGCCACGCAAGCCTCCTCGCGCCCGCCGCGGTTCATCATCTTCACCACTGGATTCCTCGAGCCGCAGTACTTGCGGTTCATTGAGCGTCGGATGCGTGAAGATTTCGGTTTTACCGGATCGCCGATCCGAATCAGCGTCAAGGAGCGTCAGCGCCGCCAACGCTAACGCTTCAGTCGCCGAGGCACTGCTCCGCGATGATCTCGAATGAACGAAGCCACGCGGTGCGCTCGGTCGCGTTGGAGACCAGGATCAGTTCGTTGGCCTGCGTCTTCTGCTGTAGGTCGGCGAGGAAGGCCTTGGCCTGCGGTCCGTCGCCGACAGCGGTGTAGGTGAGCATGTGGTCGACCTGCATCCCGCCCGGGCCGGCGAGGTGCTCCTCGATCTCTGCGTCGGTGAAGTTTCGGCCGCGACCAAACATCGACACGAATCGTTTGCGTCGACTGTCCTGGAGCAGGCGCTGGGCTTCGTCGGTGGTACCGGCGGCGATCACGCCGGCACCGACGATCACATACGGCTCGGCGAGCTGTTCGGATGGTTCAAACCGTTCACGGTAGATGGAGATGGCCTGGTGCAGCGAGTCGGGCGCGAAGTGGGAGGCAAACCCGAACGGTAGGCCGAGCGCGGCCGCGAGCTGGGCGCCGTACAACGAGGAACCCAGGATGTAGAGCGGTACGTGCGTCCCGCGTCCGGGGACGGCCTTGACACCCTGCCGAAGCGAGTGATCGCCAAGATACCCCTGCAGCTCTTGTACGTCGCGGGGGAAACTGTCCGCGGACGTGTTGTTGCGGCGCAGCGCCTGCATGGTGACTTGATCGGTCCCGGGAGCGCGGCCGAGGCCGAGATCGATTCGTCCTGGGTAGATTTCCGCGAGGGTGCCGAACTGCTCGGCGATGACCAGCGGGGAGTGGTTCGGCAGCATGACTCCGCCGGATCCGAGCCGGATCGTCGAGGTGTGTCCGGCGATGTGTCCGATCAGCACGCTGGTGGCCGAGGAGGCGATGCTGGACATGTTGTGGTGTTCGGCGTACCAGATCCGCTCGAAACCCCACCGCTCGGCGCGTTGGGCGAGGTCGACGCTTGCGGCGAAACTCTCCGCGATCCGCTCGCCCCGCACGACGGAGGCGAGGTCGAGGATGGACAGTGGCACCGTGAATGAACCCATGTCTGCACTCTATGTTGACTTCGAGTTAGGTTGGGCAGCAACGTTCGCGGCCACCGACGTACCCGCTGAAGGAGTCGCATTCCATGACGAATACCACCCAGATCGTGCTGGCCTCACGCCCGGTCGGGGAGCCAACGCACGAGAACTTTCGCACCGAAACGGTCGCACTGCCGGAACTGGCCGACGGCCAGGTGCTGCTCGAGACGCAGTATCTCTCGCTCGATCCGTACATGCGTGGCCGGATGAACGACGCCAAGTCGTACGCCGCCAGTGTTGAGATCGGTGATCCGATGGTCGGCGGCACCGTATCGCGGGTGCTGTCCTCGCGCTACGAATCGCTGCGCGCCGGCGACGCCGTGCTGAGCTACGCGGGCTGGCAGACGCACTCCATCGAGGAGGGCAAGAACCTGGCCAAGGTCGATGATTCCGTGCCGCTCTCGCAATATCTCGGCGTACTCGGGATGCCGGCCCTGACCGCGTACACCGGGCTGTTGAACATTGGTAAGCCGCAATCGGGGGAGACCGTGGTCGTCGCCGCCGCCACCGGTGCCGTCGGCGTGGTCGTGGGCCAGATCGCGAAGCTCAAGGGCGCGCGCGCCGTCGGCATCGCCGGTGGTCCGGAGAAGGTTGCGTACCTGAAGGAGATCGGCTTCGACGCGGCAGTCGACCATCGCGCCGACGATTTCGCCGAGCAACTCGAAGCGGCGACGCCGGATGGAATCGACGTGTACTTCGAGAACGTCGGCGGCAAGGTGTGGGAGGCCGTGCTGCCGCGGATGAACGACTTCGGCCGGGTGCCGTTGTGCGGTCTGATCGCGAGCTACAACGACACAGCGCTGCCGGAGGGCCCGAACCGGGTTCCGGTGACGATGCGGACCATCCTGCAGAAGAGCTTGACCGTGCGCGGCTACCTGGTGCGTGAATACAACGACCAGTTGACGCAGTTCCGCCGGGAGATGCAGGAGTGGATCGCGGCCGGAAAGATCACCTACCGCGAGGACCTCACCGACGGGCTGGAGAACGCCGTCGACGCATTCATCGGGCTGCTGCGCGGCGAGAACTTCGGTAAGGCCGTCGTCAAGGTCGCTTAACTCGTGTCGCGCCGGTCGGTGTTGCGCTAATAGTTCATATCGGCGTCAACGCCGGCCAGGAAGGCGCGAATCGTGTCAACGAATATCTCCTCGTCCGCGCGGCCGCGCGGAGTATCGTCCGCATCCGGGGCGAGGGTCCGCTGCACCTCGACGCTGATGAGACCTAACGCGACGCGCTCCAGGCCTTCGACGACTCGTCGCGCATCATGATCGCTGATGCCGTGCTCGTTTAGTTCGCGCACCGCTCGGTCGTTGGTATCCGGCATGCCGTGCACGGCGAGGTAGTGAATGATCAGCGGTGCGACGCGGGGCCGGGCCAGGATCAGGTCTCGGAAGAATCGAGCGGATTCCAGGCAGAGGTCCGGCCATGGCTCCGTAATGTCATCGAGCGCCGGTGGGTCCGCAGACCCCACCACCGAGCGGGCCGCCTCATCGAGAAGTTCTGCCCGGCTGGCGAAGTGATGATAGAGCGACGGCGGCTGTACGCCGAGCATCTTGGCCAGGCGCGGCAGACTGAACTGTTCGTAGCCGACCTCTTCGATGAGGTCGAGCGCCCGCTGAAGTACAGTCGGCCGAACTATTAGCGGCACCGACGGTCGAGCCATCTTAGCCCCCATCCCGAAATGATTCAGACTTGAAGATCGAATCAACGCTAGTGAAGAAGACTTTCGGACGTCGCCCGTTTCAGTGGTCCATTTTGTGATTCGACGTACGCAACTCTGTCACACAACCAAGTCGTTTGGAGGAAATTATGGTCGCAGTTGTGGTAACGACGGCCAACCGCGTTGCGACGGTGTCGTTCAATCGCCCCGAGAAGTTGAATGCCATCGGTGAGGACACCGTGCCTGAGTTGATCGCGGCCCTGACGGATATCGCCGGACGCGACGATATCGGTGCGGTCGTGCTGACCGGGGAGGGTACGTCGTTCAGCGCTGGACTCGACCTGGAATCCGACTTCGGCGGCAGCGTCACCGCGACCTATGAGCGTTTGCGGACGAGCGTCGCGGCAATCTTGCTGATGCGTGAGATGCCGCAACCGATCATTGCCGCCGTCCGCGGTCACGCCGTTGGCGGTGGTTTCGCCAATGCCGTCGCCTGCGATATGCGTATCGTCAGTGCGGACGCCCGATTCCTCGCGCCGTTCTCGACCATCGGCATGTCCGCGGGCGACCTCGGTTTGACCTGGCTCCTGCCGCGACTCATCGGGGCGGGCGCAGCCGCCAAAGCGTTCTATGCCGCTTCGCCGATCGACGCGCAGGAGGCATTGACACTCGGGCTGGCCGAGGAGATCGCCGAGGATCCCCGGGCTCGCGCCATTGAACTCGCTGAAGAGATTGCAGCCAAGCCGGCGTTCGGGGTGCGGCACACCAAGGAACTCTTGAACGCCAGCGTGTACGGCCAGGGGTTCCGCGAGCACCTCGAGACGGAAATGCGCTCGCAGGTCATCTGCTCGATGTCCGAGGACTTCGCCGCAGCCAAGGAGCGGTTCGCCGGTAACCGCAAGAAGTAGGGTGAGGCGCATGGCATCGAGCAGCGCGTATGGCGCCCCCGTCGAACTGGAGATCGGCGATCGCGCCGTGCGAATCTCCAGTCCGCAGCGTCCGTACTTCCCCGGACTGGGTATTACCAAACTCGACCTGGCCTACTACTACATCGCGGTCGGCGACGGGATTGTGCGGGCGCTGCAGCAGCGGCCGTGCATGCTGCACCGGTTCCCGGATGGTGTGGTGGACGCTGACGGTGCTATGCGCACGAAAGTGCATCAGAAACGGCTACCGCAGGGCGCACCCGATTGGGTGCCGACCGTCCGCCTGCACTTCCCGCGGTACAACCAGACTGCCGATGAACTATGCGTCGATGAGTTGGCGAGTGTTATTTGGGCCGTGCAGATGTCGACGGTGGAGTTTCACCCATGGAACAGTCGCAGCGCCGACACTGAGATGCCCGATGAGTGGCGCATTGACCTCGATCCGATGCCTGATGCGCCGTTCGAGCGGATTCGTCGTGTCGCGGGGGTTGCGCACGAAGTGCTTGATGAACTCGGCGCGATTGGATGGCCGAAAACGTCCGGCGGAAATGGCATGCACATCTATGTGCGAATCGCGCCTGTACACGGGTTCTCCGACGTACGCCGAGCGGCGCTCGCGTTCGCCCGTGAGGTAGAGCGCCGCCTGCCCGATGACGTGACGACCACCTGGTGGCGTAAAGATCGCGACCCGGCGGCTGTGTTCATCGACTACAACCAGAACGCGCGCGATCACACCATGGCGTCGGCGTACTCCGTGCGTGGCAATCCACTCGCGACGGTGTCGACCCCGCTGGAGTGGTCGGAGATTGATGCCGTCGATCCGCGTGAGTTGACGGTGCGCACAGTGCCCGAGAGATTCGCGCGGCTGGGTGACCTGCATGCCGGAATTGACGATGCCGTATTTGACATCGCGCCGCTGCTGGAATGGGCCGACCGTGACGAGGCGCGCGCGGATTCTTGACACGCGCCGCGGGTCTCGATCAAATCGACGTAACCGGCCCGCGATCGTGGGCCATCCTGTGGAGACCTGGAGGTCGAGGAATGCCGTACTCGTGGAGCGAGGAATTTTTGGCCAGCCGAACTGAGGAGGTCATCGATCCGGGCTTGCCCATCGTCGACCCACACCATCACCTCTGGGACGCGCGCAATTTGCAGCCATACCTCGTTCCGCAACTGCATGAGGACACCGGTGCTGGACATAACGTGCTCGCGACCGTATTCATCGACTGTGTGTGGGACTACCGCCCCGACGGGCCGAGGGAGTTCAAACCGCTGGGGGAGACCGCACGCGCCGCGGATGCTGCCCGGATCGCCGAGGAGGCCGGCGGCGCGAAGATCGGCGGAATCGTTTCGCACGCCGACATGATGCTCGGCCAGCGCGCCGGCGAGGTGCTTGATGCGCACCTAGAAGTGGGCAAAGGTCTATTTCGCGGGATTCGACACGCCACCGCGTACGTCGAAGAGCCGGCCGTGAGCCGCACCCACTTCAACCCGACGCCGGGCATGTTGTTGACCGAGGATTTCCGCGGTGGGGTGCGCGAGCTCGCGAAGCGCGATTTGACCCTGGATGCATGGGTGTACCACGAGCAGTTGGCTGAGGTCGTAGACCTGGCGCGGGCCGTCCCAGAGTGCACCATCGTGCTTGATCACATTGGCGGCCCGCTGGGGATCGGCGAGTACGCGAACAAGCAAGCGGAGGTCGATGCGCTGTGGCGTAAGGGATTGGCCGACGTGGCGACTTGCCCGAATGTGACGGTGAAACTCGGCGGGATCGGTATGCCGCGGTTCGGCGCCGGATTCGAAAAGCTCGACGTGGCGCCGTCCAGCGATGACCTGGTGGCTCGGTGGGGTGAGCCGTTCGCTTATATTATTGAAAAGTTCGGCGTCGATCGGTGCATGTTCGAATCGAACTTTCCCGTCGATCGGGAATCGACGAACTACGTGATTCTCTGGAATGCCTTCAAGAAGATGGCTGCTGGCGCGTCCGCGTCAGAGAAGGCCGCACTCTTCGAGCAGACCGCGCGACGAGTCTACAAGGTCGCTTAGCACCGGGACTCGACTTTCGGGCGCGAAACACGTTCGCTGCTGAAACTCTTGCGCTGCTGGCAAGCTTGCGCTGCTGAGACTCTTGCGCTGCTGGCAAGCTTGCGCTGCTGAAAACGCAGTGTGAGAGGCCAATCATCGGCGATACATCGATAAAGCGCCTCCTGCGCTGCGTTTCCAGCAGCAGGGCCGGTGGATTTGGCCCGCTTCGTCGTTGACGGTGCGTTGGTGTGGCGGGCCAAGCGACGACCGAATGCCTGCAGATAGCGCAGGGCGCGGGTGTCGGTGTGTTCTCCCGACACCCGCGCCCTTGATCGGGTTGCTAGTTCTGTTGATGCGGGAACTTGTAGTCCTTCGCTTCATCGGACGTGAACGGGCCGTCGATGATCTTCTCGCCCCCGGGCGTATCCGGATCGATCTCGAACGCGTACGTCGACCGAACGGGGGGAGCGCCGGGGTCGGAAAGGTCCATATCGTCGGATAGGCCTTGCGCATCGACTTCGGTCAGCTCGAGTCGCGCTTCCAGGAGGCCTTCACGTGTCATATCGCCGTTCTCGCAACCCTTTTCCAGGATTGCCTGCCACGCGAGCGCCTCGAGGTATCCGGAAGGCACACCGTAACCAGGCTCCTCGTCAGGATACTTCTCGGCGTAGGTCTCCTGGATCTCCTGGCTGAGGTCGCTGTCGCCGGCGAACGGCTCGCCTCCGAGGAAGACCGTGAGGTGGGTGAGCGCCGAGACCACGCTCGGATCCGACAGGATCGTGGGAGCGAAGGTCGGGTTGCTGCCAAGCAACGGCAGGTTCATGCCCTGCGCCACGTTCTGGACAGCGATCGACGCGGTGCCGGCCGGAGTCGTAGTCAGCGCAATCGCATCGACATTCTGAGCCTTGATTTTGGTCATCGTCGTGGTCATATCGGTGTCGGTGGCCGATACCGGCACAGGGATGACTTCGAGGTCGTTTTGCTCGGCGTAGTACTGCGAGCCCATCAGGCCGTTCTGGCCGTACTCCGAGTCGACATATATATGTGCGATCTTTCCACCCTCGGGGATTGTGCCCTGCTCCGTGGCCCATGACAGCGCGTTGATCATCTCCGAGTCGTAGCCGGTGCCGATCATGATCAGCTCGTCGACGTCCAGGTAGATCGTGGACTGCGTCGCGATCACGGACATGACTTTCCCTTAACCGCCGCGATAATGGGGGAGCCGAGGATCTGCATGAAGCCGACCACGTTGTCTTTGGTTTGGTCATATAGCGAGATCGCATTGTCGGGTTTGTACCCGTGGTCCTTCACATCGAGCACGATCTCTCGTCCGCAGATCCCACCTTCGGCATTGATGTGGTCTGCCCAGAGTTCGTTGCCCTGGGTGAGGTTGAGCCCGATCGCCTTGAATACCCCGGAAGTGTCGGTCAGTACGCCGAGTCGAATCTCGTCGTCGGTCACACCCGCGTCGGATTTGAGGTCTCCGCCTCCGGTGCTGCTATCGTCGTCGGCCTTGCTGGAACACGCGGTGAGTGCGAGTGTGGCGGTAGCCAGCAGCCCGAGCCATGCCTGTGTTTTCTTCATGAGTCAATCGACCCCCGTGCTGTGGATGAGAGTGGTGCGGTTGGCATCCCGTCGGGGTTCATCACTCGACCCCGGCATATGGATCGGCCTAGTAGCGCCGTATGACCTAGGTCTCACCAATGGTTATCGGGACGCAAGGTTCGAGGTCATTCTGGGTAGGTCGTGTGCGCTCTGCGTTCGCTCGCGTGAATCTGCTGTTCGATTGTTGGAATGACCAGGCCAGAGGATCGCTCGATCCGGCGAGTCTTACCGAAACCGGGTGCCGACGGCCTCTGGCATCGCGACATGGGCTAGAGTTATCAATCGGTTCGGGCGAGGTCCGGACTGTCGAAATGAGTAGCCACGGGCTGTGACGCAGCTTGGTAGCGCACTTGACTGGGGGTCAAGCGCGGTAGTGGCTGTTTCAGCCTGAAAAGTGAACAACGGGATGTGGCGCAGCTTGGTAGCGCACCTGACTGGGGGTCAGGGGGTCGCAGGTTCAAATCCTGTCATCCCGACAGAAATGCCCAGGTGAGAGCGTGTTTCTCACCTGGGCTTCGTCGTTCGCGTCCGAGGGTTTATGGGGACCTTCGTGGACTGGGTCCCGTTGCGTCACGATGTCGAGGAATGGGTGGCTGGCCAAGCGTCGGGACACAGTCGGGACACCGGCGCCCCGTTCGACGCTCGTGACCGAGATCAGCGGTGCGGTGAGGGCCGCGTCCCGCCGGAGGTCCGGGAGGTCGCCTGCCGCTGTTCTTGGGCGTCGAGGAATGCGTTGGCCTGCTCGGCGGCGGAGGCAAGGTGGCGGGTGTCGGGGTGCACGTAGCCGCGCGTGGTCTCGATGGACTTGTGTCCGAGGATGTGTTGCAGCACGTGCAGGGGGATGCCTGCGTCGGCCATCCAGGCGCAAGAGCGAGTACCGTATGTCCTTTATATAGGATGAATCTTGATAGTGTCCGTTCTGCAGGACACTATGGCAAGCTGTCCTGTAGAAAGGACGTGCTGTGAACGAGCTAGATTTTGCCGATTTGCTTGCCGCGCCACCAATTCCGCGGGCCAAGCTCGCGAAGCGCGCGGGCGTCTCGCGCAACACAGAGTGGGGCCTGCGTCAGGACCGGAGTCGCGCGCGTGTGG
>JBKEDB010000021.1:0-6101 GCA_047975195.1 Cumulibacter sp. | reverse complement strand
CTTTATATACTCTACTTTTTTTTTATGGATTGTTGTGTAATGGAATGGATTGTTGGAAAGGTGTGTATATGTACTAAGATATTATATATATATATAATATATAACTAACTACTAAGTTAGTACTAATTTATTACTAATTTGTTACTAATTATCTTGCTACCCCAACCCACCCCCCAACCTTCATGGACTAACTACTCACCCACCCCCAAATCTTAACAGTATGATGCTCTCATTATTCACTCTCACGTCCACACAGACGCTCTCTAACGCCCATAATTAACAAATAGGGGTAAGAGTGGGGTAGGGGGGAATTAGGACGCTTAGAATGGATGTATGGGAGATAGGGGGCGTGGTGGACTAAGACTGGAAAAATACCAAAAAAATGCAATGAACTGATTTTAAAAGTGAAAAATGTGGTATAATATAAATGTAGTTATAATACTACACAAATAAGGAGAAAAACAATGGACAAGAAAATAGAAGAAATGTCTGATATGGATAGCGTCAGAATGCTGAAAAAAACTCTTAAACAAGATGAGAGAGTATTTGAGCTCTTTATGGCACTATTGAATGCAGACTTAAAAGGACATAGTCATTATTGTGATAAGGCAGACAAGGCACAATATAACTTATGAGTTAAGGGTATGAGCAAAGAAGAGAAGAAACTATTCTATGAACTACTTAACAATATAGATGAGAATATTGACTATGATGCATTAAAAGATGAAGATAATTAGTATTGACCCTTCTGGTAATGGAGTATGTGGTGTTGTAATGGTAGAGTGAGATGATGATATTGAGATTCTTGACTTTGCCAACGTTGACTTTAGAGCAAATGACACCACCAACCCTGAGCAACTAAAAGAACAAAGATATAGGGAACTAGTTCAGTTAATTGACTACATTAAAGAGCAAGAACCTGACCTGGTAATATTAGAGAACTTCATAATGTTCAGAGTACAAATGGGTGCTTATGGACAATCCTTCATAACTTCAGAAATGATAGGAGTTATTGATTGAGAAATGAGAAAGTTAGAGATACCGGTGATTAAACCAAGGTCTTCTGATGTAAGGGGACCATTCTTAGGATATTATCCTTCAGGACAACCTAAACCTAAGAAGTTCAAACCAAACCTAACCAACCAAGCACTCAAGGAAAGGGGATTGCTGAAGACAGGACCAAGGAATGTTACTCAGATTATTGTGAAAGGTGAACCCTACACATTAAAGGACTATGCAATAGGTTCTAAGAATGACCATATATTAATGGCATTAAGACACGTTGTAAACTTAATAGATAGTAAAGCAACAAATATAGATAAAAAAATCAATGATATCATAAGAGATCGATTTGAAAAGGAGAATGAAAATGAATAAAGAAAAAGATTATTGATTCTGTGTAGTATGTGTTAAACATATATCAGATGATAAATTATTAGCAGACTTAGGTCATTTCAATGACTGCATCTGCACAGAGTGTGAAGACGCTAAAGAAGCAAAAGAAATTAGAGAAGAATTAGGATTAGAATAATGATATGAATAAGAAAGAAATTAGAGAACTAATTCTTGATAGGGATATTCAAGAGTTAGAAAAGATAATGGAATTAGACACTGGCAACAAGTTAGGAAACTGATTCTATGATAATATCCCAACAGACCCACAGTATGATGATGTATTCTATACATTTGAATACTATTATGACCCTTCCAATGCATCATTTATGGAGAGAAGAAACCCAAATGGTATTGTAAGGTTCTATGCAAGATACGTAAGGAGAAAAGAAAATGTTTAAAGATTTAAATGATGGTCAGTTATTATTTGAGATAATGGTTGCACAAGAGAAACTAGAGATGCTTTTAGAAGAAGCAGATAGGAGAAAGTAATGGCAATAGGATTAGATAATACTGCACCAAACCAAACAACCAAAAAGAAAGAAAGCAAGATTGAGTTCAAAGAGTTTACAGAACAAACTGTAAAGGAAGACCTACAAGATCAGATAATGAAGTCTGCTAACAACAAGAGATATATGTCCTTGGCAAAGTTAGCATCAAGTTATATGTTAACTGTTAAAGACTTCAGAAAGAAATGTTTTGAGAGTGAAGAGTTAGCAAACCTACTACAAGTATACAATGGTAATTATGTTGAAGACACAATGGCAATTGCTATGCAGAAGGGGTCAATCAACTCCCAAGTAGAGACATATCTTAAAGAAGAGCTACAAGCATTCACTGGTGTAGGTTTAGAACAAAACATTAACTGACACCAAGACTATTCACCGTTGGTGCATAGAGAGACTGGTGAAGACATACCATTTGTTATAGATAAATATGATGCAACAGAAGTAAAAGGAGAGTCAATCTTCAAGAAAATGAAGATGCAAGAGAATGCAGACAATGAATAAGATAGGGTCAATGGAAATCCATAATAAAGATATTATGGTTCCATTCTATAACACAGGAGTAGGGTCAATATTAAGAGAAGCATTGCTAAGTAAGGTATTCATAGATATATATCTTAAAGGTGGTAGGTTCTCTGGTAAATCTTGATATATAGTTCAACAAATCCTTGAGTTAAGTTATCTTGACTCAGCAAGGTCATCAATCATTATTGCTATGACTATTGAAGACCATAAGGATAGGGGTGTTAACTTATTTGATGATGTAATGAATAGGTTAGGAATTGCCCACGAATGAAAATGAAGAACTAAGAAGACAAGACCAATGTTAGAGAGAAATGTAAATGGATATACACAGGTTATTAAGTTCTTATCTATAGCAGACTTAGAGACTGCTGGGTTTGAAGGACCTGTTAATCCTACTACTGGTAAAAAAGGATACTACGGTGTAATGTGGTCAGATGAAATGGCAAAGAAAACTGATAGTAATCCTGATGCATCATTTGAATATATTAATAGACTGAATGATGCTGTAATGTCAGCAAAGAATACATTCATTAGACACCTGGATAAGAACCACCCATACGGTAAGCAGAACATTATTACCTTCCACTCCCTAAACCCTTGGTCAGGGAACAACCCTATTGTAGCAGAGTTCCATAGATATCTACAAGACGACCATAAGAAGCTAAGAGAGAGTGGATACAACATGTCAGTATGAGAGAGTGATACTGAGTTGAGAATATTTGCTACAACAAACTATAGAGTTAACTCTAAACTAAATGATGAGTCATTGGCAGCACTTGGACCTATGAAGAGAGACAAGAGAGCTGCAACAATGATTGATGGAGTTACTGGTAAGAACTTCAACTCAACATTTGAGAATGAGTTAATAGTTATGGAACAACAACAAAAGAATATCCCAACAGATATACACTTCACTCCCCTATGCTTCTCAATGGATATAGGAACTAGTTCACCTTCTGCATTCTATATTATAGGAGCAGACAATAGGTATATGGTAACAAGTGGGTCAACAGTACTTCCATTGAAGATAGTAGCAAAAGGAGAATATAGTACTGACCCCAAGAATGATATTATGACTATTCCTGAGAGATACAAACACTTCCTAACATATGTATGGAAGTTAGGGTTCAGATTCCCTGAACTTAAGAATAGGAAGGAGAAGATTATCCTATATGTTGATGGTTCAGCAAAGGATACTATAGAGCTCTTTAAAGCATATATTACAGAGTTAAGATATGAGAATGATGCTTTTGACCTTCATAAATGATTAGATATCTTACCCCAAGATGATAAATGAAAGACAACTGAGAGAAGAGAGTTGAGACAGGATAGATTTACTGAACTGATCTCGAACTACTCACTGGTAGTTGATAAAGAAGAGTGCCCTGCATTCTATAGAGAGACTGCTAAGATTATATCTCAAAAGACAATGCAACAATTTGACCACTGATATGATGCTTTAATGTATGGTATTATCCCAATACATAAGTATGTATATCAAGCAATCCAATTGAAAGCAATACAGAATAAACCCCAACACTGGGACAAAGAAAAAACAGAGTAATTGCTACTCTGTTTTCTTTTACATAATTGTATATCTAAATCCACCTGAAAGAGTTCTCCCTGCTGATAATTCAGTTTGAACTATAACTTCCTTAGTTACTATATAACTTCCTGTAGGGTTATCATAGTTGAATCATCTCAATGAAACATATTTATGTCCATATGAGTTAACTTCAATTGTAGTAGGTAGTTGGGGTGTCTTAAGTTTTAATAACATATGTTGGTCCATTTCTTTGTTAGATACTTCAATCTCTTCATCATAGAAATAGTCTGGGTTGATTGGAATATTTGTAAATGAACCTGGGTCATTCATAATCATTGAATCTGCCTTAAAGTCTAATAGTCCATAATCAGTTCTTGGTTCTTTAGGTCCTAATAAAGGTAAAGACTCCATATATGTTGTACCATCCCACCTATATTCCCTTGCTGGAGAATGCTTCCTTAATGGGTTTCTTGACCCATCAGCAGAAGAACCTGCTAACTCACTAACAGATAAAGGCATTAATACCATTTTACAATCATCTGCAGCTAACTTATCAATAGCAACATTATCTGTACCGTCTGTAATATCAGTATGAATACCTAATTCAGATGAGAACATATTACCATTGTAGTTAGGAACTCCATTAATAACACCTTCAATAAGTTTACCATATCCATCGGAAGCAAGGAATGCTCCATACATAGGTGCTGTTATGAAGAAGTTAACATCATTGGCACCATCAGTATATGTTCTTGACATGTAGTCTACTGTAAATATAGTTGAGTGTTTTCTTCAAGGTCCAACTGTGTCCCCTGATCTTATACCTTCTCCACCTGTAGTCTTAGTCTTCTCTACAATCCCTAGTAGAGCTGTAGAGAACTCATTCTCTTCTGTTGAAGCAGAATATCCCATACCGTGGGAAGATAAAGTTGTATCCATTCTAACTTCTATTCCATAACTCTTATAGAACTTCTCCATGTCTAAAGCATTATCCCCCCACTCAGCATTCTTCATACCTGTGGCATAATGGAATTCTCTGGCATTATCATTTCAAGGTTTAAATAAGTCATCTTTTGTAGGTCTGTTATCTCATTTACTGAAGTCAACATCACTTTGTGTTCCTATGGTTGCTAACGTCCCTTTATAGTTATTTCCACCTGAGTTTCAATGTCATCAATATGTTCCCCTAATTTGCTCTCATAGATATCATCATTCTCATACCCAAGGAGTATCAAAGTATACTTGGTCTCCTTGAGTTCTTGTATGGACAAGGTGGGGTTCTCAACATGCTGAGTTTGTACCCAATTGAATGTTTACAAGTCTACAAACACCATCATCATCACAATCCATTGAAGCAGGTTTAACTGTATATGTTGCTCCTGAATCTTGGTCTTGGTCTTCTCCATCAAAGTATTCAAACTCAACTGACTTCTGAATATTACTTCCTGTAATGTCCCCAATCTCAATACCACCTAAGGCAACTAAGTAAGGTTCTTTCTCAACTACCCCACTATCTGTTGATAGGAAACTAACATCAATATGGGTTGTCTCTTCTAATAGAGCTATATCAGAATATTCTTTTCTCAAGAAACTAATTGACCTGAAGTTGGAATCTCCAATCCCTGATTCAGTTAGAATTCTTTCTAAGATAATAGTTGATTGTTTTAATGTTGTATCATTGTTAATTACTTCTGTAACTGAAATATCTAAATATACTGGTACAGTAATTGCTTCATCTGATGCTGGTAGGTCTTCAAATGTATAGAATCTCTTAGCAAATGTTTCATCAAATGCTTTATTAGAGATAATTGATATATTATCCTGGAACTGAATATTGTTAGTATCCCCTGCTCTTGATAATATTTGAACGTCCATTGTAGGTGTATCATAAGGTACTAACCTAACTTCAATATATCCTTGCTCATCAATCTTGTTGTAAGCATCTCTATATTCTTGCTCTGTTCCACCATTTAATCTTAAATGTTGAAGAGTCTCTGCTTCCCATACATATATAGTTGTATCTAAGTCTCAGTCTTGGATAACTTCGTTATTACCCTTGAACCTATCCTTGTTGAAAGGATTAGTTCCTACTGTTCTTCTTGGAATATGTTGTTTCATTTTTTATTCTCCTT
>JBKEDB010000061.1:0-65941 GCA_047975195.1 Cumulibacter sp. | reverse complement strand
TGAACCGCCCCGGCGAGTCCGGAGACTCTGTTCCTTGGGAAGGATGGAGTCATGTCAGGGAGTACGTCCAGGAGGTATCCGGCCGAGTTGCGTGAGCGGGCGGTCCGGATGGTTACCGAGGTCCGTGCTGATCACGATTCGGAGTGGGCGGCGATGGGCAAGGTCGCCGAGTTGCTCGGCGTCGGAACGGTCGAGACAGTGCGTAAGTGGTGCCGGCAAGCCGAGGTCGACGCTGGCCAGCGACCCGGGGTCAGTACCGAGGAGGGTGCTGAGGTCAAGCGGCTGCGTCGGGAGAACGCTGAGCTCAAGCGCGCGAACGCGGTTCTGCGGGCGGCGTCAACTTTCTTTGCGGCCGAGCTCGACCGGGCACAAAGGTGATCGTTGCGTTCATCGACGCCCACGCCGGGCAGTGCGTCGATGGCGGGTTGCGGTGGGGTGTCGAGTCGATCTGTGCGGTGCTCACCGAGTTCGGCGCCAAGATCGCCCCTGCGACCTACTACGAGCACCGTGACCGGCCACCGACCGCACGCCAGGTCCGTGACGAGGAGTTGAAGGCCCAGATCGTCAAGGTCCACGCCGACAACTACGGCGTCTACGGTGCCCGGAAGGTCTGGCTGACGCTGAATCGGCAACGCCCCGAGGGTGCGGCACCGATCGCGCGGTGCACCGTGGAACGCCTGATGGGCGACCTCGGGCTGGCCGGTGCGGTCCGAGGCAAGGTCAAACGCACCACGATCGCCGATCCGCGCATCCCACAGCCGACCGACCTGGTGAACCGCAACTTCGGACCGCTCGCGCCGGACCGGATCTGGGTTGCCGACTTCACCTATGTCTCGACGTGGTCGGGGTGGTGCTACACCGCGTTCGTGATCGATGCCCACGCCCGCCGGATCCTGGGCTGGTCGGTCGCGACCAGCATGACCAGCCAACTCACCCTTGACGCCCTGGACCAGGCTGTCTGGACCCGCGGCCGCGAAGGCCGGGACCTGACTGGTCTGATCGCGCATCACGACCACGGCTCGCAATACCTCTCGATCGCCTACTCCGAACGGCTGGACGCCGCCGGGATCAGGCCATCGACCGGTGCTGTCGGATCCTCGCACGACAACGCGCTTGCAGAGTCGATCATCGGGCTCTACAAGACCGAACTCGTCAAGGCCCGCCGCCCCTGGAAGGGCTCCGACGACCTCGAGATCGCCACCGCCGAATGGGTCGACTGGCTCAACCACCGCCGCCCGATGAGCTACTGCGACGACCTCACACCCATCGAAGCCGAGCAAGCTCACCCGCTCACCACCAGACCCCAGCAACCGCCGGAGTCTCAAACTAGAAAGTCTCCGGACTCGCCGGGGCGGTTCACAACGCCAGCATGAACCGAACCCACACCAGGAACCGGAACACTCACCACACCTGACCCCGCGGTATCTGGGGTCTCTGGCGCATTCGGAGTGTCCGGCGCATCGGGGGTATCCGACGCGTCATCACCCGGAATATTCGGAACCTCAGGCACCTCAGGATCCGACAGCCCCAAGGAGTCCGTCACGTCCGACAGGTCTGGAAGCTCAGGCACACCCGGCAATTGGCCAGGACCTTCGCCGTCGCCACCACCCGGGTTAGCACCATCGTCGCTCGGGGTGCCTGAATCGACCTGGGAACCATCATCGGGCTGACCTGGGTTCGAGTCCCCCGGACTGTTCCCCGGGTTCGGCTGATCATTTCTAGCATCAGGCGGGCCCGCGGGAGTTCCGCCGTCCGGGCTCTCGACGCTCGAGCCTCCATCTTCGCCGCCCGGTTCACCCGGGCTTGCGCCCGTCGGATCTCCGCCGTCTTCGGGACTACCGCCGACATCAACGGTCGTCGTATTGCCAGAGATGTCTACCGGCGCGTTCAACTCCACGTCCGGGAGTTTCACTTCCGGAAGCTTTATGTCGGGCAGCTTCACTTCCGGCACCGCACCGCCGGTATCGCAACCGCAATCGGCGACGCCTGACGACCCGCTACCAGGACCTGAATTACCAGTTTCGGACGATTCTATTTCTGCTGAAATCGGGACGGGCGCTTCAGCTGAATCATTGCCGTCATCGGCGCTCGCCACCCCCATTCCCAGCAGCATAAAACCACCCACAAAGAACGCTCCCTGAGCGTATCTAATGAATCGCTTTTCCATTTCGAGTTTCTCGCATTCCAAAATTCAATCTACGAATAACAGCCACAACGCATTCGTTGCAGGAGTGCAGACCAAACAGCTCGCCCCTAAGGGATCGCGCTCTGCGAGAAACTGGTCCGGGGGTACTGCCCGGTTCAGCGGCCGGCGAAGACGCCGCGCCGTGGTTTCGCACGTCTACTCGTGCGGACGCTGCGGCGCCCGAATGCGCCGCAGCGTCGAGGACTCCATTGAACTGATTGTCATGCCCGCTCGGCATCACGTGCGACCCGCTGGGGAACGCCAGCGAAGGCCAGCCGTCGTCACCGGGCTGAGCGGCCGATTCAAGCACGCTAGGTCCGTCGCTCAACCCGAGGGACGCTGCGCGCGCGCCCTGGTCGTCGACGGAATCAACGCTCACCTCAAGCGCTTCGACCGCTTCATGCTCGGCGGCCGTCTCCTGCACCGATGGCGTCACCGTGACCGACGCGGACAGGTCGGCGAGGGCATCCGCAGGGTCGCTGCCCTCGTCGGCAGGCACCACTACCGAGGAGGACACCGAGACGTCGGTAACGTCGATCGCGACCGTCGGCGGGAAGACGGCCGAACCAACCACATCACTCAGCACCGGACCCAGACCACTCAGGTCAAGGACTGGGGACACGGTCTGGTCCACGACATTCAGCACGTCGGCGGCCAACTGCGGCGTCACTGTGGTCACGGTGTCCACGACAACGCCTACCAGGTCGACAGTTCCCGCAACGAGTGGCTCGACAACAGAACTTACCGCGGACACTGGATCGTCAAGGTCCAGGTTGCCGGCCGCGGCGACGACGGTCGTGACGTGACCTGCCGACTGAACAATGCCACCCGCAGCGGGGACCACCGCATCAATCACCGTGGTTACAGGAGCCGTCAAATCGGCATCGAGTCCCGCCTTCGCGAGGACGTGGTCAACTGTCCCGGCGGCGTTGTCAACGTTCACGTCGTCAGCAGCGACGGCCGAGGCTACATCACCCTCGGATTCCGGCTGCTGCGACCGCGCGTCGATGTCGTCGGCTTGTTCGCTCACTGCCGAAGCCTCAGGCTCCGCCGAGTCGACCGTTACTTCAGCGATATTCGCCGGATCCACCGTGTCCACCACCGTTTCGACGGTGCTCAATAACTCGTTCGACAGTTCACTCACCGCGGCCGCTGAATCAGCAACCACGCCTTCAACCGACGAACCACCGTCGGTGGCTTGGGGATCGAGCGGTACATCAGCATTCGCGTCTATCGATCCATCCGGGACGCCCGGCACCGGCTCGGAGTCAGTCGGCGGCTGCCCGCCACCGGTCTCAGGAACCATCGTCGCGTTCTCGCCGATTTTCACCAACTCGTCGGTGCTCGATGGCGCATTGTCGGCGCTCTCGCTCAAGTCCGCGGCTGCTTGGTCACCGTTCGGCTCTTGCAGCTCGTTGGTCGGCGTCGTCGCCAGCGTGAGGTCGGCCGCGTCCTCGACGACGTCCTGTAGGCCCGGCGTCGGTTCGGTTTCGGTCGACTCGGCACTCGCTGTGCCCGAAGACAGAACCAACCAGCCGAGCACCAACGAGAAGCCGAGGAAGAACCAGGTGAGTGCACGCCGAATTACCGACCTAGAGGGTGTCTTCTCTAGGTCGGTGTTGGTCATCACCGCGGCTGCGTGCACGGCGTCAACGCCACCTCATGGTGCGTAAGGTATTCCGTTAACCGCCGCCGAAACAACCCCTAATAGGAAATATATCTAGAACAATTAGTTTGTTATGGGTTGAACATTTCCGCGCATCAGATCAATTGTTCGGACGACCTATTCAGGCGCTTTCACGAACGCGTCGCCACGAAATCCCCCGGACCCATTCCTCGTAAGGAGTCGGCGCCCGAAACCGATCCACGGATGACGCCACAGTCAGATCGCAGCTATATGCGCCATCCAGAGACCTGGTGCTCAGGTGAATCGCTGGAGGTACTCGAGCGTTCGTCGTTCGGCCGCGAGCGGCGACCCAGCAAACCCGGCGCTGCGGAGGTTCTGCGCCATTTGCTTCTCGTTCACGTCCGTGTCCCTTTCCAGCAAAGACAACTCGTGGGCTGCACCTCCCGTGAGATGAACGAGTTCGCGCATCGCGCGCCATTCCGACTTCCATCGTCCCGCCGACCTTGGTCGATCCTTGGAACGCGCGGACATGACGGCGATGCTCGGACCAGGGCCCACGGCAACGTAAACAGTTTGTTTCGCGGCGATCACGCCACCGGTTCGGACCTATAATTGGGATCGCAAAAGCGAAAATCCAGGAGGTGCAGATGAACGCCGTTCCGCCTGTCCGATTCCTACCGATCGGAGCCGCCAGCCCGACGCGGCGAGGCGCGATAAGCAGGCGCACTCACGGGCACGCCGTCCGGTGGGTCCACGACCTACTTCGGCACGAGTTGAGGTCGAACGCGTTTCCGGATCAAGCATTGCCCAGCGAGTACACACTCATCAAGACGTATGACGTCAGCCGTGGCACAGTGCGGCGGGTCATGGGAATGTTGGCTGAAGAAGGTCTCATTGAGCGGCTCCGCGGCACCGGGACGTTCAGCCTGAGCCCGACCATCGTCCGTCACGGGCTCGACATCTCTCAGGATTTTGCGCAGGAGGTCAATGAGACCGGAACCCGCGCCACGATCTTCCGAACCCATGTGGAACGTCACCGTGCGACCGACTTCATCGCTGCGAAACTGGCTATCGACGGTGCGGACGACGTCGTCATCGCCGAGACCACGACCTACCTCGACGGGTTTCCGTTCAGTCGACGTACGGCGTTCATGCCGTATGCGATCTTTGCGGACCAGAATCCGGAGTCGGTCGACTTCAACCGCTCGCCGTACGAGATCCTGGGTGAGTTGACTGGCCAACGCGTCGGTGTGACCCGAATCAGCATCGGTGCCGCCGTAGCGGATGAGTCCACAGCCGCGATACTCGGCGTCCCGATCGGCGCACCGACGCTGGACACGAACCGGGTCATCTTCGACCCGGACGGAATGCCGATCGAATACAGTCTGTCGCGGGCACGATCGGACCGGGTGTCCTTCGAGGTCACGATGGAATCGCGAATCCCGCAGGACAGCGAGCATCACTGACAAGGCTCAGTGTTTGCGCTCGCGCCGCGCCGCTGGCTGGTCTCGCCCACCCCCAGGGCCGAGATCGCGACCGTCGCAAAAGCAACCAGGCACGCTGCGATGGCGAATGCCGTTCCAGGACCCGCCAGGAGCGCGCCGAGAACTACGGGCATCAGGGAGAACCCGATATCGCGCGACAACCGCATGCCTGCCACGCCGACCTCAGGTCGATCGGCCAAATCTACGATCGTGGTCGGCAAGACCCCCATGAAGATTCCGCCCGCAATCCCGAACGGGACGGTCGTCGCAAGGAACACCCACTGCTCGGAGCTTAGGTGCGCAATCAGCAGACCGACCGCGCCGAGGGTGCCCGCGATGGCGCCGCCAAAAACGATCGGCCGCCTTCCGATCCGGTCCGACAGTGAACCGGCAATGCGGGCGACCACTGACTCGATCGCGAACGTCACGAAGATGAAGAGGCCGACGGCGAAGGTCGCCATTCCCATCATGGTGGCCGCGAATAGCGGTACGACTGTCAGGATGATCGCTCCGCGCATGCCCTGCCCGATCGCGGCTGCGCCGAGTGCGATGAGTGAACGTGGCCGCGTCAGGCCGGGAAGATGCGGCGCGCTTATCCGTGGACGGACACCACTGGGCATCGCCGGGAGTAGCAACGCTCCGACTGCACATGCGACCGCGATCACCGCGCAGATCAGGAAAGCGATCCGCAGACCCACGACCCCCGGCCAGATGGCGACCACACCACCGCCGAGGACCGGTGCCACCATCGCACCGACGATCTGGGCCGCCTGGAACTCTCCCAGCGACTTCCCGAATCCGCCGTGGTGGCTCAACCGCAGCGCTATCTCTGGCCCCGCTGCGGCATACAGACATAGACCGATGCCCTGTAAAAGTCGAGCGCCCTGCATCGCCGCAAACGTGGGCGAGAAGGTTGTGGCGATCGAGCCAACCGACCACAACATCATGCCGATGACGATGCAGCGGCGTGGCTCAAGGTATGGCAGGGCGCGGGTCCCAAAGATATCCCCAATCAGGACAACCATGGTGAGTGAAGCGACGGACACACCTGCGGCGAACTCACCGGCCCCCAGCTCGATCGCCAAGGGCGCAGTGAGTGCCGCGGTGAATCCGGTAGCCAGCCCACACGCGGCGATCAGCACAAGGAATACCAATCGGACGCGAATCTTGCTCGGGATCGGGTGCCGGATGATCGTCGAAGCCGGTTGAGCTGCGAACTCTCCGGCCGCCGTCATCAGGCAGCGGGGCGAGCGAGGTGCCAGGCAGTGCCACGCTGATACGTGTCCCCTGCGCGAAGCACGGTAGCCTCATCGAACGGGCGTCCAACAATCTGCAGCGACAGCGGCAGACCCTTGGAATCGAAGCCCATCGGCACTGACAGCGCCGGATTGCCTAAAGCGTTCCAGTAACCGGTGTGGGTCGTGCTGAACTGCCAACCGCCTTCGAGCAAATCCGCAAGCGCCGGAGCCGACGTGCTCGTGGTCGGGGTGAGGATCAGGTCGTAGTTCGACCACAGTTCATCGGCCGCGACCTTCTGGGCATAACGCCTTACGCGCTGCGCCTGCACGTAATCCGCGCCGGTGAAGAACGCACCGGAGGCGACCCCGGTCCGTGTCGAGTTGAAATAGTCTCCCCAGCGCGATTGCAGGTCGGGCAGGTGGTAGCTCAGCGCCTCGCAGCGAGAGGTAATGCGACAAGCGGCCGCGACCTCCGGATACAGCGGCAACCTCGTCGCCTCGACACTTGCCCCTGCGGCCCTGAAGAGGGTAACAGCGGCGGCCAGTGCCTCATCGACAGCCGATTCTCGGTCGGGGTTGGACTCCAGCAGCGGATCGAAGCCGATCCTGAGCCCGCCGACGTCGCCGCACAGTGCGGCGAGATAGTCGACGACAGGTTCGTCCTGGGTGGTCGGGTCGGCTTGGTTTGCTCCGGCAAGGGAATTGAGCATGAGCGCGCAGTCGGCCGCCGAAGCGGCCATCGGGCCAATGTGGTCTAGCGAGTAGCCCAGCGGCACACAGCCGGACTTGGGTACCCGGCCGAAGGTCGCCTTCAGTCCGGATATGCCGCAGTACGCCGCGGGTAGCCGGATCGAGCCACCGGTGTCTGTGCCCAACCCCCCAAGCATGGCGCCGGCGACGATTCCGTTGCCGGTTCCCGAGGACGAACCTCCGGTCCAATGCTTCGGGTTCCACGGGTTGCGCGGCACGGGGAATGGCTTGGATGGGTCAGGGATTCCGGTGGCGAACTCCATGGTGGTGGTCTTTCCAGCGATCAAAGCGCCGTGAGCGCGCAGTCGACGGACCACCTCAGCGTCCCCCTGACGCTCTCCCCACCCCCGATCGAAAACCAGCGACTGCGCTGTCGTCTCGCCCTCGCTTGTGGCGATGATGTCTTTGATACCCAGCGGCAAGCCGAGCATCGGGGGTGTCTCGCCGCCGGCCGAGAACTCGGCGTCCGCCTTGGCCGCGGTTTCGAGCAGTTGGTCATCGAAGCGGAGCATGTAAATGCCCAGGTCCTGGTCTTTCGCGGTGGCCGCCGCGATCGCATCCTCGGCGAGCTTGGTCGCGGTCACCGCTCCGTCTTTGAGTGCGGCCGCCGCGGTGGTCATCGTGTAAATATCATTGGTCATCGAATTCCTCCTTTCGGTTAGGTCTCAGCCGCGGGCCTTCGCGACGAGAAGTGGTTCCTCGTAGCGCGATCCTTCGACTGCGTGGATAAGCGCCTTCATTTCGAGTGCCTGTTGGTAGACGACGGTGATCTGCGGCAAGTCCTCCGCCGGCGGAATGAGTCCGTGCTGGGCGAGAATGGCGAGCATCTCCGCGTCGGTCGTCTCGCTCATGCGGCAACCTCCGCCGCGATGACGCCGTCGAGCGACGGCGCGGCGAGGTGGTAATCAGTCACGCGCTGCAGCGCGTCGGCGACCTTGAGTACGGTCGCTTCAGCGAACGGCTTGCCGACAATCTGCATCGATAGCGGCAGTCCGGATGAGCTGAAGCCGGTGGGGATGCACAACGCGGGGAGACCGGTCAGGTTCCACTGACCGGTGAACGCCAGCGAGCTGAGTCGTTGCGACGGGGTGATCTCCTCGGGACGCTGGGCGGGCGTACCTGCTGATGGGGTGACCAGGACGTCGTACTGCTCAAACGCTTGGGCGACGATCTTTGACCAGTCGCGCCGGAACCGGTTGGCCTGAGAGAGGTCGGTGGCCGACCAGATCGCGCCGCGGACCAGGTTCGCACGAGTCCACTTCCCATAGTCGGACCACTTCGTCTGTAGGTTCTTCCGGTGATAACTCTGCGCTTCAGCCATCAGGATCATGCTGTTTGCATCATTGGCAAGCTCGGCATACGGCAACACAAAATCTTCTGAGACCGCGCCGAGCCCCACGAGCTGCTGGACGGCGGCGAGCACACTGTCACGCATCTCAGGATCGAGCGATGGGTGGTCGAAGAAGTACTCGATCGGCAGGCCGATCTTGATGTCCGACACGTCTCCGGTCAAGGCGCCCACGTAGTCGTCGACCGGCGCTTTGGAGACGTTCGGGTCCCTGGGCTCCCAGCCAGCCATCGTGCCGAGCAGGATCGCGCAGTCGTACGCGCTTCGCGCCATAGGGCCGATCGAGTCCAGTGAATAGCCCAACGGCACTACCCCGCTCTTGGGGACTCTGCCGTACGTGACCTTCAGTCCGGAGTGGCCATTGACCGTCGCAGGCCCCCGAACTGAACCCCCCGTGTCGGTACCGAGCGCGCCGAGCGCGAGACCGGCGGCCACCGCGATCCCGGAACCTGAGGACGAGCCAGCGGGTGTGCGGGTCATGTCCCACGGGTTGCGCGGGATCAGGAACCGCTTGGTCTCATCCGGGTTGCCGATCGCAAATTCTGAGGTAGTCGATTTCCCGACGAAGACGGCACCCGCCTTTCGTAGCCGGGCGACCACTGGTGCGTCGCCCTGACCCGGACCCCATGCGGGGTCCAAGACTTCACTGTTCGCCGTCGTGGGCGCGCCAACCATTGCGATAATGTCTTTCACCGCCAGCGGGATGCCTTGCAGGGGGCCATTGTCGATTCCCGCTTTGAAGTCGGCGTCGGCCGCGGCAGCCTGCTCGAGTGCTAGTTCTTCAGTGATCTCGACATACGCTCCGAGCGCTTCGTTGTAGGCCTTGGCTTTGCTCACGACTTCCGCCGTGAGATCCATTGCGGTCAGCTTGCCGGAGCGGAGTTGGTCGGCCGCGTCCTTGATCGTCAGGTTGTTCGCGATCGTCATGATGTTGGTCCTTTCGTGCAGGGTGGCTGACAGGTCAGTTCGCAGCAGAGGTGGGGAAGAACTCAAGTGGGTTGTACGTCATTGCCGGCTCCAGGTCGTCGCCGAACTCATAAAGCCCGTCGGCGATCTGGCGCAGTTTCGGATAGTCCGCGACGAGCACCTCAACTTCGTCGGGGAATGGGGTGATCTGTGCCGCCGCTAGCGCGGCCTCGACGTACGCCTTGGACTGCTCAGGGGTCGTCATGCGTGTGCTCCTTCGATGAGTGACTCGGTCGTAGGGATGGTTACCTTGCCTGTGTAGATGTGGCAGGCCACGAAGTGATTCGGCTCTACCTCAACCCGCTCGGGCTTTTCTGCTGCGCAGACGTCCTGAGCGAACGGGCAACGCGTGCGGAACCGACAGCCGCTTGGTGGATCGATCGGGCTCGGAATCTCGCCATCGAGCTCGTTGACGGACTCGTCGCGGCGTGATCTGGTCGGGTCGAGGTTAGGAATCGCGGAGAGGAGCACCTGGCTGTACGGGTGCAGCGGCCTGCGGTACAACTCCTCTGCCGGTGACTGCTCGACGACCTGCCCGAGGTACATCACGACCACTTCGTCGGAGATGTACTCGACCACGTTGAGGTCGTGACTAATGAAGACATAGGTCAGTCCGTACTGCTCCTGCAGCTCCGACAGCAGGTTGAGCACCTGCGCCTGGATCGACTTGTCGAGCGCGGAAACCGCCTCGTCCAGGACTACCAGTTGCGGCTGGACCACCAGTGCTCGGGCGATGTTGACGCGCTGACGCTGTCCGCCGGAGAGCTGATGCGGATAGTGCGACGCGTACGCCGCCGGTAGCCCGACATCCGCGATGACCTGGGCGACTCGTTGTGCGATTTCGCCCCTAGACATGCCCTGAACGGACAGCGGGAAGCCGATTGACTCGCCGATCGTCGAGCGCGGGTTGAGCGCGGAGTGCGGATCCTGGAAGACCATCTGCATGGCCTTGGCCATCTCTTTTCCACGGCGGCTCTTGATCTGTCGGTTGGCGAAGACCATTTCACCGTCGGTAGGCGGGTGCAGACCGGTGATCACGCGGGCGAGCGTCGACTTCCCGCAGCCCGACTCACCGACGATGCCGAGGGTCGAGCCCCTCTTGACGGTGAACGAGACGTTATTGACGGCTGACAGTTTGGCCTTCTTGCCGTTGTGGCTGACGTCGAACTGCTTGGACACGCTGAGCAGCTCGAGCAGTGGATATTCCTTAATCACCGAACGCTCGTTATCGGCGGCGAGGTCTGCCATGGCGTACTTCTCCTCTCAAAGACGGCTATCGGTCGCCTCACGCAGCGCATCGCTGGCGAGGTTGAAGCAGACGGAGGTCAGGAAGATCATCAGGCCGGGCAACATCACGTTCACCATGGCGATCGAGATGGAATTACGCATGGAGTTCAACATGAAGCCCCATTCCGGTGCCGGTGGAAGGGAACCGAGGCCGAGAAATGACAGACTCGCGGCGATCAGCATCGAGACTCCGACCAGGCCGGAAGCGTAGACAATGATGTCGTTCATTACGTTTGGAATGATTTGAGATGTCGCGACCTTGGTCCGCGATGCGCCAGACAGTTTCGCCGCTTCGATGAACTCCTTGGTGACCACACGCCTCGTCGCCGACTCGGCGACTCGGGCCACGGGCGGGACGGACACGATCGTGACTGCGATCAATGCGTTCGCCATACCCGGTCCGAGTGAGGCGCTGACGGCGATCGCTAGCAGGACAGCAGGAAACGCGTAAAGCATGTCCATTCCGCGCATCAGGATCGTCTGCACCTTGCCGCCGAACATTCCGGCCGTCACGCCAATGGCCGTGCCGATCAGCGTCGCAATAATCGTCGGTACGAACGCAGCAACGAGGGTGAGCCGACCGCCGTAGATCAAACGTGACAGCAGATCCCTGCCCTGCTCGTCGGTGCCGAGCAGATAGCCGTCACTGAACGGCGCTAGTAGGCGGTCGGCGGCAATGCCCCTGAGTGGGTCGTGCGGGACGATCCACGGGGCGAGGATGGCTGCTACCGCGAGCAGGACGATGAATCCTGCCGCCGCCACGCCCAATTTGTTCTCCAGGAACCGACGACCGGTCTCCGCCCAGAACGACTGCGATTTGGCACCGTCATCGACGGCCATCCACTCCTGGCGTAAACGCTCGGCTTCCGCTCGGTCCGCTTCGGAGACTGTGCTCGCGAAGTCGGCGGGAAGTCGACGCTCCATCGTTTCGGTCATGTCAGTGTCCCCCTTACCCGCGGGTCGATCGCGGCCTGGACGATGTCCACGACCAAGTTGATGAGCACGAACGCAAAGGCAATGATGAGGATCGTTCCTTGGATGACCGGCAGATCACGCGAGGAGATCGCGTTGTAGGTCAGCGTCCCCATGCCCGGCCACCGGAAGATTGTCTCCACCACGACCGAGCCACCCAGCAGGTAACCGAACTGAACACCCGACGTAGTCAGGACCGGTGAGATCGCGTTACGCATCACGTGCTTGCGGACCTCGAACTCGCTAAGCCCTTTCGCTCGCAGCGTCTCGATGAAATCAGCGGACATCGTGTCAACGATCGCTGCTCGCATCACCCGCGCGGTGATGCCCGCGGTGACCAACGAGCCCGTCGCGACCGGCAGGATGAGCGACTCGATCGCGCCACCAAGCCCGTAATCCATCCCGTTCCAGCCGCCGGCCGGAAGCAGTTGCAACTTCGAAGCGAAGACGCTTAGCAGTAGCACACCGAGGAAGAACGACGGGATACTCAGACCCGCGAGGCTGAAGGTCGAGACGACCTTGTCAACCCAACTTCCGCGCCTGGTACCGGCAATGAATCCCAACAATATCCCCAGTACGACGCCAATTACTGCAGACACGATCGCGAGGATGAAGGTGTTTGCCCAAGCCTGACCGAGCAGCTCGGAGACATCGCGGTGACGCTGTTGAGAGAATCCAAGGTCACCCTGGAAGATGTTGACGAGCCAGTCCCAGTACCGGATCGGGAGCGGATCATGAAGTCCGAGACGATCCTCCGCCGCATACTTCTCCGCGTCGGTCATCTGGTCGTTGATGAGTCCGCCGGCAGCACTGCCAGGCAGGACGTTCATCAGCAGGAAGCAGATGATGGAGACACCAATGAGAATGGGGATCGAATAGAGCAGACGCCGTACGGCGAGGCGAAACATGTCAGTCCTCCACCGAGATCAAGGTGAAGTCGGTCCACCAGGACAACACCGGAATGAAGCCCTTCACCTCGGGAGCGAGTACCCGCAGGTTGAGGTCGTGCATCCAATACAGGAAGTCGGCCTCGTCCAAGGCAATGTCGAGCCCCTGTCGGAAGTACTCGTGGGTCTGCTCTATGTCGGTAGAGGCCAAGCCCTTTTCCCAGAGCGCGTCGATCTCCGGATTGCACATGCCGGCGGCGTTCGGGCTGCCGGGCACCCGCTCGCACATCACCGTGGTGGTGTACGTGGTCGGGAGCATTCCCGCGGCCGGGGAAGCCCACAGGATATCGACGTCCTGCCATTGCGGGCTGTTGAGCCCCTCGATGCCCATGGTGAGCAACGTGTTCCATTCGACCGGCATGAGCTCGACGTCGACGCCGATGTCAGCGAATTGCTGCTGAAGTGACTGCATCATCTCAGGCGGATACATGTTGCCCGAGCCGCCTTGCGGGTAGGCGAACACGAGTGGCTTTAGGCCCTCACCGCCGGGATACCCCGACTCGGCGAGCAATTCTTCCGCTTTCGCCTGGTCGTAGCTGTAGCCAGGATTGTCCGGGACGAAGTCGGGGTGCCCTTCGTACACGTACTGTGATGCCGGGAAGCCGGCATCGTTGATGATGGCGGCGGTTGCCTCGCGGTCGAGCGCGTAGTTCAACGCCTGACGCAGTTTGATGTTGTCCTTGAACGGCGCCCGGAACTCGTTGAACCGCGGCGAGATCGAATGCGGATACTTCGCGAGGATGACGTTGGCCCCGCTGTCTTGCAGTTGTTGAATGGCGTCCGGCGCTGGCGCGTCGGCCCAGTTGACTTCACCCGACTCGAACATCGAGAGGCGAGTGGCGGCCTCCGGGGCCGGGTAAAGATAGATCTGCTCCAGTTTCGCCGGGCCACGCCAATAGTCGTCGTTGCGCGTGAGCAAGGCGTGGTCGCCCGGTACGAGTTCCTCTAATGTGAACGGCCCCGTACCGACGGGAGCCTTAGCGAAGTCTGCCCAGGTACCGCCGCCATCGATGACCGCCATGGCCGCGGTCGGCGACGGGATGAACCAGGACAGCGCGTCGTAATTGAGCAGGCCGTACGGCATCGTGGTCTCAACGGTCACCGTGTAGTCATCGACCTTTTTGTAGCCGCCGGCCTTCACGTACTTGAATACGGCGGACCCCCGCGATGCCACGTCCGCATCGAAGTACTTGCCGTCAGGATCGCCCTTAACGGTGTCCAGTTTGAAGATCACTGCATCAGCGTTGAACGGCGTTCCGTCGGTGAATTCCACGTCCTCGCGTAGCTTGAACGTCCAAACGGTGCCGTCGTCGTTGGGCTCAACCGACTCAGCGAGGCTCGGCTGCGGGGTCGGCAGTTCCGTGTCCTGGTCGAGGTTCAGCCGCGTGAGACCGTCGTAGAGGTTGTTTGAGATGAAACGGAAGCCCTCGTAACCGTTGTCCGGGTAGGTGCCGGTGAACGGGATATCGGAAGCGGTCATCGCGATCTTGAGCACGCCAGGATCGCTCGACCCACCGCTTCCTGATGCACCGCACGCCGTCAGGGACATGCCCGCGACCAGTAGGCCTGCGATAAAGGTGGCTGCCTTGCGCATAGACAATTTCATTCTCTTGATCTCCTTTGAAGGACGGGTCGAACTTGCTAGTCAGTGGACTCGCCTGGGGCGAAGATGCAGCGGCTCCAGTGGCCGTCGTCCTGAAGTAGCGCCTGCGGATACTCCGACCAGCACGCTGTGCTCGCATATCGGCACCGGGGTGCGAAAGCACAACCAGGCGGGATCCGCTGCAATGACGGCGGCATACCGGGGATCGCTACCGGCCGGCCCGGCTGGCCAGCGCGCACGTTGGCCTCGATCAGCCCCGCTGTGTACGGGTGCGTCGGTGAGTTGAGCACTTGTTCGGCCGTGCCGAACTCGACGAAACGCCCCGCA
Source organism: Cumulibacter sp. (assembly GCA_047975195.1). Lineage (GTDB taxonomy): Bacteria > Actinomycetota > Actinomycetes > Mycobacteriales > Antricoccaceae > Cumulibacter. Next base: position 51,207 of record JBKEDB010000061.1, on the reverse strand, counting down.
TACATAACCGCCACGTCATCGGCGAGCTCCGCTGCGACGCCCAAGTCGTGGGTCACCACCACGATGCTCATCTGGTTCTCGATCTGCAACTGCCGGAATAGCCGGATGATGCGAGCCTGAACGGTCACGTCGAGCGCGGTCGTCGGCTCATCGGCCAACAGGACTTTGGGTCGACCGGCAATCGCCATCGCGATCACGACGCGTTGGCGCATGCCGCCGGACAACTGGGACGGATACGCTTTCAGCCGCGTCTCAGGTGACGGGATCTGCACGAGGTTGAGAAGTTCGAGCGCGCGGGACCACCGCTCGCTCTTTACCATGTCCGGATTCGCCTTGCCGATGGTCTCGGTCAGCTGCTCACCCACGGTATATACGGGATCCAAGGCCGTAAGCGGATCTTGGAAGACCATCGAGATGTCACGACCTCGGACCGACCGACGTTCCTTCGCACCCAGCAATAGGAGATCGCGGTCCCCCATGACTAGCTTGCCGGTGATCAGCGCGCTCGTCGGGTTGATCCCGATCACAGAGCGGAGCATCGCGCTCTTGCCAGAACCTGACTCACCGATGACTGCGAGCGTCTTTGCAGGCTCGAGTGTGAAGGAGACTCCATTGACTGCGGAAGTCTCACCCTGACGCGTGCGGAAGGTGGTCGTCAGGTCCCGTACGTCAAGCGTGAATGAACTGGACGGGGCCTTCGTTATTGCCGTTTCGCGGGATTCTAGGAGTGTGGTCATTTGGTTGCACCAGACTTTCGAAGAGGTCTCATCGGTGGTCCTTCGACGTTGAAGGGACGGAGCTGAAGCTCCGGGATCTGTTGCCCGGCGACGTTGCCGGTGGCTGACTCGGCGAGCCATTCCCGCAACGTTGGGGCTTCAGCGGTGTACTCGCCTGTGTGGCTTTCAAGAATCCCGGCGGCATGTTTCGTTTGGCATCGATACCGATCAACGATGTGTTTCGCGGGTTAGCGCGATCGAGACATCCCCTCTGACCTGCGACTATGCGACACGCGGTGAAGCGCTCCGCGACTGCTTGGCCACCAGACTGTGAGGCGGGACACGACTGGTTGGCGTGATTTCCCGCTATTGCTAGCACTTTCCGATCAGGCCAGAGCCCTACCTGGCGATGCAATGGGCAGAGATCGCAACCATGCATGGAAACTTCCGCTCAAGAGCCGCAGCGAGGGCGCACAGGATCCCTGCGAACCGGCGCAGTAGAGCCGTTCAGCCAAGGAATTCCTGGCGTCGAAGGCGCGCAAATGACGCGTTACCTGCCGACACCTCGAATGAAATCCATGACATCCACAGTTGGTTTGTCCGCTTGTTGGCGCCCGCCACTGTCCCGCTACACAAGAAAGCCGGAGGCTCATGACCGACATCCGTCAAACCGTCATCACGTTGCTCGCGCAGGCGAAGATCAGCCCAACGGCCGATGAACTCGACCGCCTGGTCGGCGACTATGAAGAGACCCGAGCCAGCATCGACAAGCTGTACGCGGTGCCAGGGGTCCGTTACGAAGAGCCCGCACTTACCTTCGACCCGCGACAGGGCTGATCATTATGAACTCGCCCATGAATACGACTCCGCTAACGAACGGAGCTCCGTCGACGATTGCCCAAGCAGCCGCAGCCCTACGTGCCGGAACAACTACCGCGACCGAGCTTGCTCAGGAATCCATCGCCCGCGCCGATGCACTCGACGACAAGGTCGGCATCTATATCAAGCGCTTCGACGAGCAGATGCTCGAAGCAGCTGCCGCTATCGACACAGACCTTGCGAATGGCAAAGAACTCTGCCCACTCGCGGGAATCCCGCTCGGCATAAAGGACATCATCACCACAGTCGAGGCCCCCACCACCGGGCAGTCACTCGTACAGGACTTGTCTTGGGGACCGGGCATAGGCGACGCCGTAGTTGTCCAGCGACTCCGCGCGGCAGGCGCTCTGATCACGGGCAAGACGACGACCATGGAGTTCGCCATGGGGCTGCCGGATCCCACCAAGCCATTTCCGATTTGTCGTAATCCCTGGGATCTGGATACATGGGCCGGCGGATCTTCCTCCGGCACTGGCTCCGGTATTGCTTCAGGTGTCATTCTGGGTGGACTGGGCACGGACACCGGCGGGTCCATCCGTAATCCGGCTGCGTTCTGCTCCGTTACCGGGCTCATGCCCACCGCTGGCCGGGTTCCGAAGTCAGGGTGTCTGCCGTTGGGATATTCGCTGGATCACATCGGACCGTTGGCGCGATCGGCCGAGGACTGCGCCATCATGCTTAATGCCCTCGCCGGGTACGACGACTCCGATGCCACGGCCATCGACACACCGACCGAGGACTACACCGCCGTCCTCATCGGTGACCTCACCGGCCTCACGATCGGCGTCGACCGAACCTCCGGCCGCCCGGACGAGGACATCGTCGACCCCGCGCTCGACACGCTGTTGGACGACGCGATCGCGGTGCTCACCGCACGCGGCGCAAAGGTCATCGACGTCACGCTCCCGTTCTACGAGGAAGCCACGGCGGTGCTCAGTGCGATCAACTCCGGCGAGTACGGCGCGTTCCACCGACCTGACGCACAAAGCCAGTTCGAGAACTTCGTAGCGAGTTTCCGAATGGCGTTGGGACGCGGCACATTTGTGTCGGCCGCCGACTACGTGCAGGCTCAGCGCGTTCGGCGGGTGATCGTCAAGGCCGTCAACACCGACGTCTTCTCCAAGGTTGACTTGGTGTTCTCCCCTACTGCATGGGTCAGCGCTACACCGCTCGAGGCGCTGATCGAGCGGCCGTGGCAGCGTCCGCTACACGGAAACACCAGTTATTGGGACGTCACGGGCCATCCGGCGATCGCCGTCCCGATGGGATTCAACACCGACGGTCTGCCGATGTCGTACCAACTCGTCGCAAAACCATTCGCTGAGGCGACCGCTCTCGCCGGGGCATATGGATACCAGCAGGACACCGACTTCCACCTCGCCGTACCACCGCTCGCCTGTTAGCTAATCGCATAGGCCGTGATGCGCGGTGACCGAGGCGTGTTCGACGCCCGATCACCGCGCATCGCTATGTTCATCGGACATCGCATCACCTATCGACTACGCCACGAGCAGTGCGCACTACCGGGCACGCCGCTTTAGCCTCGGGGGCCACTCGGTCCGACCGACTTACGGTGCGATGCGCTATATGTATCGGATTTCCTCGCGAGTCCCGCGCCAATTGCGGATGGGTCCTCTGGTACGCGTCGGGTCAATGGGGCCACGCATAGAGCAGCGACGGCGAGCGCAGCGAACGCGACCGCGAGGCTACGACCGGGGTCGGCGGACTGCGCAGCCACTGCGGTTGCTACCGAGATCGCCGCTATTCCGCCGATCTGCCGAAACATTCCGCGAAGACCGGAGACCGCGGCGATCTGATCCGGCGCTAGGTGCAAGGTCGCGTTGTTGGCAGCCGGCATCGCTACTCCCATACCGATCCCGGTAATGCCGGCCGCGATGCTCAGCCATAGGTACGGCGTCACGCCCGCTGCGGGATACATGGCGATAAGGCAAAGTCCCGCCGCGACGATGATGATTCCGGCGGCGATTGGGCGGCGATAACCAGTACGGTGCAGCAGCATCACCGCGAGTCCGGTTACTGACACCATCCCGATCGCGCGCAGAGAGAGCAGTGACCCCGACTCGAGGGCGCCGATACCGTAGCGGTCCTGCGCATACAACGGGAGCAGTGCGGTGGTCCCGATAGCGAAGGCTCCGAAGAGCACATTGACAAGGTTCATTGTCGCGAACCCGCGTCCCGCGAGGAGCCGCGGCGGGACGAACGGATGCTGGAAGGTCCGAGTGTGGCGCGCGAACCAGACCGCTGCGAGCGCCGTGGCGACAAGCGGAACAAGGAAACCGACGCTGACGAACTCGGCACCATTGCCGATCATCGTGATCGCAAGCATTCCGCAGAGCAACATTGTCGCGAGTTGAACGGCGCCGACGACGTCCAGCGGCTGGCCAGACCTGGTCGTCGTCTTCGGCAAGAAGATGATGCCAAGGATTAGGGATGCGACCATCAGCGGGAGGTTGCAGAGGAAGATCGCGCGCCACGACCACAAGTGGACGACTATGCCGCCGATCACCGGCCCGAGCACAGAGCCGATCGAGAATATGCTCGTGAACAGGCCTAACGCCTTCGCCCGACCGGCGCCGAATGTGGCGGCCACGATTCCGGAGCCGGTCGGCATGAACGCACCGCCGCCGACTGCTTGAATGGTGCGCAACGCGACCAGCGTGTAGATCGTCGGGGCCAATCCGCACAAGATTGCCATGACGATGTACAGCGACGCTGCGCCGATGAAGACGCGGCGCGGGCCATATATATCCGCGATCTTGCCCGCGATAGGCATGACCACGACCTGGACCAGGTTATAGCCGGTGATCGTCCATGCACCCCAGGTGATCGGCGCGTCGAGATCCTCCTGGATTTGCGAGAGCGCAGTCGCAACGATCGTGGCATCGATGGACGCCGACGCCAGTGACATGGCAACGATGGTGAAGATCAGTTTCCGACGGGGATGCGCGGCGTCCGTCAGGCCGGTGCTTACGGGGGAACAATGAGTGGGCGGACTGGACACTTGGCGCCGCGAGGAGGACTTCACGCCCAGAAGGTTAGCCGGGCAAAATTTCGACTATTTTGCGCCGACTTTGCGCGACATCACGGTCGCGCGGACCGCCAATGCAGCAGGCGCTACGCGGGTTGTACGCCGGTGTGCGCGCACCTTGCGGTTCGTTTCGTCGACGGGCGGACAGCGGATTAGCGTCAAGTGATGGTGGCCGAACGATTGAATGTGTTTGGTTATCCGCATCGAGCCCACGGCGACCATCCTGCGTTCACCGTGCTCCGAGCAGCGCTGGTTCGTATGCACCAGCAAACGCCTGGTGCTCAGGTGAATCGCTGGAGGTACTCGAGTGTTCGTCGTTCGGCCGCGAGCGGCGACCCAGCAAACCCTGCACTGTGGAGGTTCTGCGCCATTTGCTTCTCGTTCACGTCCGTGTCCCTTTCCAGCAATGACAACTCGTGGGCTGCACCTCCCGTGAGATGAACGAGTTCGCGCATCGCGCGCCATTCCGATTGCCGCCGTCCGGCCGAGCGATCGTTCTCCTGCACCCCCGCTGCGGCAACGTTCGCCAATAGCCCGGGAGCCATCGTGGCCGCCGATCGAATCGAGATCGCCGCCGCTGAATCGCGCGCGTGCGGCGTGGGCGATGACGTGCTCAGGTCCCGATGATCGTCATCGCCGATCACCAACTCGTTTACCTCACGCGAGTCCATCGCTGCGACGTCCGTGGCAATCTTTGCGCATGCGTTGATCGTCTGGACGCACGCGGAGGCCACCTGCAGGACACGTGAGCGATCGCTATGCCATGACGTACGCGGCGCCTCTAACTCCAAGACCTCCGCCACATCGGCGACGAGACCGCGCGGATGAGGTCCCACGTCCGCTAGGTCGTCCGTCGGTCCGCCCAATTGCACGGCCAGAGATTCCCGCGCCCGCCCTAGCTCGGACACGGCATGCTCCAAGCCCTCGATCCACCGACATACCTGCCAGCCGTATGTCGTCGGGGCCGCCGGTCGTCCCGAGAGGCGCGCCAGCATCGGCGTAGCTGCGTGCCGTTCGGCAACGCGCGACAGCCGACCAATCACCGTGGCGATGCGCGGCCCGATTACGTCGAGGGCCCTTCCGTGCATCATCGAGAACGCCGTATCAATGCAATCCTGGCTGGACAGTCCGTGGTGCACGAAACCGGCGAGGGCCGGGGTCACGGCCGCTCTGATCGCCTCAACGACCGCAATAACAGGAGTCGCGGCTTGCTCAGCGCGTGAGCCGATCCGTAGCGAGCCCATATCGATGCTCGCAGCGGCATCCTCAATTAGGTTCGCCGCTTCCTGAGGAATAATCCCGTGACTCGCCTGTGCGGCCGTGACTACGGACTCGAACGTAATTACGGCACGCACGAAAGCGCCATCGGTGAGTTCCCGATCAACCTCGGCGTCGCCCGACATCGAGTCGAAGATTCCGCCGGATGGGAATTGCCCGGGCAGTCCTGAAACGTGATTATGGCTAGAAGTCACCGAATATCGTCTCCTTCGGCATTGCAGCCATTCGTCGGTAGGCGTACATGTCCGGCGTCCTGCGCGAGCCTTATCGGCATAGTCCGATCGCCGATCTGCCCATCCCGTGTTTCAGCGGAACCAAGAAGGTTGTGGATCAGCCGACCGCTCGACGGCCGGCGAAGGCACGCCCCAACGTGACCTCATCGGCGTACTCCAGGTCGCCGCCGACTGGCAGCCCGCTGGCTAGCCGGGTCACGCGCAGACCCATCGGAGCCAGCATCCGCACCAAATAGGTCGCTGTCGCTTCGCCTTCGAGGTTGGGGTCCGTGGCGATGATGATCTCTTCGATCGAGGGGCTCTGTAGTCTCGCCATCAACTCGCTCATCCGCAACTGGTCGGGACCGACGCCGTTCACCGGATCGATCGCTCCGCCCAGCACGTGGTAGCGGCCACGGAACTCATGAGTGCGTTCGATTGCCGCGACGTCTTTCGATTCCTCGACAACGCAAATGACATTCTCGGACCGTTTCGGGTCACGACAGATACGGCACACGTCCTCTTCGCTGACGTTTCCGCAAGTAATGCAGAAGCGCACCTCATCCTTCACCCGCCGCAACGCGTCCATCAATTCGACGATTTGTTCACCGTCGACCGTGAGCAGGTGAAAGGCGATCCGTTGTGCACTTTTAGGCCCGACGCCCGGCAGTCGGCCGAGCTCGTCGATCAACTGCTGGACGGCGCCCTCGAAGGCCACTTACAGGCCTGGGAGGCCGAGGCCGCCCATGCCGCCGGTGAGGCCGCCCATCTTCTGCTGCGTAAGTTCGGCAGCCCGCGCGGTCGCGTCTCGAACCGCTGCCACGACGAGATCCTGCAGCGATTCGACGTCCTCGGGGTCGACAACCGTGGGATCAATCTCCACACCAACGATGTCCGACGTACCGGTCATCTGGACTTTCACCAGGCCGCCACCGGCGGACCCTTCGACCTTCGCCTGCGCCAGTTCTTCCTGCGCCCGCGCCAAGCCTTCCTGCATCTGCTGGGCCTGCTGCAGAATCGCGCCCATGTCGGGCATGCCTTCGGGCTGCATGTGGTCTCCTCCGCGTCTGGTGTGGGGCGGCTTCTAGGGTAGTCGTTCGACAGCGCTCGCGGACGCGGCGCTACCTACTGCTCAACGATCTCTTCGGCACCGAGTTCATCGCGAAGCAGGTTCACCGCCGCCTGGCCCGGATCGAGCCCAGCGCGCGGGTCCGACACCGATTCATCGTCGGGATCTGCGGAGTAGTCGTCTTCGTCATCCGCCGGCGGCGCATCAGGACTTTCAGCGTCCGCCCCGCCCGTGCCTTGCGGCGGCGCGCCATCAGTTACCTGAATCGCCCACGTAACCCCGAGTACGTCGTGCAAGGCGCCCTTCAGCGCGTCGTGCTGCTGGGAGAGACGTCGTACCAACGCCGGTGGCGTCGTGATGATGAGTGTGTTCTCGCGTACGGCGACAGGCGTCGCGGCCTCGACCAGCGCGGCTCCAGCGCGACTGCTGCGTTTGACGACATCGACGACCACACGCCACTGACGTCGTACTTCGGCCACATCGAATGCGCCGGACCCGGCGGACGCCGGTGCCGATGGCGTTGTTTGCGGAGCCGATGCCGCTGTATCCGATGCGGGAACCGAGGCCGCTAGGGCGGACGCGGTTCGCTCGGACACAACGGGCGGCACCGGAGGCCGTTCCGGCTCCGTACGATCGGGCGCTGCGGACTGTACGGCGGGGCCAGCGGTTTCCGATCCGCCCGTCGACGGCGCTACGGCGACCTCCGTCGCCTGCTCGGCGACGTCCCGCACCGAGTTGGACGAGTCCGGTGCGGCAGTCTCGGTGGCCTTGAAATCGGATTGCTCCGCGGGCGAGTCGGCGTCGTCGCCACTCGCTACGGGTTGCTGCGAGCGCCCCGATCCGGGCACCTTCACCTCCGGCCAGCCGGAGTCTGCAGCAGGTTCGGCCGCAGGCTGCGGCGACGCCGCCGAAGCCACCCGGCCAGTGGGCTGTGCACCTCGTGGGTCACGGGCCACCGAGCGCGAGTCCTGCCGAGGCGACGACGGCCGTTCGGCCGGTTGCTCCGCACGACGGGCATCGCCTCGCGATGCCGGACCAGGGTCGTTGCCAGGTTCGGCCTGGGCAGGCTGAGAACGCTCTGGATCGAGTTGCGTGTCGCCCGGGTCTCGTCGCTTCGCGGCGTCGGCGGCGTCGGCGCGCGAGGAATCGGGCTGTGGCGCATCGTCCCGCGACGCGGAGCGCGGTGGCGCGCTCACGGAATCGCTGGGCTCCGAGCCAGCGCCGGACGGCGTGCCGGCGGAACTCGGCGCCTGATGACCGGACGCTGGAATCTCACTGCTGGGCTCGGGGCCCTTCGGCGTCGGCGCGCGCCGAGCGGCGAGTTCGGCTTCGGCCCGCTGACGCGGAGTCAAGCCGTCGACAGATGTGGCCGCTCGTCCCCGGACCGCTGAGGACGTGCCCGCGGACCCGCTGCTCGCCGTCGGGACACCACCGATCTCCATCCGGCGTTCTAGGCGTTCGATCCGCTGGGTCATCGAGGCCGCGTCATCTCCGACCGCAGGCAGCAGCATCCGCGCACAGATCAGTTCCAGGCCCAACCGCGGAGCCGTCGTACCACGCATTTCGGTGAGGCCGACGTGCACGATGTCCGCGAGCCGCGAGAGTGTCGACAGGCCTAGCTGACTGGCCTGATCGACCAACCGCTCGAGGTGGTCGACGGGCGCATCAATGAGGCCCTTCTCGCCAGCGTCCGGCACCGCTGCGATCAGAATCAGATCGCGTAACCGATCGAGCAAGTCCGCGCCGAACCGCCGCGGATCGTGTCCCGCGTCGATGAGGCGATTTACCGTACCGAACACGGTCGCACCGTCCGCCACACCGACCGCTTCGACCATGTCATCGAGCAGCGCCGCATCGGTGACCCCGAGCAACGCGAGCGCTTCCTCGTACGTGATGCCGTCCGGCCCGGCGCCAGCGATGAGTTGATCCAGCAGTGACTGCGAATCGCGCACCGAACCACCGCCGGCGCGCACCACGAGCGGTAGGACGGCGGCGCCCACCTGCACACCCTCGGCCTCGCAGTTGCGCTCAAGCAGATCACGCATCGCGGCCGGCGGCACCAGCCGGAACGGGTAGTGGTGGGTGCGAGAGCGGATCGTCGCGAGCACCTTGTCCGGCTCGGTGGTCGCGAAGATAAACACAACCGATTCCGGCGGCTCCTCGACGACCTTTAGCAGCGCATTGAAACCTTGATTCGAGACCATGTGGGCCTCGTCAATGATGTAGATCTTGTAGCGGCTCTGCACCGGAAGTTGGAATGCGCGCTCACGCAGTTCGCGAGCATCATCGACGCCGCCGTGCGAGGCAGCATCGATCTCGATCACGTCGATATTGCCGGCGCCGTCCGGTGCGAGATCGACACAGGACTGGCAGGCACCGCATGGGTGCGAGGTCGGGCCCTGCTCACAGTTCAGCGAGCGAGCGAGAATGCGCGCCGACGACGTCTTTCCGCACCCGCGTGGTCCGGAAAAGAGATAGGCGTGGTTGATGCGTCCGGAGTCGACCGCGGTCATCAGCGGACCGGTGACATGCTCCTGCCCAACTACCTCGGCGAACGTCGCCGGGCGGTACTTTCGGTACAGCGCTAGCGCCATCTCTCACCTCTGATCAGCCTCGTCCGTCCCCCGCGAGCCTAGTCGGTGGCGCAGACGACCCGCGGGCGCGGCGGGACGGTCGGACGCAGCGGCTGACGCGGCACCGGGCCGATACACGAAGGGACCCCTCGCGCACCCGCCAGAGCCCGCTTATCCTTGCTGCCTTCCGGCCCTGGGGAGGTTCACAGGGTGACGCCACACGAGGGGTCGATCAGCAATAGTACGCGAGTGCAGCCACGTCCGCCTCAGTAAGGGCCGTTACCTTTCCCACGGCTGCCACGACGAAACATCACCGAACGCATGTCGGCGAGGCGAAGCCGAACGCGGGCTACTTTCCCCACTCGCCGGGCGGGCCGATGACCAACAGCACCGACACGATCGCAACGACGATGACGACCACCAGGATCGCGAACGGCACCGGATTACGCAGACCCCAGCGCAACGCGCGGTCAATCGCTGATCCGTCGCGCGGATCGTCACTCGCCTCGGTGCGCCATCCGCCGCTCAACAACCCGCGGCGCTCCAGCGAGCGATCCAGGGGCAGCGTCCCAAAGGGCACGATCGCCATCGCGACCGCGCCGACGATACGACCGAACGGCCAGCGTTGATTCAACCCAACGATCAACGCGGTTGCGGCATAGGCAACGAACGCGGTCCCATGGATCAACCCGAACGGAAACACCAGCGCGTCGAAGTCGAAGGCGTACTTGCCAACCATGCCGATGATAAGCAACGCCCAGGTGATCATTTCGGCTACCGACACGATGCGATAGGCGCGTTGCGGGCTGAAGCCAGTCTGGGGCGGCACGGTGGTCGTCACACCTACAGGCTATGCGGCGTACGACGGGAATGGCCCGCTGCGGGAATAGATATCGCTCACCCAGTCGTGGCCTACCCGCCACGATACGTTTGGCAGGATGTCAGCATTCCGATCCCTGCGCCCTTTGGAGAATCCCATGAGCCTCAAGCCGCGCGCCGCTGCACCCGCCCCAACCGACCTGCTTGGCCTCACCGGCCAGTTGGACGCCGAAGAACGAGCGATCCGCAGCACGGTTCGGACCTGGGTAGAAGATCGGATCACCCCTTATGCCGGCCGATAGTTCGAAGACGGCGTGTTCCCCGAGGACCTCATTCCCGAGATCGGCTAGATGGGCCTCCTCGGTATGCATCTCGAGGGCTACGACTGCGCCGGCCTCAGCGCGACGAACTACGGATTGGCGTGCCTGGAGCTGGAAGCGGGAGACTCGGGTCTGCGTTCGTTCGTATCGGTACAAGGTTCGCTGGCAATGTTTCCGATCTGGGCATACGGCTCCGAACAACAGAAGCAGCAGTGGCTACCCGATATGGCCGCCGGGCGCGCGATCGGTTGCTTCGGGCTGACCGAACCCGACCACGGCTCGGATCCGGCGAATATGGCTACCCGTGCCGTCCGCGATGGCTCTGACTGGGTGATCAACGGCTCGAAGATGTGGATCACCAACGGGCCGATCGCGCACGTCGCGGTCGTGTGGGCGATGACCGACGAAGGAGTCCTCGGGTTCATCGTGCCGACCGACACGAAGGGATTCACCGCCAACGAGGTCACACACAAGGGCTCTCTGCGGATGAGTAAGACCGGCGAATTGGTCTTCGACAACATGCGACTTCCGGCCGACGCCGTACTCCCCGAAGTCACGGGGCTGCGCGGACCGCTCTCGTGCCTGAGCGAAGCACGGTTCGGCATCTTGTTCGGCGCTCTCGGCGCTGGCCGCTCGTGCTTCGAGACCGCGCTGGACTACTCGAAGTCACGGGTACAGTTCGGCCGCCCGATCGGTGGATTCCAGTTGACACAGCAAAAGTTGGCCGCGATGGCGATGGACCTGACCAAGGGCGAGTTGCTCGCGCTACACCTCGGTCGGCTCAAGGATTCCGAGCGGGGCCTCGCGGCGGAGCAGGTCTCCTTCGGCAAGTTGAATAACGTCCGGGTCGCGATCGAAGCGGCCCGCACCTCCCGCACGATCCTCGGCGGCAACGGCATCAGCCATGAGTACCCGATCATGCGGCACTCCGCGAATCTGGAATCGGTGCTGACCTACGAAGGCACCGAGGAAGTGCACACGTTGGTGCTCGGCCAGTTGCTGACCGGCCAGAGCGCGTTTGCGAACTAGCCAGTTCACACGTTGCTCCGCGGCGAACCCGGATGGCGCCGATACCCGTGAGGCATGTGGGCAGCGCCCGGCCAGGGAGGCGTCCAGCCCGGGACGTGTCCAGCACGGGACGTGTCCAGCACGCCGCGAGTTCGCCGCGCTGCCGACAAGCGACCGAAGTTGTGGGTGAGGACCCTCGTTGATCAGCGTCCTCACCCACAACTTCGGCGTATGTCGTTCCTATGCAGGGACGGCGTACGGCAGGGGCTCGCCGCCGTCCGGAGCGGCAAATCGGATCTGCATCCGCAGTCCGACCTTCAGGTCTTCGGTAGAGACATCCTGCAGTTGCATGCGGATCCACGGACCCTCGTCGAGTTCGACGATCGCGACCGGCAACTCGGACTGGCCCCGTCGGTTAATCACGGCGTACGACGCGAGCGTCGCACGACCAGAGGCCTCCGACCAGCTGAGCTCAGTGCTCTGGCAGCGCGGGCAGGTACTGATCTGCGGCGCGAAAAGGTGGCCCTGCGGGCATTTGTGCACCAGCAGTCGGCCTTCAGCAGCGGCGTCAAAAAACGCAGCCGATGCGTCGTCTCGCTGCACGGGCAGCATGTTCTCGGCGGACATCACGCCTCCTTAGGGTGCGGGCTGAGGATCAGGGTCGCATGGTGTTGCAGGACGCCCCCGTTGCCGGATACGAGGATGTAGTCGTTGTCGACAACCTGGCGTTCGCCGCCCTCACCGCGGCCCTGGATGACCGCCTCGCTCAGCGGAGTCATCCCCCACATGTAATAACCGGACAGTTGGCCGCCGCCGGTGTTGGTCGGCAACGAACCGCCGGGAGCCAAGGCGCCTGACTCGGCGAGCGCGCCACCTTCGCCCTTCTCGCAGAAGCCGTAGTCTTCGAGGGTGATCAGCGTCGTATACGTGTAGCAGTCGTAGATTTCCCGGACGCCGATCTGATCGACCGTGACGCCAGCCATCTTGAAGGCTCGCTCACCGGATAGTTTCGCACCGCTGACCAGCCCGAACTCGGAGTCGCGCTCATCGATATACCCAGGGTGGCACTGCGCGCCGCCGTGAAGGTACACCGGGGGCTTGGCCAGATCGCGCGCCTTCTCACCCGAGGTGACGATGACCGCGATCGCCCCATTGCTGACCAGGCAGCAGTCGAACAGATGCAGCGGATCAACGATGTAGCGCGATTCCTGATGGTCCTCCATGGTCAGCGGGGTGCGCATCTGTGCGATCGGGTTCAGTTCGGCCCATTTGCGTGTGCTGATTGCAATATGGCCGAACTGTTCGCTGGTGGTGCCATATTTGTCCATGTGTCGGCGAGCACCCAGGGCGTACCCCACGTTCGGACCGAGCAACCCGCCACCGGCAGGCATCCCGAGGAATCCGGGATGCAGGCGGTTCTTCGGGTCGGAGTAGGTCGCTCCGGCCCGCTTTCCTTCGGTGAGCGGCACATCGGAGAACACACAAGCGACCGCAGTCGCCTGCCCGGACGCGACAGCCGCCGCGGCCTGCATCACCATCACGCCGGCCGAAGATCCGTAAGCTTGGATCTCGGAGAGCACCGAGAGATTCCGCAGCCCAAGGTCGGCGGCCAGCGGCATGCCGACGGCCCGGGTGAGTCCGTAGTTCACCAGCAGACCGTCGATATCGCTGACCTTGAGCCCGGCGTCTACGGCAGCCTTTCCGATCGCTTCGACGGCGAACTGAGTACCTGTTCGCCCGTACACCTTCCCCATGTCGGTCATCCCGAGACCGACGATGGCGGCATCAAGTTTCGTCATGTTCGCGATTCTGCCTTATCGGATGATCGATACTTAGCGTGGCTCATCAATTAGTCGCGATACGTACATGCTGCGCCGCCGAACGACCGACGTTATCAACGCTTGGTCCGGGCCCCAGTCGCGGTTAGCCGGGCCAGCCGCTGCTCTGGCAACTGGCGCGGGCACGTGCTGCACTTGGCTTCTGCCGGCACCCGATAAAGCAGGCAACACGACCCCCGTCGCAGATGCGACTCGCCCGTCGGTGTCGTAGTCAGCCGCGGTGCGGGCAGCGTCATGCCCAGGGCACGACCCATCTGAGTAATCAACCGGTCCGCGCTGGCAAGCATCTCCGCCGTACGACCGGTGTGCTGAGCAGCCCACAACAACCGACCCACGATCGCATCGACCGCGAACGACCAGAGCCGACGTTCACCCTTGCCGATGATCGCGTCGAGTACGCCGATCACCTTCCCTAGAGCACTTCCGAGCTGTGCAGCGAAATCAGCAGTCGACTCCGGGCCGATTGCGACCGAGCGTGACCCGGGAATCCTGCTGTCCGGACGATGGAACAATCGCATGTCCTCGAGTCGGGGCGATAGCGCGCGACCGGTGACATACCAACTCGTCACCGCAGGCATCACCAGCCACGTACTGGCGGAGTACCACCAAAGGGTGCCGAGCACGAACTTATCGTCGATCCCCCAGATATACCCGCGAAGCCGGATCTGCTCCTGCATCCAGTCGGAGTCCACACACTGCGTCGCCGGTATCTCGATCGCGGGCGCCGCCCTCACCAGCGTGTCGGACGGCAGCACCCTAAGCAGTTCAGCCCGCAGGTCATCCGCGTGCCCGGTCATGCGCGAGCCGCCTGATCTTCGCGTCGCCGCGCAGCTTGCACCGGCGCGGGCGCATCCTCGTGCTCCTGCGTCAAGGTTCCGTCGACCATTCGATAGATGCGGTCGCTCAGGTAGCGCAGGAAGGCGATGTCGTGGCTGACGATCACTTGTGCGGTGCCGGATTCGCGCAGTCGATGCAGCAACCTGCCGATCTCGGTAGCCGTGGTGACATCAAGACTTGAGGTCGGTTCGTCCGCGATCATCAGCGCCGGCCGGGCACAGATCACCCGCGCGATCGCGACACGCTGGCATTGTCCGACGGACAAGCCGCGTGGATACACATCCGGATCGATATCGCCGAGTCCAACATCCGCGAGGACCTCCGCAGCCAACTCACGACGCCGTGCACGATGCGGCGGGCGCGCGCCGTCGCGGCGCGCTGCCGCAGCAATCGGCTCAGTGATAGAGCGCCAGATCGGCCAGCGAGCATCGAGCGAGCCGACGGGATCCTGAAAGATCGGCAGCACGTTCCCGGGCCCGCCGGCACGCGTCGCCGTACCGGAATCCGGTTCCTCGATCCCGCCCATTAGTCGCAGCAGGGTCGACTTACCCGAACCGGAACGGCCGCAGATGCCGACTATCTCACCGGCGTGCACCCTCAGGTCGATGCCGGCCACCGCAGTGTGGACGCCGTGACGGGTCGCGTATCGCTTGGCTACCCGATCAAGGCGAGCAACGACGCGATCGCGCTGTGCTCCTTCAACCGGTGGCACTGCTGGGTCCACTGTCGCGCGTAGTGCCGCAGACTGCACCAGTTGCATCGTCCGCCGCGCCCGCGGTTGCGCCATGACGGTCTCCGACGTGCCTTCCTCCACGATGCGGCCGCCGTCCAGCACGATGATCCGGTCGGCGTGCCGCGCGGCGAGGTCTAAATCGTGCGTGACGAACAGCAACCCCTTCGATGAACGCCGGAGCAGATGCATCATGTCGTCGGCTAGTTCGGCATCCAGTGCGCTGGTCGGTTCGTCCGCGAGCGTGACCGACGGCTCCAGTAATGCGGCCGCGACGATATCGGCGCGTTGCAGCATCCCGCCAGACCACTGATGCGGATACTGCGTCCACCGCGCCGACGCGTCGGGAATGCCCGCTGAGCACAGCGCGTCCAGTACGGCAACCTCGCTGATCGCGATGCCCGCCGGTCGCAGCGGTTCAAGGATGTGGTGGCTCACCGTCCGCAGCGGGTCAAACGCCGAGTACGGATCCTGCGTGACGTAGCCGGCACGGACGCGCGCCGCCGAGCGCTCCCGCTTTCGCAGCCCCGCCAGCGGTTGGCCGTCCAACTCGATCGCTCCAGTCACCCTTGCGCTCGCCGGCAGCAGCCCCAGCACGGTCCGTAGCGTGGTGGTCTTACCGCAGCCCGATTCGCCGACCAGCGCGACCACCTCGTCACAGCCGACCGTCAGACTCACACCATCGAGGGCACGGTGGCCACCTCGGTAGGTCACCGCGAGGTCGTCGATGCGCAACATGTCGCTCTTGTGGCTCATGTCGCCTCCCGCATCCTGCGCCGGATCGCGTGGGCTGTCGAGGTCATGCGGTCTCCGTGATGTCAGCGCAGTCTCGCAACGCGTCGCTGATCAGCGTCACGCTCGCGACCGCGAGGATGAGCCCGAGGCCCGGCCCAATCAGCAGCCAGGGCGCGACAGTGAGGTCGAGGCGGCTCTCGTTGAGCATGCTGCCCCATTCGGCCGTCGGTGGTTGGACTCCCAGTCCGAGGAAGGACAGGCCGGCGAGCGCGAGGATCGTTTCGCCGAAGCCGAGGGTCGCGGCGATCAGGGTGTGCGAGAAGACACCTGGCAGCACGTGCGTCATCGCGATCTGCACGCCGCCCACGCCAGCCATTCGGGCCGCGACGACGTCCAGTCGGTGTCTCGCCCCCAAGGAAAGAGTCCGCGCCAGTTTGGTCAATCCTGCCCAGCCGGTCAGCGACATGGCGAGGATCAGGTTGCCGAACCCTGGACCGAGTGCGCCGACGATAGCCAACGCGAGAATGAGCGACGGCAGGCCGAGCATGATGTCGCACAGTCGGCACACGAGCGTGTCGTACCACCCACCGATCAGCCCAGAGGACACTCCGAGCATGAGTCCGATGGCCGTGCTGATGACGAAAACGATCACCGCGGCGTACGTCGAGACTCCGGCGGCGTGCACGGTCCGCGCGAACAGGTCGCGGCCGTTACCGTCGGTACCGAGCCAATGCGCTGCGGAGGGTGGCGCGAGTTGGTTGCGGTAATCGGTGGCATTCGGATCACCGACGAGCAGCGGCCCGATCAGCGCGATCGCGAACAACACCAGCAGCCCAATTGCGCCGACGCGGAATCCGCCGTGGCGCCGCAGGCGGGCCCATAGTTTTGGTGCTAGCTCGCGTGCAGCACGCGGTTCATCGACGATATCGGCGATCTGGTTGACGGCCAGGCTCATCGACTCACCTCCAGTTCGCGACTTTCAGTCTGCTCGTTGCGGGCGGCATCGCGCAGCGCGAGGCGTAGCTGGCGGCGGCTGAGTCCATGCCCACGCAGCCGCGGATCAATCGCAGCAAGGAGTAGGTCGATGAGCAGGCTCACGATGACGTAGATGAGTACCGCCAGCATGGTGAACGTCGCGATGACCGGCTGGTCCCGGGCGTTGATCGCTTGCATCGTGTAGCCGCCGACGCCAGGCCAGGTGAACACGCTTTCGGCGATCGGTGCCCCGCCGATCAGCCCGGCTGCGCCCAGGGACACGACGGTCAGGAATGGGCCCGCGGCGTTCGGCAAGGCGTGGGTGAACATGCGCCGCATCGGACCGATGCCGCGCGCGCGACACACCTGCATATAGGCGGAGGACTGCGCCTCCAGAATCGATGCGCGCAGAATCCTCGCCCAATAACCGGCGGAACCGAGCGCGAGGGTGAAGGCTGGCCAGCCGACTGTGCCCCAGGTGCCGTCACTGACGATCAGCCCCATTCCCAACTGCAGGACCAATACGTTGAGGATGACCAGCCCAACCAGGAAGCCGGGGGCGATGACCAGGGCGAGCGAAACGACACGCCCGACCCGGTCGGGCCAGCGCCGCGGCGCCGCGGCCGAAGCGATGCCGATCACGAGCGCCATCACGACGCCGATGACCAGAGCAGCAGCCGTCAACCGTAGGGTCGCCGGCAGTCGCGTCGCGAACTCGCTCATCACCGATCTACCGGATCGCCAGGACACCCCGAAGTCGCCCTGTAACGCAGCGCCCAGCCAATCGAAGTAGCGCCCGATCGGGTTGCCGTCCAGCCCAAGTTCGGCTCGCATCGCGGCGATCTGGGCCGCGTCCGGCTCGAGGATGCCGCGCGCTCGCAACACCCCACCAGCCGGATCTCCGGGCGCCAGCAAGAGCAGGCTCCAGATGATGACGCTCGCGGCAAGCAGGGTGAGGACGGCGATCCCCACCCTGCGCGCGAGGGTTACCAGCATCGCTACGGCGTCGTTTCGAAACCGACCCAGAGGTTCGCCATCGGGATCTCATAGTCCTGCCACGCGGGTCCCGCCACGATGCCGGGGATCCGCATCCCAAGCCAGCCCATGTAGGCGTTGTCGGCGATCACGGTCTGAATTTCGCCGAGGACCGCATCGCGAGCCTCCGGGTCCATCGTGGTGGCGTACTCGTCGATCAGTGCATCGAGTTCCGGGTCGTCGATTCCACTGTGATTGCCGTCGCCATCGCTGGCGAAGGTGCTCTGCAGGGTCGTCGTCGGATCGCCCGAGAATGAGGTCGACCCATTGCTGTGCGGGGCGAGCTGCCAGTTCACGTTCGGGTCCTGCTCGGCCTCATCAATGTCCGGGACCTGCTGAATCTCCACGGTGATACCGATGTCTGCGAGTTGAGCCTGCACGGCCAGCGCCAGCGTTTCTGAATCTGGTTGCTGCGGGAACGTCAGCAGGTTCAGCAGCAGCGGTTCACCGTCCTTGCTGCGGGTGCCGTCAGCACCCTCCGCCCAACCGGCGTCAGCCAGCAACTGTTCAGCCGTATCGAGATCTGTATCGAACATGTCCTGGTAGTACGGCGCCTGCGGCGAGTACATGCCGTGCGACACCTCGTACAGACCATTCATCACGTCGTCGGCGATCTCGTCGTAATCGATCGCTGCCAACAGTGCCTGGCGCACATCGCCGTCAGTCAGTACACCGGTCTTCTGATTCATCCGGAACTGGAATGTCGGGCCCTTCGGCGTACCCGTGATCCAGTACGCGTCGGTGCGGCCCTCGATGCTCTTGGCCGAGTCGGTCGGTGGGTACAGCGCGAGGTCAGCTTCGCCGTTCTGAACGGCGAGAATGCGAGACTGCGCCTCTTCGATGAACTTGACCGTGACCGTCTCCAGTGGCGGCGTACCGCCCCAGTAGTCATCGTCGGCGCTCATCGTCATGGTCTGCGGATCGAGTGTGTCAACGACGTACGGGCCGGTGTAGATCTGCGCATCGTCGAGTGTGGCCACGTCTTCGCCCGCGGCCTCGTACGCGGCGAGGTCGAATATGACGAACTTCGACTCATCGGCGAGCAGGTACGGCAAGTTCGGGGTCGGTTTCGCGGTGGTCACGGTGACCTCGCGTTCGCCGGTCGCCTCGACCGTCGTCCCAGCCAACGGCTGAAGACCGGGGACATTTTCCAGGTCGTAGTTCATCACCGCGGCCAGCGCCTCGCCGTCGAGCGGATTCCCGTTCTGAAACGCGGTGCCTTCGTTCAGGGTCAGCACCCAGGTGTGGTCATCGACGTTCTGGAGCTCTTGGAGCAGCCAAGGCTCGGGCTCGGCGGCAAGTACGGGCCGCATCAACAGTTCGGCAGCGCCGAACTCGATGAACCAGAACCCGTTCGTCATCGGGTCCACGTCATCGATGGCGAAGCTGGTCGCCAGTGTCAGCGAGGTAGGGGCCTCGCCATCCTGCTGCCCGGGATCGCTCGTTCCACACGCCGTCCCAGCCAGGACGAGTGCGACGGCGAATGCCCCGGCGCTATATCGACGAATTGAACGTACATACGGAACGCGCATGCGAGCCGCCTTTCCAGAACCTCGTGGAATGCATCGGATCGCTGCGATCGGTCTCCTGGCTCACAGAATCTCCGGCAGGTACGCCGAAGTCTGATTCGAACAGCCTTCCCGGACGTGGTTATCCAGTGACTTCCGGCGCAGGCGCGCCGATCAAGGTTCGACTCAGTTCTGCTTACAGTGGCGAGGGCCGCTTCGGCATTGCACCGAATTCCCGTACACCGCAGCACGTGAATAATAGCAGCGCTGACGGCCGCCACCGCAGCCGCGGCCCATCTCACTGTCACCTGGCGTGCGGTGCGGCCACCAGTACCGGTAACCTTGTGTGTCGCGGCATCGCGCCGCGTGGAGGATTCGCCTAGAGGCCTATGGCGCTCGCTTGGAAAGCGGGTTGGGTTCACGCCCTCACGAGTTCGAATCTCGTATCCTCCGCCAACGGTTGTGGGTCGGGCACGAAGTGTCCGGCCCACAACCGTTGGCAGACGGTGCAGTGATTCGAGGAGGAGCGCAGCGACGGCGGCACATCTGGTACCCCCTGACGAGCGATACTTCAACGCGTACACAACACGGGTCGACATCACTGGAGCAGGGATATGAGAGTGCTGATTCTCGGCGGCACCGCGGAGGCGCGTGAGCTGGCCGCGGCGCTGGTCGACCTCGGCGTACCGGTAATTTCCTCATTGGCCGGCCGGGTACAGAGTCCGAGGTTGCCGGCGGGCGAGGTCCGTATCGGCGGTTTCGGGGGCGTCGAAGGACTAGCCGCATTTCTGCAGGCTGACCGCATCACCCATGTCATCGATGCCACCCATCCGTTCGCCCAGACGATGACTCGGCACGGCGCCGACGCATCGGACTGCGCGGGGGTGCCGTTCGTGCGGTACGCCCGGCCTGGATGGCGCGCCCGGTCGGACTCGGCGTCGTGGACGTGGGTTCGGTCCTACGATGAGGCCCGCGTTGCCGCGCAGGAGCTTGGAGCGCACCCATTCCTCACGACGGGCCGTCAAACGTTGCCGCATTTCCTCGAGCCTTGGGCGGCACGTTCGGTCCTGGTGCGAGTGGTTGAGCCATTGTCATCGGCCCCGCCCACAGCATGGCGGGTACTGCTCGACCGGGGACCGTACACCGTAGACGGGGAACTGGCCGTGATGCGCCAGCACGAGGTCGATGCGCTGCTGACTAAGGATTCCGGTGGTTCGTACACCGCCGCGAAACTCGACGCCGCGGCGTCCTTGGGGGTACCAATCGTGGTCGTGGGGCGTCCCGAGGCACCCGTTGGGGTGCGCGAGGTGCCCACGCTGCACGAGGCACTCTCCACGGTAGTCGGTTGACGCGCGTCGCAGTCTCCTTTGCTCTGGCGTAGGGCTTCTCGACGACAGCGACGGACCGTGACCGTGCTACCGGCGGGCGAAGCGACGAACGACGATGCGCGAGAGCACACAGACCGCGAGCGACGCGGCCGACAGGCGACGGCTGAGTCGAGCGGCCCGATCAACGTCCGCGACGCGGACCGGGGCACCGTTGCCCAGCACGCCACGGTCCTCGGTCACCCCACCGTACGTATTGCTGCCGCCGAGGCGGACTCCGAGCGTCGCGGCGTACGCCGCCTCTATCCGCCCACCGTTAGGACTGGGGTGCTGCCGTGCGTCGCGTCGTACGACGGCAAGCACCTCCCGAGCCCGCCCGGACAACAGGGCCGTCAGGCCCGCAGCCAGCCGCGCGGGCACGAAATTTGCCGCGTCATCCACGCGCGCCGCGGCCCAGCCGAATCGCGCCCAGCGCGGCGAGCGATAACCGACCATCGCATCAAGAGTGTTGATCGCGCGATATCCAAGTAATCCGGGCACGCCCGCTGCCGCACCCCACACCAGTGGAGCCACGACCGCGTCCGACGCGTTCTCCGCGAGCGATTCCACGCACGCGCGCGCGAGGTCATCGCCACTCAGGTTGCTCGGGTCGCGTCCCACGAGTGACCGCACGCGATGACGCGCCGTGCTGAGATCGTCGCCCTGGACGCTGCCAGCCACCGCGCGCGCCTCACGTTCCAGGGTCCGACCGCCGAGTACCGCCCAGGTCGCAGCGGTAGTAACGCCCGCCCTGAGCCACACGGGCCCCCGGTACACAACGACGCCGAGGAGGCTGACCCCGCCGACCAGTATCGCCTCGTACGCCGCACCATGGACCTTGGAATCGCGATATAGCGGGCGTTGTAGCGCTGCGGCTACCCGCCCAAACCCGGCGACCGGATGACCGCGCTGCGGGTCACCGAACAGTCGGTCAGCCGCGAAGCCCACGAGCAACCCGATGCTCACGGCGTCGAGGGTCCGCACATGTTGCGGTGGATCACTCTGACACTCGGGAACTACCCGAAATCCAGCGCGAGTTGAGGCAGCGGGACGAGCGCGGCGAAGGGTCATCGCGCGAGCGCGGACACGACCGCACCGATGACGGTCACCGCGGGCGCACCCACCCCTGCATCGGACGCCGCCCGCTCGATCTCGCTCAGCGTGGAGGTGACCGATCGCTGACTCGGCATGCTCGCGTCGGCGATGCATGCCGCGGGAGTGTGCTCCGGCATTCCCGCCGCGATCAGAGTCTTGGCAATGTCGTCAAGTACCGCCACACCCATCAGCACCACGATCGTCAGGCCTGATCGCGCCAGCGCTGACCAATCGACCGTATTGCGGGGGTCCTCAGGAGCGACGTGCCCAGACACGACGATAAATCCTTGAGTGAGCGAGCGATGCGTCACCGGCACGCCGATCAACTCCGCAGCGGCGATCGACGAACTCACTCCGGGTATGGACCGCACTGGCACGCCTGCGGCGACGCATGCGTTCCACTCCTCGCCGCCGCGGCCGAACACGAAACTGTCGCCGCCCTTGAGCCGGGTCACCCGAAGTCCCGCACGCGCACGCGCCACCAACAACTCATTGATGGCTTCCTGCGGCGTGAACTCGCCGCGCGGGATCTTCCCGACATGAATCACCTCGACACCCGGCCTGGCTCGCGAGAGCGCACCTAGCGGCGCCAGACGGTCGCAGACAATGACGTCGGCCTCGGCGATCGCCTGCATACCGGCGATGGTGAGCAGTCCCTGATCACCCGGCCCACCACCGACGAGCGTGACCGTGCCGACGTCATCCGCCGCGGGGCGGACAGCTTCGGCGCGGGGCCGGTCGCGCAATACGACGTCGTACTGCAGCGGGTCGGCGTCGGTCACCAGATCGATGAGTTCGCGGGAGGCGATGTCGCGAAGTGTCGAGTCTGGCTCCGTCGCCATGACGCTCACCTGGGCACCTGCCTCGAGTAGCGCATGCACCCGCTCCGCAATGCCGGCGGCAGGGGCATGCAGGAGTACTTTGCAGCCATCTAAGGAAAAAGGCATGCTCACGCGAGGGTCTCCGTGCTAGTGATTCGTTCTAAGGTTTTCAGCAACCGGGCGGTCGCCGCGGGCTCTCTGACCGCGATGCGCACCCACGATCGGTCGAGTCCGGGGAAGCTGTCGCAACTGCGCACTGCGATTCCGGCCTCGCGTAGCGCCCGATGGGTACCGACGCCGGCCCGGACCAGCACGAACGGAGCGTGCCCAGGCACGGGCCGCAGCCCCAACTTATGCAGGCCTTCGACGAGCTCCGTCCGCCAGCGTTGCAGCTCACGCGCCCCGTTCTCGGCCTCACGAACGGCGTCTCCTCGAGCGGTCACCTCCATCGCTACGGCGGCGAACGTAGAGACGGACCAATGTGGCTGCTGGGCGGCGAGGCGAGCGATCACTTCGGGCTCAGCGATGATGTAACCCGCGCGTACGCCCGCCATCGACCAGGTCTTGGTCAGTGACCGGATCACCACCACACCCGACATATCGGCCGCGATCATCGTCTGCGGATCGCCGGGAATCGCATCCGCGAATGCTTCGTCCACGACCAAGGTCCGATCCGCGCGTCGCAGAGATTCCAATGCACCACGGGGATGCAGGACGCCGGTGGGATTAGTCGGGTTTCCCATGATCACCAGATCGGCATCGTCCGGTACGGCGGCGGCATGCAACGCGAATCCGTCTCGTTCGCTGAGCAGCACATGTTCGGGCGCGATATCGGCGCGGCGCAGTGCCGATTCGGGTTCAGTGAACTGCGGGTGCACGATCACCGGCCGACGCGCGTTGAGAGCGCGCGCTACGAGCGTGAACGCCTCGGCGGCACCATTGGTCGGCAGCACCATGTCGTCTGCGATCCCATGTCTGCGGGCGATCGCGGTGCGCGCCGCATCCACGGAGGGGTAAGGGCCGAGGTCGCCAACTGCGTCACGCAGCCGGGTTGAGAGCCAAGAAGGCGGCGCGGAGGCGCGGACATTGACCGCGAAGTCCTCCAGCCCGCTGGCAACCTCCGCGTCACCGTGGTGATCAAGTGAGGCAAGCGATTCACGGCCGGCCGACCCGTCAGAGGTGGGCTCGCCGGTAAGCCCTGACGAACTCGTCCTGTGTGGCGTCATAGCCCGCTCGGCAATGTCCTGCGGGTTCAGGCTCTTCGGCACGGCAGCGGCCGACGATGCGGCGAACTGGGCGGCAGCATCGCAGAAGGCTCTGGCCAGCGATGGCGCTCCGGCCCAGTGCACATGCAGGTACGAGGCATGCACCGTCGCGCGGCCGGTCTCGGCCGGATCGAGCGCAAATCCCGCGGTTCCGGTCGCGTACCGCCACGCGGGCGGGTTCGCGGCCACCGGGCTGATCTGGGTCCGGTGGAATTCGTGACCCCGAACCTCTACGCCCGCTCCACCGATCACGCTGTCGGCGCCGAGCATCGCGCGTTCATAACCCAACTTCAGGCGCGGCCCCATCGCCGCCCTGGCAGGGATGGCGCCCGCGAAGTCGTGTCCGTCGACCGATTCGGCGAGGTACAGCATCCCGGCGCACTCGGCAACCGTTGGCATGCCCGAGAGCACGGCGTCACGGATCTGACGCTTCAACGATTGATTCCCGGCAAGTTCGGCGGCATGCATTTCGGGGAACCCGCCGCCGAGGTAAATCGCGGCCGTGCCAGTTGGCAGTGACGAGTCAGTAGCGGGGTCGAACACGACAGGCTCAGCACCCTGGGCGCGAATCAATTCATCGGTCTCGGCGTACCGGAACGTGAATGCCCGCCCACCCGCAACGGCGACGACAGGTTTCGACGGCCGCTCCCGCACCGGCGGCGACCACGGATCGGTCGCTACCTGCGGTGCGCCGGCGGCAATCCGGCGTACTGCCTCGAGGTCGACGTACGTCGCGGTCTGTTCGGCGAGCAGATCAAGGGCGGAAGCGACATCGCGCCGCTCGGCAACCGGAATGAGGCCGAGGTGGCGTGATGGTGCGCTCACGCCAGCATCGCGCGGCAGCACGCCCAACACCGGGTAGCCGGCGGCTTCAACCGATCGGCGTACCTCGTCTGCGTGACGCTGCGACCCCGACTTATTCAGTATGACTCCAGCGACGGTGATCGCCGGGTCAAAGGTGGCCAATCCATGCATGGTTGCAGCGATCGTGCGCGCGGCGGAGGAAATGTCGAGGACCAAGATCACCGGACTTCCGGTGATCGCGGCAAGGTGTGCGGTGGAGGCATACCCGTCTGTGCCGATCCGGCCGTCGTACAGACCCATCACGCCCTCGATCATCGACAGCGCAGCGGGTTGCGGGCTGAA
The DNA here is from genome assembly GCA_047975195.1 of Cumulibacter sp. Lineage (GTDB taxonomy): Bacteria > Actinomycetota > Actinomycetes > Mycobacteriales > Antricoccaceae > Cumulibacter. The sequence goes on along the minus strand of JBKEDB010000061.1, from coordinate 25,935 downwards.
GTGACCGTGGGCGAGCAGCGGCATCATCAATTCTTCGCTGCACAGCCAGGGATCGAGGTTTCGTCCAGCGCGCCCGGTCGCGAGTGCATGGTAGCCCGGGTCGATGAAGTCGGGCCCGACCTTCGCGGGCGCTACCTGATGACCGGACCGGGTCAGGGCAGCCATCAGGCCGACCGCGACGGTGGTCTTTCCTTGCCCGGATGCTGCGGCCGCGATGACGACCCGCGGGACGCTCAGCATCGCTTCACCACTCGATCCCCTTCTGCCCCTTCTGGCCGCGGTCGAAGGGATGCGCGATCTTCGTCATCTCGGTGGCGAGATCAGCGATCGCCAGCAGGTCCGGGTGCGGGTCACGTCCGGTGATTACTACGTGCTGGTAGCCCGGACGGTTCTGCAGCGTCTCGACGACCTCTGCGACGTCGATCCAGCCCCATTTCAGTACATAACTGAACTCGTCCAGAATGTAGAGTTGGTGCGTCTCCTCGAACAGGCGACGCTTGATTTCGGCCCATCCCTCGACGGCCGCCTGAGCATGGTCCTCTTCGGTGCCTTCCTTGCGCGACCACGACCAGCCAGAGCCCATCTTGTGCCACTCGATCGGGCCGCCTTTGCCTGTGTCGCGGTGCACCTCCGCGAGGGTCTCCAGCGCACTCTGTTCGCCGATACGCCACTTCGCGGACTTCACGAACTGAAACACGCCGATCGACCAGCCTTGGTTCCACCCGCGCAGCGCGAGACCGAACGCAGCAGTCGATTTCCCCTTGCCCGCTCCGGAGTTGACGATGACCAACGGCTGGTTGCGCCGTTGGCGGGTGGTCTTGCCGTCGTTCGCCTCGACGGGTGTCTTGCCCTGGACCATCAGGCGGCCCGTCCCTTCTGCAGGTCGGTTTTCGAGTTATGCACGATATCCACGATCGCGTCGGCGGCGACCTGCGGCAGCGGCACATAGGTCGCTCGCATCCGCCACGCGAGGTCAGCTGCAAGCCCTAACCGGAACTTTCCGGTCTCGCAGTCGATCACGACGCTGTCCACACCTAATCCTGGCCATGCGTCAGCGATTCGCTGGGCGCGAGCGAGCGCGTCCTTGCCGCTGGTGGCGCGACCGTCGGTGAGCAACACGAGAAGCGCGCGGCGGCGCGGATCGCGAATATGCTCGACACGCAGCGTGTGCGCGGCCTGTTCCAGACCTTCGGCTAGCGGCGTACGGCCGCCGTGCGGGAGTTGTCGCAGGCAGCGTTCTGCGGCTTCGACCGACGAGGTGGGCGACAAGCTGAGTTCGGCGTCGTGGCCACGGAAGGTGACGAGCCCGACCCTGTCACGTTTGCGGTATGCGTCCATCAGCAAGGACAGCACGGCGGCTTTGACTTCTTGCATTCTCGCCTTGGCGCCCATAGATCCAGAGGCGTCGACCGCGAGCAGCACCAGGTTGGACTCGCGACCTTGTGTGACGGCGCCGCGCAGATCGTCGGCTTGCAACCGCAACCGCCCGTCGTAGGGCGAGCGGATCCGTGCGCGGGCGGCCGCCGTAATCGTTGCCGGCAGGTGCAGTCGACGTACGTTCTCAGTGGTCGCCGCGATGGTCCGCCCGTTCTCGGTGAGCGCGCGACTACGACGCCCAGCCTGACCGTTTCCCAGCCCACGGATGGTGAAGGTACGTGCGGTGTAAGGCTTCGCGGCATCAGCTATGGCGACAGAAACTGGCCCTGGGTCCTCAGCGGCGTGATCGCGTTGCGCGGTGTCATTCGGCGCCGGCTGGCTCGGCGCGGAGTCGCGGTTCTGCGGGTCTCCGCTCTGCGGGTCGCCGTCCCGGCGCGTTTCTGGCCGGTCGGGCGGCGGCTGGCCTGTCCCGGACTGATCCGGCGCCGGGGGCTGACCGTCCGCGTGCTCTTCGTTCTTATCGGTCGCCGGGTCCTCGGGCAGGTTCGGATCGTCCTCGGGCGGGTTCAGATCGCCCTCGGGCGGGTTCAGATCGCCCTCGGGCGGGTTCGGATCGTCGTCGCCGAGAAGCTCCTCAAGCAGGTCTTCGTCGAGACCCGGGGCATCGAACGGGTTGCGGCGTCGGCGGTGCGGTAACGCGAGCCGGGCGGCAGCGCGGACGTCGTCGCGGCTCACCGCGTGGCGGCCGAACCAGGCTGCGTGCGCCCTTGCAGTGCGCGCGGTCACAATATCGGCGCGCATCCCATCGACATCGAACCCGGCGCAGACCCGGGCGATCCGCTCCAGTTCGGTGATCGGAAGGTCGACGTGCGTCAACAGTGCCTGAGCGCGCTCAATTCCCTCGCGAAGGTCGGTTTGCGCATCGGTGTACTGGGCGGTGAATGCCTGCGGATTCGCGTCGAACGCGAGTCGGCGGCGTACGACCTCAACGCGGGTCTGCGGGTCACGGCTGGCCGCGATCTCAACAGTGAGGCCGAATCGGTCCAGCAACTGTGGGCGCAACTCTCCTTCTTCGGGGTTCATCGTCCCGACCAGGACGATCCGCGCCTCATGCGAGACCGAAATTCCGTCGCGTTCGACGGTGTTGCGGCCCATCGCGGCGGCGTCCAGCAGCACGTCGACCAGGTGGTCGTGCAGCAAGTTGACCTCGTCAACGTAGAGGATGCCGCGGTTGGCCTGCGCCAACAGGCCAGGGTCGAAATCCGCGCGGCCATCGCCGAGCGCCTTACGCAGATCAAGAGAGCCGACGACCCGATCTTCGGATGCACCGACCGGCAACTCTACGAGACGCGCCGGGTGTTCACAGGCGGCTTCGAGGTGCGCGGTTCGGTCCGGACAGGACGGGTCGGGGCGGCGCGGGTCACAGCCAAAACGGCAACCTTCGATGACCTGCTGCCTCGGCAACACCTCGGCGAGCGCGCGGACCATCGTCGATTTTGCGGTGCCCTTTTCGCCGCGGACCAACACGCCGCCGACGTCCGGAGAAATCGATGTCAGGATGAGGGCCAACGCCATATCGTCGGCACCGACGATGGCAGAAAATGGAAACTGTTGCATTTGTCCTCCTGGCGAGTACCTCGCTCGCCGGTTCGAGCACACCGGCCTCATGGTCGGCGCCGGTTCACGCGATGTCCTGGCTCGTCCACATTCAGTGGCTTCACAGTGGCGGGACCGCTGCGGGATATGACCGCAATTCCACGCTGTTGAACCTGGTCCATCATGCCATGCGCCTCGGTGCATGCCTCCCGCGACGGCCTGCCGCCGCGGGGTCGGCATTAGACTGTCCGCCGTGATCGAGGTCGTCGGCGTCCAGGCGAGCGGAGTGTCGTCGTTACCTGACGACCTGCGCTCGCTCGTACTCAATGCTGCAACTGTCGTTGGTTCTCCACGATTGATGGATTCTCTGCCGATAGTCGATGGTCAGCGCCGGATCGAGTGGCCTCGACCGTTGTTGGCTGGACTCGACGATCTGCTGGCCGCGTTGCCGTTCGCCGAAGAGGCCGTCGTGGTGCTCGCCACCGGCGACCCGCTGGATTCGGGGATCGGCACTACGTTGCTTCGACGCGTCGACGCCGCACAGATCCGCATCCACCCGGCAGTCGGATCGACGGCGCAGGCACGCGCTCGGATGGGCTGGTCCAGTAGTTCGGCCGACGTACTGTCCCTGGTCTCGACCCCGGTGTACGCGGCCAGGCGTTACTTCACTCCCGGGCGGCGTCTTCTGGTGCTCTCGGCGGATGAATCGACTCCGCCGGCGCTCGCTGCGGAGTTGCGGGACGCCGGATGGGGCGACGCGACCCTGACCGTGCTGGGCAATCTGGGTGCCGACAACGAGTCGCGCGATGAGTTTGTGGCCGATCCTGGCTTTGACGGGGAATTGCCGCGGCTTAACATCGTCGCCGTCGAATTGCCCGCAGGCGCCACCGTTGGCACCTCACCCGGACGTGCGGACGAGTCGTTCGAGAACGACGGTCAATTGACGAAACGTGAGATTCGCGCGTGCGCACTCGCGGCATTGCGCCCCGCACCCGGTCAATTGTTGTGGGATCTCGGTGCTGGCGCAGGTTCGATCGCGATCGAGTGGGCGCTCCACGACGCGCGGTGTCGGGCTATCGCGGTCGAACGAAACGCCGAACGCGCCGCACGCATCGAGCGCAACGTCGCCGGCAACGGTGCGTACGGCGTACAGGTTCGTACCGGTGCAATCGCCGACGTGATCGCCGATCTCCCCGTGCCGGATGCCGTCTTTATCGGCGGTGGCGCAGACGCGGACACGATCGATGCGGCTTGGGCAGCGCTTGGCAGCGGTGGTCGTCTCGTCGTACACACCGTGACTCTGCAGACCGAGCAACTCGTCATCGAAGCCGCGCGGCGGTACGGCGGCAAACTGCGCCGCATCGTCGTGGAACGGGCCGAGCCGCTGGGGCGGTTCCTGGCGTGGAAGCCGGCTCGACCGGTTGTCGAGTGGGCCGTAACCCGCTAGATCATCTATATAGAGGTATTTCGAGGGACTATGACCGTTCACTTCATTGGCGCCGGGCCAGGTGCGCACGACCTGCTCACCCTGCGCGCGGTACGACTGCTGGAGTCAAGCGCGGTGTGCCTGTATGCCGGCACCTACCTGGATCGCGCCGTACTCGAGCACTGTCCACCCGACGCTGAACTGGTCGATACCCAGCACCTCAACCTCGACGACATTATTGAAGTGATGGTGCGCGCGCACGGCGCCGGGCTCGATGTCGCGCGCCTGTGTTCCGGCGACCCATCGGTGTACTCGGCCGTCGCCGAACAGGCGCGTCGCCTCGACCGCGCCGGTATCACCTGGGATGTCACGCCCGGCGTTCCGGCGTACGCCGCGACGGCCGCTATCGTGGGCCGCGAATTGACGGTCCCCGAGGTGACGCAGTCAGTGGTGCTCACCCGCGCTCAGCGAGACTCGACCAAGATGCCCTCGACAGAGCAGTTGGCTGCCTTTGCGCAGACCCGCGCCTCGCTAGTGCTGCACCTGGCGATTCGACACGTGCGGCGGCTCGCTGGCGAACTGGCGGAGTACTACGGCGCTGATTGTCCGGTCGTTGTCGGCTCGCAGGTCAGCCAACCGACCGAGTTGATCTTGCGCGGGACCCTCGTCGATATAGCCGATCAAGTCGAGGACCACGGGCTTACGCAGGCTGCGGTGATCATCGTCGGTTGGGCGCTGGATGCCGAAGGTTTCATCGAGTCGCACCTATACCGCTCGCGTCGAACGCGCTAGAGCCCGCGCGTCGTCGGCTACCTGTGCGGCATCTTCGGTGCGTTCTCGGCAGCCATGACCGGAACCATCTCGGCGGCGATCGCGCCCTGTTCTACATCATCGCCCTGGCCCCAGACGGCGACTCTGCCCTGCGGAAAAGTGATGCAGAGTTCGCCGGTAGGCAGCTCTTCCGGCTCGAACGTCGCTCCGGCAAGACGCTGCAGGGCGAGCCGCTCTCCGCGTGGATGCTCTTCACCGAGAGCACCGGGCATGACCGCGAGATCATCGCGCAGCGCTGATTCCGCGTCATCAGGCGTCACAGTCGGCGCACCCTGCCACCGACCTCGCAATCCCTGCACGCCATTACGGACGAAGATCTCGAATCGCTCGATTTCGCGGCCGGCGTTAGCCGGTAACGAAGCGGGGCGTCCAGGCTCGGCCGTCCCGAGTGAGGCGGGTACTTGACGCGCCGATGATCACCAACGTGGACATGTCCACCTGCTCCGGATCGAGCTCGCCCAGCGTGGTGACCGTCAATGATTCACCGTCGCGCCCGACATTGCGCGCGAGCAGAACGATGCGATCGGGCGGCGCAACCTCAAGTAGCGCTGCTTTCGCCAGGCCAAGTTGGTCCGGTCGGCTACGCGAGCGAGGGTTGTAGAACGCCATCGCAATATCGGCGGCAGCGCACGCCTGGATGCGGCGGACCACTACCTCCCACGGTTTGAGCCGATCAGACAGCGAGATCAACGCGTGGTCGGCGCCTAATACAGCGCCCGCGAGCGCGGCAGCCGCGTGCGCCGCGGTCATTCCCGGAATGACCTGTATGTCGATGCCCGCCAGTCGCTCGTCGGTGTCGGCGGCCTCAAAGACCGCGGAGGCCATGCCGAACACTCCAGCATCACCACCGGAAACCACCGCCACTGACTCACCACTTAGTGCCAACTCCAGTGCGAGGCGACCTCGATCGACCTCGACCGTGTTGCCGCTGACGTGCCGCCGTAGCCCTTCGCGTTGCGGCACACGAGCGACGTACGGCGCGTACCCGATCACGTGCTGCACTGTTTTCAGGACGTCGCTGGCTTCTGGTGTGAGCCAGCGATCCGGGCCGGGGCCGAGTCCGACGACGTACACCGTGGCTGCGCCATTCGGTATTGCCACCGGTGCTGTCGGCGCGTCCACGGCTATGTCGCGCTGCGGTGCTGGCGCGTTGGTTGCAGTGTCGCGCTGCGGTACTGGCGCGTCCGTGGCCGCGTCGCCTCGGGCCTGGCTATCGGCGCGGCCGGCTGAATCGGCCCGTAGGTCCTCCCCGGTAATCACCACAATCGACATGTATGGGACGGACTGGGGGTCGACGTCCGCCAGGGGTAATACCCGTTGCTGCGGACTGCTGGCGCGTTCGACGTACCACGCGCGATCGAGAACCCCGGCCTGTTGAGCAGCCTCGCGGACGTCCGAAAAGGTGCGGCCCAATTTCATGATGACGGCAGCTTGGGTATCTGCCAGCCGGCGGGCGAGTTCGGGCACGCCGAGGGTGCCGGGGAGCACGGTGAGCGTGTCCTCATGGCGGCACAGCCCGGTCGCGACCGCGGCCGACGCCGCGCTCATCGAGGTCACGCCGGGTACAACGGTGCTCGGGAATCGCGGCGAGAGTAGGTCGTGTACGTACATGAACGAGCCAAAGAACAGCGGATCGCCCTCGGCGAGAACGACAACCGATCGCCCCGCTTGCAGATGCGCCTTGAGGCGGGCTGCGCATTCGTCGTAGAACTCAGCCATATCAGCGTAGTAGCCGCGGCGGCTCTCACCGGTCGTGACCGGGTAGACCAGCGGCTCCTCGATGGCATTGCCGATCAGGTCTGCCGCGATACCGCGAGCGATCGACGGGCGGGACGCCGACCCCTGGTGGTACGCGATGACGTCCGCAGAACCGATCAACGCGGCGGCACGCAGCGTAATCAACCCAGCGTCTCCAGGGCCTACGCCTACGCCGTACAGGTGTCCCGGTTCGGCCTTCATTTTCTCGATCGCGCTCATATCTAGCGTTACTACGATTACGCCAGTTCGTCGGCGACCGCGAGCGCGTTCAACGCTGCCGCGGCCATCGCCGAACCGCCGCGGCGGCCGTGGACTACGACCCACGGCACCTGTTCGCCGTCGGGAAGTTGGTGTTCGACCAGCGCGCGTTTCGACTCGGCGGAGCCGATGAACCCAACCGGCATGCCGACGATCGCCGCTGGAGTTGGCGCACCCTCATGCAGCATTTCGAGCAGGTGGAACAGCGCGGTCGGCGCGTTTCCGATCGCGACGACGGCGCCGGCCAGGTACGGCTCCCACAGCGAAACTGCCGCGGCCGCGCGAGTCGTCGACCAGGATGCGGCGAGCGCGGGCACAGATTCGTCGCGAAGCGTGCAGATAATGTCGTTGTCGGCGGGCAGCCGTCGCCTCGTAACTCCCGAGGCCAACATGTTGGAGTCGGTGAGGATCGGCGCGCCGGACTGCAGCGCGGCGCGGGCGGCGGCGACAACGCCTGGGTGAGCGGCGACCTCATCGACGATGTTGACATCGCCGGCGGCGTGGATGATCCGGGTGGCGACGACGTCCATGTCCGACGGCAGTGCGCTGAGGTCGGATTCGGCGCGGATCGTCGCGAACGAGCGCCGGTAGATCTCCGCGCCGTCGGTGAGGTACTCGTAGCGGCGGGCCGGCCGACGGGGTTCGTTCATGCCGAGCAGGCTACTTGAGCGTCCCCTGTGACGACGCTCCGGTAGTTACCTGAGTTTGACGGCCGCAGCCAGGGAGTGCATCAAGCCCCACCGTCGCGACGACGATCTGCTGTCTCGCCCCTGTCTGCGGCAACTACCGCCAAAAACGCAGTGAAATCAGCTAGGCATCGCGCTATGGGCGATGCACCCCTAAATTCGCTGCGTCTTTTGCGGCCTAAGCACCATCGGTTGCTCGGCGGTCAGAGTCGGAGACCGCCACACCCGACTCAGCCAGCGCCTCTGAGGTTGGAGGTGGCAGGTTTCAACCGGCACACGCCCACGGATCAGCGTTGAGGGCACGTCTACCGATCGGCGAGATGTGCTGACACCGACACCGCAAAGGCTGATTAGTCGCTCGCAACGGTGGTGGCGGCGATGGCGGCGCGGACGTCTGCTAGCGATTGAGCCCCTACGACCGTGAGGTGCTCGCCACGGGGCTCACCGCAGCGGCGTCCGCAGCCGACGAGGTGCAGCCGTGGCAACTCCGCGCCGATGGTTTCGACGCATTCGCGCGCGAGGCTCAGCGTTTCGCTCTGCGCCCGTCCGCAGTACGGCGCACCGGTGCACGCGCTGATTCGTCCCCACGCACTCGCTTCGTCAACGATCAACCCGGCAGCCGCCAGCTGATCGGCGTACGCCGCACCGCCGGGGACCAAAACCGATCGCCACGCGGTGATCACGACATGATCGGTGACCGCTTCCAGCGCAGTCAGGTGCTCGGCCTCCAGCAGCCCCAACGGGACACCAGCAACAAGGTCCGCGCCGTATACGCCCGAACCCAGAGAGGCCCCAATCGCGCCTGCCGCGCCGCCAGTCGGATTGCCAGCTGGCTCAGTAGTCGCGTCGCCAGTGCCGTTGTCAGCCGGGTCACCGGGCACCTCGCCCCAGGCGAAGCCCTCATACAGCGGCGATGAGTCCGGCAGATCCCGGATGTTCCACACTCGCTCGTCATCGCGTTCAGTCAGGAACTGCGCGGCGACGTCCAACATCGCCTCGAGCGCGTCGTCCGACGCGACGACACGTCCGAGCCGCAGCGGACGTGGGGATCCACGGCGGGACTCTTCGGCCGAAGCGCGATTATTTCCCCGCTCTCGATCCGAAACCTGGCTTCCCATAGCGGGCCGCTGTGCGGTTTCCTGCCGCCCGCGGGCCAGATCGAGCGACTCGAGTTGCCGCTCGAACGGATCCTGCCGACCAAGCAGCAGCACTCCCGATCCATCACCGGCATCGACGTACGCGACGTCGAACCGCTCGTTCAGACCCAGTCCGCTGGAGTCGGTCAACAGCATCAGGAACCGTCCTGGCAGCCGAGCCAGCGCAGGTCGCGCGATCAGCATGCGGTCGAGTTCTCGGGCACGCTCACGTAGTACGGCGCTGGTCGGCGCGGCGAGGATATTCCGCGCGCGCTCGTGGGTCAGCGACGGCAGCAGCCCAGCGTCAGCGAGGCGTTCAGCAACATCGTCCGGCAGCGGATCGGGCAGTCCCCGCACCTGCAGGTTGCCGCGCGTGGTCAGTTGAATTCGTGGCGTCCCGTAGTCGGCGCCGATCTGCAGCAGGGTCCGTAGCGTCCCGAGTGAGACTCCCCCTCCTGGGACGCGCGCTCGGATAATCAATCCATCCTCGGCAGCGAATGGCCGCAGTGCCCCTGGGCACCGGTCCTCCCCCGACCGCGCCGAAGGCCCCGCCGCGACGGCACACTCCGCCTCGGGCGCCGCAGGAATTTCCGACGCGTTGGCGTCGTGCCCAGCGCGAACGCCGGCGGCGAGTCGAGTCTTCGGGGTCATCGGTGCCGATGCTACGCGGCGCAAGTACTCTCTATGTCGGTTGATCCGGCGGAACTCGGTGTGATTCCGAGACGGTCCCGCCACTGTGAGCCTCGGGCAAGTCAGGAACGCCGCATTGACCGCCGCGCCGAATCGTCGACGCGGCACTCGCTACGAACCGGGGCGTGGACACCCCGCGAGGAGATCTCAATGAGCCGCATCGCCCTGCTATCGACGTCCGACACCGACCTGTTGTGTGCCCGCGCGAGCGGCGCCGACTATCTGTGGGCGAACCCGACCCGGCCCACCGTAGACCTGGCCGATCGCCTACGTGACTGCGACGTCGTCGTCGTGCGCATACTCGGCGGTCCGCAGGACGTCCAAGATCTGATACCGGGCATCGATTCGCTCGGCAAGCCGTTGGTGGTACTCGGCGGCGAGCAGGCGCCGAACGCACAGCTCATGGAACTGTCGACCGCGCCGCAGGGTGTGGTCAGTGAGGCGCACCGCTATCTCGCCTTCAGCGGTCCGGTGAACCTGGCGAACCTGCACCGATTCCTTTCCGACACGCTGCTGCTCACCGGCGACGGTTTCGAGCCAGCGGAGCCGCTCCCGACCTGGGGCGTCCTGGATCGGCCGGATCCGACCGCCGATAAGCCTCGCGTCGGCGTGCTGTTCTACCGAGCGCAGTACGCCGCGGACAACACCGCCTACGTGCATGGATTGTGCGATGCGATCGACGCAGCGGGCGGTATCGGCGTACCGATTCATGCGACCTCGCTGCGTAACGCTCCGCAGGATCTGCTCGATTACCTGGGCACGCTGGACGCGCTCGTCACGACCGTGCTAGCCGCTGGCGGCACGAAGCCCGCCACGGCAGGCGCCGGTGAGGACGACGAGGCGTGGAACGTCGAGGCGCTCGCGGAGCTCGACATCCCGATCCTGCAAGGACTCTGTCTCACCTGGGACCGCGCTAGCTGGGCCGATTCGGACGACGGAATGTCGCCGCTGGACGTGGCAACCCAGGTCGCGGTACCGGAGTTCGACGGTCGACTGATCACTGTTGCGTTCTCCTTCAAAGAGACGGACACCGACGGGCTTCCGCACTATGTCCCGGATCCAGAGCGGTGCGCTCGAGTCGCAGGCATCGCCGTGAACCACGCACGGCTGCGCCACATCCCGCCCGGCGAACGCAAGATCGCGGTGATCCTCTCGGCATACCCGACGAAACACTCGCGGATCGGCAATGCGGTCGGCCTGGACACGCCGGTGTCGACGATCCGGCTATTGCGCGCGCTACGCGCGGCCGGTTACGACCTCGGCGAGACCTGCGCGTTTCCCGGTGTCGACCCACTTCCCGCTGTCGACGGCGAAGCGCCCGATACCACCGCGGGCAACGCGCTGATCCACTCCCTCATCGCAGCGGGTGGTCAAGATCCTGAGTGGTTGAGTCAGGAGCAAATCTCCGAGCACCAGATCCGTATTCCAGCAGCGACCTACCAAGGCTGGTTCGACGCCCTACCCGAAGATCTACGCGGCGACATGGCCGCGGCGTGGGGCGAGGCTCCCGGCGAGCTGTTCGTCGACCGCTCAGCCAGCGCGGACGGCGAGATCGTGTCCGCCGCGATCGTGTCGGGCAACATCGTGTTGCTGGTGCAGCCGCCGCGCGGTTTTGGCGAAAACCCCATCGCGATCTACCACGACCCGGACCTCGCTCCCACCCACCATTACGTCGCGACGTACCAGTGGATCGAGCAGGAGTTCGGCGCGCATGCCGTCGTACACATGGGCAAACACGGCAACCTAGAGTGGATGCCGGGCAAGAACCTGGCGTTGTCCGCCGGATGTGGCCCGGACGCCGCACTCGGCAGCCTGCCGCTGATCTACCCGTTCCTGGTCAACGATCCCGGCGAAGGGACCCAGGCCAAACGTCGCGCCCACGCCACGATCATCGATCACCTGGTGCCTCCGATGGCCCGCGCCGATTCGTACGGTGATATCGCGCGCCTGGAGCAGTTGCTGGACGAGTACGGCAACGTCACCGCGATGGATCCCGCGAAGGCGCCGGCGCTGCGCGGTGAGATCTGGACCCTGATCCAGGCCGCGAAACTACACCAGGATCTCGGGCTTGACGAGCGGCCGGACGACGAAGAGTTCGACGAGTTCGTGATGCATGTCGACGGCTGGTTATGCGAGATCAAGGACGTACAAATCCGCGACGGTCTACATGTCCTGGGCCAAGCGCCCGCAGACGACGGCCTGCGGAATCTGGTACTCGCCGTACTGCGCGCCAACCAGATGTTCAGTGGCACCACGAATCACGTCACAGGGCTGCGCACCGCGCTCGGACACGATGAGTCCTCCTCCGACAAGGGCGCGACCGACCTCGCCGAGGAACGCGCAAAGGCTCTCGTCACGGCGATCGCCGCGACGGGCTGGGACGCGGCGAAGGCACCGGCAGTAATCGAGAATGTGCTGGGCGCGCCCAACCCCGAGGCCGCGGCAGCACTCGCGTTCGGTTGCACTGAAGTGGTGCCGCGACTCCTGGGCACCGAGGGTGAAATCGACGCCGTACTGCACGCGCTCGATGGCGGATACATCCCCGCAGGTCCTTCGGGATCGCCGCTACGCGGTTTGGTGAACGTACTGCCCACTGGTCGCAACTTCTACTCGGTCGATCCGAAGGCAATCCCGTCTCGGCTGGCGTACCAAACGGGTGTCGCGATGGCCGAGTCGCTGCTGGAGCGCTACCGCGAGGAGACCGGCGAGTACCCGACCTCGGTCGGCTTATCCGCGTGGGGCACCTCGGCTATGCGCACCTCCGGCGATGACATAGGCGAAGTGCTCGCGCTGCTGGGTGTTATACCGGTGTGGGATGAGCAGTCTCGCCGCGTCGTGGGACTCGAAGCGATTCCGCTGAACGAACTCGATCGGCCACGGATCGACGTGACCGTGCGGATCTCGGGTTTCTTCCGTGATGCGTTCCCGCACGTCATCACGATGCTTGATGATGCCGTCGCGCTAGTCGCGGGTCTGGATGAGCCGGACGATCTGAACTACGTGCGCGCGCACGCGCGGGCCGATTCGGCCGAGCACGGCGATGATCGACGCGCGCGCACCCGCATCTTTGGATCCAAGCCTGGCACGTACGGCGCGGGCATTCTGCAGGCTATCGAGGCCGGAAACTGGCGCGATGACGCGGATCTGGCTGAGGTCTACACGCAGTGGGGCGGCTATGCGTATGGTCGCGATCTCGACGGCGCGCCCGCACGCGAGGATATGCAGCGCAATTACGCACGGATCAAGGTCGCGACCAAGAACGTCGACAACCGCGAGTCCGACATTCTGGACTCGGATGACTACTTCCAGTACCACGGCGGGATGGTCTCGACTGTGCGCGCGCTGACCGGCGACGCACCCAAGGCGTACGTCGGTGATTCAACCACCCCGGACGCGGTGAAGACCCGCACACTCACCGAAGAGACGAACCGGATCTTCCGGGCGCGCGTGGTCAACCCGCGGTGGATCGCCGCGATGCGCCAGCACGGGTACAAGGGCGCGTTCGAGCTCGCCGCCACCGTCGACTACCTGTTCGGGTTCGATGCCACAGCGGGGGTCATCGGCGACTGGATGTACGAGAAGCTCGCTCAAGAGTACGTACTTGACGAAACCAATCAGCAGTTCATGCGGCATGCCAATCCATGGGCGCTGCGCGGAATTGTCGAGAAGCTGTCCGAGGCGGCCGAGCGCGGTTTGTGGGCCGAGCCCGACGCCGAACTCATGGCGCAGATGCAGCAGGTCTACCTCGAGGTCGAAGGCGACCTCGAGGACTAGTTCAGTGATCTGCGGTGAATTCACGCACGCCACTGGCGATTGGGCGTGGGCGAATCCGCCGCAGGCTCGGGGAGCGGAGGTTATTTATGCAGATCACGCCACCGTCAGCTCAGGCACGCCACGAAGCGTTGGAGCGCCTTGATGGCCTAGCGAAGCCGATCGGCTCGCTGGGCCGCCTCGAGGCTGTCGGCGCGTTCATCTCGGCCTGTCAAGGCGCTTGTCCGCCCGAGCCCGTGGATAACGTGCGTGCCGTCGTCCTCGCCGGCGATCATGGGGTGACTGCGTCGGGGGTGGCGGCGTATCCGCCGGCCGTCACGATCGCGATGGTGCAGATGATCGCGAGCGGGCAAGCGGGCGTTTCGGTTCTCGCCCGCCAACATGGCGTCGCGCTACGCGTACTGGACATTTCGGTCGATTCGGACGGCTTCGAGGAGCCGATTAGCGCGTTCAAACTCGCCCGATCGTGCCCGCCGATCGACACGACCGACGCTCTGTCGACCGAACAGCTCGATGAAGCGTTGGCGCTGGGACGCCGGATCGCCGAGCAGGAACGCGATGCGGGCGCGCAGTTGCTCATCGTCGGTGACCTCGGGATCGGCAACACCACACCATGTGCGGCACTTGTCGGCGCGCGACTCGGCCTGCCTGCCGCCGAGGTAACCGGCCGTGGTGCCGGCTTGGACGACGCGGCGTACGACGCCAAGAAGGCGGTGGTGCAGCAGATCATCGACCGGGTTGACGGTGTGGATGACCCGCGCTCACTACTGCGCATGATCGGATCGCCGGACATCGCGGTCGGAGTCGGCGTGATGCTCGCGTCGGCCGAGTTCGGCATCCCGATACTCGTGGACGGGATCGTCGCGACAACCGAAGCACTGTACGCCGAGGCAATCGCGCCGGGGGCCGTGGCCTGGATGATCTCAGGGCATCGCTCCCCCGAGCCGTCGCTCAATCATTCGCTCACCGCGTTGGGACTGCACCCGCTGCTCGATCTGGGAATGCGGCTCGGCGAGGGTTCCGGCGCCGTCGCCGCGGTACCGCTGGTGCGCTCGTCCGTGCTGGTGATGCGCGAGATGGCACTGTTGGCCGACGTACTCTCCTGAGATGACGATGTCCGCGATCGCGCCGCACCCTTCTCGTCGGCTCCACAGACGTTTCCGCGCTCCCCTGGCTAGGCGATCGTGAGCTTCGGCGCCGGTATCCGCCTCGCAGTCGGCACGCTGACGATCGTGCCGGTCGGCAACATCCAGCCGCTGCCGCCGGGCGCGCCGAGGATCGCGATGATGAGCGCACCGTTGGCCGCGCTCCCGGTCGGGATCGCTGCCGGGCTCACGCTCTGGATCACCATTCTCATTGGATTGCCGCCGCTGGCCTGCGGAGCGCTTGCCCTCGCCGCGATTGCTGTTGTCACTCGGGCCATGCACCTCGACGGTTTCGCCGATACGATCGACGGGTTCGGCGGCGGATGGACCCGAGAGCGCGCGCTGGAGATCATGAAGCGCGGGGACGTCGGCCCGATGGGCGTCGCGGGACTCGTGCTGCTGTTGCTGATCCAGGCCGCTTCCCTGGCACAGTTAAGTTCCTTGCCATGGTCGGGGTTACTCCTCGGCGTACTCGTCTGCGCCTCGCGTACCGCCGCAACCCTGGTGTGTAGTACCTCGGTCCCGCCCGCGAAAGGCTCCGGTCTGGGAGCCGTCGTCGCCCGGTCGGTGCCGGTCGGCGGGTGGGTGTCGGTCATCGTCGTGACCGCGGCCTTGGTCAGCGGCACCGCGGCGATCAGCGGTCTCGCTTGGTGGTGGGGCATGGTCGCGGTCGGCGTACTGCTGGTGGCTGTTGGCGGTTTCATCGCGATGGCCGTGCGCAAGTTCGGTGGCTCGACCGGTGACGTGATGGGCGCCGCCATCGAGGTCGGTTTTACGGCGCTGCTATTGACGCTCGCCGCCGCCTAGCCGTCGCATCGGCTCAGGCGCTTTCTCCCGCGGTCTCTCCCTTCCGCTCTCACTCCAGTCGATGACCGAGGGAGCGTCAAGGCTCGTGCAGCGGGCTAACGGCGTAGAGGCGCGGGGGCTAGCGCGTAGACATCCATCACCCAGCCGAGTTCCTCTCGGACCTCAGCGCGCACCCGCTCGATCTCGCCGATCACCTCAGCGAGACGGCCGGCGATGAGCCGCTGCTGCGGCATACCCACGCACGCTCCCCAGTAGATCCAGGAATCCGGCGCGCGATCCACCAGTTCGCGGCACGCCAGTCGACCATCAAGCACCACGACGACGGTCCCGAGGTCCGGCGTCCACTCCTGCGCGAGGCGGCGCCCAGTGGTGATGTGCACCGGTTCGCCCACCGCGTTCAACGGGATACGGTGTTCGGCCGCCAACACCTGAATCGCAGACAGGCCGGCGATCACACGTACGTCGACATCGATCTGGGCGGCGATCTGGTCGACCATGCGGATGGTGCTGTCGTAGAACGCCGGGTCCCCCCACACCAGGAAACCGACGACAGCATCATCCGGCAGCGCCTCGATCTGTGCGACGTACTGCGCAACCCGAGCGGAGTGCCACGCCGCCACGCCCTCGCGGTACTGGGCTGCGTCGCGCTGCGCGTCAGGTCCGCGTTCTGGGTCGATGATGG
This sequence comes from Cumulibacter sp., assembly GCA_047975195.1. Lineage (GTDB taxonomy): Bacteria > Actinomycetota > Actinomycetes > Mycobacteriales > Antricoccaceae > Cumulibacter. The sequence continues at coordinate 9,772 of JBKEDB010000061.1, read as the reverse complement.
TGCGCAGTTCCCAGCGAGAATGGGAGATGAGCGTCGAACAGAGTTGGCGGCGGGCATCGAGCAACTCGCGCTTCGACTCACCCTTGTCGGGCACCAGGAACACGTCGACCTCATTCATCGCCGCGATCGCCTGCCCGGTGACGTGCTCAGCCCCACCCAGACCGATCCCGATGACATTGATCCGTCGCGTCATGAGCCTCCCTCCGTCGCAAACTGCAGCAGCAGGTCCACGTCGACGTGTGCGGTAATGGCATCAGCCAGTTCGTCTAGCATCCGCTCGCGACGCGACGCGAAACCTTCGGCGTTTTCGCTCGGTCGCCACGACGAACCCACATCGGCGGCAACCTGAGAAAGCCACGCGCGACGAAAGTCGTCGCATTCGAAGATTCCGTGCCAGATCGTGCCGTACGTCGTCCCCTTCGCAGATCCACCTGGGAACGACCCGTCGTCGGATACGACGCCATGGTGGATCTCGTAGCCTTCAACCTCCGCTCCCCGCCATGATCCGACAGGGCGACCAAGCGTCTTGCCCGCGAAGAATTTGACCGATCCCGGTAGCACCGCCAGGCCGTCAACGTCACCCGCGCCGCTCTCGTGCGCGTCGGAGATCGCGGCCACCATCATTTGATATCCGCCGCATATCCCCAAAACTGGCCGATCGGTAGCGGCGCGCGCACGAACGACCTCATCGAGGCCTCGCGAACGCAGCCACATCAGGTCGCTTACCGTGGCGCGCGACCCTGGCAATACCACCAGATCCGCGGCGTCACAGACCTGTGGATCGGTTGTGACCTGCACATGCACGCCGGGCTCGGCGGCAAGCGCATCGACGTCGGTCGCGTTCGAGGTACGCGGGAACCGGACAACGGCGACTCGCAGCGAGTCGGCACCGGGGGCACCGCCGCCCCAACGCCCGACCGATAGCGCGTCCTCGGCATCGATCCACACGTCGTCGAGCCACGGGACCACGCCCACAGAGGGCATCGACGTACGCCGCGTGATCTCGGCAAGTCCGGGCTCGAGCACAGACCCATCGCCGCGGAATTTGTTGATAAGGTACGCACGCAGCAGCGACCGGTCGTCTGGTTCCAATAGCGCCCAGGTCCCGTACAACGCCGCCAGAACCCCGCCGCGGTCAATATCGCCGACGAGGACGACCGGAATACCGAATCGCCGCGCCAGGCCCATATTCACGTAGTCACCGGCGCGCAAGTTGATTTCTGCCGGCGATCCGGCCCCCTCAGCGACGACAAGGTCGTGCGTCGCGTGCAGTTCTTCGTATGCAGCGAAGGCGGCCTCGGCGAGGTGTCGACGTCCGGTCGCGTATTCCCCGGCACGCAGTTCACCGGCTGGCTGTCCGCGTAGCACGACAAACGCGCGACGGTCCGACCCCGGCTTCAACAGCACCGGGTTGTGGATGCTGGAGGGCTCGACTCCGGCGGCTTGGGCCTGCAGGTACTGCGCGCGTCCAATCTCCGAACCATCGCGACAGACCATCGAATTGTTCGACATGTTCTGGGCCTTGAATGGCGCGACACGAAGCCCGCGACGGGCGATGGCCCGGCACACCGCAGCCGTGATCAGCGACTTGCCGGCGTCCGAGCTGGTTCCCGCGATCAATAGCCCTGCCACCTGCGGAAGTCTACTGGCCGTCCCCTCATCGCTACTGTGGTGCCCATGCGCACGGTGGAGGTTCATCTGGTCAGGCACGGGCAGTCGACCTGGAACGTGCAACGGCGGCTGCAAGGCCACACAGCGCATCCCCCGTTGACCGAGCGGGGTCGCGACGACGCGGCGCGAGCGGCCGAAATCCTCGTCAAGTCAGTCGGCGGACGCCCGGTAAGGATCGACAGCAGCGATCTGGAGCGCGCGGTGCAGACCGCACACATCATCGCGGCACGGTTCGCCCCAGCGCTGGAGGTGCGACACACCGCGGCTCTGCGCGAACAGCATCTCGGTTCATTGCAGGGCAGGCTGACCTCCGAGCTCGCCGCCGAGGCAGTGCCGGACGGCCTGCACGTCAGCGAGGTCCGCTGGGGCGGGGGCGAGTCATTGGCGGATGTGCATTCCCGTCTTCGCGGATATTTCAGCGAAGTGCTCCCTGCCGCTCCAGATCATCTGATCGTCGTCACGCACGGTGACACCCTGCGGGTTGCGCGCGCAGTGCTCGTCGGTAAGTCACACCGCGATATCGAGTGGGACGTCGTCGACAACGGCGCCGTGCTCACGGTGGTCGTGACGCGTTAGCGCATTCGAAGCCGGGCAACGACCGGCCAATGATCACTGGGTAGGCGCCCACCAGGGCGCTGATGCAGGATCTGAGCGTCGAGGACGTCGAACCCGTCGTCTACCAGGATGTGGTCGATGCGTTGACGATCAGTTGCACCGGTGAATCCGTGGAAGGTGCCGGTCGCGTCGTCCGGCAGCACGCTGTGTAATCCGGCGTGAGACAGTTCGCGCATCGCCGCCGAGGCCAGTTCGACATTGAAATCGCCCATGATGATCCAGCGTCGTCGCTGGGGTGGCTCCGCGGCGATTCCCGCGCGCACCCCGGCAATCTCTCGCCGCCCCCTGGCGACATCCGCGATGAGCCGGGCCGACTCCACCTGCGCCTGTCGGCCACGGTGGTCGAAGTGGGTGTTCACGATGCCGATCCTGACTCCGGCGCACGTCGCCAGCAGCACGGTCGCTACCCGGGGGATCTTGGCGTCCCATCCTTTCGACCCGGCGCGCGCCGGCTGCTCGGAGAGCCACAGGGTCCGCCACGAGGTCACCTCGAGCCGCCCGGGCCGTACCAGGATGGGCGACTGCTCACCGCTGCTGCGCCCGTCGTTACGGCCCACGCCGTACCACTGCGCGTCGGGCAGGCCCCGCTCGAGGAACGTCCGTTGATCCTGTAGCACCTCCTGCATCCCGCACACGTCGACATCAAGGTCGCTGAGTTGGCGTAGCGTGGATTCGCGGCGATGTCGCCACCCGTGAGCACCGTCGGTCAGATTCCGAAAACGGATGTTGAATGTGGCAACGCTGAGTTCACTCATGTGCTCCTCTCCGGCGCCACTCAGATTTCGGCTCACGCATAGACTTACACAACGCCCGCGGGTTCGACATCAAGGAATATCTCGATGAAATCTTCACCTACCCGGCGTCAGCCCATCGTCAGTTCGGCGGTCGGTCGTGACGGATACGTTCGGGTCACCCCGACGTGGGGCACGAGCCAGATTCATCAGATGGACGCCGGTGGTTTCGGGCGATACATCGGGTGGCTACTCGGCGCGATGCTCACAGCGCTCGCCCTGGTGCTGACCAACGACGGTTTGTCGTTCTGGTTGCTGTTGGTCGGCATCATCGTGGGGTCAATCGTCGGTGCGTTCATCGGTCACTTACTCGCGCGAGCGGTGTGGCGACGGGTGAAGAAGTCGGTCACTGCGTCAAACCCGCGACCGGTCCGTGGCGCCGACGTCACGATTGGCGATTGGATGATGAGCCGCAACGATGGCACAGATCGCGCGCTGCAGATTCAATCGATGCCCGAATCGACCCCCGATCCGGAGGCCGCGCTGCACGCCGAGCCGGTGCCCCACGTACGGTTCATGACCTCGACCCGCCGCTACGTCACGGTGCCGGCCGACCACACGGTCACGATTGTCGACCTTGCCAGCGATGTCGAACTGCCCACTGGGGTTCGCGAGGCCCGCAGTGCCCACAACAACCAATAATCGGGCATACGCGTGGAGTATCCCGATGCCTGGCCTCACCCAGACGGTTTCGGAGAGCGCGGCGCGGTCGCGAAGTTCGATGGTCACGTGACGGCGAGGGTCACTGGTCCGAATGTGGAGGATGAGCAGCATGCCAGTCGATCCTGATGCCTTCAAAGGCCGACTGGTTGTCGCGTACGACGGAAAGTGTGCCGCGTGCTCCACACTGGCGCAACACATCACGATGTACGGGCTCGATGCGATCACTGTCGCCGAACGCGATTCCGCGGCGCTGCGTGAGCACCTGCGCTCGCACGGTCTGAGTGCGTCGGGCGATAAGCCCTACATCGTGACCGCCAGTCAGCCACCAGTCGTACGTACCGGACTACGGATGCGCCTGGCGATGGCGCGCACCCTCGGCGTACGGCACTTCCTGATCGCGCTGCGGTTATTGGCAGCGGATGCGCGCACGCGCGCTACTGCGCGTGGAGTTTCCGCTCGCCGCTTCGACGACTCACGCGACTGACCGCAGCCGACCAGTACGCAACAACGGGCGACGCGCGCCGCTAGTCGAGTGCGTCGTGAATTTCCAGCGTCGCGATTTTCGCCTCCCGGCGGGCCGTCTTCGCGGCATGCTTCGCCTCGCGCTTGGCGAATTTCGCCGTACGCTTCAGATCCCGCCGAGTCGCGTCAGCCGACCGGCTCACCGTGCGCCGCGCGCTTCGCGCCCGGTACAACAATCCCGGCTTGCCCTCGGTGTCAACGAGCGCCAGCACGAGCCCACCGAGCAGTCCGACGTTGCTGAAGAAGCCCGTCTTGTGGATCGCCCGCTGCCCCGGATCCTCGTACTCCCAGAACGAATGCGCAGCCAGCGTCGTCGGCACCAGCGCGGCCCCTAGCAACGCCGCGGACGGCTTACGCATGATTCCCGTCGCGAGTCCCGCCCCTGCGGTGATCATTAGTGCGCCGTTGGCCTTGACCAGTAACTCTGGATCGTCCGGGAGTCCCGCCGGTTCCGCGATCTTGTGAATGAACGGCCCGGCGACGTTCGCGAGCTTGTCGGCATTCTGCAATTGGCTGATGCCGCCAGCGATGAACGGTGCAGCGAGCATTGGCCGGGCGATGGCGCGAATGAGTCCCATGTCTCCTCCGAGTGGGCCAGTAGTTGCTACCGCAATATAGCGGGCTTCCCATTATGAGCGACGAATCGAGAACGGCGCTTGCGACGCCCTCACTAGTCGCCGAATTGTGGCAACCCACCGACCTCAGTCATCGTCATCTCGAAGTTCGCCATCAACTCGACCAGGAGGCCGGTCTCGGTGACCAGGCGGGGTGAGCATGAATCCTTCACTGGGTCGCAGTCGTCGAGGACTTGCTGCGACTCCGCAGTCAGCGGCATGCCCGCCGCCTCAAGGAACTCCGGCACGTTCTCGAAGAAGTTGTTCTCGGTAGTGACGAATACCTGGGCGGTCATATGGGGTGGACCAGAACTGCCCACCGAACCCATCTGGACATCAGCGAGCGCGCCGCCACACAAGACCGAGTCCCCGGTCGAATCGCAGCCGAGGTCCGCGTTCTTCTCCAACGCGGCAGCGGTCGCTTCAACGTCGAGCGCTGGTAGTTCCGGGAACGACTCCTCGGCAAGCGCTTCGTCGGCAGCGATCACAATATGGTCCTGCCCACCCTTGATCGCTCCCCCGTCGTACGCCGTGATCTGCTCACTGTTTATCAGGTCCGCGGGGTCGCCCTCGACGTCGGCGAGGAGCGTTTGCTGCAGCGCGAGGGTGAGTTCGTTCAGCGTTTTTTCGGCGTCGTTGGCGACGAAGAGCCGATCCGGAGCGCCGTCCTCGCCATAGAAGACGTACAGATGCGGCGTGTAACTATTGTCGGACAGGCAGGTGGTGAAGTTCAATGCGTCGGTCTCGACGTCGACGCAGTCCAGCCGGTCGCCAGCGGCCTCTTGCACGAACGCGTCTACTGCTTCGGCCGAGAAGTCGAACGCGGGCAGCGCAGGTTCGTCGTTCTTCTCGGGTTCATCGTCCGAGCAGCCACTCGCGAGAAGAACCGCAGCTCCGAACATAGCCGTCAGAATTCGTCTCACCCCCGCCCCCTTCGCCACCAAGACAACGCGGCGACCCTACCAACCGCTGAGTTGGTTTCAGTGAGCTTTCAACCCAACTGGCTCGAGTTCACCGCACTGCTGGTCAGTGATCAAGGTGGTTGCGGTGGGAACCGTCGCGGCTCGTCCCTTGCCGCTCCTCCCAAATCCCGCAGCGTCGATAAATAAAGCAAATGGCAGGCCCGCTCATACCTCGGGACCTGCCATTTGCTTTGGCGGTGGCGGTGGGATTTGAACCCACGGAGGGGTTGCCTCACACGATTTCGAGTCGTGCTCCTTCGGCCGCTCGGACACGCCACCGCTAAACAGGGTACGGCATTCTGAACGCTAGGTGAGCGCGGGGGTAAATCGCGAAATCAGGCGTCCGAGCCGGGGCGGCGTACGGCGAAGAACGATCGCATCAACTGCGCGCACTCGTCGGCCACGGAGCCCGAAAGGTCCCAGGGACCCAACACTTCGGGCCGGTGGTTGAGCCGCGCATCACGTACGACGTCCCACAACGAGACCACTGCGCCGGTCTTTGGTTCGGTCGCCCCGAACACTATCCGCGCCACCCGCGACAGCACTGCCGCACCCGCGCACATCGTGCACGGTTCGATCGTCGCCACGAGCGTGTGACCGCTCAACCGCCACTGGCCCCGAGCCGCCGCCGCCTCGCGCAACGCGATCATTTCGGCATGTGCGGTCGGATCGGCGTCCCGTTCTCGGCTATTGTGTCCGCGCCCGACAACCCGCCCGGATTCATCGAGTACGACGGCACCGATCGGAATGTCGCCGTGCTCGAGGGCGTACTGCGCCTCGATCACCGCGAGCCGCATCTGTTCGTCGTACCCCAACATGCCTCAACCGTACGGCGCACCCGGCAGGCAACGACGGAACGACCCCATCCGTAGGCTGAGACGCATGGGCACTCAGCAAAGCCAGGTCGTCGGCATTATCGGTCTCGGCCTCATCGGCGGCTCGTTGGCGCTTCGGCTGCGCGAAACTGGTGTAACTGTGCGAGCCCACGACGTCAGCACCGACACCTTGCAGATGGCCGCCACGCACGGCATCGAGACGTATGAAGACCTGGATGCGATGCTGCGAGGGCTCCCTGCGAGCGCCGTACTTTTCATCGCCACCCCGCTACCGCAGGCGATCGAACTGATGCCGCGCATTGCGGATCACACCGCCGCGCTGACCGTATCGGACGTCGTCTCGGTCAAGGGCGCGGTACTCGAAGCCGCCCGTGCGGCCGGGCTGGAGGACCGGTACGTCGGCGCCCACCCGATGGCGGGCACGGCCCAATCTGGATTCGCCGCGGCCTCCTCGGACCTGCTTACCCACGCGACCTGGGTCGTCACTCTCGAAGAGCAGACCGATCTCGCCAGGTGGCTCGCGGTTTGCGATCTGGCGCTCAGTGTGGATGGACGCGTCGTACCCGCTGACGCCGAATGGCACGACCACGCAACCGCGTGGATCAGCCACCTACCGCATGTTCTCGCCGAGGTACTCAGCGCGAACGTCGTACCGCGCAGCCTGGCAGGTGCCCTCGGCGCCGGTTCTTACCGCGACGCGACCCGGGTCGCGCAGACCAGGCCTGAGCTGGTCGAGGCAATGTTGGTGGGCAACCGAAAGATGCTCACTGAGGTGCTCGAAGGCTTCCTGGATCAGTTGGAACAGGCCACCCTCGCCGTGCGCGACGGCGACGTCGCCTCATTCGTCGACTGGGGGCATCGGCACCGCGTGGAATGGGATGCGCGCCGCGCGCACCAGACCGATGCCACACACACAGAGGTTTCGACGTCCGCCCCCGATCTCGCCGGACGGTTAGTAGACCTCGGCATGTCGGGCGGACGCGTCATCGCGTACGACGGCGCGACGCTTACGTTCGCGCAATAGCCGCTCCAGACGCAATAGAGCCCGGTAGCGACGCCCGCTTTGGGCACTCAACCGGATGCGAAATGCTGTCGCGCGCCTGTGAAGATTTCCCACGCCAGCGGTCATCGATCGGTTATAACTAGCCCGACGGGGAGTTACATCCGACTCCCTCGGGGGTTCGTCCCTGGCCATTGGGAGGTGCCCCTCGCCGGAAAACCGGCGAAGTCGCACACGCCAGAAAGGCCACCACATGACCGCGACGAAAAAATACCTCGCCGAACTCGTCGGCACAATGATTCTGGTCATCGGCGGCGTCGGCACGGCCGTCATCGCTGGAGAACACGTCGGATTCTTGGGCGTAGCCCTCGCGTTCGGACTCACCCTCCTGTTCCTCGTCTACGCCATTGGCCCGATCTCGGGATGCCACGTCAATCCGGCGGTCACCGTCGGACTGCTCGTCACCGGCAAGATTTCCCCCAAGGACGCCGGAGGTTACATCGTTTCGCAACTGATCGGCGGCATCATCGGCGGCGCGATCGTGTTCGGAATCGCTAACGGCCGTCCCGGCTACAGCGTCGAAACCAACGGAATGGGCGCGAACGGCTGGGACGCCGGTAGCCCCGATGGTTACGGACTCGGCGCGGCCTTCGCAGCCGAAATCGTCCTCACCTTCCTGCTAGTGTTCGTCGTCCTCGCAGCCACCGACAGGATCGGCACCGCGGCGGCCGCTGGCATCGCGATCGGCTTCACCCTCGCGGTCATCCACCTGATCGGCATTCCGATCACCAACACCTCGGTGAACCCGGCGCGGTCCCTTGGATCGGCGGTGTTCGCCGGCGGCGACGCGCTCGGCCAACTTTGGCTGTTTATCGTCGCACCGGTGATCGGCGGCGCCATCGGAGCGGTCGTGTACAAGGCTCTGTTCGGATCCGACTCGCCGGAGAAGGAAGCGGACTACCCCACATCGACACCTTGATCGACGCGGCACCCGTTCGGCTTCGGTCGGCGGGTGCCGTTGTCATTTCGGGCTCCGCGACCTTACCGGTAGGTCAGTCTTCACAGTCCGCCACGAACGCGTCGAGACTCTCCTGCAAGGCCGTGAAATTCATCTGGCTCACCGCTCCAACAATCGCGATACCGTCCTTCGTCCGCGGATCGTCGCCGGGATACCCGATCATCGCGCCGACAAGCGCGCCAACGCTCGCGGCTTCGTGCCACGCGGGCTCCTCACCGATCCCGCCCCATGTTCCGACGTCTCCGTGTTCATCCAGCTCGTAGTCCGCCAACCCACACGCATACGCCATCCGCCCAGCCGCAGTTATGTCGGCATCGTCGGCCGAGGGCGCATCTTCGCAACTCGTCACCAAGCCCGCGAACTCGGCCGCCATGAGATCCTGATCGGCCGTCATCAACGACTGGAACACCCCGGCGGCGTGCGCGGACAAGTCCGGGAAATCCGCCAAGGTGTAGGCCGCGCTGCCACCCAACAGACTCGCTGCCGCGCTCAACTCGAGCACTCCCTCGTCAGCGTCCTGCCCCACGAAGGTGCTCCACATCGACGGGTCGCCTTCGATTCCCTGCACGAGAGCGCAGGCATACGCCACTTGTCCGGTCGGGCTCACGTCCGACTCGGCCGACGGGGCTGACCTAGTCTCCTCCTCGGCGGGGCGGTCATCGCGTGCGGAATCGCACCCGACCAGCGCCGCCAGTAGCGCAACGATGCTCGCCGCCACGACACCGCTGGAACGATTCTTCTGACTACTCATGCAGAACATCCAGGTCCTCTGTGTGCGCAATCGTCAGCGGTAGGAGTGATAAACGGGGCCAACCGTGCCGACTCCCACCCCATCACACCACGCTCCGTCAGCGATCAGGACCGGCTCCTTCCCCGATCGGGACCGCCCGGGTAGGGATGCCTAACCTGAGTCGGCGTACTCTAGCCCGGTGGGATCGAAGAAGCACTCGAAGAAGCAGCGGATGCCGAAGAGCAAATGCTGTGTCTCCTCCACGCGCTGCAAGCGCTGCCCGATCCGCATGCTCAAAGAGGGGACGTTGCCCGAGGGGTACGCGGTGAAACGACGTCGCCTCGTCAAGG
>JBKEDB010000093.1:0-47793 GCA_047975195.1 Cumulibacter sp. | reverse complement strand
TGCAACACCGGCTTGTTGGAGTAATAGTAGGTGCTCGTTGAACGCTTCGGCTGGGGTCTTCCAGTCGAGGCTCTTGCGCGGCCTGGTGTTGAGCGCGTGTGCGACGGCCTCGATCTCCTCGGCGGACCAGCGCGATAGGTCGGTGCCCTTGGGGAAGTACTGACACAGCAGGCCGTTGGTGTTTTCGTTCGTGCCGCGCTGCCACGGTGAGTGTGGGTCGGCGAAGAAGACCGGGATGCCGGTCTCGACCTTGAACTGGGCGTGGGCGGACATCTCTTTGCCTCGGTCCCATGCCAGCGACCTGGCCAGTTCGGTCGGCAGGGTCGACATCGTGTTCGCAAGTGCGTTCTTCATCGTGATCGCGCCGTAGCCGGCCAATGCGGGGCCGTTCTTCGGCGTCGCCTTGTGCCGGTAGCCCTCCTCGCGGGGAAGGTGAACCAAGAGCGTGTACTTCGTGGTGCGGTCAACGACCGTCCCGATCGCTGAGCGTTCCAGGCCGATCAGCAGATCGCCCTCCCAATGGCCGGGGACGGAACGGTCCTCAGCTTCGTCCGGGCGTTCACTGATCAGCGTCTGCGGGGTGACGTGTGCCCAGGTCTTGCGGCGCGATCGTTCCCGCGGCGCCCGAACCGCCCGCCCGGTACGTAGACACCAGACCAGTTCGCGCTTGAGCGCACCGCGGCCCTGGATATAGAGCGACTGGTAGATCGCCTCGCGGCTGATGCGCATGGACTCATCATCCGGGGAAGTCGACTTTGAGCCGGTTGCTGATCTGCTCTGGGCTCCACGCCGCAGACCAACCGCGATGTTTGCGGTGTGGCTTGTTGATTCCGGTGAAACGCGGCGGTTCCGGCCCCCGGATCACCTTGCCGTCCGGGGTCTTGATCTGTCCGGCCAGCCGCTCTTGGACGTAAGCGTGCAGCCGCGGGTTCGCTACCAGTTTCGCGGTCTTGGGACGCTTGGCCGCCATGTCGGCCTTCCACTGCGCGACCGACGCTCGGTACTCGAGCTTCCCGCCACGAGTGGCGGCGTTGCGACGCAGCTCGCGCGAGATCGTCCCGGGGTCCCGACCGATCTCGCGAGCGATCTCACGCACGCCCCAGTCCTGCGCTTTGAGCAGCGCGATCTCCTCGCGCACAGCGAACGACAGGTAGCGCCCCGTCGGCTGGAAGTTCACATCAAACGGCGGCATACCGCCAGCGTGCCGGAACCATCGCTGACCAACCGCCGACGCCACGCCGACGACCGCAGCGGCCTCGATCGGAAGCAGCCCCCTGGCGATCCGTTCCCAGAACACCACCTCGACATGTCGTTGATACTTCGGATGACCAGGCGATCGCAGCTTGGGACGGATCGCCCGATCGGCAGCTTGCTGACGACGGACCACTGCACACCTCCATGACGAGATGTTGCGACGACCGATTAAATCCGCCCTGATCGTCGCTATCGCAGTGGAAGTCGGTGAAGAACTGCATTCGGATGCCGGCCACGGTGAGTTCCTCGCCGTGCTGCACCGGCCGATTGACCGGTGTCGTGCGCTGCAGGCCGTGGTCGGCCGGAAGTGCTGTGCCCCGACGCGAGTCCGGCCCTGCATCAGTTAGATATGCGCCGAACTGGTGATTGAAGCGCTGCCGCAGGACCGGTGCTGCCTCCGGGTAATTGCCAGCGAACTCGAAGCCTGGCGGACCGCGATGACCACGTTGGGCAGCGAACGCGCCGGCGAGACTATTTCGCAGCGCCTCGGGTTCCAGCGCGAGTTGGAGCACCTGGTCGAGGAGCTCCGCGCCGCCGGTCGGCTGCGCGCTGCCGGACCTCATCTTGTCTCGCTCTGGATCGACGTACTGAAGCTGAAAGTCAACGGTCAACGCGTTGTCGAGGAACTCCGTCGCGGCGGATCCGCCGACGGCCTGCTCGGGATCGACAAGCTCAACTGGTCGGAGTTACCACGTCCGGTTTGGGCTCGAGTCCGCAAGGCTGCTAGGAATGCGCGGAGTGCTGCGCTCGGCTGACGATGCGACACTGCCGCACTTGCAGCGCGTGATGCTGGAGGCGCCGGGACGCCGCATTGCGCGGGGCACCACCCAAATCCAGCGGCGCATCATCGCCCAACGAGTCCTCGGGATGCCCAAATGACCGAATCGACGCTCCATACTGCCTTCATCAATGGCGTCCAAGAGATCAGTTTGAACCGCCTGGAACGACGAAACGCAGTTAACCCAAGTCTGGTTGTTGAGTTACACGCTGCATTGCAGGCTGCCGAACTGGACCAGGATGTCGGCGCGGTGCTGGTCTATGGCAACGGTGAGCACTTCCGTTCTGGGCTTGACCTCAAGGACCCGGATGTCGGCAGCGTCGCACTCCTGTGGCAGCAGCTGCACCGCTTCATCGCATCGATGCATACCCCGCTGGTGATCGCGCATCACGGTGCGGCGATCAACGCCGGAGCCGCGCTGGCGCTGTCCGGAGATCTGCTGGTCAGTGGTGAGACAGCGTTCCTACAGATCATGGAGGCGAGGATCGGAATGACACCGCCGGTCAACCTCGCATGGCTGCTATATCGGCATTCCCGTGCGGTCGCGACGCGGCTGAGTCTTTCCTGCGATCGGGTTACCGGTCATGACTTAGGCGCGCTCGGGTTGGCATACGCCATCGTGCCCGACGATGGCGTAGTCGAGCGCGTCCGCGAACTCGCCGGGCAGATCGCGGAGTACCCAAAGCGCAGTGGTGTGATGATCAAGCAGTTGCTGAACGGTCCCGGAGCCAGTTTCGACGAGATCCTCGACGGGCTTCTGCAAAACACGCAGTGAATGTGGGCAGGCATCCGCTCCTGCGTGATGCCTACCCACATCGACTGCGTTATTGGCAGAACCAGGGGACATTCGGTGGTCAGAACCAGTGCGCACATCTCTCGCAAAACCGCGGGACAGAGAACGGCCCCGGTTCCGCGCTGCGGAACCGGGGCCGTTGAACGCTGCCGGACTAGACCTCGGCGGAAGCCGCCAGTAGGCCACCGGCGGACGCCAGCTCCTCGATCAAGCCGTCCTGATCGTTGAACGAGCGTGCGATGACCGTCAGCCGCTTGGCAAAGTGGCCGATCGGGTACTCCATCGTCATACCGATACCGCCGTGCATCTGGATCGACTCCTCCGCGATGTGCTTCGCGCATTCGTTGATCTGGATCTTCGCCGCGATGATGTCCCGGTGGCTGTTCTCGCCGTACGACGTGGCCGCCAGGCGCGCGAACAGCGCCATCGATTTCGCCAGCTCGAGCGACGCGTACATATCCGAGGCGCGGTGCTGCAGTGCCTGGTTCACGCCGATCGGACGACCGAACTGTACCCGGGTGTTCAAGTAGCCCGCAGTCATCGTCAGCGCCGACTCCATCGCGCCGACTGCCTCCGCGCACAGGCCGGCGGTAGCGATATCGACAGCCTTGGTGATGATCGCCGAGGCGTCACCGGAACCGAGGCGCTGAGCCGGGGCATCGCGCAGCAGGACGTTCGCCGCACCGAAACCGTCAGCCTGCTTCAGCGCGGACTTGGTGACACCGGCGCCGTTCGCGTCCACGATGAACAGGCCGACTTCGCCGTCCACCGCGGCCGACACGATCAGCGTGTCGGCGCTTTCTCCACCGAGTACGCCCTGCTTCTCGCCGGAGACGGTGTAGGCATCGCCCGAACCGGACGCCTTGGTCTGCGGTGCGCTGATGTCGTAGCGACTGCCGGGCTCCTGAGCGGCGAAAGCAACCTTGCGCGATCCTTCGCCGATACCGCCGAGCAGTTCAGCCTTCTGCTCGTCGCTTCCAGCGGCGTCGATCAACCCGCCGGCCAACAGAACGGTGGAGATGTACGGCTCGAGCGCGAGCGCCTTGCCGAACTCCTCCAGGACGACGGCAACCTCGCCGAAGCCCATCCCGGCGCCGCCGACTTCCTCGGCGAACGGCAACGCGAGGGCGCCGAGCTCGGCGTACCGGCCCCACATCTCGTCGCTGTAGCCCAACTCGGACTTCAGCACTACGTCACGCTTCTCGGCGTCGTAGTGCTCCTTCATCATGCGACCGACGGTCTGCGCGAGTTCGCGCTGCTCATCAGTGAGTTCGAGATCCACTTTGAAAACTCCTAGTTTCTTCTGAGTCAGTCGGCTAGAGGCCCAGGATGGCCTTGGAGATGATTCCGCGCTGCACCTCGGACGACCCCCCGTAGATGGTGACCTTGCGGAAGTTGAAGTACGTCGGGAGCGCGTCGACGGCGCCCTCGGGCACGGCCGAGAAGCCGTCCGGGGCGTCGTAGCTGTCGCGGAAGTAGATGGCGTCAGGGCCGACGACATCTACCAGCAGTTCGGTGATGTTCTGCTGCAAACGCGAGCCGACCAGCTTCAGCACCGATGAACGTGGGTCCGGCTTGTCGGCGCCGGCGGCCTGCGTCGACAGGATGCGCAACTGGGTCATTTCCAGTGCCTGAAGTTCCACCTCGACCTTGGTCAGGCGCTCAGCGAACAGCGGCTCGTCCAGCAGCGTGCCGCGCCTGGTACGGGTGTTGGCGGCGTACTGCTTCAGGCGTGCGATGCGGGTCTTGGAGGTACCGACGCGGGCGATGCCGGTGCGCTCGTTGCCCAGCAGGAACTTCGCGTACGACCAGCCGGCGTTCTCCTCGCCGACGAGGTTCTCCACCGGGACCTCGACGTTGTCGAAGAAGACTTCGTTGACTTCGTGGCCGCCGTCGATCAGCTGAATCGGGCGAACAGTGACGCCCGGCGACTTCATATCGATCAACAAGAACGAGATACCGAGCTGCTTCTTCACATCCGGGTTGGTGCGGACCAACATGAAGATCCAGTCGCCGTACTGGCCGAGCGTGGTCCAGGTCTTCTGGCCATTGACGATGTACTTGTCGCCGTCGCGGACGGCGGTGGTCTTCAGCCCGGCGAGGTCCGAACCGGCGTCCGGCTCGGAGAAGCCTTGCGACCACCAGATGTCGAGGTTCGCGGTCTTCGGCAGGAACCGCTCCTTGATTTCCTGTGACCCGAACTGCGCGATTACCGGGCCAACCATGGACGCGTTGAAGGCCAGTGGCTGCGGGACGTTCGCGAGCTCCATCTCCTGCAACCAAATGTGCCGCTGCACCGGGGTCCAATCCTGGCCGCCCCATTCGACGGGCCAGTTGGGCACGGCGTAGCCGTGCTCATTCAGGATCCTCTGGGTGGTGACGATCGGCTCCTTGCCATTGATCTCACCACGCGCGTTCATCTCACGAATTTCCTTCGGAATCTTCGTGCGGTAGAACTCACGCATCTGCTCGGCGAACTCGCGCTCTTCCTTGCTGTACAGCTGGTCCATGGAATTGGCTCCTGAGTCTGGACTCGTTTGGTGTGACGGGCGCACGCGCCGCGCTTCGCGCCCTAAGACCGAATCGTATTCGGTTTTCTGTTCGGGCTCACGGTTGGGGTGATTCAAGGAACGATTCTTGTCGCTGCCTTGGCTGTCCGCATACACTATTTGGAACGTCTTTCGGGGTCCAGTGATGATCCCACCGAGCGAGGGGAGCGACCGTCGACATGAAGTCCTTCGTCGCCGTACGCCGCTTCACCGTCGATCTCCTGCTCACCGCTAGCGACCTCTGTCGGCAGCCGTAGAGGCTACCCAGCCCTCTCGGCACAAATTTCCGCAGCGCACCGACCGCGATAGATCGCGTCCCGGACCGGTTCTTCCACCGCTGTTGCGCGTAGTACTGCCACACCCATAGGCCTTCGAAGTCGCTGTCCGCGATTACTCAATGCCACCAGGTGACACCCCTCATCCGCAAAGAACACACCGCTATCCAAGGAGAAGTCCATGTCCACCTCGCTCGCCCTCGTCGAGATCGTTCCCGCCACCCAGACGCCTGACGCGGCCCGCAAGGTCATTGAGCAGGCCGCGGTGCGCGCGGCAGCCGCCAACGCCGAGCTGATCGAGGCCGAGGTGACCGCGAGCGCCGACCGGGTGTTCCTCGTTTTCGAGGCGCCGGACTTGACCTCCCTCGGTGCCGAGGTGCTGAGCATCGACGGCGCCACCGAGGTCACCGGGCCCGATCCGGTCCGGCTGGTTGGCGCCGATCTCGCCGACCTCAAGGCGAGCCGTCCCGAAGCCGGTTACCTCGTCGAATGGGATATCCCGGACGGTATCGACATGGACACCTACCTGGCACGCAAGAAGGAGAAGTCCCCGTTGTACGCCGAGATTCCGGAGGTTTCCTTCCTGCGTACCTACGTGCGTGAGGACGTCGATAAGTGCTTGTGCCTCTACAACGCGCCGGACGCGGACGCCGTGGTACGCGCTCGTGAGATCGTCTCTACACCCATCGACCGACTCCACGCATTGAACTCGAACGTTCCAGCGCCGAGTGCACCGTGAGCGTAACGACGACGTCGGAGGACGTCGCGCGCGTGCGTCACGCCGCTGACGACCTGCGCGCGGCGGTTGCCGAATCGGTTGCCCGAATTGACGGTGGAGACGCGCAGACGACTGAGCGGCTCGCTGACTTGGGCGGGCGCGGATTGCTGGATCTCGGCATCGATTCGATCGCCGATCCGCTGTCCGCCGAGGCAGACGTGGCCGGTAGCGCTGAACTGATTGCGCTGCTGGCCGAGGAGTGCATGAGCAGTGCGTTCAGCCTGTGGGCGCATCGGATGGTGCTCGACTTCTTCGCCCGTGGTGCGCGTAACGCTCTGAACAACGCCACGCTGGCGGGGTTACGTTCGGGTGAGCTCATCGGCTCGAGCGCGATGGCTGCCGGCATGAAGGCGCTGGCGGGTATCGAACCGCTCGGGATCACCGGACGCGTCGAGCGCACTGAGATCGTCATCGACGGGCAGATCCGTTGGGCGTCGAATCTGGTCCCGGGTGCGGTCATCGTGTTGCCCGTCGCCTTGGACGACGGCCGTCGCGTGGTGCTGTGGGCGCGCGTCGGTGACGCCGGCCTCGACGTGCGGTACGTCGAGGGTTTGCTCGCGTTGAACGCCACCGCCTCCGGGTCCGTCAGCCTCAGTGGGGTACGTATTTCGACCGATGCGGTGCTCAGTTGGACGTTCGCCGATTCGGCGCGCGCGTACCGGCCGACCTTCCTGGCGTTGCAGTCGGCGTTCTGCGTCGGAATCTCCCGGCGCTCCGCGCGGGAGGCTGATGTCCTCATCGAACGCCCTGGAAATGAGGGACTGGTGCCGCGATACGAAGCGGTCTGCGCGCAGGTCGTGGAGATCGAGCAGCGGTGGCGGCAGCTCAGTACGGCGCTGGGCTCAGCGACGCCGCGCGACTTCGTGCAGTTGCGTCTGGACGCGAGCGTTGTCGCCGGCGAGGCGACTCGGCTCGAGGCGACTCTCGCCGGCGGGCGTGGATACGTCGCTGCCAGCGGCCCATCGCGCCGATTTCGCGAAGCCGCGTTCTTACCCGTGCAATCGCCCTCGGAAGGACAGCTTCGATGGGAACTAGCGTCGCTCGACTCGTAGACGTTCACCTGGCGCTCGGCGGCGAGCCGGTGCTGCGCGGGCTCAGCCTCGAGCTTCAGCAGGGATCGCAGACAGTGGTGTTGGGGCGCAGTGGCGCCGGAAAGTCGACACTGCTTCGGGTCCTGGATGGCGAACTGGCGCCCGACGCGGGCGCCGTTGAGCTCACCAGTGCGCACGGCGACTATCGCCGCGCGGTCGTGTATCAGCGCCCGCTGTTGTTCGACTGGCTTACCGTGCGGCAAAACGTGGCCCTCGGTCTTGGGTATCGCCGTAACCACGGCGTGGACCGGGCCCGAGTTGATGAGCTGTTGGAACTGCTCGGGATCGGTGATCTGCGTGATCGGTATCCCGACCAGCTCTCTGGCGGACAAGCGCAGCGCGTCTCATTCGGGCGCGCGCTGGCCGTGCAGCCCGACTTACTGTTGCTCGATGAGCCGTTCAGCGCGCTTGATCCGGCGACGCGGTCCTCGCTGCAGGAGTGGATTCGCGTCGAGAGTCGCGATGAGGGACTCACCTCGGTGATCGTCACGCACGATATCGACGAGGCGCTGCTGCTCGCCGATGAGATCGTGTTGTTGGCAGACGGCGCAATCGAGCGGCGTTGGACTGTCGATAAGGGCCAACGTGACCGTCAGCGCGCCGAGATACGCGATGCCTTTGGGGTAGGGGATCGTGAGCGGGTGCTCATCGATGCCTGAGGTGCGCGGACGCCAGATCACTCGTCGGCGCGCCCTGGTGCTGGGCAGCCGCGTGGCCGCCGCCGGGGTTGTTGGCGGCCTCGCCGGCTATGGTGCCTGGAATGCCGTGGCACCCGCGCTCGCCGGCAGCGGTAAGCGCGCCGTCCGCATCGGTTATCTACCGGTCACCGACGCGGCGGCTCTGTTGACGGCGTACGACGGCGGGTTCCTTGCGAAACAAGGAATCGACGCTCCCGAGCCGGTGCTTTTTCGTAGCTGGGAATCGCTCGCTCAGGCCTTCGCCATCGGCGAGGTCGACGCAGTCCACTTGCTCATGCCGCTGGCGATTCAGTTGAAGTTGGCGAAGAAGACGCCGTTGAAGGTGATCGCCTGGGGTCACGTGAATGGCTCTGCTCTGACGGTATCGAACGATATCGGCGATCTGTCGCAGCTGGCGGGGACCACGGTCGCGATCCCGTATTGGTGGTCGGTGCACAACATCCTGCTACAGCGGATGTTTACCGCCGAAGGGCTGACACCGGTGATACGTCAGCAGCCATCGGTATCCGAGGGCACGGTGCAGTTGGCTGTCATGGCGCCGGCGGATATGGTCGCCGCACTCGCCGGCGGCACGGTAGGTGGGTACGTCGTTGCTGACCCATTCAGCGTTGTCGCCGAGAAGCAGGGGATCGGCCGGGTGGAGCGCTTTCTAGGCGATGTCTGGAAAGAGCACGCATGCTGCGCGATCGTCGTGCGAGAAGAGTTGATCAACGAAGATCCCGATGTGGTGCAGGGGCTGACAACCGCGATCGTGCAGGCTCAGCAGTGGATCGATGAGAATCGTCCGCAGATGGGCGCGCTGCTGACCGAAGGCGGGTATCTCCCACAGCCGACACCCGCGGTAGGTGAGGTGTTCACGCGCGATCCCGCGGCGTACGCCGATGTCACCACGCACGAGCAGTGGCATGGCGAACGCCTGGGCTTCAGCGCTTTCCCGATGGCCAGCTACACCGAAGCGCTGGTCGAACAGATGCGCACCACGACGATCGACGGCGACACAACTTTCTTGGACGACGCCGACGGTGGCGCTGTGCACGGCGGATTGGTTGATGACCGGTTCGCGCGGGCCGCGCTCGGCGGCGATGCATTGCCGCCACAGAAGACCGATCGCCAGGAGCTGATCGAGCCGTGAGCACTGTGACTGACGAGCCGAAAGTCGCGTCTCCGACCGCTCATCGCACCGAAAGCCTGCTCGTCCCGATAGCGGGGATCATCGGTGCGGTCGCGATCTGGTTCCTGCTGACCGAGGTCGTCTTTGGTGATCGACCGCTGGTGCGTGACTTCTCACCCACTCGCACCTGGGCCGGTTTGTCGGAATTGTGGGAGTCCGGCGTACTGCTTGACGATGCGTCGGCCTCCGTAATGCGGCTCGTGGTCGGTCTGCTGATTGCCGTGGTGATCGGCGTCGTGACGGGACTGATGGTGGGCACGGTGGGCTGGCTGGAGCGTGCGACGCAGCCGGCGGTCGGCTTCCTGCGGATGGTGTCTCCGCTGTCCTGGGCGCCGCTGGTGATCGTGCTGGTGGGCATCGGAGACTTGCCGGTGATCGTGCTCGTCGCGCTGACCACGGTGTGGCCGATTCTGCTAGCTACCTCGGCCGGCGTACGGTCTGTCGACCCCGGCCATCGGGCGGTCGCGCGTGCACTCGGCGCGAGCCGGATCGAGGCGTTGCGGACCGTGGTGCTGCCGACCGTCCGCCCCCATGCGCTCAGCGGCATCCGGTCTGCTGTCGCGTTGGGCTGGGTCGTGCTTGTCCCCGCCGAGATGCTTGGTGTCACCAGCGGGCTGGGATATCAGATTCTCAACGCGAAGGATCAACTCGCCTACCATCACATCACCGCGCTACTCGTGGTGATCGGCGTCCTGGGGCTGGCGATCGATGTGGTTGCGCGGTGGGTCTTGCGTACGCCGCGACAGCGCCGCGAAGAATCCGTCGGCTCGTAAGGTGATTCGCGGCAGTGTTGCTGTGCTCGCGGGCCAATCGCGTTTGCGACTACGCCGGTCACCGCACGAACCTGCTGAGCGATCGTTCAGACTGCAGCGATCCTTCGGTCTAACGAGCTGTGCAGCGCGACGTGGCACTCAGGGGCAGTCGCAGAATTGATCAAATCCGGCGACTATTTTCCCAGGTAAGGCGTGTATTTCTGGCTTCCGAAGCGGACGCTGGTGGGTCGTCGTCAAGATCACAAACTTGGTCTATCGACCGGACTTCTGGCGGTGACCAACTGTCCAGTACCCTTTGTCTACTCCCCAGGACGCGGTAGACGAGGAAGCTATCGCGCTCTGGGGTCCTTTGTGTGGCTCGCTGCATGGCGCTTGACACATCCGCGGACGTAGCGCGCGATATCCGCACGTTCTGCCGCGCTAGGCGTTAGCGTGGCCACGTATCCCCGATGAACCTGAGGTGAAAGAAATGAACAAAGACGAACTCGTCGCCAAGGTCGCGTCTGAGTCCGGGCTGAGCCAGGCGGACGCCGATCGCGCCATCAAGGCCGTCGGGGTTGCCATCCGTGGCGCCGTCGCCGGTGGAGCTAAGGTCCAGATCCAGGGCCTCGGCACCTTCGAGCCCCGCGAACGTTCGGCCCGCGCGGGACGCAACCCGCAGACCGGTGAAGAGATTCAGATCGCCGCGACCACTGTTCCCGGTTTCAAGGCAGCCACTGCCTTCAAGAACGAGGTCGCTGGGAAGTAGTCCTTCGACAGTTTTCGTAGTACGAGGTCAGTCCGACCACGTCGTGGTAACACGACGGCGGTGACGGGCTGACCTCGTCTCGTTCGTGGACGCCGCGCCGGGCTCTTGGACGCGTCGTGGAGTTGGATCCGCCTCAGTGAGTAGCGGGGTAGCGGCGCCACACGGCGACACCGTGGCAGGATCGCAGTATGTCAATCGGTGAAGATCTTATGGCCCAGCCACCCGCCACCACACTTCCGCGGAACGACGCCGCGGAACAGATGCGGGCAGGCGGTGCGAGCGCCGAGCAGATCGCTGCCGCGCACCCCACAGATTCAGCCGCATGGGCAGATCTTGCCCAAACTGCACTTGACCAGAAGCAGAGCATCGCGGCGTACGCGTACGCGCGTACCGGTTATCACCGCGGCCTGGATGCGCTGCGCCGCAACGGGTGGAAGGGCTGGGGCAGTGTGCCGTGGGCGCACGAGCCCAACCGCGGGGTTCTTCGCTGTTTCTTCTACCTCGCGCAGGCCGCCGATCAGATTGGCGAGAGCGACGAGGTCGAGCGATTGACCACCTTGATCGACGACTCGGACCCGCAGGCCCGCGGCCATCTCGGTTGATCGCGCGTCCGAGTCCAGCTGCTAGAGCCGGGACCAGCCTTCCAGACGTAGTCCGTTCAACGTGTGCAGGGCGGCGGCATAGTCGTCGCGCGACAGCGATGCGCGCGATGACTCGATACCCTGCATCCGCCCGTACGTGAACGTATCCTCGCCGCGCGCGTGCGCCTCCAGTGCCAGCGAAGCGATCGCTTCGGAGGTGATCACGCTGTCATTGTGATCTCCGAGGATCTCCGTCACAGCCGACGCTGCCTTCGCCGCGCGCCGAGCCGGCTTGCCGAGTACATCGCTGACTGAATCCAGACCGTAACGCAGGCGCTTGGCGGCTTTGCGTACGTCATGCAGCGCCTCCTCCTGTGCGGCGCCACTGGTCGATTCGGCGACGCGCGCGGCACGGCGTACTCGCTTCCAGTCTCGATCGAACACCGCAGCGAGCCCATCGCTGGCGCCTACTTCGGCGGCGTCGGTGAACTCGACCGTCCGTAAACCGTCCAGCCTGTTCAACAGCGTGTAGTAGCGGGGCGAGGACATGAACACCAGGGCTTGGGCATGTGCTTGGTGGTAGCGCTCGGTGAGCGCTTGGGTAATTCGCTCTCGCACCGGACCGCGGACCAGGTCGGCCGGCTGCTCATCGAGCAGAGCGTGCAGCCGGGCCAACATGACCTCGCTGTCACGTGCCTCGCCGAGGCTGTCCGCGAGCGCCTTGAGTTCGATACGCAACGCCTGCGCGTCCTGGCCCGCGAACAGCGAGCGGTAGGAGGACAACACCGAGCGCAGCCGGCGAGCCGCGACCCGCATTTGGTGGATCGCGTCGTCGGCATGCAGGCGCACACCGGCGTCGTGATCGGTCAGTCGTGCGCTTTCGCGCACCAGGTACCGCCGAGCGACGTCTCCGATACGCGGAGACCGAGGCCAGGTTGGCTCGGGGGCGGACGCCGGCAACGCAGGTCCCAGCGCGCGGGCGAGTTTTGACGGGCCGACGTCCGTGCTCGCTCCGGCGTGCACCAGGATCGCCTCCACGTCGTCCAGCAGTTCCGCTGATCCGTCGTGTAATTCGACCTCCCACTCGCGCCAGGCTGCTCGCGGAACGGCGGCGATGGTCGGCGTCGAGGTAACCGCGTCATCGCAGAGTTCGGCCAGTAGCGCGGCGTCGGCGTCGCGTAGTTCGTGAATCGTGCGGGACGTGGTCAGTTGCACCACCGGGATAACGTCCCGCCCGCGCAGGACCGCGTGCAGGTACACCATGAGCTCCGGAGGTACGACGTCCGAGGAGGTGATCCGGTGATGGATCTCGCGTCGGAAGCCATCCCCCGGCAGTTTCAGGTGCCATCCTTCGTCGCCGCCGCCGATGCGTTTACGCAAGGTGATTTGGTGCTGCAGTAGCGCGAGGTCGGGAGTATCGAAGTACCGTGCGTCGAGGAGGACGGCGTCTCGGACGACGACGGCCGCAACGCCGTCGACACTGGCGATCGAGGGAACGGGGGCGTCGTCGGGAACGGCGTACTTACGCTCGATCTCCCTCGTCTCCGATGTGCTCATGCGATTATTTTGCCTCGCAGTGCGGAAAACGGCCACGACCAGGAGGTTCCTGACGATCGGTCGCCGTGATCATCGGTCCTGGTGGGCGGCGATGAACCGGTTGGCGGCGCGGGTGAAGAACATCCCCATCATCGCCATCGACCATGAATCGTCGGTGAACTCGATCCGTACCCGGGCGCGTTGACATAGCCGGGGTGCTAGTTCGATGGAGCCGACAGCCGCTCGCTCGACGCTGAAATAGATCAGGTCGCGTTGCTTCATGGAGAGCAGTTTCTCGAATTCAGTACCGACGACCGCGAGTCGATGCGTGGTCAGCAGCAGATGAGTCGCCCCCGGCGCCTCGAGCGCAACAGTGAACCGGTGCCCGACCGAGCCATGTGCGCCCCCCCGGCAGTCAACCCAGCGACTTTGCCGCCGATGTAATCGGAGTTGACGTCCAGCGGGCCGCCGAACGGGTCAAGCACCGCCTGGAATGACCAACTCACTGATTTGCAAAGCGTCGGCTCCTCGCGTCCGATCGCGTCGGACTGACCGAACTGTTGCGCCAGTTCGTAGGCCAACGGCATTTCGTCCGACCTCAGCATGCCCCTGATCGACTCGGGGATCATCTGCAGCATGCGTTGTCCGGCGCTCATCTGCGTCCTCCCGTTGCGATCGCCTCAAGATAGCAACGCGTCGTCCGCTACCGCCGCCGCATCCGTCCGAAGAACCCGCGCCGCTCAGGTCCGGTCGGCGCTTCGCGGCGCGCACCGCGCAGAAGCCAGTGTTCGCGATCATCGACATACCAAGTGCGGCCGGTGACCTCACCCATATCGCGGCCGTCCACCCACATCGGTACCGGATCGCTCGCAGTCTGCACGGCTCGGCCATACGATGTCGTGCTGCGTTTACGCCCACTGGCGGGCGTGATGGATGCGCGCAATCTCAACGCTTCGCCATACTCAGGACGTACCGACAATCCGCGGACCAGTCCGTCGGCGATCATCGTGTCGTCGTGGTAGGTCTGGGCGCCGAACTTCGCCAGCTTCGGCCGTTCAAAGATACATTCGCCCAGCAGCACCCCGCCGATGTCGTTACGCGCCAATGTCAGCGATACGGGCTCGGCGGCCAATGTCGCCTCGATCCCCTGCGGCAGCGCGAATCGCTCGGCAAACTCCAGCGTCGCGTTGACTTCGTGAGTGTGCGAACCGGACGCCGGAATCGACGGCAGGAACCCGATCGGCGTACCTAGGCTGTCCGAGCGACGCAGCCCGTCCACGACGATATTGAGCGTTGCCACCGTGCCGCACACCAGCACGCCGTCCTCGTCCAGTTCGCGTAGGGCGGCGCGGACATCGTCTCGCGACGGCGCCGTGACCCAGTGCGCGCGCACCGCAAGCCCGTGCTGTGCCCAGCGTCGGGACGGCGCTGAGGCGTCCTCGATGACTGTGACCATGCCAGGATGCTCCTTCGAATGATCGATATTGCCTCAACCTACAATTCGCCTGCCGTAGGCTGTACGACGGTTGTGCGGCGCGACAAGCGTCGTACTCGACGGCGAGTAATGAGGGATGCACATGCCAGCAGTAGTGCTGATTGGCGCGCAGTGGGGCGATGAAGGCAAGGGCAAGGCTACCGACTTGCTCGGTGGCCGCGTCAGCCATGTCGTCCGATACCAGGGTGGCAACAATGCTGGCCACACGGTCATCACGCCGGACGGCCAGAAGTACGCGCTGCACCTCATCCCCTCGGGAATCCTCACCCCAGGGTGTACGCCGGTCATCGGTAACGGTGTCGTGGTCGATCCCCACGTGCTCGTCGAGGAGATGCAGGGCCTGGCCGAGCGCGGCGTGGACGTCAAGCGAATCAGGCTGTCGGCCGATGCACACCTGATCATGCCGTACCACATCGCGATCGATAAGGTCTCCGAGCGTTACCTGGGCAAGGCCAAGATCGGCACCACCGGCCGCGGTATCGGCCCGTGCTACCAAGACAAGGTCGCGCGCATCGGCGTCCGCGTGCAGGACCTACTGGACCCGAGCATCCTCGGACAGAAGGTCGAGGCTGCGCTGGAGTTGAAGAACCAGATCCTGACGAAGATCTACAACCGCAAGGCGCTCGATGCCGCGCAGATCGTCGAAGAAACCCTCGAGGTCGGCGAGAAACTCAAGCCGCTGATCACCGACACGCGCCTGCTGCTGAACCAGGCGCACGAGGCCGGCGAATGGATCCTGCTGGAGGGTTCGCAGGGCACCCTGCTGGACGTCGATCACGGCACCTACCCGTATGTGACCTCGTCATCGCCAACCTCCGGTGGAGCGGCCGCGGGATCAGGGCTCGGCCCGCGCACCATTGAGCGCAGTGTCGGCATTCTCAAGGCATACACCACGCGCGTGGGGTCCGGGCCGTTCCCGACCGAATTGTTCGACGATTCGGGAGAATACCTGCGAAAGCAGGGTGGCGAGGTTGGCGTCACCACAGGCCGCGATCGCCGCTGCGGCTGGTTCGACGCGGTGATCGCGCGGTACGCCGCGCGGGTCAACAGCCTCACCGATTTCTTCCTCACGAAACTCGATGTGCTGTCCTCACTGGAAACCGTGCCGATTTGTGTGGCATACGAAATTGATGGCAAGCGGTTCGACGAGATGCCGATGTCGCAAAGCGACTTCCACCATGCGAAGCCGATCTACGAAGAGATGCCCGGGTGGTTCGAGGACATCCGCGGCTGCCGTACGTTCGACGAGCTGCCGGAGAACGCGCAGAGTTACGTCAAGCGGCTCGAGGAACTCAGTGGCGCTCCGATGTCGGTCATCGGTGTCGGGCCAGGGCGCGAAGAGAACGTCATTGTCCGCGATTTGATCTAGGTGCGAGCCATACCGTGCGTGCGTGAGATCGCTGAGCACCCGGCCTGAGTGGGCCGATCTGGCTAGCGACGACCTGGCGGGCGACCGAGGCTCTGGAAGTCTCCTCGTTCTGCGAAGCCACGGTTGGTCGGTCGGCAGCGAGAAAGCCCTCGTGCGATTCCTTAACCGGTCACCGTTCGCGTGTAATCGGCCTCGATTCGGTGGGTGGTGTGCTGCAGCAGCGGCAGCATCCGATTCACCAGTTCCTCGCGGCTGACCCTGCCCGAGCGCACGGATACGACCAGCGCTGCCGGATGCTGATTGATGCCTGCATATACCGGCATCGCTAGCGACTGCACGCCGGATCGGAACTCGTCGTCGACGATCGTGTACCCGCGGCGGCGGGCAGCGCGTACGTCTTCCAGGACCGTGGCTAGGTCGCGCTGGGTGTGCGAAGTGAGCTGCGGTACGTGCTGACCTCGGGTACGGATCGCCAGGTCTTCCTCGGACAGTTGCGCCAACAACACCCGACCGGACGCAGAGGACAGTGCCGGTACCCGTTCGCCGACCCGCACGAAGTTGTCCGCGGAGCGGCCTGGTTCGGACTCCACGACGACGACGCCGTCCAATCCATCGAGCACGACCAGCGTGACATCATGCCCGATTCTCGAGGCCAGTGAACGCATGTGTGGCTCAGCGATATCGGGCATAGTGAGCATCGAAAGGTACGCGCGACCGATCTGCAGCACG
Source organism: Cumulibacter sp. (assembly GCA_047975195.1). GTDB lineage: Bacteria > Actinomycetota > Actinomycetes > Mycobacteriales > Antricoccaceae > Cumulibacter. The sequence continues at coordinate 31,175 of JBKEDB010000093.1, read as the reverse complement.
GTAGGGCGCAAAGAAAACCGGTCACCGTCGCGTTCGACGTACCCGAGATCGGTGAGCGTCAGCAGGAAACGTCGCGCGGACGCTCGAGTCATACCCGCATTGCGAGCAACTTCGCTGAGCGTCTGCCGGCGACGTTCGGCCGTGAACGAGGCGATTACTTCCAGGCCTTTGGCGAGCGACTGTACGAAGTCGCGGGGACGGCCCTCGGTCACTGCCCTGGATTCAGGTGTGCGGCCAACAGAGCACCGACCTGCTCTGGCTGAGCGACGTTCACCAGATGCGCCGCATTGTCGATAACTTCCAGTCGCGCGCCAGAGATCCCTGCTGCGAGCACCCGCATCGTCTCAGGAGTCGTGGACGGATCATCCGCGCCGGCGATGGCGATCGTCGGCGCGGTGATCGCGCCCAACGCATCGCGGGTGTCGAAACCCGCAAGTGCTTCACAGCACCCGGCGTATCCCTCGGCGTCGATGCTGCGAATCATCTCCAGCCACTGCGTGATCGCCCCGGGGTGTTGTGCGCGATAGGAATCCGGGAACCAGCGTGGCATCGCGCCGTCAGCGACAGCCGCGGTGCCGTCGCGACGCACAGCGGCGGCGCGCTCACGCCAGCTCGCTTCGTCTGGGAAATGTGCTGCCGTGGCGAGCAGGGCCAATCGCTCGATGCGTTCGGGATGATGGATGGCCAAATATTGGCCAAGCGCCCCGCCGAGGGACAGTCCGGCGTACGAGGCGCGCTCGATACCCAGGTGATCCATCAGTTGCAGGACTGCGTCGGCGAGTTGCTGCATGGAGTACGGGCCCGGCGGCACCGCTGAGGCACCGTGGCCAAGGTGATCGAACCGGATCACGCGCATTGCGTTGAGTGTGCCCAGCCCGGGATCCCACATGGCGCGGGTGGCGCCGAGTGAGGAGCCCATCAGCACGGGCGGACCGTCCGCAGTGCCGTCTTCGGACCACGCTAGAAGCGGATGTGCCATCGGTGTTTCCCTCTCGCGTTGGGCATCGCAACAGCCTACGACCTGGGTGTGACCTCAGGCACCAGCAACTAGGGCATTGGCATAGCGGGCTGTTGACAGGTAGCGTTCAGGGTAGTTGTTGAGGTTTTGGTTTTGTTGTTGCAGCGGTACGGCGGTTGCCCTCCTGTTGTCCTGGCAAGACGTCCTAAGCATCACAGCTGCTCCAGCGGTCCGAAAAGCGGGCCGTGCACGTCCAAGGAAGACAGGAAAGAATGGCTACTGGCACCGTCAAGTGGTTCAACGCTGACAAGGGCTTCGGCTTCATCCAGCCCGACGATGGCTCGGCCGATGTGTTCGCGCACTTCTCGGCGATCAACGCTAACGGCTACCGCTCGCTGAACGACAACGACAAAGTTGAGTACGACGTCGAGCAGGGCCCGAAGGGTCTGCAGGCTTCGAACATCACGGTCATCAACTAGCACCTAGCTAGTAAGCGGGCCCCTTCCGGTTTCGGAGGGGGCCCGCTGCCGTTTCTAGGCTCCCGCGCGTCCGCTCCGGGCGGGCGCGCCTGCGCCTCGCGTCCGCTCAGAAGTCGCTGCACGCGCCTGCGCCGCAAATAACGCAGCGAAAATGGGTAGGCATCGCCTATAGATCGATGCCCAGCTGTTTTCGCTGCGTTATTTGCAGATCAGCCGTGGTGGAGCGGGCCGCGTGCGGGGCGCTTTCGCGCGCGACAAGCAGCATGACGGCGACCCGATCCAGCCAGATCTCAACCAGTAGGCTGAGTGCGTGGACGTTCTAGTTATTGGTTCAGGAGCCCGTGAGCACGCGCTCGTCGTCGCACTCGAGCGCGATCTGTCGGTCGACGGCTTGTGCTGCGCGCCCGGGAACGCTGGAATCGCGGTCGATACCGCGACTGAACCCGTGGACGTCAGCGACCCGGCCGCGATCACCGCCCTCGCGCAGCGCCTCGACGTCGACCTGGTGGTGATCGGTCCGGAGGTACCGCTTGTTGCTGGCGCGGCCGATGCGCTAGCGGAGGCCGGGATCGCCTGCTTTGGCCCTTCCGCCGCTGCAGCGCGACTGGAGGGTTCCAAGGCGTTCGCGAAGGAGATTATGGCGGCCGCAGGCGTTGCTACTGCGGCCGCGCACAGTTGCGCCGACCTTGACGCCGTCGCGGCAGCGTTGGATGAACTCGGCGCGCCGCACGTCGTGAAGGACGACGGGCTGGCTGCTGGCAAGGGCGTCATCGTCACCGACGACCGGGATGCAGCGCTCGCGCACGCGTCAGTTTGCATTAACGCCGGATCGAGGGTCCTCGTTGAGGAGTACCTCGATGGCCCGGAGGTGTCGTTGTTCTGTATCACCGACGGCGCCACGGTGGTGCCGCTGCGCCCCGCGCAGGATTTCAAACGTGTCGGCGAGAACGATGAAGGTCCGAACACGGGCGGCATGGGCGCGTACACGCCGCTGGACTGGGCGCCGCCGAACCTCACCGAGGAGGTCGTCCGCGACATCGCCCAGCCGACGATCGACGAGATGCGTCGCCGCGGTACGCCGTTCGTCGGTGTCCTGTACGTCGGACTGGCGTTGACGTCGAAGGGCACTCGCGTGGTTGAGTTCAACGCCCGCTTCGGTGACCCGGAGACCCAGTCAGTGCTGGCGATGCTGACCTCGCCACTAGGAGAGTTGCTGGATGCCGCAGCGCATGGTCGTCTGGCTGAAGAACTGCCGTTGACGTGGCGCGACGGCGCCAGCGTGACCGTCGTACTGGCCGCGGACGGGTACCCCTCGGCACCGCGTGCCGGCGACCCGATCGTGGTCGAGGGCGGTCCGGTACCGGGCACGCTGATCCTGCACGCCGGTACCAAGACCAATGGCGATCAGGTGGTCTCTGCCGGTGGCCGCGTACTGAGCGTCGTGTCTGTGGGCCACGATCTGGCCGATGCCCGCGCGCGTGCGTACCGCCAACTCGACGCGATTCACCTCCCCGGCTCGCACTACCGCCGGGATATCGCGGCGAAGGCCGAACGAGGCGACATCGCCGTCCCCTAACCGGTGACACGGTCCTCACGCGTGAGGGAAGTCCCTCGGATGTATCCCGCGTCGTGGTCGACACCACGTCGATCTGACTCCGCTCTGGTATCACTTGAGCCCAGGGAAATCATTCGCCTGATGAGGGAGTTCGTGTGTCGAGTGCCGATTGGTCCAGTGAAGTAGAGCAGATCGCCGAGCGCAAAAAGCTCGTCCAGCGGATGGGCGGCGAGGTCAAGGTCAAGCGCCAGGCCGATAACGGCCGCCTGAACGTGCGGCAGCGGATCGAGGCGCTCGCCGACGAAGGCACCTTCAAAGAGGTGGGCGCGACGTCAGGTTTCAGCGACTACGACGAGGACGGCAACCTCATCGACTTGCGCTCGAGCAACTTCGTGCTCGGCACGATCCGCATCGACGGTCGCAAGGTTGTCGTCGGCGGCGACGACTTCACCGTGCGCGGTGGCGCCTCTGACGCGGGAATCAAGGGCAAGCAGATTCACGCCGAGCGGATCGCGAATGCGATGCAACTGCCGATTGTGCGACTCATCGAAGGTACCGGCGGTGGTGGTTCGGTCAAGGTCTTGGAGACCGACGGGTACACGTACGTACCGGCCAACCCCGGGTGGGACCTCGTCGTCGATAACCTCTCCGTCATACCCGTGGTCGCGTACGGCGGCGGCCCTGTCGCTGGCCTCGGGGCCGGCCGGATGGCGATGTCGCACCTGGCGATCTTCGTCAAGAAACAGGCGCAGCTCTTCGTCGCCGGGCCGCCGGTAGTGCTGCACGCGACTGGCGCCGACCTGAACAAGGAAGAACTCGGCGGGTTCGCGGTGCACGCCCGAAACGGCGCGATTGAAAGGTGGGTGTCCTCAGAGGAGGAAGCGTTCACCGAAATTCGCCGGTTCCTGTCCTACCTTCCGTCGTCCGTCTATGAAGTGCCGCCAGTCATCGACAACGATGACCCGGTCGATCGCGCCGACGAGGCGCTGCTTTCGCTCGTGCCGCGTGACCGCCGCAAGGTCTACAAGGTGAAGACGCTGCTGGACGGCGTCTTCGATGCGGGTTCGGTGTTTACCTACGCCGAGTACGGCGGCTCGGTGTGGACCGGGCTCGCTCGACTTGACGGTCACCCCGTGGGCGTGGTTGCGACTGACCCGTACAAGGGGGCCGCGGTCACCGCGACCGGCGCGAAGGCGATGACTCGCCTGTTTGATCTATGCACCACGTTCCACCTGCCGGTCGTCTCGCTCACCGACCAGGCCGGCCTGGCGATCGGCCTGGCCGCCGAGCAGACCGGGGCGATCCGCGATGGCGCGCGTGCGATCACGGCGGCGTACCAGGCGAATGTTCCGGTCGCGGAGGTCGTCGTGCGCCGCGTGTTCGGGGTCGGCGGGGCCGGCCAGGTCAACCGGCACGGACACATCACCCAGTGGGCGTGGCCGTCGGGTGACTGGGGATCGCTGCCGGTCGAAGGTGGTGTCGAGGCGGCGTACCGCGCCGAGCTCGAGGCCTCCGACGACCCGGTCGCGCTGCTGGACGACATCAACGAGCGGTTGGAAAAGATCCGTACGCCGCTGCGCACCGCCGAGCGGTTCGGAGTGGACGATGTGATCGACCCGCGCGAGACTCGCGCACTGCTGTGCGATTGGGTGCTTGACGCCTACCAGGTGCTGCCTCGTTTGGTGGGGCGGCCGAGTTTCGGAGCTCGGCCATGACCGACTCGAGCGTGGGCGCCGCCAAGCCGACCGCGATGCAGACCGCTGAACTGACGGCAATGCTGGAGTCGGACGGCGCCACGATCATCGAGGCGCTGGATCGGCACGCTGAGCAGCGACCCGACGCGCCGGCGGTGATCTACGGCCCGACGGGCATGCGGCTGACCTATCGCGAACTGGCCGCGCGTTCGGACGCGATCGCCGGCAATCTGCGCGCTCGCGGGGTCGAAGCGGGCGACGTGGTGAGTGTGCTGGCCACCGATCCGTTCGCCGCGACGGTGTGGATGTTCGGGATCTGGAAGGCCGCTGCAATCTACGGACCAATCAACTTTCAGTACGCCGGTCAGTTGTTGTCGTACTCCCTCGATGATGCGAAACCGGTAATGCTGCTGTGCCAAGATTCGCTGATCGATCGGGTTGCGGCCGTGTGGGAGGGTCTCGCCGTACGCCCGCAGGTGCTGATCGCCGGTGCGGCACCAGACGGCTTGCCGATGCCGGCTGATGACGCGGCGGTACTCGAGCGGCCCGCGACCCGTCCGAAGGTTGAGATCACGTTTCGGACGCCGTGCAGCTTGATCTACACCTCGGGCACGACTGGGCCGTCGAAGGGGGTGCTTCACCCGCACCGCTGGATCAACCAGTACACCTGGGTCATGCGCAGTCGGCTGACACCGCAGGACGTTGTCTACAACGACCTGCCGATGTATCACGTCGGGGGTGCGTACGCGAACGTCGCGATGGCCTTGTGGGCCGGCGCATCGGTTGCGCTGTGGGACAGGTTCTCGCCGTCGGAGTTCTGGTCGCGCATCGCTGCGCAGTCGTGCACCAGCGCGATCATCCTGGACGTGATGATCCCCTGGCTACTGGCGAATCCAGCGTGTTCCGACGATCGTCGCAACACGCTGAACAAGGCGCATATGCAACCGCTGCCGGTGCGCCATCGTGAGTTTGCGACCCGATTTGGTATCGACTCGGTCAGCGCCGGATTCGGGCAGACCGAGTCCGGTTGCCCCTGCGTCGTCATCTTGGAGGAGTGTGCGCCCGGTGCGGGCACTCCTGACGAGCTGTTCCGCGGTAAGACCCAGGCTCAGTTGCGGTCCGAAGCGCAGGCGCATGGAATATGTGTGCTGCCCGCTGACAAGGTCACCCGCAAGGCCGCGATGGGGCTGCCGGTGCCGTTCTTTGAGTGCGCCGTGCTCGATGAGGATGATCAACCCTGTGCGCCGGGCGTGGCCGGGCATTGGGCGATTCGGCAGAAACTGCCGTACCTGCTGTACGACGAATATCTCGGCAAACCGGATAAGACGCTGGAAGCGAACCGTAACCAGTGGTTTCACACTGGCGATTCGGCGGTGCAGGACGACGAGGGGTATTACTTCTTCCTGGACCGGCTCGGAGACCGGATCCGAGTGCGTGGCGAGAACATCTCCAGCGTGCACGTCGAGGAGATTCTTTCCGGTCATCCGCAGGTCGAGGTCGCGGCAGTTGTCGCGGTGCCAAGTCCGCGCTCGGACGAGGACGAGATTGTTGCGTTCATCCAGCCCGCGCCGGGCGAGGAGCCCAGCGACGAGTCCTTGCGGGCGTACGCCGAAGCGAACATGCCAAAGTTCATGCGGCCGTGGCAGTACCGTCTGATCGCGGAACTACCGAAAACGCCGACGAACAAGATCGAGAAGCACAAGTTGCGCAAGGCGGCCAACGAGGAGATGCCCAGCGCCTAGCGACCTGCAGTAGGGCGTCAGTCCTGCGGTCGACGTCCAGTGGGCTGGGGAATGTCCAATCATCGACCAACGATCTGGGGGCTGGTCCGGCAGCGGCGGGACGGCGAGATGACAAGCGATGACTGGTTAATCGACGGTGGGGGATAGATAGGAGACGACACCGCAGTCTTCCAAGTACAACTCGCTCCACTGACCGTCGTACTCGAGCAGTACGCCGCGGCACGTACGCAGTTCGCCATTCTTGGCTACTGCCCGGTCATTGGGCAGTCCTTCGCCGCACACCATCGACGTCAGGTGACTCAAGCCGGGGTTGTGACCAACGATCATCAGGCTGTTCACGTTCTCATCGACGCCTCTGATGACTTGGAGTACGTCCTCGGCGTCGAAGACGTAGAGGTCATTCGTCGGCCGTACGTCGATATCGCCACCGAGCGCCGGCGCGATCTCCTCCCAGGTCTGCATCGCGCGTAGCGCGGTCGACACGTACACCACGAGATCGTTCAGGTTCAGCGCGGCGATCGTCGGCGCGAGCGACTGTGCTTGCGCGCGGCCGCGACCGGTCAGGTTGCGGTGCCAATCGTCGGCGGCCGTCGCCTCGGTCTTGGCATGCCGCAGGATGATCAGTTGCTTCACTCAGTCTCCTCATCAGCGTCGAGCACGGTGGCTCTACGGCCGTGAAATATTGCCTATTCGCCCAAAGGTGCGGGCGGGGTGAACCTAAACGAACTGATGACGTGATCAAACTCCGGCCCTAGGGTTCCGGCGTCCGGGGCGGCCCACTGAATAATCACGGTGGGCACGACGCGATGCCGAACATTCTCGGGCTTCTCGGCGATCATCACGAACGCGGTCGCGATCGGCGGATCCTGTGACCCGTCAACGACGATGCGAACCGCCTGGCTGCTGCTGCCGTAGTCACGGTTGCTGGTCTGCGAGACCTGCATCTGCGGGTTCTGCGCGCACAGTCGGCCAATGGTGAGGTCCGCGGCGTCACTGGCCGAGAGATGTCCGGAGAAAGTCCGGCTCTCCAGGCGCAGTACGGCATCGCGACGTAGGTCGGTGCCGTAACGGATCGCCTCGGTCACGCTGTCACCGACGGCGTCGATCGTCGTCCACGTCGATGGCAGGCTCAGTTTGAACTGTGAATGCGCCACATGAGCCTCCTCGACTCGGCACGCGTCATCAGCGTCGATCGATCTCTGTGCTGTCCTGTCTACTACAGATCCTGCGTGGCGTCCGTCGAAGTGTCACGCGTGTTTTCGCTATCGAGGGGTGCCGGCTCCCGACGCAGGAACTTCAACGCCGAGTTCGCTGCAGCGGCGATCGGCACCGCGAGCAGTGCGCCAGTGATTCCGGCGATCAGCGCTCCGGCGGCGATAGACAGAATGACCGCCAACGGGTGGACCTCGACGGCCTTACCGAGCAGCAGCGGTTGGAGGAAGTGCGATTCGAGCTGCTGCACCAGCACCACGACGCCGATGGTGAGCAGCGCAGTCAGCGGGTTCACCGTGACTATCGCGATCAGCACCGCTACGGCCCCCGAGAGCGTGGCGCCGATCATGGGCATGAACGCGCTAAGGAAGACCAGCGCCGCGAGCGGGACGACGAACGGGACCTGCAGGATGAGCAGGCCGATGCCGATCCCGACGGCATCGACCAGCGCCACCAGCGCTGTGGCTCTGACGTAACTGCCGAGCGTCGCCCACGACCGTTCGGCTGCGCCGTCGACGGCGCCTCGGGACTGGGCGGGAACGAACTGCAGCAGCCAGCTCCAGATTTTGGCGCCGTCCTTCAGGAAGAAGAACAAGCTGAACAATGCGAGCAGGAATCCGGCCAGGAAATGTCCGGCGGAAACAGCGGTACTCAACGCTCCCGAGGTGATCTTGTCTGAGTTGTCACTGATCCAGTCCGTGGCGGATTCGAACCAACCGGTGAGTTGGGCGTCGCTTATCTGCAATCCGAGGCCGGCCAACCAGTCGAGGATCTTGTCCAGACCGCCGGCGGCCTGCTCGGCGAGCTCAGGCGCGCCTTGCACGAATTGTTGAACCACCAACGTGATCAGGCCGATGACGAGCGCCAGACCGCCGACGAAGACCAGGATGGTGGCCAACATGGGGTTCATCCGGTGTCGCAAGAGCCAGCGTTTCGCCGGCATCAGCATCGCGGCGAGCAGCACCGCGATGGCCAGCGGGATCGTTACTGTGGAGAGGAACCCGAGGACGTAAGCGAGCACCCACAGGGCAGCGACGATAACGAGGAAACGCCAGGCCCAGTTGGCCATGGCGTTCAGGCTGGGTGTGACGAGGTCGGAGTCTCGCTTCGGCCACGGAAGGTGCACGGGATTGGTTGTCGGTTCTGGGCGAGCCTCGCTCTTCGGCGCGGGACCCTCGCTCTGTGGCGCGTCGTTCGAACGTGGCACTTCCGACTCCCGTCATCGATGGGTATGACCCCTCCGAAGTCTATGGGCGCGCCACCTCCGACCGCGATGCCACGCGGTCGAACACGCGGCGTACGGCGTAGACCGCCGCCGCGCCACGTCGGCATCTCCTCGGTGCCGACCGGGTCTGCCGAGGGTGGCGCCGATAGGGAAGAATCGCAGGAAGCCGCGACCGTACGACGAAGGAGCCCCGCGTGATTGAGCGCTACACCCTCCCCGAAATGGGCCGGATCTGGAGCGATGCGCACAAGTATGAGGTGTGGTGCAAGGTCGAGGTGGAGGTCCTCGCTGCGCACGCCGCCGCCGGAACCGTACCCGCCGACAGCGTGGAGCCGGTCCGTAACGCGCCGCCGCCGAACGCGAAGGACGTCGACGAGATCGAGAAGACCACGCAGCATGACGTGATCGCGTTCCTGACCGCGTGGGCGGACAACACCACGCCGCGCGAGGCCGCGGCCTACGTGCATTTCGGTATGACCAGCTCGGACCTGCTCGATACCGCGCTCGCTGTCGTCCTCACCGAGGCCACCGACGAGATCCTCGGCAAGCTCAACAACCTGATCGTCGTCCTGCGTGATCACGCGCTGGAACATAGGGACGCCATCAAGGTCGGACGCACCCACGGCATCCATGCCGAACCGGACACGTGGGGCCATCGGGTCGCCGACATCACCTTCGCCTTAGCGCGTTCGCGAGATCGGCTACTACGTGCTCGCGAGGCGGTCGGCGTGGTTGCGATCTCCGGTGCGGTCGGGACCTACTCGAACATCGATCCGGATATCGAGAAGCAGGTCGCGGAGAACCTCGGTCTGAATCCGAGCCCAGTTTCCACGCAGGTAATCATTCGCGACGGAATCGCCGAATGGGTGAACGCGCTGGCGATCATCGCAACCGTGCTGGAGACGTTCGCACTGGAGGTGCGGCACGGCCAGCGCACCGAGGTCCGCGAGTTGCAGGAGCCATTCGGTAAGGGGCAGAAGGGTTCTTCGGCGATGCCGCACAAGAAGAACCCGATCATCTCCGAACGCCTGGCTGGGCTTGCTCGACTGGTGCGCGGCTACACCACACCGGTGATGGAGGGCATTCCGTTGTGGCACGAACGCGATATTTCGCACTCCTCGGTCGAGCGCATCGCGTTGCCGGACGCATCAATCACCGTCGACTACATGCTGAATATCGCCACGCGACTGGCCTCGGGTCTGATCGTGAACCGCGATCGGATGATCGCAAACCTGGAATCTTCCGGCGGGCTGATCTATACCTCTGTCGTACTGCTGGAGCTTGTGGAAGCCGGAATGTCGCGCGAGGACGCGTACGCTCTGGTGCAGGGGGCAGCCATGGAGACCTGGAACACCGGTACGCCGTTCCGCGAGACCTTGCGTACGGCGGCGTCGGCGGCGGACAAGACGCTTGACGAGGCCCGCCTCGATCACGTCTGCGACCCGCAGCGGTACGTCGATCGTCTCGCCGGCACGTTCGAGCGGCTCGCGGAGTTGTCGTGACGGTCACGGTCTCGGCGCTGTTCCGCTACCCGCTGAAGTCGGGTCGGCGGATTGAGATGACCGAGGCGGATGTCCTCGCCAACGGGATCCGCGGAGACCGTGAATATATGGTGATCGATCCGGACGGGACGCTGGTCACCGCGCGTGAAGTTCCGCCGCTGATGCTCGTGGACTCCGCGCGCGTCGTCGCGGCTTGCGAACCGACAGGCAACATCCGGCCGGCCAATGTGTTCTCTTGGCAGGGCCTCGGGGAAGACCAGGGTGATGCGGCAGCGGCGATCGTCACCGACGTTGTCGGACGTGAGGTGCGGGTCGTGCGCTTCCCGCGTCGACATCGCCGCGCCACCGGTGTCGGCGGCGGTCAGACGATGTACGCCGACGGTTATCCGCTGACCGTGGCGTCGACGCAGTCTTTGGCAGAGGTGAACCGGTGGTTGGACGAGCCGGTCGGGATGGAACGGTTCCGGCCATCGATCGTCCTGGACGGGCTCCCCGAACCGTTCGTCGAGGACGACATCGCGATGATCCAGATCGGCGACGTCGTGATCGACTTGGTGAAGCTGTCCGGGCGGTGCGTGATGATCACGATCGACCCGGAGAGTTTGGACAAGGGCAAGCAGCCGTTGCACGCGCTCGGCCAGCGACGAGTGCTGCCGCAGATCGGCGGCGGGCAAGAGATCATGTTCGCGGTCAACTCGATCCCGCGTACCGAGGGCACGATCAGGGTCGGCGACGAGGTGCGGGTGATTATGCATGAGGTGCCGTACGAACAGCGTGTCGCCACGTCCTGAAGTTTGCCGTATGGCGCTCGGTGCTGATTCGACGCGATCGATAGTCCACCGCACATTCCGCGACCCGGCTGGAGTTCTTGATGCAGACCCCTGTCACCGACTACCTGACCGAGATCCTGCACGTGTGCGGTGCAGACAATCCTGGAGCGAATGCCGCTTATATCCCCGAACTCGCCAACGCTGACCCTGATCGGCTTGGCGTCTGTGTATCGACCATAGATGGTGTGGTGTACGGCGCGGGCGACACTGACCTTGCGTTCTCGATCCAGTCGATCTCGAAGGCGTTTGCTTATGCGCTCGCGATCGATGAGCACGGACTCGACCACGTGCTGCGCAGCGTTGGGGTCGAGCCCAGCGGCGAAGCATTCAATGAGTTGTCGCTGGAGAAGGGGTCGGGGCGTCCATTGAATCCGATGATCAACGCCGGTGCGCTGACCACGCACGCGCTGATCGGTGGGCCCGCCGCTTCACCGACCGAACGGTTCGCGAAGGTGCACCGCGGGCTGTCGGCATTCGCGGGGCGAACTCTCGAGGTCGATGAGGCGGTGTACCAATCCGAACTGAGCGAGGCCTACCGCAACCGCGCTATCGCCAACATGCTGCGCAGTTACGACGTGTTCATGTTCGACCCGTTGCAGATCGTCGAGGGCTACACGCGGCAATGTTCGATCAATGTCACGCTGCGCGATCTGGCGCTGATGGGTGCGACGCTCGCCAACGGCGGCGTCCAGCCGGTCACCGGCGAGCAAGTTGTCGCGCCGCCGGTGGTGCGTCAGGTACTCAGCGTGATGATGACCTGTGGGATGTATGACGCAGCTGGTGACTGGATGTCTAATGTGGGGTTCCCGGCGAAGAGTGGCGTGGCCGGCGGCATCCTCGGCGTCCTGCCGGGCCAGGTCGGCATCGCGACGTTCTCACCGCGCCTCGATGAACACGGCAACAGCCTGCGAGGCGTTCGATTGTGCGACCGGATGTCGCGCGATATGGGCATGCACATTATGGAGGGTGCCGAACCGGCGAGGGCGGTCGTACGACGTGATCGGGTGTTGCGCTCGCCGCGCGGCGGGACGATCCGGGTGTGCAGTCTGCAAGGTGCGATCCAGTTCAGCGGCGCCGAACGGGTGCTGCGGCTATTGGCCGAGGATGATGACAAGCACGAGCAGGTGGTGATTGATCTGCGTCGGGTTTCGTCGCTGAACGACGTCGCGCAGCGGATGTTGGCTGAGGGAATGAGACGATTCGCGCTCGAGGGAATCGACATCGTGCTGGTAGACCCGGAGCGGTTCATGCCTGACCTGTCGTCCGCGGGAGAGCCGACGGTGTTGCGAGAGCTGAGCGATCTGCGCAGCCTCACGCGCTTGTCCTAGCGCCCAACCCGTCATCGACACGAGCGAGGTAACGGCGCGGTGGAGGTGGTGCACGCCGCCGGTGTGCGCGACCAGCCGGTGGCGGGTCACGGCGGGTAGTCGCGGCGGACCCGTCCGGCTCGCTAGAGTCGACTCATGAAGGCGCTTCAGCTCACATCCCCCGGCCAGATTGACATCAACGACGTATCGGTACCCGAGATCGAGCCTGACGAGGTTCTGGTCAAGGTGGCTGGCGCTGGATTGTGCCATTCGGACCTGCACGTTCTACATCATCCAGCGTATCCAGCCATCCCGCTGACGCTCGGCCACGAGACTGCCGGTCACGTGGCCGCAACGGGCGCAGACATCGACAGTTTCACAGCGGGCGATGCCGTCCTGGTGTATCTGATTTGGGCCTGTGGTCAGTGTCGTCCGTGCGTTGCCGGTCGCGACAATGTGTGCATCACGACCGGCGGTCGGTACGGGATGCCGCCTTGCCCCGGACTCGGCCCGGACGGTGGGATGGCCGAGTACATCAAGGCAAAGGCGCGCTTCCTCGAACCGCTCGACGGGCTGGACGCCGTCACCGCCGCACCGCTCGCTGATGCCGGATTAACTCCGATGCACGCGATCAACGGGGCCCGGCACCGGCTCACCGCCGGGTCTACCGCGGTGGTCATCGGCGTGGGCGGCCTTGGGCATATGGGCTTGCAGATACTGCGGGCCACCAGTGATGCCCGGATCGTGGCCGTGGACGTCGACCAGCAGAAACTTGACCTCGCACACGGCGCGGATGACAGGTTCCTCAGCATGGATGCCGCGGAGGAGGTGCTGGAACTGACCGGAGGCTACGGGGCGGACGCCGTGTTCGACTTCGTGGGTATTCAGCCAACCGTGAACATCGCTACTCGCCTCATTGCTCCAGACGGGGCGCTGCGGTTTGTCGGCCTGGGCGCGGGCAGTTTCACCTACAGCGCGAGTGCCGCGACCGATGTATTGCCGTGGGGCGTAGACGTGCGGTGCTCGTACGGCGGCACGCGCGCCGACCAGCGTCAGGTGCTGGACTTGGCGCGTGCCGGGCGGATCGCGGTGCAGACCGAACGGTACGCACTCGCCGATGGGCTGCGGGCGTTCGCTGACCTGGAGGCTGGTGCGGTCAGCGGCCGCGCCGTTCTGATCCCGTGAGCCGATAAGTAGATCTGCCCGCCACGAGGTCGACCTGCTCGGATACGGCTGAACTCACGCTCGGCTGAACCGTTCACCGGTGCTGCGGCGGACGCGTCGCCGAACAGTTAGCGCCTCGAACGCACCGCGTTCGCATCGTGTAGGGGCGCACGTTAGGGTCATCCGTCGGCCGATAGCGTAGTGGCCTACAGGGGTTCCGGTGGAGGAGTAACCAATGAGTGAGCTGGATCTGAAACACATCGCGTCCGGCAAGGTTCGCGATATTTACGAGGTGGACGACGAGCACCTGCTGTTCGTGACCAGCGACCGGATCTCGGCGTACGACTACATTCTGGATACCCCGATACCGGATAAGGGGGCGGTACTGACCGCGCTGTCGACCTGGTGGTTCGAGCAGTTGGCGGACGTCGTCCCCAATCACCTCGTGGCCGTCGATGACGAGCGCATCCCTCCTTCGGTGCGGGGACGCTCGATGCTGGTGCGTCGGCTGTCGATGGTCCCCGTTGAGTGTGTCGCGCGCGGCTACCTGACTGGCTCGGGGCTCAAGGAGTACAACGCGGCAGGAAATGTGTGCGGCGTGCCGTTGCCCGCCGGACTCGTTGATGGAAGCGAACTACCGCAACCGATTTTCACTCCCGCCACGAAGGCGGAGATCGGCGATCACGACGAGAATGTCTCGTTCGAGCACGTGGCGAGTGTGCACGGCGAGGCGCTCGCGTCCGAACTGCGCGACGTCACGCTACGGGTTTACAAACGCGGGTTGCAGATCGCTCGCCGAAACGGCGTGATCGTGGCTGACACCAAGCTCGAACTCGGCCACGACAGTCAGGGCCGTCTCGTCCTGGCCGATGAGGTGCTGACACCTGACTCGTCCCGATTCTGGCCGGCAAGCCAGTACCAGCCGGGACGGTCGCAGCCGTCCTACGACAAGCAGTACGTGCGCGACTGGCTGATGGGACCCTCCGGTTGGGACGGTGCCTTGCAGCCGCCGGCGTTGCCGGAAGTCGTGGTGACAGCGACGCGCGCGAAGTACATCGAGGCGTACGAGCGAATCACCGGACTGCGCTTTGCTGATTGGCTTGCGCGCTTCTCGGGCTAGTACTCGACCGCGTTCAACGCCAACCGGATGTGGCGTTGCACGATAGACCTTTCCGTCGGCGTTGGTTCCTACCTGACGCGGGCCGACGACGATCCGATTGTGTCGCTGACGATCGCGCGTAGGTATGCGGACGCGTACCTCGACGGCGCGGGTCCGACCGAACCTCGTGCATCGCCGGTGTTCGCGGATCTGAGCGGGCTACCACCGATGCATGTGCAAGTGGGTGCCGATGTGGTCCTGCTGAATGACTCAATACTGATCGCGCGAGGCGGGGGTGAGCGTCGATCTGGACGTCTGGCCGCATGGGCTACATGTACTGCCATTCTTCGAATCGCGGTTGCCCGAGGGGCGCCGCGCACTCGAGTCGGTTGCTCGTTATGTACGTAGCCGCTGCCGAGAGGGATAGCCCCGCGTCGGTCACGACAGGCGTCAGGCCAACGGTTGTCGTGACCGACCTACTACGCGACATTTGTCGCGACTGATCGCAACAAACAACGCTGTCGGTATCGAGTTGGTCGGACTTGACTAGATCTCAAGCATGAGCCCGATAGAACTGTGAGACCGCGTGACGAACATCGACCTGTCAGGGTTGCTCGACTGTGATGCTGAAGCCCTGAAAAAGCAGTACGACGCCGAGCGTGATCGGCGTATCCGGCCCGGAGGTACGTCGCTCTACGTCGGAACCTGGTAGTGGAATCGCTACCCGGGTGCGATGTGCGATCTCGAGACAGCCATCTACGTACCGCTGCTGGAAGAACTTAGCCGCGCGCCGATGCACCGTTACTCGTACGCCAGCGAACTGCTCGAGGTGAGCCAACGTCTCGGACGGAAGTACGGGCTATACGACGAGGCCTGTTTCCAGACATCCATCACGAAGGCCGAGTGGGACAGCGACAAACTTCTGTAGCGTATCCACACCGATCAAACTACACGCTGACCGCCGACTTCTTCGTCACGGCGTGCGGACGTCAGAGCCTGCCGAAACTCCCGGACCTGCCAAGGATCGACGAGTTCGAGGGGCACGTTCACTCACCTGACCAGCGTTGAAATCGAAGGCGATGCTCTCTCGAAGTCCTGGGCGCCAGGTGTGCGAACCTGCACTGGTCCGTCCACCGATCGCTTTCTGAACCGCTTCTACGTAGGCGGAAACGCGCCAACCGTGGCTGCGGTGAACGCCATGCAGTCGGGCGAAAGCCCCGTTCGCGCAGTGGCCCGCGTTCGATGTCGTTGCCCAGGTGAATCTGGTCGAGTACGTGGACGAGGCCACCGGGCGGTGGATCCCTGATATGCAACGAATGCTCAGAGGGTCGAGAATCGTGCCGTTCTCGGGAGGTTGCTCCTGCCCTGGCTTCGGCAGCAGCGCAACGCCGATCTGCTGGATGCGCAGGGCGGGCGCATCCCGATCGGGCCGGTCAACCACATCGACGCCGTCTTCGATGACCCGCACGTGAAGGTTCGCGAGATGCCCGTCGAGGTAGGGCAACCAGGCAGCGATCAAGGCGTCATCATCGCCGGGTTCCCATTGAAGTTCCGCAATACGCCGGCATGCATGCGCGGTCGGGGCGCCGATGCTGGGCGAGCGGAATGCCACCGCGATTCTGAATCGATGGCGTCATGATCCTGGCGAGGCTCCGGTCGCCAACTTAGTGACGCTCCTGGAAATCGCAGTGCACACCGAATCGGACCTGAGTCGTCTGCCGACCGAAGTCGCCGCAGACGCGTACCGGCTTGTGCAGGAAGCGATGAATAACGTGGTGAAGCATGCGCAGGCCCGCTGCATCTGGGTCGAACTGTCGATCGAGCAGACCCGGCGCGCGCTGGTCGTCAACGTGGTTGACGACGGTGTCGGCTTCACGCCATCAGGCGCGGGTACCGGTCGCTCTGGTCTGCGCGGCATGTGCTCGCGGGCGGCTCGGCATGGTGGCGATTTTCAGGTACGTGCGCGGACTGAAACGCCAGGCACCCAGGTGCGCGCTCACTTCGCTCTCGACGAGCGGGTCACCGCGCGATCGGCCTGATTTCGAGGTGCTCGCGGGTGTACTGGACAGTAGGAATGCAGGCGGCCAAACGGCCGGGGCGACTCGTTCGGCGGGAGTCGTGGACAAGACCCCGGCAACTCCGTACCGTCATCCTGCGTGAGGTAATGTGCGCCACACGCATTTAGAGTGACTGCTACATACATGTACCGCAGTCGAATGAGGTAGTGAAGGGGACGGCGATGGAGCTGCACGAACTGGTTGCGGACTTCCTGGGCGCACAGGGTTCGCCGGTGTTCGGTCTGATGGGGGACGCCAACATGCTGTACCTGGCGACCTACCAGAACAAGGGACACCGTTACTTGCCCGTGGCGTTCGAAGGCAGTTCGGTAGGTGCGGCCGACGCTTACTACCGGCTCACCGGGAAAACGGGCATCGCATCGGTGACCCACGGCCCCGCGCTGACCAACACGATGACCTCCCTGGTGGAGGCGGTACGTGCCCGCAGCAGCGTGGTGT
Source organism: Cumulibacter sp. (assembly GCA_047975195.1). Lineage (GTDB taxonomy): Bacteria > Actinomycetota > Actinomycetes > Mycobacteriales > Antricoccaceae > Cumulibacter. Next base: position 13,892 of record JBKEDB010000093.1, on the reverse strand, counting down.
TGCTCGCCGGTGAGACCCCGTTGGAGGCGACACACTTCCAGAAGGTCGATATCGCCGCCGTAGCCCAGGCAGCCGGCGCTGGCTTCGAGACCATCTATCGTCCTGGCAGCGCACTGCGCGATATGACTCGCGCGATGCAGCGTGCCGTGGGGGAGCGTCGACCGATCGTGCTCGACATTCCCTTCAGCATGCTCAAGGTGACAGTTCCCGAGCCGGCCGGTATCCCGTTGCCGGTCAGGGCCAGCCCCGCAGCGCCCACCGAAGAACAACTCGACGTCGCCGTCGGAGCGCTCGTCGGCGCCCGTCGTCCCGTCGTTCTGGCCGGGCGCGGTGCAGTCGACTCCGACGCCAAAGAGGCGCTGATTGCGCTCGCGGACCGGCTGGGTGCCCCGCTGGCGACCACGCTTCAGGCCAAGGGAATGTTCAGCGGACATCCGCGCAATATCGGCATTCACGGCACCTTGTCGCATTCGGTCGCCTCAGGCGCGCTCGGCGAGGCGGATTGCGTGATCGCGTTCGGTGCCTCACTGAACGTGTACACCTCGGACGGCGGCGGGCTCACCAAGGGCAAGACGGTCATCCAGGTTGACGAGGACCCAGCGCGGTTCGGGCGGTTTACCCAGGTCGACGCGCCAGTGGTCGCCGACGCGAAACTCGGAGCGGAAGCGATCCTGGCGCTACTCGAAGAGGCCGATCACACCGGCGGTCAGCAGTGGGGCGATCAGATCGCCGCCAAACTGGCCGAATGGAAGCCTGAGGACGAGTTCACAGATCATTCGGGTACCGACACGGTCGACCCGCGTTCGGCCATGGTCAAACTCAACCGGTTGCTGCCCAAGGATCGGGTTGTCGTCAACGACATCGGACGCTTCGTTGTTGCGGCATGGCCGTACCTCGAAGTGGCGGATCCGCGCAAGTTCATCAATATGGGCGCATTCGGTTCGATCGGCCTCGGGCTTGGCGGCGTAATCGGTGCGATTGGCGCACACCCCGATGACTTCATCGTCGGCGTGGTGGGAGACGGGGGATTCATGATGAACCCGACCGAACTTGCCAGCGCCGTTCGGCAACGCGCCAAGCTCGCGTTGGTCATTCTCAATGATGGAGCGTACGGCGCTGAGTATTACAAACTCGAGGACTATGGGGTTGACCCCAGTTACTCGTTGACGCATTTCCCCGACTTGGCAGGGGTGTGTGAATCGCTGGGCGCCCGCGTCCTGCGGGTGTACTCGCTCGATGATCTCGACAAGGTCCCCGCGCTACTGGACGAGGAAGGTCCGGTCGCGATTGATATCCGGCTGGACCCCTCGATCAACACTGCCGAATAGTCGGGCGTCAGTTGATCGCTGACGATGGTTACAAAAGTATCACGGTCACTCGCTACCTATTGAGTGAGCGCTCAGTAGATAGTCGGATAGTCGAGTGCTGTTGGTGACGCGCGCCATGTCGGCGTGGGCGAAAGCTAACACAGTTGACCGTGGCCAGCACGTCGACGACTTGCGGCGTTATCGGAAGGGTTTCTGGATGAACGGAATTGGGGGGACGTGCCGATGATCGGATACATAATTCGGCGCTTGTTGGTGGCGCTCCCGATCATTGTGATCGTGGCGTGCATCACTTTCGGCCTCGTGTACCTGATGCCGGGTGACCCGGCAGCCACGATGGCCGGTGATGGTGCCACCGCAGAGCAGATTGCGGCCGTGCGGCGCGAGATGGGTCTTGACCGGGCGTTCTTCGTCCAGTTCTTCGACTGGGGCGCTTCGGCGATCTCGGGCGACCTTGGCCGTTCGTTCCACTACGGCGTGCCGGTCACCGAGCTACTGGCCCATCGGATCGGCGTCACGCTCTCGATCATCGTGGTCGGTCTGTTCTTCGCCATCCTGATCGGCATCCCGGCCGGCCTGATCGCCGGTATGCGGCCAGGTAGCCTCACGGACCGTCTGGTGACCGGTATTACCACGCTCGGGATCTCCGTCCCCGCCTTCTGGCTAGCGATGGTGATGATCTCGATCTTCGCCATCGAACTCGGCTGGTTCAACGCCACGGGATATACGCCGATATCCGAAGGGTTCGGCGGCTGGATCTACTCGATGCTGCTACCGGGCCTCGCCGTCGCCGCGACATCCGCAGCAGATATTGCTCGACAGACCCGATCTTCGGTGGTGACCGTCGTCGGGCAGGACTTCATCCGTACCAACCGGGCCATGGGTGTGAAGTCGGGATCGATCACGCTGCGCCACACTCTGCGCAATGCGGGCGTCTCGGTCGCCACGATTACTGGCCTGCAGGTCGAGCGCTTGCTCGGCGCCGCGGTTGTCGTCGAGCTACTGTTCGCGATGCCGGGTATCGGTGACCTAGCGCTGACCTCGGTGCAATCGCAGGACATCCCGGCGATTCAAGGTGTGGTCATCCTGGTGGCATCGGTTGTCATCGTGACCAACCTGCTCGTGGACCTGTCCTACGCCTGGATTAACCCGAAGCTTCGGAAGCGGTAACGGATATGGCAAAGAATCCAAAGAATCCACAGGATGGCACAGCAGTGGCTGACTCGTCGAACGATTCGTCGACGCAGGCGGAACTGGACGCCAAAATCTCCGCGGCCGAAGGTCTCGGTAAGGAATCGACCGGTAGCCCGCTGAAGCGTTTCGCTAAACGTCTGGTGAAGCAGAAGCTGGCGATGATCTCGCTGGGCATCCTGGTCTTCCTGATCCTGGTCGCGATTTTCAGCGACCTGTTGGTCCCATACGACCCGACCGAGCAATCGCTGCTCGATAAGAACCTCCCGCCGCACAATGCGCACATTTTCGGTACCGATGATCTCGGGCGCGACGTGCTGAGCCGGATGATCGATGGCACGGCGATCACGCTCCTCGCGCCGGTCATCGCGGTCGCTGTCGGCCTCCTGCTTGGCGTCCCCACCGGTCTGGCAGCCGGCTACTTTGGCGGATGGGTCGACTGGCTCGGATCGCGTGTCGCTGACGCGCTGTTCGCGATCCCCGGCATCATCCTGGCGATGGCCATCGTGGCCGTTCGTGGTCAGTCCACCGTGAACGCGATGATCGCGGTGGGCATCTTGTTCGCGCCGCGATTCTTCCGTGTCCTACGCGGTGAAACCATGGCGGTCCGAACGTCCATGTACGTCGACGCAGCAAGGACTATCGGGGCTTCCCCTGGACGCATCATCCGCTCGCACATCGTGCCGAACATCGCTCCGACTCTCATCGTTCAGTGCACTCTGCTGCTCGGTTATGGTGTGCTCGTAGAGGCTGGCCTGTCGTTCTTCGGTATCGGCGTGCAGCCACCCGAGGCCTCGTGGGGTGTTGTGCTTCGGCGTTCGTTCGAAAGCATCAACGAACTGCCGTTCCAGTCCCTACCGCCTGGTCTGGCAATCACGATCCTGATTCTCGCGCTGCAGTTCCTCGGTGACGGAATGCGCGATTCACTTGGCAAGGAGATTCGCAGTGGCAAGTAGTGCGACAAGCGAAACCACGATGGACGCCACCGGGTCCTCCCTGCGGATTGAGGGCTTGAAGGTATCGGCAGCGACCGATCGCGGTCGGCTGAACGTGATCGAAGATGTCTCTCTTGAGCTATACCCGGGCATGATCACTGGCCTCGCCGGTGAATCTGGTTCAGGTAAGACTGTCACCGCACTTTCGGTGATGCAGTTGCTGGAGCGGAAAGTGCTGAAGGTCGAGGCTGGGCGCGCGATGCTCGGCGACACCGACCTGTTGGCGCTCCGCGGAAAGGCGCTGCGGGCCTCTCGCGGTAACGACATCTCGATGGTGTTCCAGGAGCCGATGACCAGCCTCGACCCGATGTTCACGGTCGGGTGGAGCATCAGCGAAGTCATCCGCGGGCACACAGGTGTCAGCAAGGCGGAGGCGAAGAAGCGCACGATCGAACTCTTCGAGAAGGTCGGAATTCCGCATCCTGCAGAGCGGTTCAACGCCTACCCGTTCCAGATGTCCGGCGGCCAGTTGCAGCGTGTGCTGATCGCGATGGCGATCAGTTGTGAGCCGAAGGTCCTCATCGCGGACGAACCGACAACGGCGTTGGACGTCACCGTGCAGGCGCAGATCATGCGCCTGTTGCAGAAACTGGCCAACGAAGGCATGGCGGTCTTGCTGGTGACGCACGATATGGGTGTCATTAGTGAGTACACCGATAACCTGGTGGTGATGTACGCCGGACAGGTCATCGAGTCGGGCACCACCCGCGGTGTCATCGCAAGTCCTAAGCATCCGTACACCGCGGGTCTGCTCGAATCGGTCCCCTCGACGCGGGTGAAGATGGAGAAATTGCCCTCGATCGACGGTAAGGTCCCGATGCTGCACGAGATGCCTGACGGATGCCGATTCGCGCCGCGCTGCAAGTTCGCGCAGGATAAATGCAATGCGCCGGTGGCGCTGGAGAACGATGAAACCGGCCGCGTCCGGTGCGTCCGGTCCCACGAGCTTGAACTGGAAGGTGTCGAATGAGCACGCAGACCACGGCGAGCCCAGCTCGCTCGGCCCCGCAGCGCGGCGAGCTCGTGCTCGACGTCGAGGGCTTGGACAAGAAGTTCGTCACTCGTCGCAACTTCATCGGCCGACCCGGAGCACACGTGCATGCGGTCAACAATGTCTCGTTGAAGTTGCACGCGGGCGAGACCTTGGCGCTTGTGGGAGAGTCCGGTTCCGGGAAGTCGTCGACGGCGAAGTTGATCACCGCGCTGGAGACGCCGGACTCCGGCAAGGTCACTGTGCTCGGCGAGGAGTGGACGGCGCTGTCGAGTAAGGACCTGCGCTCGAAGCGTCGTCATCTGCAGATGATCTTCCAGGATCCGTTCGCGTCGCTGAACCCGATGAAGATGGTCGTGTTCAATATCGGCGAGCCGTTGATCATCCATGAGGGCTTGTCCGGGACCGACCTCGACAAGCGGGTGCTGGAGTTGCTCGACCTGGTGGGTCTGCCTTCCACGGCGTTGCATCGGTACCCGCATGAGTTTTCCGGTGGTCAGCGCCAGCGCATCGCGATCGCGCGTGCGCTGGCGGCACAGCCGGAGATCATCATTGCCGATGAGGCGGTCTCCGCATTGGATGTGTCGACGCAGGCGCAGATTCTGAACCTGCTGAAAGACATTCAGGCCGAGCGCCACCTCTCGTTCCTGTTCATCACGCACGACCTCGGTGTGGTGCGGCAGGTCGCCGACCGGATCGCAGTCATGTATCTCGGTGAGATCGTGGAGAGCGGCGACGCGAACGCGATCTTCGAGAATCCGAGCCAGGCATACACCCGACGCCTGCTGGCCGCTGTGCCCGAGGTGAGCTTCAAGGGGCGCGAAGAGCGTCGCCGTCAGTTGGAGCGAGAAGGTGTCAACGTCGACGCGATTCTCGACCCGACTGCCCGCAACGAAGTCGAAGAGGGCCTGCCGGCGCAGAAGGACGCGCCGACGGACCACGTCGAGGAGGACGCTGAGCGCGCCATCGAGGACGACACTCGAATCTAAGCCTCGAGGTGCTCACAAACGGCCATCGCCCGCTCCAATTGGAGCGGGCGATGGCCGTGCGTCCGTATGGGATCCTGGTTGACCGCCTGAGCGCTCGCCATGCGGTCGATGACCGGCTAGCGCTGTAGTCCGGCCAGTAACGGACGAGGGACGAGCAGGAGCGTGGACAGACGGCGCTGGTCCTGCGTATCGGTTCCCTGCCCCCCCCCGGTGTTCTGCAAGCCTCTCTGCGGCCTTGGGCTCGTTCCTCGCAGCGTTCGGTAGATGACCACCGCGGGGGCGAGGTCAGCGCAGACAAGTTGCGGCGTACTTCCCGCCGCATAACGGAGGAAGTACGCCGCAACTGTGTGTGAGGAGGTGTTATTCCTTGCCGACGGCTACACCGCGCAGGTCGGGGCTACCGCTGGACTTGTGGTAGATGTTCGACACGTCTGGCTGCGTAGCGGTCGCGAGGTGAATCATGCAGACCGGGATGATGTGCGGCGGGTTCTCCACCCACGCATCCATCATCTTGTCGTATGCGGCGCTGCGCTCCTCGGGATCAAGGTAATTCGCTCCTTCGGTCGCGTACTCGGTGATTTCCGGGTCCTCCGAACCGCCCGGATTGAACAGCGCGCCAGGGCCCAGGTAGCGACCGAACAGCGCGTCGGGATCATTCAGGCCGGTGTAGACCGAGCTGGCGATGTCCGCGGTCTTCTCCAAGGAGAAATCCTGGACCATCTGTGCCGGCGGGACCGGCTCGACCTCGACAGAGATGCCGATGTTCTCGAACTCGCTTTGTACGACCTCGGCGAACTTCGTGTAGATGGTGACGTTGGGCGTGGTGTTCACCAACTCAAGGTCGGTGATGCCCTTCTCCTCGAGGATCTGCTGCGCGGCCTCGGGGTCGTACGGGAACACGTCCAAACCGTCACCGATTTCATCGCTGTACGCCGGGCTGTCTTCAGAGAACGGCTGTATCTGCGGGGTGCAGTGGCCGTCGTACATGCCCTCTGCGATCGCCTCGCGGTCGATAGCCATGTTCAGTGCCTTACGGACCTCGGGATCGTCCAGGCCAGGAGTCGTGGTGTTCAGTGCGACATACAGGAACACGGCGCTGGGCTTGGCGATGACGTTCAGACCGGCCTTCTCGGCGTCGTCCAACTGATCGGGGTTTACCTGCGCAGCGTCCAACTCACCGGCCGCGAGCGCGTTGTACCGGGTCTGGTCGTCGCTGATCAACTTGTACGTCATCGTGGCGACCTTCTGGGCGTCGGGATCCCAGTAGCCGTCCACCTTTTCGTAGTCGACGTGATCGCCCGGGACCTGCTCGGTAACCTTGTAGCCGCCGATACCGACCGGTTCGGTCTTGATCGTGCCGGATTTGACGGCCTCAGGGGAGGTCATCATGCCGGCGCGGGCCGCGAGCGCGACAGCGAGCGAGCCGAGGCCGCCGTCGACGTTGATCTTCACGGTGTGCTCGTCGATTACGTCGATGCTGGCGATCTGGTGTACGTCGCCGCTGATCTTGCTGTCTTCGGCGCGGTAGCGGTCCAGGTTGAATTTCACCGACTCAGCGTCGAATGGGGTGCCGTCGTCGTAGGTCAGGCCCTCCTGCAGGGTCAGCGTCATCGACGACAGGTCGTCTGCGGCCTCGAACGAGGTAGCGAGCCGGGGGACGATCTCTCCCTCCGGGGTTTGGTACAGCAGCGTGTCGTAGACGGGGTACCAGAAGGTGACATCAGCCCCGTTGATGCTGTCGATCGGGTCCCAGCTTGAGGCGTATGCCGTGTAAGCGAACGTGAAGTTGGCCTCGGGGTCGTATCCCTCCACCAAATCAATGCCCGTCGGGTATTCCGACGTGTCTTTGGTGTCCTTGGCTGGTGCCTCGCCGCAACCGGCGAGAATCAGGCTCGCTGCAATCGCAGCGGTCGTAAGTTGTAGGCCTCGTCGCATGCCGTCTCATTCTGTGGATCGTTGGGTTTTCGGGGTGCAATCGCGCCCGAAAATGTATGGGTCGATCCATTTAATAAAGACCTGACATTGGCGTCTAGTGCTCGTGACCTACGCCTCAGTAACATTGCTGGATCACGGCGTCCGCAAGCCGTCGAGGACGAGGTCGGCGAGAATGTCCGCGACGTCATCGCTGGAGTGCTCGCCGCTCAATTTGTACCATTGCGAGACCATGCTGATCATGCTGATCAGCGCGTTGGTGATGACTCGATCGTTGGAGCGGAAAACGCCGGCTGCGGCGCCGTCGTCGATCGCTTGTTGCCACAGGCGTTGCACCTCGTCGCGAGCCGCTTGCAGTTGCTCCTTATGTGGTTTTGACAGCGCGGCGCGGTCGCGAAGCTCGATGGTCACGTGGCGGCGGTACCGAATGATCTGGGTGATGTGGTTGTGGACCATGGCTCGCACCCGCTCCTCTGGTGCGTCGTGTTCGGCGACCGTCTTCACAGTGCTTTCGAGCATGTCCTCGATATACGAGATGAGGATCTGCCAGAGCAGTTCGTCTTTGGATTTGATGTGGTAGTACAGCGCTCCGGATTGGACTCCGGCCGCTTTGCCGATTTCGGAGACGCTAGTTCCATGGAACCCCTGCCGCGCAAACAACTTCGCGGCCTCGTTCAAGATCCGCTTGCGCGTGTCCCCGGTCGCGGACTCGGGTGGGCGACCGCGGCGGGCGGGCGTCTGTGTCATAGCGTCCCCCAGCTAGTTGTGGCCTTCCTGCCGCAGAAGGCTCTCGGCAATGTAGTAAGCGCTCATTACATGTGTGCCTAGTCTATGGGGTTGGTCAGCCGCTCCAATATAACGAACGAATAACGCCCTGTTGTTTTACCGTCCGCGACGGTAGGTTGTTGGCTACCTACTAATTTGGAGGTCGAGATTGACCACCCCGCCGGACTTCACGGAATTCGAGCTGGTGCCACACGGCAACAGGTTTGAATCCTTCAGCGTCGACCAAGTCTTCGATCATCATTGGGGACGCACGATTACCGAAGCCGATACGGTCAAGTTCAGTACTGATACGTGTGCCTGGCGCCCGCTGTACCTGAATCGCGAGTATGCGCGGGCCGACGGGCACCCCGATATCCCAGTCAATCCGACGTTGCTGCTGTGTGTTGCCGTCGGGCTTTCGGTAGAGGATCTCAGCGAGGGCGGTGGTCCCTTCCTCGGAGTCAACGATGTTGAATTCCATCGACCCGTCTATCCGGGGGTCACCGTCACTGCGCAATCCGTCGTCGAAGACACTCGCCGATCTGCCAGCCGGCCCGAGTCGGGAATCGTCACCTGGAAGACCACCGTCCGAGACGCGGCGGGCGAGATTGTGCTGACCTACCGCCGATCCAACCTGATCCGCAGCAAGGACGCGTCGAGGGCGGAGGTAGCGCGATGAGTGCACCTGTGAATGCCAGTCAGTCGCACTTGCTGGGCGAGTTCGGCTGGTTCGAGGACTTCACGCTCGGACGGAAAATGCGCCATAGCCGCTCATCGACGGTAGACGAGCTAGAAGGTTCGGGTATTGCCAAGCAGGTGTTGAACACTGCCGATGCGCATTGGAACGAACACGCTGCGAACGGATTGGCTCAGGGCCGCCTGGTCTTCGGTCTCGCCACCGGTTCGTTGGTGCTCGGGTTGACTGGCTTCGACACGATGGAGCAGGCGCTCGCTGAGCTGAGTTACACCAACCTCCGCTTCAGTGCGCCGGTCACTCACATGGACACGATTACCGCATACTCCGAGGTCATCGACGTCCGCGACAGCGATCGCGCGGATGCCGGCATCGTCACTTTCCGTCACTACGGCGTCCGCCAGGATGGCGTCATGGTGTTCTCGGGAGAGCGGACCGCACTCATCAAACGAAATAGCCACTGGAAGGGCACCAAATAATGGGAAATCGTCCGAACCGTCTTCGTCGTAGCGAATTGTCGACTCCTGGTAGCAGCCCGAAGATGATCAGCAAGGCCGCCGCCAGCGATGCTGACCTCGTGTTCCTGGACCTGGAGGATGCCGTCGCGCCGAGCGAGAAGGTGCCCTCGCGCGCCAACATCGTCGCCGGGCTGAATAACGAGGACTGGGGCAAGAAGACCCGCGCCTATCGGATCAACGGCGTACACACTCAGTGGTGCCACGGTGACATCATCGACGTGGTCAGTGCCGCAGGACGCAATATTGACGTCATCATCGTGCCCAAGGTCAAGTCGCCGCGCGATGTGTGGTTCGTCGACGACTTGCTGACGCAGGTCGAGATCGCGAACGACCTGGAGATCGGTCGTATCGGCCTGGAGTTGCTGATCGAAGAGACCGAAGCGCTCTCCTGCGTGGAGGAGATCGCCGCGTGCAGCCCACGGCTGGAGGCGCTGATCCTCGGCGTAGGCGATCTGTCCGCGAGCCAGGGAATCCGTGCCGGGCACATCGGCAGTGGATCCGGCGGCGCATTTACCTACCCCGGTGACATGTGGCACTTCGCGCGCAACCGGATGATCGTGGCCGCCCGTGCCAACGGCATCGATGCGATCGACGGCCCCTTCGGTGGTATCAGCGACGCCGACGGGTACCGTGCGCAGGCGGCCATGGCAGCCACGCTCGGCGCGGTCGGCAAGTGGGCGATTCACCCGAGCCAGGTCGGGATCGCCAACGACGTGTACGCGCCCACACAGCAGGAGATCGACAACGCGAAAGACGTCGTCAAGGCCGTGCGGGATGCAGAAGCCGCTGGCCAGGGCGCTGCGAGCCACAATGGCATGATGATCGACGCCGCGACGGCGCGGATCTTCGAAGCCACGCTCGAGCGAGCGACGCTATGCGGCCTGGCGTAACCGGCAAGGCATCCACCGGACCGCTACGCGGGGTGCGTGTGCTCGATCTGACGGCGATGCTGGCCGGGCCCTACGGCACGATGATCTTGGCCGATCTCGGCGCTGATGTGGTCAAGATCGAGCCGCCGAAGGGCGATGTCACCCGGCACAGCGGCCCGCATCGAGCCGGCGATACCGATGAGGGTCTGGCCGGTTACTTCCAGTCGGTGAACCGGGGTAAGCGCAGCCTGGTGATGAATCTGCGCGACGAGCAGACCAAAAAGCAGTTTCTCGAACTCGTGCGCAACGCGGACATCCTGCTGGAGAACTACTCGGCAGGCGTGATGGATCGACTCGGGCTCGGCTACGAGACGTTGCACGAGGTCAACCCGAAACTCGTCTACGGCACGCTGCGCGGTTTCGGCGATCCGCGTTCCGGGCGCAGCCCCTACACCGACTGGCCGGCATTCGACGTCGTGGCGCAGGCGATGGGCGGATTTCTGGGGATCACCGGCACTGCCGACGGCCAGCCGATCAAGTCAGGGCCAGGGGTCGGGGACATCTTCCCCGGCACCCTGCTCGCCCTCGGCGTCCTGGCCGCGCTCCGGCACGCCGAGCAGACAGGCGAGGGGCAGTTCGTCGATATCGCGATGTATGACGCGGTCCTCGCGTTGTGTGAGCGACCGGTGTACCAGTACTCGTACCTCGATGCCGTCGCGCAGCCCGTCGGCAACTCGCACCCGCTGCTGTTCCCGTTTGACATCTTCCAGACGTCGGACGGGTGGATCGCAATGGCGGCTCAGGGACCGAGTCACTGGCCGATCCTGTGCGAGGAAATGGGGCGTCCCGAATTGGCGAGCGACCCACGATTTGCCGAGAACATCAACCGCGTGCAGCACCGAGCCGAGGTGGCGCCGGTGGTGATCGAGTGGGTCAAGGCTCAGACGACCGCCGAGATCGTGCGGAAACTTGGTGGGCGAGTCCCGGTCGGCCCGGTGAACCATATGAACGACATTTATGCCGACCCACACGTCGCGGCGCGCGAGATGCTCGTCGATGTACCGCAACCGGGATCGGGTAAACCCGTCACTGTCGCCGGCGTACCGCTCAAGTTCAGCCAGACGCCAGCACGAATCACCAACCGCGGACCGTTGTTGGGTGAGCACGACTACGACGACGTCCTGACGGCATGGACCGAACGAGGCTGAATTCAGTAGCGCCACAATGAAAGGTGTCGAGGTATGCAGGATCAGACGGAGACGTTGGCAGCGGCGCTGCCGGACTATCGCACGGGAGATATCCCAGACGAGGTGCGCATGGTGGCGAAGTCCAGCCTGCTCGACTGGATCGGCGTCTCGTTAGCCGCGGTCCACAGCGACCCGATGCGTGGCCTGCGGGAGGTGCTTAATCCCGCCGCGGTCCCCGGTAACGCGACGCTCATCGGCGGTGGCAGTACCTCGCCGATGCTGGCCGCTCGACTGAACGGTACGGCGGGACACGTACTCGATTTCGACGACGTGCTGTCCTCTTTCGGGCATCCGACGGTACCGGTACTACCCGCGGCGCTCGCGCTGGCGGAAGAACACGGTGCGAGCGGTGACGCGCTCCTGCGCGCGTTCATAGGTGGCATCGAGACTGAATCGCGTGTCAGCGACATGGTGGGTGCGCGCCACTACGAGGTGGGCTTCCACTCGACCGCGACATTGGGGATCTTCGGTGCGGCTGCGGCCAGCGCGAAGCTGCTCGGCCTCGATCCCGAAAAGACCGTGACGGCGCTGGGCTTGGCTTCGATATCGTCCAGCGGGCTGAAGTCTGCGTTCGGCTCGTGGGGCAAGTCGTTGCAGGTAGGACATGCGGCATCAGAAGGCCTGATCGCGGCCCAACTTGCGCAGGCTGGGGCGACGGGCCCGGGGACCCGGCTGGATGGCGCGCAAGGTTACCTCCGGACTCACCGAGTGCCCGACGATCCCACGATCATCGCTGACCAACTCGCGGCACCGGCGGACGAATGGCGCACGCTGGGCATGTTGTTCAAGTACCACGCCTCCTGCTACGGAACGCATTCCAGTATCGAATCGCTTCGGCGACTGCGCGGCGAGGCCGGCGATGCCGACGTACGAGCCATCCGCCTCGGCGTCTCCTCGCGGCATATTGGCATGTGCGATCAGACCGACGCTCGGACCGAACTGCAGGGCAAGTTCAGCCTTGCATTCACCAGCGGACTCGCCTGGGTGCGGGGAAGCGCCGGCGAGGCAGACTTCCATCCGGCGTCGATGGCTGACGCACAGGTGCAAGACGTGGCCGCTCGGGTGCACGTCCTCGAAGACCCCGCCCGCCCATTCAGCACGACCGAGGTCGAGGTCGAATTCAATGATGGCCGCACTTTGACGTCGGCTATCGATATGACAATCCCGGCGCCTGTGTCCGAACTGCAGGACCAATGGGGCCGCTTGGAGCAGAAGTTCCGGTCGCTGACCGAACCGCTGCTCGAGGCTGCCGTCGTCGATGCGTTGGTCGATGCCGCACGCAACGACGATGACCTTGGCTCCGCGACAGAGCTCACCGCGGTGCTTTCCGCCGCCGGTGCTGCATTGACACCATCCCACTAGCGGCTGACGAACTAACCGATCCGAATACAAGCAAAGAGGAACGAATGCTGCCGAACGATGACTTTTTGGCCGGAGGCCTAACCGAGGAGCAGCGCGAACTGCAGTTGCTCGCGCGCGAGTTCACCATGCGCGAGGTGCTGCCGGTCGCCAACGAACTCGACCCCGTCGAGGGCATGATCCCGATGAGCCTGCGCGAGAAGATGGCCGAGGTCGGCTTCTTCGGGATCATGGTGCCCGAGGAGTACGGCGGCCTGGGCCTGGGCGCCTTGGAGTACTGCATCGTCGCCGAGGAGCTCGCGCGCGGCTGGATGAGCGTTGCGAGCATCCTGGCGCGCGGGCAAAGCGTGCCGGTGGGATTGCCCGAAGACCAGCGCAAGAAGTACCTGGAAATGACCGTGCGTGGGGAGTTCCTGGGTGCAACCGCGATCTCGGAGCCCGAGGCCGGTTCCGACGTCGCCAACATCTCCTGCCGCGCGACGAAGAGCGGCGACGAATGGGTCATCAACGGCACCAAGATGTGGTGCACCTTCGCCGATGGCGCGGACTACCTGCAGGTGTTCGCGCGGACCTCGCCCGCATCCGATCCGCGGCGTCGCCATGAAGGCGTGTCTGCTTTCTTCATCCCGAAGGTGCGCGGCACCTTCCCCGAGGGGATCAGTGGCACCAAGGTGCGCAAGATTGGCTACCGCGGATGTAGTACTTTGGAACTGTCATTCGACAATTTCGTGGTGCCCGCTGAGGCGCTGGTGGGTGAGGAAGGGAAGGCGTTCCGCACGATCATGACCTTCCTGGATACCGCGCGGGCGCACACCGCAGCGCGGTCCATCGGCCTGGCCCGCGGTGCCATGGAGGATTCGGTCGACTACTTGAAGACCCGCGTCGTGTTCGGTGAGCCAATCGAGACGTTCCAGGCGCTGAGGTTCATGGTTGCCGACATGGCGACCAAGATCGAGGTGTCGCGCCAGTTGATGTACGCGGGATGGCGTGAGATTGACGCCGGTCGGCGCGCGCGCC
>JBKEDB010000079.1:0-7407 GCA_047975195.1 Cumulibacter sp. | reverse complement strand
CGGCCTGCGACGACGAAAGCGGCCGCCGCGAGAGCGCCCGCCAAGGTCTTGCCCTCGCCGGTGTCCATCTCGACCGCGTTACCTGCCGCCAACGCACAGGCCGCCAGCAACTGCTCATCGAACGGCTCCTGCCCCAGAGCACGCCGGGCAGCCGTGCGCAGGACAGCCAGCAGGTCGGCAGTCGGTTCTACTACAGCGCTACGACCAGACGAGATCAGTGCTTCCCGCGCGGTGCGTGAGACCTGTGCGTCATCGAGCTCGTCGGCCCACTGTCGGTGCTCGTTCGATGCGGCGACGATACGACGAAGCCCCTTAAACGACGCGGAGCCGGGAGCTCCGATCGCTCGCTCCATCCACCGTCTCATGCCCCCATCCAAACACGACGGGCGTGAGCGTCTTCAGCTGTCGGGCGGGGGCATCTGCAAGTGGTCGACTTAGGACCGATTCGTCCCCACTCCCCAGAGCGACGGTCCGCCGGGTGGGCTGACGATGGTGAATGTCCCACCAAGCATGTCGGTGCGTTCGCGCAGACCTCGCCGCCCGCCACCCGCACTCCTCCGCGCCACCATGGCCGTGGTCGTTCGCCATGGCTGTCAACACGTCGTCCTCGACGGTGATGCGCACCGTCAACCCAGTCGCATCGGTGTGTTTGGCGGTCCCGCTATCGCCGCTGTGACAATGACTCTGCTAGGCCCTCCGAGTCTTACAAGCGACAGTCGCGCCGGGCATGCGTTGCCGGTTGACTGCGACCACACGGTAGACCCCCTGTCCGACGGAAGCGATGATGGGCAACTGAAGCATTGCCCCCGCGAATCGCCACTTGCGGCGACTGGAACCGCGAAGCAGCCGGGCGAAAGCCGCGGCTCCGCCGAAGCGACTCGCGTCGTCAAACAGCCACACCTGCTTGCGGGCCATGTCCTCTGATAGCCCGAGTGCGTGCAGATCCACCATTTGGTATGGCTTGGCTTCAAAGCGCGTTCGTTCTTCCAGCCAGCCAACGGCCGAGCTGCAGAACGCGCAGTCCCCGTCGAATATCAGCAGCTTCGCGCTTGCACGAGATTCCACGGCACCGCCACGGGGGAGCTCACGCCCGGCCTCAGAACCGGGCGTCGCCGACAGTGCGTCCAGTGACGCAAGTTCTTCCGGGGGATTCATCCACGTTGACCGGCGTCTGAAAGTCGATGGTAGGGACAGGGAAGTGGCGGCGAGGACGGCGCCGATCATCGCCAAGCCGAAACTGAACAAGCCGATGAGCAGGATGATGACCACATGCAGCGCGACGGCACCAAGGAGTGCGATTTGCTGCATACGTCGTGTTCCGAGCAGGCACACCGCGATCGCGAACTCGAGGAGCATCGTGCCCCACGTGATCGTTGCGGCGAAGACGGGAATCGCTGTAACCCAGCGGGCGAGCTCGCCGAGAGGTCCAGTGGCACCGAAGAACTCCATCCGCATGACGTAGTAGATCGCAGTTCCGTCACCCCATTGGTCCACGGCCAGTTTGGCCATTGAGCTGTTGAGGTAGACGTACGCCATCTGCAGACGCAGCACGATTAGCGCAGCCCAGGCGATTACCTGGAGCGGGTACCTCGTCAGCTTCCGTGGAGCAGTCCACCCGGTGAGCCTGTTGTCCGCGAGGCACACGACTGCGATCCAGAGGGTTGCCGCTACGAGTACCTGATCACCGCCCTCCGGAAGATCGATCACGAGGGCGATAGATGCCACCACGTACCAGTGAAGCCACGCGCTGAGCCTCGGCATGAACCCCGACGCGACCACGAGGAGGATCGTGACGAATGCCCATCGGGTCGCCTCGGGAGGCGCCCAGCAGAACGCCGAGAACGCGCGGAAGGGCAGGTTGCACTTCGACAATGCGGTGTCAGGCCCGACAGGCACAAACATCGCATCCGTCGACGTGGTGAGGAGCAACGAGAGCGAACCGAGCGCCAGTAGGGTGCGGGCGAGCGTGAACCAGCGATTTCGTGCGTCGAACCGCAGTGCGCGACCGCCGACCCTTTCGATCACGTCAGCCCATCTACTCATCGCAGCGAACCTCCAGATTCACCACGTTCTGGTCGATGCGCCAGCCCGTGTAGTCGTTGCGGAACGGCCACGGCACGGGGGCTGTCTCAGCGATCAGAATTCGCCCGCACAATGTGGGGATGTGTGTGGGGCTGTCGAGACGGATCGGGTCGCTCTGGGATGCGGCTATGAGGCAGTCATCGCCCTGCGGAAGCTCCAAGCAATCGAGCCAGTTCTTCGACTTCGCGGCCCGGGCGAGCAATGCCATTTCAGGTCCCTGGGTCCGTTGCAACCGTGAGATTCCGAACAGGTTCTCCGCACGCGAATTCGGGTAGACGGAAGCGCTCTCGATCTTGCCGTCGTCGCCGACTCGGTAGGCATGGAACTCGGGGTCGTCCGGCGGCTTGGTGAAGAACGCCCAGCCCTGGGGCATGAAGCCCGAGAACAGCCACCGGACGGTGGAACCGTCCCTAACTGACAGCGCATTACTGGGTAGGCCCAGGAATATCGCGATGCTCAGGATGAGCGCACCGAGAGACACGCTGATTGCAGCGACCAGTCCGGCCTGGCGCTGTCGCACATGCTCACGCGTCGACGCTGGCCGGACCGTCCTCGTCGCCATATCAGTTCAGGGCGCGAGTGAGAGCCATCGTCAGATCGTCGCGCTCGATCGAGGAGCCGCCACCGCTGTAGTCGGGGAGGTACACGATCACCGTGACCGCCGTCGCGGCGTGGAAGAGCGCAACAGCCCCGAAGACAACTCCCCAGGCCGTCGCCGCGATCTCAGTGATCGCGACAACGTTGGTCTCGACGTAGAAGCTGCCTGCGTACGGGGTAACCTCCGGACCGCCTTGCCCGCTCTCCTCGCCCTCCGCCTCGGCAATGAGGTCCATGACCCAGCCGTTGAAGCTCTCGGCGAAGGTCTCCATGCCGCGCTCGACGCGGAGAGGATCGCCGCTCTGCACGAGGGACGACACACGTGAGACAACCTTGCCGTTCTCGGCGAGGTACGCATTGAGAAGCGCGTAGACCTGATCACGGTCACCGTCCTCGGGGAACTCCACGAAGCCGAGCGATTGAGCGAGGCCGGGGTGCTCATCGTTGATGCGCCCCTCTCCGAACGTGAGGAACTCGATGACTTCGAAGTCCGTGTAGCGCTGGCCGGACGGCGCGACGATCAGCTCGGCCCGGGAGCCGTCACCCTGCACGGCCGAACTGGCGTCCGCCGCGAGTGCGGGGCTTGCCCCCAGCGTCGTGAGAACGAGGGCCGATGCGAGCCCGAGTGCGGCGATGCGCTTCTGATCTTTCATGATTCTCCTTCGGATTGTTGGTTTGCTGAGTGAGCGCTCTCGTTCCTCGCTGCCCGGTTCGCGATCACTGTCGCGACCAGGACAAGGACAATGATGAAAAGGAAAGCAAGGGTGACGTAGACAGGTGCCACCCCGGGGGCAAGTCCGTCTTTGCCGGCTGTGACCGTGAGTGTCAGCGCACCGAGGCCCATAACCGTGGACAGAATGCCCGCCGACAGGATCCACGGCGCCGCTGCCTTGTGCCCACTTGCCCAGGCTGCGTCTGAGGCCAGCGTCGCTTTGGTGCGGATGCCGACCGCCCGATTCCGCGTCAACCCAGGGCCGCGCATAGCAAACGACACCACGATGAACAGAACGCCTACGAAGAGCAGGCCGACCATCGCGGAAAACATTCGAACTCCCTACTGCCGAGCGCCGCTGACGCTGTCACTATCACTACGAACGGCGTTGTGGTGCCGATGCGGGGAACCCTGACTGCTGGCTGCCCGAGCTGCTTCTCACGCAGAGAACGTAGCAACTACTATGTATGTAGCAACTACTATGTATGAACGCAAGAGAGTCGTGGAACTCGACTCCTCGAGAGATACGGGCGTTGGCATGGGCGCGGGTCAGGGTTGCAGTGGCCACCATCCGATCCCTGGGGGACAGTCCGTGCGAAGTGTCCACATGCGGGATGCTCGGTGCGTCCGGCACTCTCGCCCGACAATCGGTGCACAGGTCGCTCGTGCACAAGCAACACGGTGATCAAGTCGTTCTCCGCGAGGTGCGCAGTGACGATGGGCAGTACCTCGAGTTCGACGTCCGGGGTTCCCGGGCGCAGCTGCACTCGATGCTCGACGACACTGGTTTTGTCGCCGAAGCGCTGCGGCAATCGACAATTGCGCTCGCACACCTTCACTACGGCGTGCCTAGCGGGTGGGCGTTCCTGGTGGACCGCATGCGATTCCGAATCCAGGCTGCATCTCTGGTCGATCACCCGCCCATCACGATACGTATCACTTCGCGGGACGTCAGGTCGCGCGGGACCCACCTGCGCTCCCTGACCAGCGAACTCCAGATGAGCTCCGGGGAGAAAACGCTCGCGACCGGCGAAGGCTACCTGCGTGTGGTCAACCCACCGGTCTATCAGCGACTGCGCGCCGAACATTCCGTGCGTCAGCCGTCGCCGGCCGCCACGCGTAACAAGCACCCGATCACACTGGCGCAGCACGGGAGTAGGTCCGGCACTCTTCCGACGCACTGGGTCGCATCGATCGACCCTGATGACCCGTTCTTCTTCGACCATGAAGTTGATCACGTTCCGGGGATGGCGATCTTCGAAGCCGCGTGCACGCTCGCCACGCTCACGTCCCGATTTGCGACACCCCGCATCGACTTCTTCGACGGTCGCTTCCTCGAGTTCGTAGAACTCGAGGACCTTCTTAACCTCGCCATCGAGCAATCACCAACGACAACTGACGATCGGTACTACGTCAGAGTCGACGCATCCACGCAAGGAAGATTGGCGATGTCCGCCAGCATCGGCGTCTCGGCCGCGTGCGCCCCTCAACGGGCCGAGGGCTGACCGATCAGATCTCCCGCTGAAGTGACGACCGGATGGGCGGGATCGCGGACGATGCCGGCCAGCAAGACGGGCCACATCCGCTCGAGCCGCTCCAGGAGATCCTCGCTATTCGACAGTGCCGCTGAGACGAACTGGGCCCCCGTGAACGAAGTGATGACGAGCTCGGCTGCTGCATCCAGGTCGAGCCCCGCGCGGGTCTCCCCCACCGCGGCCGCCCGTTCCAGCAGGATGCGACACGCACCGATCCAGTCCCGATATGGTGCGGCGGCCACACCAGCGAGGTCGTCCGCTGACTCGGTGCTCAGGCGTAGCCCCGCGCGCACCACAGGCTCGGTAAGGATCTGCATCGCCAGCTGCCCCGACAACCTCACAATGCTTGTCAGGCCGGACTCGGAAGATGCGAGTAACGACGCTCCGACGGCGCTCGAGAGAGCGTGCTGCCGACGAATGATCTCCTCAGCGACCTCATGCTTAGAGTCGAAGTGAAAGTAGAAGGCGCCTTGGGTCACCGCCGCTTTCCGTGTGATATCGCGAAGGGTCGTCGCTCGATACCCCTGACGTCCGAAGACCGCCACCGCGGCGTTGATCAACGATTCCTTCGTCTCGGTCGCCCGCTGCTGCTGTGCCAACGGCACTCCTTCCCCTTCAAATCACACAAGCGTAGTCCCTACTAGGTTTCTTCGAGCGGAGCTTGACATGACACTCCCCGTTGTCATCACTGGCGCGACTGGATTCGTCGGTTCGGCGGTGTCCAGGCACGCCACGACACGGACGCACCCGGTGGCACGCCGAGGTCGATCCGATGGCGATCGGCCGGTTCTGGCGATGGATGTGACTGATCGGCGCGCGGTGCGGGAGGCACTCAGGGGCGCAGGTTCGGTGATTCATTGCGTCTCCTACGTCGGCTCGAACCCGGACCATGCATGGCACGTCAATGACGAAGGCACCGCTATCCTCGTCGAGGTCGCAGCGGCGCTCGGCATCGAGAATCTGGTCTACGTCAGCACTGCGGGCGTCTACGGCGGCGGCGCTCAACGAAACACATACGAACTCGCCCCGACATCGCCCACCTCTGAGGCGAGTCGGAGCCGACTCTCTGCCGAGCGGCGGATAGTGGCCGCCGGAGGGACAGTGATCCGCCCCCACCTGACCTACGGTGTCGGTGACCGATGGTTCATCCCCCGTCTAAGGACTGCGGCCTCCATCCTCGGAGGAGTACCTCGGGGAGTGAAAGTGTCCACGATCAGCGTCGACGATCTCGCCCAACAGATATGGGTGCTTCACGACTACGCACGGCGACGGGGACATAGCGGAGTACACAACGCACACCACAACGTCCCTACGACGCTGGGGGTCATCCTTCGCGAGTCTTGCCCGACCGACGCTGAGCGGAAAAGCGTTCGCGAGATCCATCCTGAACGGGCGCAAAACGTGCTGGTCAGTAGTGGGCTATCCCGCCACCAAGCCGAGATGCTCACCCAAGAGAACACATTCAGCTCGAATCTCCCGACGATCCTGCCCTGCCTCTCGACGCCACGTCAGTTTCGGCTTTCGCGCACTGACGCAGCCTGGTATCAGGAGCAGCAGCGGAGTCCCTCCAAGGAGTAGCGCTGGCGTCGGATCGCGACAACTCCTGTGAGACGATCGTGTTCCGCCGAGGCAACGCGATGTAAGAAAATCCCTGGTCAGGTAGGTCGAGCTTCGTCAACTATCGTGAGATCCGACAGATTTGTAGGGATGGTGGGCGTGTCTCGGACTTGGGGGTGCGCGGGAGTCGTACGCTGACGGCGTCAGGGGTCACTCCAACTGAATATCTCGTCGAGATCGGAGTGCGGATGACGTTGAAGCGATGGGAACCGCCCGGCGATACGCATGCGCCGCACGTGCAGATCGAGTACATCCTTGGTGGCGTGGATCATCGTCGTAATGCTGCTGACGTTGCGGGTGTCGCTTTCGAGCGCGTCGACCGGGTGCGGGTTCCGACGTCGTGGAAGCACAAGAAGAACTACACGGGCCAGTACTGGGCGGCAACGACGGGCCGGCACGTCTGGTTCGAATCGCTGTATGAGCGGGTCGCGCTGATGCAGCTGGATCGTGACCCGTTGGTTGCGGCGCTCTCCTCACAGCCGATGTGGATCTACTGGGCCGGGACAGCACGCCGACACGCGCCTGACTTCTTCGTTCGATTCCGTGGCGGATCGGCGGCGGTGATCGACGTGAAGCCCCAGGCGCGCATCACGCCGAAGGATGTGCGCACGTTCGATTGGACGGCGGTGTTCTGCGCAGAGCGGGGATGGGAATATTTCGTCGTTCGCGACATCGGCGAGAGCGAGGGGCGCAACGTCCGGTTCTTGTCGGGATACCGGTACGACCGGTGGCGTGACCCGGCGGCTGTGGAGGTTCTGCACGCCCACGCGGGGGAGTCCACGCGACTGTCGGAGTGGGCGGGTCTGCTGGACCGTGTGTCGCCTCAGCCGCTTGGCGCGGTGTATTCGGCGCTGTGGTGGCGGG
>JBKEDB010000011.1:0-2127 GCA_047975195.1 Cumulibacter sp. | reverse complement strand
GTGCCGCCGCGGTCCTCGCAGAGCGTGGGATCGGGGTACACGCAATTGACCAGCGCGGTTACTCGCCCGGGGCGCGCCCCGACGGAGTGGAGCATTACGGCGACCGTGCATTGTCCGGCGACGTACTCGCCATCGCCGATCAGCTGGGCCTGTCGACGTTCCATCTGGCGGGGCATGACTGGGGTTCGCATATCGCATGGGTGACGGCTGTGGAGAATCCCGACCGGGTGCGCACGCTGACCGCGGTGTCGATCCCGCACCCTACGGCATTCGGCCGTGCTTACAAGGAGGACCCCGACCAGAAGTCACGCTCGGGCTACATGAAGTTGTTCTGGCAGCCCGGAGCCGCGGAGGCTGCGTTGCTCGAGAACGACGCGGCTGGTCTACGCGACACGCTCTCGGACCTCAGCGACGCGGACGCGTCGCAGTACGTGCAGCGGCTACAGCAACCCGGCGCGTTGACGGCCGCACTGAACTGGTACCGCGCGATGCGCACGAATCCTCAGGGCTTGGGTCCGGCGAAGGTCCCCACGACGATGGTGTGGAGTGATCAGGACCGCGCCGTTGGCCGACGCAGCGCCGAACTGTGCGCCGAGTACGTCGATGCGGATTTTCGACTCGTTGAGCTGGCCGGGATTACCCACTGGATCCCTGAACTCGCCCCACAGCCCTTGGCGGAGGCGATCGCCGAACGAATCGCTTCCGTCTAACTGTTCAGTGAGGGCGACCCCATCGTGGACGCCGCGATCGTGGACGCCTCGGGAAGTGTGCGCACCAGGTCGATCAATTCGCGTTCGTCGAGTACGCGATCAGGTCGATGCGTGACGCCATCGGCAACGTAGAAGAACCCGGCTCGTACTCGCTGCGGATCCACACCAGCGATTCGCGACCAAGCGAGCCGGTAGACAGCGAGCTGGACTTCTGCGGCCGCGAGGGCCTCCCCGGCGGGGCGCCGTCCGGTCTTCCAGTCGATCACGTCGTAGTCGGCATCGGGACCGGGCCACTCGAACACCGCATCGAGGCGTCCGCGCAGCGGGATACCGTCGACCATCACATCGAAGCCTGTTTCGGTCTCCAGCGGTCGGCGACTGGCCCATTCGCTGGACTCAAACCGTTCGATCAAGTCATCGATGCTCGCGTCGGCTTCCAGGCCTTCGTCCGAGGCGCCCGGTAAGTCGTCGATATCGATGAGCGAGTCGGAGCCAAAGCGATGCTCTACCCAGGAGTGGAACAAGGTTCCACGGTCCGCGGCGGCGCGCAATAGCCGCGGCACCGGGCGGCGGATGTCGAGCGCGAACTGGACCGGGTCACGGCGGATCGCCACGAGTTGGGACGCCGAGAGCCGGTCAGGCGCCTCGACAGCGACTATTGTGCCGACGCGTCGCGCGGCGCGCTCGGCCAGCAGCAGTTCAGTCGCCTCCAGCCATGGGTGCCGCGACTGTTCGAGGGAGATTGACTGCTGCGCCGACTCCGGCTCGTGACCCGAGGTTCGGTCGTGGACCGATTCCGGGTGCTGCGGCAGCCCGGTAGTCCCGCGTCGTTTCGCCGCTTCCGTTACATCCGCAGCGAACCGCTCGGCAGCGACACGGGCCGCAGTGTGCTCGGCGCTCAGCGCGCTGGCCGGCCACAGGTGGTGTTCGATATCAGCGCTCGCTGGGTTCTCGGCGCCGTCCTCAGGTTGCGGCGCCCATGCCACCAGCTGACCACCGGTGCGCTCGACATGCTCGCGCATCAAGGTGAGGTACTCCGACGGCACGCGGGAATTTTTCGCGGACGGCTTCCAACGCGCCGCGCTCATCCACAGCCGCTGGCGCGCCCGGGTGAGGGCGACGTACACCAGGCGGCGTTGCTCGCGCCCGTGATGGTCCTTCACCTGCGCTTTCATCTCCCCCACGAACTCGCTCATGACCTTGCTCGTCTGCTGAACCTCGGCGATATCGACTCGTGGCAGCGCCGCTGCGTCCGACCGCAACTCGTACGGCAGCGTGCCGAGGTCTTTAATCCACGCAGTCGCCGGTTTGGGATCACCGGGAAGCGCTTTTTCGGTAGCGCCGATGATATAGACCGAATCCCATTCCAGGCCCTTCGACGCGTGCATGGTGAGTACCTGAACGGCGTCGCGTCGTG
>JBKEDB010000082.1:0-1564 GCA_047975195.1 Cumulibacter sp. | reverse complement strand
TGATTTGAACTTTTCTAGTAGTTCTTTTTGTTCTTTACTGAGCTTAGCTGGCGTATCGACAATCACTGTCACTATATGCGCGCCACGTGTTTCACGCTTGATGTGTGGCACTCCGTGGTTGCTCAGCTTGAAGTCTGTGCCACCCTGTGTGCCAGCTGGTACTTTCATCTTAATTGGCCCGTCGACAGTCTCGACATCAATCTCAGTGCCAAGAGCAGCATCGACCATATTGATGTGAACTTTGCTCAAGATCAGATCGCCCTCACGCATAAACTGCTTGTGTGGCTTGACACGAATATGCACGTAGAGATCGCCTTTTTTGCCATTGGCTGTGGCTTCGCCATATTCGGCTAGACGAATTGTTGCTCCGTCATCTACACCAGCTGGAACTTTGATTTTGATAACCTTCTCTTTGCGCTGAGTACCCTTACCGTCACAAACTGTACAGACTACCTCTGGCACCTTACCCGCTCCCTTACAGGTTGAGCAAGTTACTGCCTGCTGGATATTACCGAAGACTGTTTGCGCAACGCGCACTTCCTGCCCCTTACCCTTACAGGTTTCGCAAGTCTTCATTTCGTGTCCTGGCTCTACGGTAGTACCCTTGCAATGCTCGCAAGTATCCTCTAAGTTGAGCTTCACCTCTGTTTCTACGCCAAAGACAGCCTCCTCGAAATCTAGCTCTAACATCATCTCGACATCATGACCTTTTTTAGGGCCGCGACTTCGTTGCCTAGAACCACCACCAAAGAAGCTACCGAACAAGTCGCCAAATCCACCTAAGTCATCAAAGTCAAAATTGATGTTGGCACCTTGCTGACCGCCAAATCCACCGAATGGATTTCCACCGCCACCTGCACCACCAACTCCAGCGTGGCCGAACTGATCGTAGCGCTGACGTTTCTGCTGGTCTTTTAGGACTTCATAAGCCTCGTTGACTTCTTTGAACTTAGCCTCATCGCCGCCTTCTTTGTCAGGGTGCAGCTCAATCGCCTTCCGTCTAAAAGCCTTTTTAATTTCATCATCAGAAGCGCCGTTAGCCACCCCCAAAACTTCGTAATAATCACGTTTACTCATTCGTACTATTCTAGCACTTTACGCTACAGAGTGCCAAGTCGAACTTCTGCGTACTCGGCTGGCGATTTGATCAAAAGCTATTGCCAAGTTTGACTTATGAACATCTACAGGCATAAGCTCACTACTATCGCTTGGTCTAGTAAACCCGGCTATCTGAATACGAGAGAGTCCAACCCTTGCACACTGAACTATAACCAGAGCCTGCCATGTAGGCAACACTTGCTGGGACTCTTGGCCATCAATCCGATTTGGACGCAATTCTCCTGGCAAACAAGAAAAATCTAAGTGTGCTGCGCTAAGACGGTCTTCATTCGTAAATCCTGCGCCTACATCATGCCAAACTCTGGGATAATCAAACTCATTAATCGGAATTGATTGAGTGCCCTCACTAAAGGGCACAGTCGGCCTCCACCAATGCTCAGGAGGTCTATTTGCAAAATCAAGCAGATCAGATTCGTGTACCATATCTTACTATTATATCACGTTT
>JBKEDB010000108.1:0-1541 GCA_047975195.1 Cumulibacter sp. | reverse complement strand
TCATCCTGGCCAGCATGGACCTGGAGACCAAGCACGTGACGCTGATCAGCATCCCGCGCGACCTGTGGGTCCAGTACAACAACCGGACGATGAAGATCAACGCGGTCTTCGTGGTGGCGGCCCACGGAACCCAGGGCGTCCAGGACCTGGGCAACTGGCGCATGGGCATGAACGCGCTCGGCAGCGTCGTCGAACGCGTCACCGGCCTGCACGTCGACCAGTACGCCCTCGTCGGCTACACCGCGCTCAAGGACGCCGTGGACGCCGTCGGCGGCGTCGACGTCACGATCAACAGCGACGACCCGCGTGGCATCTACGACCCGAACACCGATCTGCGGCTCTCGAACGGCGCGAACCATCTCGACGGCGCCACCGCGCTGAAGCTCGCGCGGGCGCGCAACCACAAGGAAGCCGGCAAGACCGCGTACGGCATCAACTCCGACTGGGGCCGCGGGGACAACCAGCGCCTGATCCTCATGGCTTTGATGCAGAAGGCGAAGGCCTCATCCGCCCTGGCGAATCCCGCCACGCTCGTGAGCATCTTCGACACGATCTCGGTCAACGTGCGCACCGACCTGACGGTGAGCCAGATCCGCCGCGCCTACGATCTCTCGGCGCAGTCGACCGATGTCAAGAGCATCTCGATCAAGGGCGACGCGACTCACGAGCTGCTTGCGAACTACGCCGACGCCGACACCGGGGCCGACGCGATCATCCCGTCCGCGGGCCGCTACGACTACAGCCAGATCTGGAAGTTCGTCGAGGCGGCCTGCGCGAGTTAGCGCACGCTCTCCCGCGGACCGTCGCGTCGCGCGGGAACCCGTCGCGATAGCGCCCGCAACTCCTGGTGCCGCTCGGCCTCGGCCTCGGGGAAGAGCCCCGGATGGCGTTTGCGGTCGTAGAGGTCGATCGGACGCGGCCCCGACAGCACCCAGCGGACGACGTGCAGATAGCCGTTGACGTCGGACTCCACCCGCCAGCGCACCAGCGCGATCTGCCCCCCGGCGATCTCGAGGCAGGTGACGTAGGAGTTGAACGTGCAGGAGCCGGTGTTGAAGTATGGCGAGTCGTCCGCCGCGGGGAATTTCGCACGGTGGGTGTGCCCACAGATTAGGGCGACGTCGCTCTCGCGGATCCACTTGACGTAGTGACGCTCGACCTTGTGGCGCTTGTAGATGTTGCGGATCGGACTGGACGGGCTATGGATGCCGAACGCGTGCAGCCAGCGCCAGAACGCCCGGTAGGTGAACATCGTCATGCGCCAGTTCTGGTCGTTGCTGAAGTCGCCCTGGTGGCCGTGCAGCACCAGGATCTCCTGACCGGTGGCGCGCACCCGGAGCAGCACCGCCTCGTGGACGGTGAGATCGGGCAGCAGCGGCTCGAGCTCGCCGGTGCGGGCGCTGGGCGCCTCGGTGAGGTTCTGCCGGACGTAGCGGGGGTCGGCCAGCTGGGCGTCGTGGTTGCCGTAGAGGCGCAGGTAACGGCCGGCGCGGTGGAACTCGCGCAGCTTGTCGTAGACGATGCCGTGCGCCCGGACGATG
>JBKEDB010000055.1:0-2438 GCA_047975195.1 Cumulibacter sp. | reverse complement strand
AGATAGGAGAACAAAATGGAACACACAGAAAAATTACAAAGAAGAATAAGAGTGTATGTTGTATGAACTTTCAATGAAGGTTATACTGAAGCAAATCAAATGTGATCATACCACTCAACATGAAATACTCTAGAAGAAGCAATAGAAGAAAGAGAGTATATATGTGAACAACATAAAACAAGAATAACAACAGACTACATTCATCATCATGCTTATGAGTTTGGGATTTATTCAAAAGGAGAATATGATGACTAAAGAAGTACTACAAGCATTAATTGATTCAAACTTAGCAAACATAGAATCTTGTAGAAAGATATGATTTGAATATGTTAATCAAAGAAACAGAGCAAAGACAAATCAAGAATTAGAAAATGCAGAAAAAGACATCAAATACATTAGAAATTTAGAACAAGAATTTCTTAACAAACATATTACTTACATGTTATGAATGGAGGAATATAATGAACAAGAGAAATAATTTCATTGTACAAAAAGTTGAACAAATTAAGAAAACTACATTAAAGGAAATTAATGTTATTGATTTGTGAAGAGCATGTAAGGAAGGTGATATAAACTTATATGAAAGTTATGAAAACTCTTCAATTAAATATGAATGAGATGACATTAAGCTGTATTCAGAACCATGACATAGTGGATTTGAAATTAAAGTAGGAAATGCTAAATTTGAAATAAACACTTCCACAACTGAACAAGAAATTAAATTAATCAATGAATTTGTATTTAAGTTAGAAAAGATATTAAAAGAAGAAAAGGAAAGAATAAGAAATAAAAATGACTAGAGAAGGACATTGAGAAAATAGATATAAATCTATTCAAACTAAAAACAAAAAATTAAAACAAGAAAGATATAATCTAACAATAGAAAACAACAACTTAACAAGACAAGTAAATGCCTTAGCAACATTACTTGAAGACTATTCCTTATTTGAAGGAATGACTCTAGAAGAGATAGTTATTGAATCAGACTTACTTCTAGAAGACTACATTAACTACAACATATTATTAGTACATGCAACTGAAGGTACAGTTCTAGTAGATCAAGAAATGATTGAGAGCTGAACAAAAGACTACAACAAACACAAGGAGAAGAAAAATGCTATCAAAACAAATAGAAGAAATAAGTAGAAGAAACAAAACACTTTACATAGTATGATGTAAGGTAAACAATTATTGAGAAAGATTTTCAATCATTGATGGATCAAGACTAGAAGAGATTGTTGATAAATTTAATGAAGCAAATGAAATCAATGGATCAAGTAAAAGAACAACTGTAGAAATAGAAAATCAAAAACTAATTGATGATCTAAAGAAAAGTTATATGGATGTAATGATTACAACTGAGTACATTAACAATGATCCTAATGATATAATATAAACATAAAATGACTAGAAGAGAACCTAAATACATTCTAGGAACAAGATTCAATATCAATGGAATTGAATATTCAATAATTGGATGAAACAAGATTACAACAGTTGAAGGTAAGACATACCAATACACTTTACAAAGATTCAACATACCAGTAAAAATACTAAGGGGTAGACTCTACCTAATGGAGAAAGAACTATATGGCAAAACAAAAAAGCAAAATCAAAAAACAAACTACTAAAAAACAAACTACAAAAAAAATTACGCCAGCTAAAAAACAAAAAGAATTATTAGAATCAAGACTAACTAATACAGCTCTTAAAGGAGCATTGGCATATAGAACAGCAACAGCTAAAGGATATGTTGACATTAAAGGAACAAGCATTCCTAGTATAAGAATGAGAAATAGGATCCATGAATATGCTTCTAAATTCTATGCTAACACAGAGAAGGCAGAACTAGTTATCCTAATGTATATGAAAACAACTCAAGCAAAAGTTCTAATGAAACCTAATGTAGGGTTAAGAGAAATCAATAACACATTGAATAAATTCTTAAGAACTACTACAGTAGGTAGATCATCAAGACAAACTCTAAAGCAATATATAATAGATAATCAAACTGCTGCTGAGTTTGCTTCAGATGGATTAGAAGTAAGTGAGTTTGAAGAACATGCAGAAAAATTCTTTGACAAAGCAACACAAGAAGCAATTGGTGCTGCTTATGCTTCAGTGCTAAAATAAGAATGACATATTTTGGTGATCTTGAATCATATGGTGCTACATACTTTGAAAAATACCAAGAGACAAAAGCATATGCTATTATGCTAAAATCAATAGACGGTAATGAGAAGTATGAAGATACAGATTTAGAGAGATGACTGGATAATGTAATAGATAGTATAGTAGACTTATCAGAAGAAGACTATGATAAGTATAAAGAGAATAGGATCTACTTCCATAATGGTGGGAACTTTGATTACCACTTCCTACTTAGTACTCTATACAATAAAGTTAAAGATAACAAGAGCTGAAAACTAAGTTATATT
>JBKEDB010000149.1:0-4350 GCA_047975195.1 Cumulibacter sp. | reverse complement strand
GTGACTTTTTTCAATAGCGGAACACCGAGGTGGAGTTCATACTCGTAGGTGGTTTTTTTGTCGAAGGCGTCGTAGCGTTCGAGGACTTGGTCTTGTTCGCCATAGACTAAGCGCAGGAGGGTGTCGTTGTCGGCGTTTTTGATGTGCGTGAGTCTGCGGCGGGCGTCGTAGCTGGCTTGCCAGAGGATTTCGTAGGTGGATTCTCCGGCGAGTTTGCGTTCGATTTTATAGGTTTTGCCGTAGAGGATGCCGTGGCTTTTGTAGCTGTAGGTTTTGGTGATGTTTCCGAGGATGTCCGTGGTTTTTTCGATGGAGTTGTTGGCTTCGTATTCGATGATTTGTTTTTCGCCGCTGGCGATGCGGGTGCGTTCCATGAGGGGACGGTTCATAACGAGGGCGTCGCCGTCGGGTTCGGTTTCGGTCTCGGGGTTGCCGGAGGCTGCGGTGGGGGCGATGTTGTAGTTCCAGACGTCGTCGCTGATGAGTTGGCGGCTTTCCGCGCCGTAGAGCCAGCTGCGCCACCAGCCGTCTTCCTGAGTTAATGTTAAGCGGTGGTTGGTTCCGGTGCCGCCGTAGTCGTTGAAGAGCCACTGGGTTTTGCGTCCGTCGGGGAATTCGATGTCCTGGAGGGTGCCGTTGGCGTATTTGAAGGTGTAGGTGTCGCCATTTATACTAAGAGTGTGTGCTCCTCGGGTGGTGGAGCTGCCGGCCATTTCGAGGGGGTCGGTGCTGACTCCGATGCTGAAGGGGGCGGCTCCGGTGCTGCCGTCTTCTTTGATTTGGGTGACGAGGCTTTCTTCGGTGGCGTCGTAGGTCCAGCGGAGGGTGCGGTCGTCTTTGGTGGTGAAGCTTTGGATGAGGCCTTCGGTGAAGGCGAGTTCGGTGCCGTCCCAGCGGGTGATGGTGAAGTCGTCGCTGGCGGGGGTTTCTTCGGCGGTCCATTGGCCGTCGTTGCTGGTCCAGGTGATGGTTTCGCCGGTGGTATCGGCTTGTTCGTTGTCTTTTTTGAAATAGAGGTATTTGCCGCAGAGGAGGGTGACTTTGTAAACAGTGGCGCTTCGTTTGACGGCTTTGGTTTCGGCGATAGTCAGGGAAAATCCGTCCCAGCCGTAGGGGGATGGGGATTGGTCGGAGCTGCGATAGACCCAGCGGATGGGGAGGCGGAGGCCGTTGCCGAAATCGACCTGGCGGAGGTCGTCGGTGGCGAGGAGGGTGCCGTCGCGGTCGGCGTTCTTTCTTTTCGGCTTATCTCGAACAGTTGATTGAACGTCCTGCTTTTATCGCATTTCAGCTCGTAAGCGTAAGGATGAGAACTATCCGAAAACTGCGTTTTTTTCACCTCGACTCTTACCCTAAAATGAACCCTGAAAAAGACTTGGTATAAAAGCCATCGACTGGACCCTAGAAGAGTAAAAAAACGCCCGGCTTACATCAGCCCCGCACCCAACTGCGCCAGCGGACTCCGCTCCCCCTTCGTCAACGAAATATGCGCCGTGATTGCCTGCGCCTTGAGCCGATTTTTTGTATAAACAAGACCGTTAGACCGTTTATCTACATACGGATTATCAATCTGCCCCGGATCCCCGACAAGAACCAGCTTCGACCCTTGCGACATCCGTGTCACGATCGTCTTTGCCTCCAACGGCGTCAACTGCTGCGCCTCATCCAGCACAAAAAAACGATTCGGTATCGAACGCCCACGGATGTAGCACAACGCCTCAATTTCTAAAAGCCCATGATCGATCAACTTCTCATAAGGCTTCTTAACCCCATTCTCTACACCACCCACAGCTTGAAACGTCACCGCTTTCACATCCCGATCATGCGCACGCTTAATCTTCGGAAGCGGATGTTTTTTTCCGCCCGAAGGCGGTGGCTGAATCGGTAACAAAAACTCCAACGCATCATAGATCGACTGCAACCAAGGATGCATCTTCTCATTCAAAGTCCCAGGTAAAAAACCCAAGGTATTTCCCATCGCAACCACTGGACGGCTCACCGTCAACCCCACAAATTGACGCATCTCCGTGAGGTGCAAACCCGCCGCCACGGCCAATAGCGTCTTCCCCGTCCCGGCTTGCCCGAAACAAGTCACCAAAGAAATATCCGGATCCAACAACGCATCCAAAAAACACTGCTGCCCAGCATTCAAAGGCCGCAACTCTATCCCTTTCGGCATTTGCAATGCAGACGGAATATTCAAACGAACAAAATTCCCATCCGCCAAATGCCGCGCCGGAAGTTGCTTCCCCTCCCGCGTCGCCAGCAACACATACTCATTCACATCCAAAACTCCGGTTCGCTCACACGACAGCTCCAGCAAACGCGCACTCCCAAACCGCTGCAGCTCATGCTTCTCCACCTCCAAAACCCGCAACCCATCCCCCTCAGCCTCCGTCACCTCCACCTTATCATTTAGATAATCCTGCGCCTGCAATCCCAAAGCCAACGCCTTCAACTGCATGTTCAAATCCTTCGTAACCAAAATTGACGGCCTCCCCGCCGAAATTTCCAACGCAAGAGCCGCACGAATAATCCGATGATCCATCCGCTCCTGATCCGGAAAAATTCTCAAAAACCGCTGCATCGCAGCCGACGCCTCAACCCCCTCATCAAACTCCTGCAATAAAATCCGCAAAGTCCCCCCACCCGACATCGGCACCCCACGCGTCACCTTTTGCGACTGCTGCTCAAAAAGCTGTGTCAACTGACGATGCACCTGCCGTGCATTCGCTCCACGCTCACTCTGCTCATTCTTAAACTTATCCAACTCCGACAGCACATCCACCGGAATAAAAATATGATTATTCTCAAAGCGATTTATACACTGCGGATCATGCACCAGCACATTCGTATCGAGCACAAAATTCTTGATACGCCTCCCCGCACCCAAACTTCGCCCCACCCCCTTTTTCCGAGACACTTTTTCTTTTTTCTCCACCGCAGCAACGGCAGCCAACTCATTTTCGTTCTGATACATCATATTGTAAACCAAGGGAGCAACACGCTTAAAGCAACCCCCATCCTGACAAATCTCCACACAATACACAAGCCAATAACTTGTGCCAAAACCGTAACATTTCTCACCCCAACCACAACATCTAGTATCACCGCTCACTGCTCACCGCTCCCTGTTTCCTCCGCATACCGCCGATCGGCAGTGGCGCATTGAGCAACAGGCTATCCAAAGCCCGTATATTTTGCTGAGCCAGCCCGATAAAATGCTTCTCATTCTCAAGGTAATCCGAGCTATTTTTGATAGCCTCCACCTCAAATTCCTTAAACCGCCGCGCCGCATCCTTGGCATGCTCGCTCTCATGCCCCATCTCCACCAGCACTGCAATGGCACAATCCAATGACGAACTAAGCTGCTCTCCAAAAAAACGAACCCCCGCTTTATGCAGGCGACAAGCATGGTCCCTCGAACACGCTCTCGCAAAAAGAGTCAATTCAGGAAAATGCTTACGGCAGGTCTCCACGATGCCCATACTCTCCTCCTCATCGTCAATCGCAAGGACCAAAACATCCGCCTCATCCGCTCCCGCAGCCTGCAAAAGATTCAGCCGCGAAGCATCTCCATAATAACACTTCACTCCGATTTTTCGCAAAAAATCCACATGGTCACTATCTTTCTCCAAAACCGTAATTTCATACCCCGCACTCCTAAGCAAACGTCCAAGCGGATGTCCAAATCTCCCAAAGCCGAGTAGTAAAATACTCGCCTTATCATTCCCCACATCATGCTCCCGCTCGTCGCCACTTTGCGTCGTCCCAAAACGCGGCAAAATAACCCTCTGCACAAAAATCAGCAAAGGTGGCGCAAAAACCATAGATAGGGCCACCGCAGCAACCATCTGTGACGCCAATTCCACACCCAAAACTCCCTGCCCAACCGCAAATCCACACAATACAAAAGCAAACTCGCCCCCCTGCGCCAAAGCTGCCGCAAAGAGGACTCGCTGATCAAACGACATATGGAAAACTCTCGCCAAAGCATAAAGCACCCCCCCCTTCAACACGATCAACCCCGCCACCATCGCACCAATGGCAAGCGGACTCTCCGCAATCAACGTAAAATTTATCCCCGCCCCCACGGAAATGAAAAAGACCGCCAAAAGCAAAGACTTAAAAGGCTCGATATTACTCTCCAACTCATGACGAAACTCACTGCTTGCCAACATCACACCGGCAACAAAAGTCCCAAGAGCTGGTGAGAGCCCCACCGCATTCATTAGCCAAGTAATACCCACCACCAGCGCAAGCGTCACCGAAGTCAAAGCCTCCACGACCTGCAGCGAAGCCACCCAACGCAACCACGGCGTCAACACAAAACGCCCGACAATAACGATC
>JBKEDB010000103.1:0-7341 GCA_047975195.1 Cumulibacter sp. | reverse complement strand
GGGATCGATAGTGGGCACGAATGGCGTGATGTCCATGCGTCGATGCTAACGCCGGGCTATCGGCGCGTTGGGCGGCCTGGTCGTTGGGATCCGGGCCATGTGCAAGGCGCGTAACCAGGTTGGTGAAAACGAGACCCGCAGGTTGCTGAGAACCAGACCCGCAGGTTGGCGGGAACCAAAAAAGGGCCCGCGAAGGCCCTTCTTGCTTTGCTGTGGCCAGGGGCGGGGTCGAACCGCCGACCTTCCGATTTTCAGTCGGACGCTCGTACCAACTGAGCTACCTGGCCTTGCTGCGATGTACTGCTCGTCGCTCGACATATGAGCGACCCTGACGGGACTCGAACCCGCGACCTCCGCCGTGACAGGGCGGCGCGCTAACCAACTGCGCC
This sequence comes from Cumulibacter sp., assembly GCA_047975195.1. Lineage (GTDB taxonomy): Bacteria > Actinomycetota > Actinomycetes > Mycobacteriales > Antricoccaceae > Cumulibacter. The sequence goes on along the minus strand of JBKEDB010000103.1, from coordinate 6,952 downwards.
ACAGGGCCTTGCTATTCAAATGTGCGAAGCACCCTAGAGTACCTCGTGACCCCAACGGGGTTCGAACCCGTGTTGCTGCCGTGAAAGGGCAGAGTCCTGGACCGCTAGACGATGGGGCCTCACCCGCCGGACGACCTTCGACAAACTCGCGTTTGTTTCCCGTCGTTTGGGGCTAGAGAAGCATAAAGGATGAACGATGCCCGGCGCCAGCCAGGGTGCGCAGCGTCACGATGCGCGGCTATCCACCAGGGTTCTGCGGTGCCCCTGTGGTGGTGGGAGAGCTCGGCGAGTTGGTATCGGAATTCGGTTCTGTCCCTTCGTCTGGCGGGTTGTTGCCGTTGCCCGAGTCGGATTCGTTCGAGGCGCTCTCGGCGCTGTCTGAGGCGCTTTGCTCGCTCTCCTCAATGCTGGTGGCTTCTTCCTCGGCTTCGTTGACCGCCTCGGGAGCGAGCATGCGCTCGATGGACACGTCGGATTCGCCGAGCCCGCCAACGGTGATGTTGTCCCAGGCTCGCAACGCGTGCGTGGTTGCGTCGAAATACAGGATGCTGGCTTCCAACGGGGTTGGTTTCTCTTTCTCCAGACCTCGTAGTCCTGCGCCACCGGTCGAGCCCTGCACGAGTAGGAGGGTGTCGCTGTCGAGAGCCTCGGAGGAGCGCGTGTGCTTGTGGCCGGACAAAATCAGCGGGGTCGAATCCGCTAAGTACTCGGCGCCCGCCGGGTCGTGGAAGAGGACGACGTCGGGCATCTCGGGTAGATCCTGCAGGTAGTCGTTGAAGTTCTTCGCAGATTTCTCGATTGCCTCCTGCAACGAGGCGTTGTTGTACGTGAGGCGGTCGGGGCTAAACCGGGGATCGCCGACCCCAGCGATCGTGATGCCTTCCAGTTCGACCGTGGATTCGTCGAGCACGATGACGTTGTCGAACTCGCCGACCTGTTGCTGTGTGACCAGCGAGTCGTGGTTCCCGCGGACGTAGACGTACGGGACGCCCAGGTCGCCGATCGCGGAGAAGGTCGCTGCCTCATGTGTGGTGCCCCAATCCACGAGGTCGCCGGTATCGATCACGAAGTCGACCTCGAACTGCTCAGCGAGCTGCGTGGCGAGGTCAAAGCCTTCTGGATTCATGTGGAGATCGGAAATCTGCAGCACCTTGATGGTGTCGGCGCTTTCCGGATCTGCGGGGAGGGAGGACACTGTCGCGTACAGCTTCGACACGTTGGCCACCATCTTGACCAGGGACTGGCGGTAATCGGCAAACTTTTGACCAAGATCCTCAACATTGCCGAAGATCGTGGACGCCTGACTGAGCAATCCCGTGTACTTCGGTTGCTGCAGCGCTTGCGCGTTGAAGGTCAGGACGCCGGAGGAGGCGGTGCTGAGCAGCAGGACGACGGACATACCCGCGGCGATCAGACCGTCCTGCCAGCGGCGGAACAGCAGCACGCTGAACACGATTCCGCCGACGAGGGCCCAGATCGTGGTCTTGATGCCGAGCGTGATGAGGGCAGACTTCAGGTCGCTTTCCAATGTTGCGGCCAGTTGCTGCAGGTCTTCGGCGCTCTGCGCCTCGTTGATGAACTGGATCGCCTCCTGCTGATCCACCTGCAACATGGTCATTTCCAGCCGGATCGGAGCATCGAACGCTTCGATCTCGAGGGCGCCTAGCGGTGGGATCCGCAGTGTCGTCTCGCCGGGCCCGACCAGCAGATCGGCGCTTACCTTGATTGGCCCGATATCCGCAGTCGTATGGCCGCCGATCAGCACGCCGAGGGCGACGCCGGCAACGGCGACGATTACCCGTAGGAAGATCCGAAATCCGAGGGTTCCGCGGCGGCGCCATGCGGGGTTCTCAGCATCGCTCCCGTCGGTCGCGTTGGTCGCGTTGGTCGCGTCGGTCGCGTCAGCGTCACTGTCGCTCTCGGCCTCGTTCGCGTCGCTCTGGGCGACGCCACCGTCGGTTTGGGCATCCGACACCTCGGCGGCAGGCTGAGTGTCGTCGGCTGGCTCCGCGGTGGGGCCGGTCGGCGTGGTCTGTTCGTCGTTGCTGTCGGGCACTGCCGCACCATATATCCGCTCGCGTCCTGTGGGTAACCCGATGGGCGCGCAGCGTCACGCAAATGCAACGCGACTACCGGTCGGCTACCTGATCACGGGCTTTTGCACTGCGGCCAGATGCTTCGAGCAGAAGGCCTACAGCAGGCCGGTGACGACGGCGTCGAACGGCCACGCGATCCTGACGAGCATGCCGGTGCTGGTGTGAGACCCGCGATGGTGATCTATTTGCGGTCGACAGCCACCAGCGCGACGATCCACTGCGCGGGCGAGATGGAGGTGTGGAAGACGCCTTCGTCGCCGATCCCAGATATCGAGAGCAGCATCGGCGTGGTGAACGAAACGATCAGGCGAGCGATGTGGCCTTGCCGCAACTGGATGCGTCATCGTGATTCCCTTCAGCGCGGCCGTGCCGGGGCCATGTCGCCAGTAGATACTGAAGCCAGTAGATACCGAAGCCAGTAGTTACCGAAGACGACGGGTCCGAAGATGGTGGCTGCGAAGGCTGCTGATCCGATGCCGCCGAGCAGCTAGATGATTTGGTCGCGAATGAGGCACCCCTTATGAATATAAGGAAAGCGGGAGATTCGGATCGAATCCGAATCTCCCGCTGAGGGTGTTGACCCTATGCCAGGCAGTAGTTATCCGAGTGCGCCTGCTTCGCGAACCTTCGCGATGTCATCGGCAGACAACCCTGCCGCAGCAAGGATCTCGTCGGTGTTATCGCCTGGCGCCGGGGGCGCTTTGGGCAGGTCGTTCACTGTGCGGCTAAAGCGCGGTGCACCAACCGGCTGGTTGACGCCGTTGATCTCGGTGAAGACGCCGCGTTCGGTGTTCGCCGGGTGTACGAACGCCTCTTCGGGCGAGAGGATCGGCGCGACGCAGGCGTCGGTACCCATGAAGGTCTCTTCCCAGTGAGCGCGGGGCTTCGAGGCGAAGATCGCGGCGAACTTCTCCTTCGTCTCGCCCCAGTGTGCGCGGTCCAGCTGCTGCGGTAGATCCGCGGCGTCCAGCCCGAGCCCCTTGATCAGCAGAGCGTAGAACTGTGGCTCGATCGCACCGACCGACATGTAACCGCCGTCGGCGGTCTCGTACACCTGGTAGAACGGTGCGCCGCCGTCGAGCAGGTTCTCGCCGCGCGGCTCGTTCCAAGCGCCCGCACCGCGCATCCCGAAGATGAAGTTGGCGAGTTGGGCAGCGCCGTCCACCATTGCCGCGTCGACCGTCTGGCCTTTACCGGAGGTGGCTCGCTCGACCAGTGCGGCGAGGATGCCGAGTGCCATCAGCATGCCGCCGCCGCCGAAGTCGCCGATCAAGTTGGCTGGCGGCTGTGGCTTGTCGCCCGCCTTGCCCAACATGTGCAGCACGCCGGTCATCGCGATGTAGTTCATGTCGTGCCCAGCCATCTGTGACATCTGGCCGCTCTGGCCCCAACCGGTCATTCGTGCGTAGACCAGACGTGGGTTGCGGGCCGCGAGGTCTTCCGGGCCGAGGCCGAGGCGCTCGGTGACGCCGGGGCGGAAGCCCTCGACGAAGACATCGGCCTGTTCGACGAGCTTCTTGAGAAGTTCGATAGCCTCGGGGTTCTTCAGGTCGAGGGTGATCGATTTGCGGTTGCGGCGCACCGGGTTTCCGGCGCCGGAGTTCGCTCCTCCGGGGGCGGCTCCCGGTCGGTCGATGATCGTGACATCGGCGCCGAGATCCGCCAGGATCGTCGTGCCGTGTGGTGCGGGCGCGAGACTCGCGATCTCGATTACCTTGATTCCCTTGAGGGGTCCCACCCTGGCTCCTCTCCGGCGTACGCCGAATCGTGTATTGAACTGCCGAATAGTTTCTACTGCGAACATTAATGGTGATGCGTGCGCGGACCAACTGCGCCCACCAATAGGGGTGTGTCCTGCGCAACAATTGTCGCTAGGGTGATCAGTATGTCGCCCGGCACTCCGGTGCGACCGTGGCGTTGACACCCGTTCGCTGCATGTGGAGATGGACATGACCGCAGAGAGCTACCGAAAGGGCGGCACCGCGCCGACCCTATTGGACCTGACGATCGGCGAGATGCTGGAGCGGACGGCATCTCGGTACGGCGAACGCGATTCGATCGTGGAGTCTGCCAGCGGTCGGCGATGGACGTGGGCGGAGTTGGACTCTGACGCCGCGCGCGTTGCCACCGGCCTGTTGGACCTCGGTGTGCAGAAGGGCGATCGGGTAGGAATCTGGGCGCCGAACTGCGCGGAGTGGACCATCACCCAGTATGCGACGGCGAAGATCGGCGCGATCCTGGTCAACATCAATCCGGCGTACCGCTCTCACGAGTTGGCGTATGTGCTGAACCAGTCGGAGATATCGACGATCGTCTCTGTGGTTTCGTTCAAGACCAGCGAATACAAGCAGATGGTGAACGACGTCCGCTCGGAGACGCCGGGGTTGCAAAATCTGGTGTTCATCGGCGAGGAATCCTGGCAATCGCTGGTAAATACCGACGCTGATGAGGCGCGGATCGGCGCTATTGCAGCGACCTTGAGCGCGAGCGAGCCGATCAATATCCAGTACACGTCCGGTACGACGGGCTTCCCGAAGGGCGCGACACTGTCTCATCGCAACATCCTGAACAACGGGTTCTTCATGACGGAGGTCCAGGAGTGGACCGAGCAGGATCGGGTGTGCCTGCCGGTGCCGTTCTATCACTGCTTCGGAATGGTGATGGGAAATCTCGGTGCGCTCTCACACGGGTCCTGCACCGTGATTCCGGCGCCCGGATTCGACCCCAAATTGACCCTCGACGCGGTTGTCGCGGAGAAATGCACCGCGTTGTACGGCGTACCGACGATGTTCATCGCGAGGCTGAATGAGCCCGACATCGGCTCGCGTGACCTGACGACGCTGCGCACCGGGGTAATGGCCGGATCGTCGTGTCCGATCGAGGTAATGAAGCGGACGATCAGCGAGATGCACATGGACGGCGTGACGATCTGTTACGGCATGACTGAAACGTCGCCGGTGTCGGCGCAGACCCGGATGGATGATTCGCTGGAGCGTCGTACCGAAACCGTGGGGCGGGTGCTTCCGCACATCGAGATCAAGGTGGTCGATCCAGCGACGGGGGAGACCGTGCCGTACGGCGAGACCGGCGAGTACTGCACCAAGGGCTACTCGGTCATGCTCGGATACTGGAACGACGAGGAGAAGACGCGCGAGGCCGTCGTCGACGGGTGGATGCACACCGGTGATCTGGCGACGATGGACGCCGACGGGTACGTGAACATCATCGGGCGGCTGAAGGACATGGTGATCCGCGGCGGGGAGAACGTGTACCCGCGGGAGATCGAGGAGTTCCTTTACACGCACCCGGACATCGATGACGTGCAGATCGTTGGGGTGCCGGATCTGAAGTATGGCGAGGAATTATGCGCCTGGATCCAGATGAAGGCCGGCGCCGAGCCGTTGGATGCCGAGAACGTGCGCGAGTACTGCAGCGGCAAGTTGGCGCACTACAAAATCCCGCGGTACGTCATCATCGCCGACGAGTTCCCGATGACGGTGACCGGGAAGGTGCGCAAGGTAGACATGCGGCAGACGTCGATCGAGAGTCTGGGATTGCAGGAAGCAGCAGCCACCAAGACTGCGTAGTCCGCTGTGGCGGCGCGGATCCGCACGGGTTCGCGCCGCCCGCTTGTTTGCGGCCGCTCGGTCGTTAGCGCAGGGCGCGCTGGATCTTGCCGATCTCGCCGCGAATCTTTTCCAGACGCCCGGATTCGATCCACAACTCGGCGAACTCGCTACCTTCGCCCAGGATGCGAATAAGCATCGTGCGCGCGTCCGGGAGCAGGGCGCCTACGGAGTCGGTCGGGATCTTGGCAAGTGCGTCGAGAACATCCGGTGAGGAGAACTCGAGGCGGCCGAGTTTGGCGGCCAGTAGCGCCGCCGCGGCATACGCCTCGGTGCCTTCTACCTCATCGAGTTCATCGCCGCTCTCCGGAACCGAGAGAATGTCGGAGAGTAACTCGGCGACCGCATCGGGCTCCGAGTCGTTGATCTCGCCGACCAGGTCAAGGGCGTCATCGTTCTCGAATGGGCCCGTGCCCCATGCGCTCATGTAACTTATCCCCTCCAGGATCGTCTAGGTCGCTCCATCCTCGCAGGGACGGCGCCGTCTTGGCTACCGTGACCGCGAAATCACGGTGTCGATGCGGTGACAATCTGGAGATCTGGCTACCTCACACGTCTGGTGACGCACGAATGCTGGGTGCGAAGTGGTGGCGGGCCGGGCGTAGTCAACGTGTATTGGCCCCGCGGCTGTTCGAACGCCAAAGCGTTCACCGAGGGGCTGAGCGTTCATTGAGGCAACGCAAATTGAAAGTGCCCCCAGTCGGGCTCGAACCGACGACTCGCGGATTAAAAGTCCGCTGCTCTACCAACTGAGCTATAGGGGCGAGGACATGCTACCGCCCATCCTGGCCGAAATGGTGGCCGACCCGGACGGTTAGATCCGAGTGGTATGCCTCGAGTCGGCCCATGTCGAGATGACTAGGCGACGCGGTGTTGTGTTGGGAGCTCGATGCGCTCGGCAGGCCGGCACCGATAGCGGACGCACATATTCTCCGCGTTCAGTGGCTGAGTAAGGCAGCGATTCGAGCGATCGAGTGCGCGGAGATGAACGGATAATGAGAACCTCCAGGGAGTTCACCCGCTGGCCTCGGCCCAGAAAACGGTGTTTGGTAGTTCTCGTCGATTGCGCCCAGCCTTCGCTCGATAGGGTGACCCTTAGCAAGTCACGAGCGGTCTAGTTCGCCAGGACTCCGCGTTTTTCGCCTTGGCCGCGGAAGCCCGGTAACCACCCACTGTCGGTGGCGTTTTATAACCTGACGTACTGCCCAAACCGCAAGGAGGTATCCGATG
>JBKEDB010000158.1:0-2344 GCA_047975195.1 Cumulibacter sp. | reverse complement strand
GCTACTGGCCGCGCTATTGGGCATCGGGACGGTCCTGATCTCCGGGCCCGCCTGGGCCGCTGATCGCTCAGATCTGATCGATCCCGCATCCGTCAAACTCGCCAACGCATTATCTGCCGACCCCGACGATCCGTTGCTGCAGTACCAACACGTGGACGTATCGTTCAACTTCTCCAGCGAGGGCCTGCCTACCGCGGCGGACGGCGACACGTTCACACTGATCCTCCCGGAGGCTTTCCAGGCGGCAAACATGACACTGCCGTTAATTCATCCCGACAGCACCGTGCTCGGACAGTGCGTCGTCACCGGAGGTAACGGCGCAACAGTTGAGTGCACGCTCAACGCGAACGTGGCCAATTACGAGTACGTTGCCGGCAATGTCACCGTGCGGGCGCAGGTCCGCACGGTGACCTCTGAAGAGACCGTTGAATTCCTGGTCGCCGGAAAGGTCACCCTCGTCGACCTTCCCGGCGACGGGGGTGTTGGGCCGGAGCAGCCTGTGTTCCCGCAGGAATCGGAGAAGTGGGGCTGGTTCACAGACGAAACTCGAGCCGAGATCGAGTGGACCCTCTACCTGCAGGGCACCGATACCGGCAACGCTGATCCGCTGCTCGTACACGACCAGCTGGGCGCTAATCAGACGATGAAGACCGACAATTGGCGAATTCAACGCCAAGTAACACCCGGCGCCAATGAGTGGGAAACGATCGCCTCACGCACCGCGCCGAACGGCGCCCAACTGGTCGTGACAGCCGATCAGACCGCCTTCGACTTAACTATCCCGCGCAATCTGCTGGACGGCGAGAGCCTCTACCGGGTCAGCTATCGCTCACAAACAACCACGATGAACGTGAACGAGACCTACGAGAACACCGCGTCCTTCAACGAATCGACGATCAGCCAGGACGTGACGCGCGGCTATACAGGCAATGCCGCGATCGACGGTCCTGGCTTCGGCAGCATCTCCGTACAGAAGCTGGCGTTGGCCGGCGACGGAGCCGATGCCGTCCCGACAGATACCGCCTACACCGTGCTCGCGACGTATGAAAAGGATGGCCAAACTCACTCGGACGAAGTGACACTCGTCGCCGGAGGCGATCCGACAACACTGAGCGGCTTGCCCATGGGCACCGTTGTCACTCTCAGCGAAATCGAGTTGCCCGAAATCGACGGTATCGAGTGGGGGGCACCTAACTTCAGCACCTCGGCCAGCGGCGTACTGATCGCGGACGGCGGCCAGAGCGCACACGTGACCGTCCTGGAACAGACAACCATCGCCATCGAGTTAACCAATACCGCGACGCCGGTCGCGACCACGCCGCCGACTGACCCCAGCGAACCACCCTCAGCGCCCAGCGGGCCGCCGTCGACCGATAGCGCTCCACCGTCGACGCCTGCTGGGCCTCCGGCTGAGCCGACCTTGCCAGCAACCGAAGAGCCGACGACACCTCGGCCAGTTGCTGCCGAACGGCTACTGGCGAACACCGGCATGGAGATCGGTCCTTTTGCCGCGATCTCCGCTGGATTGATTGCTCTCGGCGCGACCGCATTGGCTGCCGCGCGCCGCACCCGCCTATAGGCGCACGCACACTTGTGCTGAGGCAGAACACACCCGAGGTGGTCTCGGAGGCGTTCGGCCTCAGCACAGTTGTATCGTCCACGCAGGATCGCATCGACGCGGGTGCGCTATCGCTCAGGCCGATCTGGCCGCAGCCGTGGTCCTTGTGCGCCGCGGCGGGTCCAGCACATAACTGATCGCCAGCAGGAGCGCCATCACAGCACCTGCGGCGGCCCACGCCCACTCGGCTCCCCATGCGGCCAGCGAGGGGGCCGCAGCGAAAGCGCCGACGCCCGCCGCCACCGAGCCCGCAGCCTCGGCGAGCCCTTGCGCCGCCGCGGTGTCGCGCTTGGGTGCGGCCTGCGCGATCGCTACCTGGCTTCCGGGATTGAGGAGCGCCTCCATGATCCCGTGCAGGATCGAGATGAGGATGATGATCCAGATGACGCCGATCACGCCGTAACTCATCATCGCAGGTGCCGTGATTGCCGCCGCGGACATCGACACGAACCGTGCCCCGTGGCGATCGGTAACCCCGCCCGCCCAGCGCGCGACGACCAGCATCGGCAGGGCGAACAGGGTCATCGAGATAGTGATGAGCATCGTCGAGGCGCCCCACTCATCGAAGAACACCGCCCACATCGGCTCAAAGGCGCCGACCGAGTACCTGAACGCCATCACCACAAGTAGCGCGGCGATCATGGTGCGGCTACGCAACAACCTGCGCAACACCCCCGAACGCGGCTGCTGCGGTTCATCCTCGCCGAGAGGTTCATCGACCCTCAG
>JBKEDB010000148.1:0-2125 GCA_047975195.1 Cumulibacter sp. | reverse complement strand
TCCACCGCAGGCGGTGGCGCCCGCGAGCAGCGACTCCTTGGGCGCCGCCTTGAGAGTGACGCCAGTGAAGTCGGTGACGTTGTAACCCTCGAAGCCCCACTCCTCGCGCATGATGTCGACCATCACGCCGCGGTTGGCGCTCGCGGCGACTGCCCCGATGCGGTTGTAGGACGACATCACGCCGAGCGCGCCGATCGTGTACGTGTCAGACGTCGCGACCTCCTCGCCGTCGACCGCCGCAGCTTCCGCGGCGACGAACGAGGCGGGCTTGCCGTTGCCCTCGAAGGCCTGCTGCAGGTTGCGCAGCTCCATCTCGCGAGCCTTCTGCTCCGACATGAACACCGCGATGCCCGCCCTGTTGATCTCCTGGTCGTTGAACGCAGCGTGCTTGATGTTGACGAGCGTGCCCTTCGACTGCGCTCCCTGCACCACCGCGGATCCGATGTACCCGGACAGGATCGGGTCCTCGGAGTAGTACTCGACCGCGCGCGGGTTATAGGCGTGACGGTGGAGGTTCATGCCGGGACCGATCATGATCGGCAGGTTGAGCACGAGTGTGCTCTCGCCCAGGATGATCTCGCCGTTGCGGAAGGACAGTTCCTTGTTCCAGCTGTACGCGAGGTTGGTGGGCGCAGGGGCCACACGCGTGCCCGAGTCGTACTCCGACGCATCCGCATACGGCTCGCCCTGGTACTGGCCTTCGTTAAGGAAGTGGGAGTCCGAGCCTCCTGGACCATCGTCCGCTGCCATCTGCACGAGGCCCACGGACGGGATCGCGGCGATGTTGTGGAACGCGTTCGACGCGAAGTCCAGAAACTCCTGAACGGTGACCTTGTCCACCAGCTCGGCCCAGCGTGGATCGTCGAAGTCGGCGCCCTTCATGTCCGTGAGCATCAACTCGCTCGTGGTGTCGCCAAACACGAGATCGGACGTGTCCTCATCCGTCTCGAGCGGGATCAGGTCGTTGCCCAGCAGGCGCGACACCTCCTCGTTGGCGGTCAGGCCCGCGTACGTGGTGGGGTAGGTGCCGTCCCAGTCCGAGCGCGTCAGGTAGGTGACCGTGCCCGGCTCGAACGCGTTGTAGTCCATTGCGTAGTCGCCCTCGGACAACTGGTTCTCGATCTCGACTCCGGTGGAGCTCACCGCGAACGTCGCCGCGTCGACGTCGCCGTCCCAGGTCCATGCGTACGTCTGGTCCGCGTCACCGTCAGCAGTCATGCCGTCGGCGGTCGTGAAGCCCTCCGCAGCCAGCACGTTGTTGAGCGCGTCGTGGACATCGTCGCCGATCGCGAAGCGGTAGGTGCCCGGGTCCACGATGTAGGTGCCGGCCTCCTCGGCGTCGTAGCTCGCGAGGTTCGCGAGGTCGACGTCAAGGGTGATGGTCTGCGAGGCGCCGGGCTCGAGGATCTGGGTCTTCTCGAAGTCCATCAGCTGGATCGCCGACTTCTCGATGCCGTGCTCCCGGTCGTAGTCGGTGTAGGGCACCGATGCATAGACCTGGATCACGCTCTTGCCCGCCACATCGCCCGTGTTGGTGGCAGTGACCGTCACGCTCGCGGTCTGCTTGTCGCCGGTGACCGCCACGGCATCGAGCGTCTGCTCGAACGTGGTGTAGCTGAGCCCGTGACCGAACGGGTACACCACCTCGTTGGCGTAGTCCCAGGTCCCGGCCGCCGTCGCGACAGTGCCGTCAGCGTTGGCGTAGGTCCCTGCGGAGGCCTCGGCTCCGCCGTTTCCCTGGACGATGTCGGCGTACCGGGTTTCGTAGTAGCGATATCCCGTGTAGATGCCCTCGGCCTGGATGAGATAGGAGTTCACGCTCTCGGCCTCGGCGAAGTCAGCGGCGTTGGTCCACGGGATGTCGCCATAGTTAGCCATCGCCGGAGCGAGCGCCGAGTTCTTCGCGAAGATGTCGCCGAGGTGCGCGGAAGGCGACACCACGCCGCTCAGCACGTCGGCCACGCTGGAGAAGCCGTAGGCGCCGGGGTTCCCGATCCACAGGATCGAGTCCACCTCGGGGTCCTCAGCGAGGTTTGCGATCTCCATGGGGTGGGTCGAGTTCACGAGCACGACGACGGTGTCGAAGTTGGCCTTCGCCTCGTCCACCATCGCCTGCTCCTCCGCG
>JBKEDB010000041.1:0-31453 GCA_047975195.1 Cumulibacter sp. | reverse complement strand
GTCGAGCGGTAGTGCACGGTCGCTAGGTAGAACCGGAGGTCAACCGGCCGCGCGTTCTTGGTCAGCTCGTCGATCGACAACGTATTGCCCAACGACTTCGACATCTTCTCGCCGGCTAGAGTCACCCAAGCGTTGTGCATCCAGTACTGCGCGAACTCGTCGCCGGCCGCGCACGATTGCGCGATCTCGTTCTCATGGTGCGGGAATCGCAGGTCGATGCCGCCGCCATGGATATCGAAGCCCGAGCCCAGGTACCGGCGCGCCATAGCCGAGCACTCCAGGTGCCATCCAGGTCGCCCGCGGCCCCATGGAGTCGGCCACGACGCGCTGGCCGGTTCGGACGCCTTCTGGCCCTTCCAGAGCGCAAAGTCACGCACGTCGCGTTTCTTGGAGTCGTTGTCGGTATCGGCTGCGGGTTGCAGTTCGTCGACCTTCATCCCGGTCAACTCGCCGTACCGCGGCCACGACGCGACGTCGAAGTACACGTCACCGCCCGATTCATACGCATGCCCGCGGTCAATGAGTTCAGCGATCAGGTCGATCATCTCGGTGATGTGTCCGGTGGCGCGCGGCTCGTACGAGGGTGGTAGCACGCCCAGCGTGTCGTACGCCGCGGTCGCGACCAACTCGTAGCGGTAGGCCCACTTCCACCAATCGTCGTTGTGCTCCGCGGCCTTGATCAGGATCTTGTCGTCGATGTCGGTGACGTTGCGGATCATCGTGACGTCGTAACCGGTCCGGATCAGCCAGCGGCGTATGACGTCGAAGGCGACGGCCACCCGCATATGTCCGATGTGCGGCGGACCCTGAACGGTAATACCGCACACATACATAGAGACCTTGCCCGGCTCTACGGGCACGAAGTCGCGCACCGCCCGGTTCTTGCTGTCAAAAAGGCGAAGGCTCACCCGACCATCCTACGGGTACGCCGGTAGACTGCTGGCCGCACAGGGACCCGGCGCGACCTGATGGGCGGGTAGGCGCGCCATCCGTTCGTGTACCTCAGGAATTACCTCGATGAGCGCTATCGCGTCCTACCGTCGGCTGTTCGGTATCTCCGGCGTGTCCTACGTCATTTTCGCCTTCTTGGGGCGGCTCCCGCTCGCGATGAGCCAGATCGGCACGCTGCTGCTCGTTCAGGACTACACAGGCTCGTACGGCGCCGGTGGTGTCGCGGCAGGTGGGTTGGCGATCGCCAACGCGCTATGCGCGCCCTACTTCGGCGCTCTAGCTGATCGCGTCGGCCAGCGGCCGGTCGTGCTGACCCAGTCGCTGGTGGCCTCAACCGGGTTCGTCACCGAGGTCGCGCTGGTCTGGGCCGGCGCGCCATGGGCGGCGGTTGCCCTCGTCGCGGCGATCGCGGGCGTTGCCTGCCCGCAGGTCGGTCCGCTCGCCCGGGTGCGGTGGCGCCCGCTGACCGAGGGTCAACCAGATCAAGGCCGGTTGGTCTCGACGGCATTCTCATACGAAGGTGCCGCTGACGAGGCGACGTTCGTGCTTGGACCAGCATTGGTAGGTATCAGCATCGCTGTGATCTCGCCGCAGTTTGCGATGCTGTTGGCTGCGACGCTGCTCGCGTTGTTCGGATCGGCGTTCGCGCTGCATCCCTCCGCTGCGTTGGCGGGGCCCCGCGCACGCACCACCTCGGCGTCCAGATTGCTGAGCATCGGCCTCGTCACGCTGGCGATCGGCCAACTGGCCTTAGGCATGCTCTTCGGGTCGGTACAGACCGGCACGTCGGTGATCGCGACCGAGGCCGGGCGACCCGGACTGACCGGACTCTTGCATGCCTTGCTGGGTATTGGCAGCGTGATTGCGGGCCTGGCCGTCGCGGTACTACCGGATTCGGTTCGGCTGGTGCATCGCGCGCGCATCTTCGGCAGCGCCATCCTGGTCCTCGCGACCCCGCTACTGTGGGTGGATTCGATCGGCGCGTTGGTGCCGGTGTTGTTGGTACTCGGCTGCGCAATCGCGCCGTACATGATCACGATGTTCTCGATGGCCGAGCAGCTCACCGAGTCGACCAGAACGGGAGCCGCGATGACGCTGATGGCCGCAGCTACCGGTCTGGGTTACGCGCTCGGATCGTCGTTTGCCGGCAGACTGGCCGACGCGGGCGGCGCCACGCCTGCATTCGCAGTCACCGTGTGCGCGGGCGCGCTCGCGGTCATGATCTCGCTGGCCGCCGGTAAGGGGCTAGCCGCTGCTGCGCGCGACTGGTGAGCGCGGGCAGCGGGTTCACTACGGACTTAGGTAGCGTTTGGGGTGTCGAACGCACGACCGCCGACCATAGTGCCCAGCACCGTGATCTTGCGTACGTCCTGCGGCTCGCAGGCCAGTGGATCCTTGGCGAGGACGGCGAAGTCGGCGTACTTGCCAGCTTGGATGCTGCCGACCTCGTGGTCCATCTTCAGTTGATACGCCGATCCGACGGTCATCGCGTAGAGCGCCTGTTCAACCGTGAGTTTTTCGCTTTCGCCGAGTACGTCGCCAGAAGCGGTGGTGCGGGTGGCAGCGATCGTGACAGTCGATAGGACGTCCATCGGCGTTACCGGCGAATCGCAGTGCATCGACAGAGGCACCCCGGCGCGTAGAGCGGTCGCGGTGGTGTTCATGCGCTGCGCGCGATCCGGACCGAGTATCCGGTCGCGGTGCTGATCACCCCAGTAATAGATGTGGTTGACGAACAGGTTTGCGCACATGCCCAGCGCTGCCATCCGACGGTACTGATCGGGGGTCGATAGCTGCGAATGCTGTGCGGTATGCCGGTGGTCAGGGCGCGGGTCGGTGGCGAGCGCGTCCTCCACGACGTCGAGCAAGAGTTCCGTGGCCTCGTCCCCGTTCACATGCGCGTGCACCAGCAGTCCCGCCCTATGGAAGTGCGCGAACTGCTCGGGGAATACTTCCGGCGGTACAACCCAGATGCCACAGCAGCCCTCGACTAGGTACCCGGGTTCCTGCAGGCGTGCGGTGAATCCTTGGATCGAGCCGTCGAGCACGAACTTAACGCCGCCGAACCGCAACTTGGGGTGCTGCTCTCACGGCGTGCCACTACCCCTCGCGCCGCTTCCGCGCCGCCCTGCTCCCCCTGGGCGAGGTGGAAGACCGAAATGCGACACGGGTAGTCTTCGGCGTCCACCACGGCATGCATCTGCTGAGCCATCGCGTCGTTCAGCACGTACCGGTTCGCCAGGTCGGTCGCGGTGGTGATTCCGTGATTCCGCGCATCGGCGGCAAAGTTACGAAGCGCGTCACCGAATCCAGCAGAATCGCCGAGCATGCTCCGGGCGGATTTCGCGAGCGCGATGGCAGGCATCTCTTGTAGTTCCCCGGTCGGCTCACCGGCCCCGTCCTTGGCGACGCCTTCCACCGCTGTCTCGGCCGTGATGCCGTTGGACTGCAGAAGTGCGCTGTTCACCGTCGCTAGGTGGATGCTCTGGTGCAGCACGAAGATCGGGCGGGTCGCGGAAACCTGATCGAGGTGCCTGCGGTCGAGCCGTTCACCGGGGAAAAAGATCGGGTCAAGGCCCCAGGCCGTCAGCGGCTCCTCGGGGTCCGTCATCGCGGCGTCGGCTTCGCGAAGTCGTTCGATGATCGCGTCGATGGACTCACAACCAGGCCAGCGTTTGCCGTCCGGGCTCATTCGTTCGCGGTAACCGACGTACGTGTGGTTCCACATCGCGCCGCCGAAGACGTGCGTGTGTGCCTCGACGAATCCCGGCAGCAGCAC
The DNA here is from genome assembly GCA_047975195.1 of Cumulibacter sp. Classification (GTDB taxonomy): domain Bacteria; phylum Actinomycetota; class Actinomycetes; order Mycobacteriales; family Antricoccaceae; genus Cumulibacter. The sequence continues at coordinate 27,723 of JBKEDB010000041.1, read as the reverse complement.
GCTGTCGGCGTACCGATCATCGATGCGGGCCTCGCCGTACGCCTTCAGCTCCTCGAGGGACCCGACCGCGCGGATCCGGTCGCCTCGTACGGCGACGGCCTCGGCCGTGGGCCGTGTCGGATCCATGGTGCGGATGAGTTTGGCCGGATAGATGATGAGTTCTTGCGCAGTCACGTTTTCCGCCTCTTTGCCGATGATCGTTCGAGACTTCCAGGTCTGGAAGGTTGAGTACAGAGCGGATCCCATCGAGGGGTTCTCTGGCGAGTTCCGGCCCCGGCTCGGAGGGGGCATGACCGCTCGCGCGATAGGTCCGACCTGCGCGATTCACATCCTCGCGGGGTCGTCATACAGGAATACACACACGCCACCCTGCTAAAAACGCAGTCCCTGCGGCCACCTATCGCGTATACATCGATGAGTCACCGCTCAGACTGCGTTCTTGGTGGCTCACCCCGGCGCACGGTCCGTCCGGCGACTGTCTCAGGTTCATCCTGTGGGATGAGCTAACCCGCACCGCGGGATGATTTGCCACAGGCGTGGGCGCGCCAGAGTGAACGCATGACTTCGCACAAGGTGTACTCGATACTTCTGCTCGGCGGAATTGCCGCCCTGCTGGCGTTCTGGGGTGACCCGATCGCGCTGCAACTCGTGGCCTACATTCCGATCCTGATCGGCGGCTGGATGGTCGGCGCCGATGACGTGCCCACGGTGGGACAGATCCTCGGCGACTGGCATCTGTGGCGGTCAGTGATGGTGCTCGTCGCGGTCGTTCTGCTGTTCCAGTTGGCCCGGCGGCTGTGGCCGACGCCGCGGCCTTTGGAGCAACTGAGCCGGTCGACCCTTCAGCGCTTGTTGGCAACCGCCGTCGTACTCGCGGTTATTCCGCCCCTCGTGTACGCCGTAACGCGGTTGGCGTGGGTGTTCGGCTGGCCGTTGGGCCTCAGCCCCGAGTTCTTCGAAGACGTCCGGTCTATCCTCGGCAACGGTCTGGTGCTCGGATTGCTCGCCGTCGCCGGCGCAATTCTGACCGTTGGCCTGCTGCGAGGATGGGGCGAGGTCTTTCCGCGGTGGATTCCTTTCGTGGGAGGTAAGGACGTCCCGATCGGGTTCGCCCGGCGCTTCGCGTTGATCGTGGCGCTATTGATTGCTTCTGCCGGGCCGTTCTTTGTCCGCGCCAAGCTGGCCGGCGGCCAGATCGCGATCGCGCCCGAGGGCGCTGAGAATCAATGGGGAGCATGGTTTCCGGAGATGCTGTGGCCGCTCTGGGCAATCGCGCTGGTGTTGGCCGCATTCGCTTACGAAGAGCGACGTCTGCGCAGCGCGACGCGTATGGAAGAAGTGCGTCGTATGCCGGTCGCTGGATAGGCTCCTCATCAATGCGCACTTCTCAATCCGGTCGGTGGCCCACGCGCAGCGCGTGGGCCATCGACGCCGCTGTGTGCATCGTCGCTGCGGTCCTGCTGCTTCCCGCGACGGTTGACACCCTTCGCAGTTCGGACCTCGCCACGTTCTGGTCGGCGTCCGTGTGGGTTGCAGTTGCTGCGCTTCATATCCTCGTCGTGCTGATCCGGGCATGCCCCCGCGCGGCGTACGTCGCTGCCGGTGCGGCGATGTTGATCCTCGCGTTCGCGCCTCGGCTGGTCTATGACGGGCTCCAGGTTCCGGCCGCCATATTGCCTTCCTCGTTACTTTTCCTCTACGCGCTGTATGTGTTCGCGCAGCGTTGCAACTCCCGAACGGCACTCGCCGGTCTCGCACTCGCATTGGCCGGCGGCATCGGCATCAGCGCGCACCTCGCCGTCGTTGATGATTGGGCTTCGGACTTCGGCACTGGAGTACCGGCCGTGCTGATCCTCGCCGCCATCGCGCTCGGCGGTCCGATCGGAGCCTGGGCGCTGGGCCGGTTACGCGCCACCCGCTCGGCCTATCTCGACGAGTTGGAGCAGCGGGCACGTCGTATCGAGCAGGACCGGGCGCGACAACTAGCGGACGCGGCCGCCGCGGAACGAGCGCGCATAGCCGCCGAGATGCACGATGTCGTGTCGCATTCACTCGCGGTGATCGTCTCGCAAGCCGAGGGCGGGCGAATGATCGCCACCGACGAACGCAGCAGGGAGGTGCTACGGACCATCAGCGACACCGGCCGGACGGCACTCAACGAGATGCGCACGATGCTCGGCGTACTCAGCAGCACCGACGATGTTCGACGAGACCCGCCACAGCCGGGAATCGATGATCTCGAGCGATTGGCGCGTGAGGCCGGCGCGACGTACGCGCAGACCGGTTCGCACCGGCCGGTGCCGCCATCGGTCGGACTCGCGATCTATCGAATCGCTCAGGAATCGCTGACCAACGCGCTCAAGCATGGTGGCGGACCGGCGAACCTCGAACTCGACTACGCCGACCCGATCACAGTGACGATCACGAATCCACGAGGTGATGCGATCACCGACATGGGTGGGAACGGACTGGGGATCGCTGGCATGCGCCAGCGCGCCGAGGCGGTCGGCGGAACGTTAAGCGCGGGCGCGACCGGTGACAGTTGGCACGTCATCGCCCACCTTCCGAAGGAGACCACATGATCCGAACGGCGCTGGTGGATGACCAACCGCTGATGCGCGGTGGTGTCGCGATGGCACTCGAATCGCAGCCCGATATCGAAGTGGTATGGCAGGCGGACGACGGCGCACGAGCGATCGAGGCAAACTCGCGAAATCCGGTGGACGTGATTGTGATGGACGTGCGGATGCCCGTGATGGATGGCATCGCCGCTACCCAGCAGATCTGCGAGTCGGCCAACAGCGCGACCCGAGTTCTGGTACTGACAACGTTTGACCTCGACGCACACGCCTACGACGCACTGCAGGCGGGCGCCAGCGGGTTCTTACTCAAGGACGCACCTGCCGAGGAATTGATCGCTGCGGTTCGACACGTCGCGGCCGGCGATGCCGTGCTCGCGCCCACGACGACGGCACGGCTGATTCAGCACTTCGCACGTCCCCCTGATCGCCGCACGCCGGTGGACCAGTTAGATGACCTATCCGAGCGCGAACGGGAAATCACTCGGCTCATCGCGCGTGGGCTGACCAATCCGGAAATCGCCGCCGATCTGTTCCTGTCCGAGGCGACGGTAAAGACGCACGTGCGGTCGATTCTGCGCAAACTTCGGGCCCGCGACCGGGTACAGATCGTGATCACGGCGTACGAGTCGGGCCTTGTCTGACCGTCTCCTTCGGCATCCCCGCATCCTGGGGCGAGCGGACGTGACACTCGCCGAATTATCGTCTGCACCCTAGGCTCGGCACATGACTGAACCTGTGTTGCTCATCGACGAACCGATCTCCAAGGTCCGGCGTCTCACGCTGAACCGACCCCAGAAGCGCAACGCGCTCAACGACGAACTACGTGGCTCCCTATTCGACGCGATCCGCGAGGCCGATCGCGATCCAGACATTTCCGTCATCATCATTCGCGGCGGCGGTCCGTGCTTCAGCGCCGGGTACGACCTGTCCGCCGGCGGCAATAACGGCGTCGAGCGATCGATCGCGAGAGTCGACGGCTGGTGGTCGCGGCACGTGGTGAACAACTGGTTCGAAATGTGGGACATGGCTACCCCGATCATCGCGCAGGTGCATGGTTACTGCCTCGCCGGCGGCACCGAACTCGCTACCGCCTGCGACCTGGTGTACGTCGCCGAGGACGCCGCGATCGGATACCCTCCGGTGCGACTCATGTCGCCGCCCGACATGCAGTGGCAGACCTGGATGATGGGCCTACGGCATGGCATGGAAGCGCTGCTCACCGGCGACTCGATGACCGGAGTCGAAGCCGCCGAACGCGGATTCGCCAACCGCGCTCACCGGCTGGACGAATTGGACGACGCCGTACTCGCTGTCGCCGAACGGATCACGAAGGTTCCGCTGGACTTGCTCGCGCTGAACAAGCGCTCCGCGCATCGCGCGATGGAAGCGATGGGCATTCGACACGGGATACGTAATGGGGCGGACATCCAGGCCATGGGTTTCCATCAACCCGCATCGCAGGAATACATGAAGTCGTTCAAGGAGAAGGGCGTGAGCGCTGCGCTCAGCGACCGCGATCGCCAGTTTGGCGACTACCGCGAAAGCGACTCTTAGCCTCTCTCGCGCACACACTCGTCCCGCTGCATAGCGGACACGCCTGTCCGCGGCGTATCCGCTATGCACGGGCCCGTTTCTCGACCGCGCCCCGGTCGAAGACCGAACAACCTGCCGACCGCACCGCCAACGCCCCACCCCCGGCCGAAGCGACAACGGAGCGTAATGAAGGCGTTGCGGGTTACTCGGTCAGCGACGGCCTACCGACTGCTACTTCGGGCGGGCAGCGACCTCGTTGTAGCGATCGCTGGCGATCGCTTGGAACGCCGCCATGTGTTCCGGGACGTCGATCACTTCGGGATTAACCACGGCCGTGAACTCCGCACCCTGGATCAGCCGCTTAATCGGGATCTCCAACTTCTTGCCCGTGCGGGTGTGCGGGATACCTTCTACCGCAATAACTTCGTCCGGCACATGTCGCGGAGAGGCCTGCTCGCGGACGCGTGTCTTGATCTTCGCAATCAGGTCTTCATTGAGTTCGTAGCCCGGATTGAGTACAACGAACAGCGGCATCCAGTACCCGCCGTCCGCCTCTTCGGCCCCGATCACCAGCGCTTCCCCGATCTCCGGAATCGACTCCACCGCCGAGTAAATGTCGCCGGATCCCATTCGGATGCCGTTGCGGTTCAACGTCGAATCAGACCGGCCGAGCACCAGGACGCTGCCACGATCGGTGATCTTAATCCAGTCCCCATGCCGCCACACGCCGTCGTACGTGTCGAAGTATGCGTCGTGGTATTTCTTGCCGGTCGGGTCGTTCCAGAACCGAATCGGCATCGACGGCAACGGCTCCACACAGACGAGTTCGCCAACTTCATTGACTAGTGGCTTACCGTCATCGTCCCAGGCTTCGACCTTGAGGCCGAGCCCGCGCACCGGCAACTCGCCGCTCCACACCGGGACGTTCGGCGATCCCATCGCGAAGGCTCCGGCGATGTCCGTGCCGCCGGACATCGAAAACAGCGGTATGTCGCCGACCTCGTCACGCACGTACCTGAACGTTTGATCTGGACACGGCGAACCGGTGACACCCATGATCCGCAACGCAGATAGGTCGAAATCGTTCGACGGGCGGATTCCCTGATCCTGGGAGGCACCGAGGAAGCCCGGACTAGTGCCGAAGATCGTCACCCCACATCGCGATACGACGTCCCAGCACGCGGCGGCAGTCGGCGCCATCGGTGCACCGTCGTAACACACCACCGAACCGCCACCGGTGAGCCCACCGACCAGCACGTTCCACATCACCCAGGATGGGGACGTGTACCACAGCAATCGGTCAGACTTCTTCAGATCCCAGTTCAGCGCGAGCAGGCTGACCTGCACGGGCAGTACGCCACCGTGCGAGTGCACGATCCCCTTCGGCAGACCAGTCGTCCCCGAGGAGAACAGCACCCACAACGGGTGATCGGAATCGACGCGTAACGGCTCGTAGGGATGCTCGCCATCGACCATCTCCTCGAAGGCCCTCGTATCAGGTAGCCCCTTGCCGAGCCGGCTGACGCCGATCGTCTCGCGCACGGTCGGCAGGCCCGCACACAGTGCGGCTACTGCATCTCGCTGGTCGCGTTCCTTGCCACTAAAATGGTGTCCGTCAGCTGCCACGAGTACGACCGGCTGCAACTGCGCGAATCGGTCGATCGCGGCGGCAGCTGCGTAGTCCTGCCCGACACCCGACCAGATCGCGCCGATCGAGATCGTGCCCAGCGCGGCAACAAGCGTCTCGGCGATATTCGGCAGGTACCCGACAACGACCTCTTCTGGCCGCACGCCCATGGCCCGCAGGTTGTGCGCGAATGCCGCGACTTGGCGCCGGAACTCAGCCCACGTCATTTCCGCGTAGTCGCCCTGCTCGCCGGTAGTAACGATCGCCACGTCTTCGTCGTCGCCGCGGCCGACAACGTACTCGGCGAGGTTGATTTTCACACCGGAGAACCAGCGCGCCCCGGGCATCTTGTGCTCATCCAGAACCTCGGTGAACTCTCCGGGCAAATCGAAGTACTCCCACGTTGCCGCCCAGAAATCCTCGAGATTCTCGGTAGACCATCGCCACATATCGTTGTAGTCGTCGACGTTCACGCCATACTTCGCGCGCACGAACTGAGCGAACGCGTGGATGTTGGTCTGTGCAATCGACTCCGGCGTGGGCTGCCAAACGATCTCGGGAACACTCTGCGTCATGAGGACCTCACTGCGGGACGACCGAATTGTCTGCCAGTGTACGAAGGCTCGGGCGGGAGTACGAGGCGGATCACCGTCTCGGCGCGGTGACTACTGGACCGCACCGGCGACGTCTTGGCGAGCGAGCGCACGTACCTAGGTGTGCACAATGGCCACATGAGTGAGACCAGCAACCTGCCCGCCATCGAGAACCGCACACTCAGCCACGCGTTCGAGCGCGTACTGCGTGAATCGCCGGAGAAGGTCGCACATATCGGCGATGAGGCGCAGTACACGTTCGCCCAGGCACACGAGCGCGCATTACGCATCGCCAACGGTTTGAGCGCACTCGGTGTGCAACGCCAGGACACGGTGGCGTTCTTGCTGGACAATTCGCTGGATGCAACCCATACCTGGATGGGAATCGCGCTCGGCGGAATGATCGAGGTACCGATCAACACCGCCTACGTGGGCGACTTCCTTGTTCACATTCTCAATGACTGCGGCGCGCGCGTGATGATCGCCGACGCGGCGTACGTCGATCGCGTCGTCGCTGTTGCGGATCGACTCACCGATCTGCACACGGTCATCGTCCGCGGAGCCGCCCGCACCTCGACATGCGCGATGCAGTGCGTTCCGTTCGACTCCTTGACGGCCGCCGAACCCGCAGAAGTCGCCCCCGCCTGCGCCGAGGAGCTAGTGAGAATGATGACGCCGACAATCCACTACGCCTCGCTCCGATGGTGCCACTTGCAAGCAATATTCGGAGTTTCTGCCACCGATTCGCCCTTGATGCCGAACCGGTGTATGGGATGAGCGAGATCGGCGCCGTGATGGGATGCGCTCCCACGGATCTTAAGCCCGGAGGCGCTGGGCTCGCTCGCGATGGCTATCAGTTGCGGATCGTCGACGAACAGGGAAACGACGTTCCGTCCGGTAGCGTCCGCGAGTTGTGGGTGGGCGCGGACTCGCCGCTGATGATGATGCGTGGCTATCACGGACTTCCAGAGAAAACCGCAGCCACACTGATCGACGGGTGGGTGCACACCGGGGATGCCTTCCACGTCGACGACGACGGTCACTACTTTTTGAGGATCGGATCAAGGACGCGCTGCGGCGACGCGGCGAGAACGTATCCAGTTTCGAGGTCGAGCGAGTCATCAACACGCACCCCGATGTCCTTGAGAGCGCGGTTGTCGCGGCACGATAGCGTGGGGCCATCAACCGTGTGGAGCCATCGACAGCACAGAACCATCCGAAACGGATGAGGCAGTGTCGGTCTGCGACCCCAAGATATCGGTGATGAGCGAGCGCCGTTCGCAGAGGGCTGCGCGCCGAACTGAAGAGGACGATGATGAGCGCTGAACGAGCAGCGAGCGAAACGGAATCGCCGTCGGCCGAGGGCGACAGCGAACGCGAGAAGTCGGTTCGCGAAATAATCCTCGTCGTCTTGATGTCGATCACCGCCGTACTGACCGCGTGGTCGGGCTTTCAAGCCTCCAAGTGGGGTGGCGAAATGTCCATTGCGTTCAGCGAGGCGTCTAGCGCTCGCGTCCAAGCCTCCACCCACGAAGGGACCGCACGCGACGCTCGTCAGTTCGACCTGACCATCTACTCGGAATGGGTGGTCGCGACACAGACCGGAGAGGATGAGTTCGCGGACTACATCGAATCCCGCTTCACCCCGGCATTCGCGGTAGCGTTCGATGCCTGGGTGGCCGACGGGATGCAGGAGAACTCACCGTTCGAACGCCCTGAGTATCTACCGGACGGGACGGCCGAAGCTCAGCAATGGACCGAGCGCGCCGATCAGCGATTCGCCGACGCACTGAAGAACAACCAGCGCGGGGACAATTACTCGATACTGACCGTCCTGTTCGCGCTGGTGCTATTCCTGGCCGCCTTGGCGCAGCGCACCCGCAGCCGTCGGTCGGGTCAGGTTCTGCTCGCGGTCGCCGGACTGGGCGCCATCGCAATCGTGGTCGTCATGGCGACGTACCCCATCAAGATCTGACGTACCGTCCATCGGACTTCTCCGTGGCCACACTCCGGTCAGCCGGTCCACCAGTCCGCGGTATTTCGCAGGAATCGGCAGGTCAGGCGCCGAGCCGGGTCAGACGCCCGGCCAGGTCAGACGATGTGCGCGCACGACAGGGTGCTGGTCGATACGCCCAGCCATTAGATGAGGCGGCGTAGCAGCACGGCGAGCGCGTCCTGTTCGGAGAGATCGAGCCGCCCAAAGAACTCCTGGGCGTGCGCGACTCGCCCGGATTCCACTTTCGCAAGCACATCGAGTCCATGCCCCGTCGCCTCGACCACGGTCGAGCGACGGTCGGTCGGGTGTTGTGCGCGCCGAACGAATGCCTTGCGCTCCAGTTGATCGACCACGTCGGTGGCCGATCGGGTCACCATGCCCATTCGACCGGCGATATCGGAGATCCGCGGCGAGGGTCCGGGCGCCGCACAGTCGGGTTCGCCACCGCCGCGACCGGCGATAAAACGCAACGCGTGGAACTGATGCACGCTCAGCCCGAACGGCTCCACGAGGGCCATGGTGCTGCGGCGCAGCGCCCGCGAGGCGTGCCGTAGCAACTCGGCGAGGTTGTCGGTGCGATCAGTCACGGAATGAATGTAGCCTATGCGGCGTTTGCCTCATTGTGAGGTAGCCTCACAATTTGCTTGGCGCCGGTCACTCCGTGGCGCCGCACACCGAGAAAGGGGGAACCACCTATGCAACCTATGGGCCCCGCCGGCGGTCCCGGTCCACCCGGCATGAGCGTTCGGATGAACCCTGCTGACCGTGCACAACTCGACCGCTCGCCAGTTTCCTTGCGCCGCGTCACAACCCTATTCCGCCCCTTTCGTGGCGTCATCGCCGTCGTGGTCGCGCTGATCGTCGCGTCCTCTGTGATCAGCCTCGCGCAGCCCTTCCTCGTTCGGTCGGTCATCGACGACGCCCTCCCGCACGGCGACATCAGCCTGCTCGTGTGGGCCGTGGCCGGGATGATCGGCATCGCGGTCGCGGCGGCCGTGCTCGGCGTCCTGCAGACCTACCTGTCGACCAAGGTCGGCCAGCAGGTCATGCACCGCTTGCGGGTGTCGGTCTTCGACCACCTACAGAAACAATCGATGTCGTTCTTCACTCGCGAGCGCAGCGGTGAGGTGCAGTCCCGCCTGACGAACGACATCTCCAGCATGCAGAACGTGGTCACCACGACCGCGACCTCGATCGCCTCGAACTTCACGACCGCGGTAGGCACAGCCATCGCCATGGCCGCGCTGTCATGGCGGTTGTCCCTCATTTCGCTACTCGTCCTGCCGCCAGCGATCTACATCAGTCGCAAGGTCGCGCTGATGCGCCGCGACAAGACATCCGCCCTACAGAAGCGCCGCGCCGATATGCAGACCCAAATTGAGGAGCGCCTATCGGTCTCCGGAGCGCTGCTGATGAAGACACTCGGCGCAAACGGACGATCCAGCGCGCAGTTCGCCGCGACCTCAGCCGATATCGCCGACCTCGAACTTCGTTCACAACTCGCCGGGCGATGGCTGATGTCGACCACCACCGTCGTGTTCGCGACGATTCCCGCGCTGATCTACCTCGCGGCGGGTTTCCCAGCAACTTCCGGCGGCATGACGATTGGAACGCTGGTCGCCTTCACCGCACTACAAACCACGATCTTCCGACCGATCCTCGGACTACTGAACGTCGGCGTCCAATGGGTCTCGTCGATGGCGCTGTTCAGCCGAATCTTCGAGTACCAAGACCTACCGATCGACGTGGCTGAACCGGCCAATCCGCACTATCTCGACCCGAGCAGCGCGCGCGGCGACGTGGTCATCGAGCACGCGAGTTTCAGCTACCCACATGCCGCGACTGCCGCAGTGAACGACGTTGACCTGCGCATACCCGCGGGCGCCTCCTTGGCACTGGTCGGCGAGACGGGGTCAGGCAAGAGCACACTCGCCTCACTGCTATCGCGGATCTACGATCCGCAGCATGGACGAATCACTATCGACGGCGTCGATCTTCGCGATCTCACCAACGAGAACCTGACCTCGATCGTCGGCGTCGTCGCCCAAGAGGCCTACCTGGTGCATGCGTCTATCCGCGACAACCTACGGTTGGCCAAACCTGATGCCACCGACGAAGAGATCTGGCGAGCGCTGGAGGCGGCCCAGATCGACGACCTTCTCACGGGTCTGCCCGACGGCCTAGACACCCTCGTCGGTTCACGCGGCTACCGATTTTCCGGCGGCGAGAAGCAGCGCGTGGCGATCGCTCGAACCCTGCTGCGTGACCCGCGCGTGCTGGTCCTTGACGAGGCGACGTCCGCCCTGGACAACGACACCGAACGTGAACTGCAGGCTGCCCTCGATGCCTTGGTCATCGGCCGTACGACGATCACCATCGCGCACCGACTATCGACCATCGAGGACGCCGATCAGATCGCCGTACTCTCGCACGGCCGGGTGATCGAACTCGGCACCCATACCGAACTGCTCGCGGCCGACGGACAGTACGCCCATCTCGCCGGCGAGGCCCTGATTACCTCCTGAACGCAGATCTGCGGTGGTGTAGCGGTGGGCAATCGCAAGATACCCACTGCTACACCACCGCAGTATCCGGTGCTACTCCGGCGAGACGGCGATGTACCGCAAGTCGGTGTAATCGGTCGCGGCATGCAGCCCGGTGACCGAATCATCTGCGCCGATCAGCCGATTGGTCAGGCAGATCGGGATGATGTTGCGGACCTCCTCCAGGAAGAGTTCGGTCCATTGGCTGTACAGCTCGTTGCGCACCTCGGGATCGGTCTCACTGGCCGCCTGCTGACCGATGTCGAGCATCTCCTGCGGCATCTCGCCACCCGGGTTGTACAGCGCTTCGGGTACGAAGTTGCGATCCAGCACGCCGGCCGGGTCTGGTTGACCGGTGTAACCGGACACCGTCAGCGGCGACGTCTTCGCGAAGGCAAACTCCTCCAGGAGCGTCGCCGGCGGTCCTGGTTTGACGTTCATCGACATACCGACCTGTTTGAGCTGCGCCTGGATAACCTCGGCCAGATCCACGGTGTCGTTATCTGTCACGTTCGCGTCGTACGCCGTACCGGGGTCGACCCCTGCGTCCTCGAGCAGCTGCGTTGCCTTGTCCGGATCGTACGGCCATTGGTCGAGCCCGTCGCCAATTTCCTCCGAATAGCCAATCGTGCCCTTTCCGAACATCTGCACCTGGGGGTCACAGAATCCGCCGTAAAGCCCCTCGGAGATGTCCTCGCGATCGATCGCCAGGCTCATCGCCTCGCGCACATTGGGATCATCGAACGGCGCCGTGGCGGTATTGATCGCCAAGAAGTAAATCAGCGGAGTCGGGCCCGCGACGATCACCCGGTCCTCGTCGATCGTCTTCGACTGGTCGACGGTGATCGCCGCTGCGGTCGCCTCACCGCTGGCGAGCGCGTTGTAGCGCGTTTGCGCATCCGGCATCGCGACGACAGTCAATTTGGCGACCCGCTGGGCCTCCGGATCCCAGTAGTCCGGATTGCGTTCCAGCACCACGCGGGTACCCGGGGTTGCCTCGATAACCTTGTACGGGCCTGTTCCGACTGGATTGCTAGCGAGCGTCCCCTCCTTGATCCCCTTCGGCGAGGACATCATTCCTGCTCGCGCCGACAGCGAGGAGGTCACCGCGCCGAGTCCACTGGAGACCGTCACCTTGACCGTGTACTCATCGACCACCTCGACATCCGTTATCCGCGAAACCTCGGAGAGGATCTTGCTCCCTTCGGATCGGTAGTGGTCAAGGTTGGCCTTCACCGCCTCCGCGTCGAACGGCGTGCCGTCGGTGAATTTCACCCCTTCGCGCAACTTCAGCGTCAGGGACTTGAGGTCCTCGGACGGCGTCCACTCGGTTGCCAGCATCGGCTCGAACTCGCCAGATGGCGTCCGGTAAATCAACCGGTCGTATATCGGCGCCATGTAGTTCTGATCCAGGCCGGACGAACTCGCGTACGGGTCGAAACTCGACGGCATCAACGACTCCGCCATCACGAACTCAGCATTTTCGTCGTAGTCGTCGGAGGCCGGCACCTCGATCGGGAAGTCGTCGCGCGACGGCTCGTCCGAACTGTCCGGAGCATCGCCGCAGGCGGACAACGCGAGGGTGAGCCCCACCCCTGCCGCGAACACCTTGAATCTGAATCGCATCGAGTTACCGCCTTGTGGGTCGGAGGTTAAGAAATCCCCTTCAACCTATCGAGCGCTCACTCGAGGGGCAACAGCCAATTCGACAATGCGGTCACAGTTGGGTATCGCCAACGTGGCAGAGTACCGGCATGGATCAACTCAACAGAATGTTCGGCCTGGGCGGCAAAGTCGCTATCGTCACCGGCGGTAGCCGCGGCATCGGTTTGATGGCCGCGCGCGGTCTACTCGATTCAGGTGCCCGCGTCTACATCGCAGCCCGCAAGGCGCAGCAAGTCGAAGAGGCCGTCGCCGAACTCTCGGCGCACGGAGACGTCGTCGGCACGGCAGCGGACCTATCCTCGCCCGAGGCATGCCGTGCGTACGCGAGCGACATCGCCGACCGCGAATCCGGGCTCGACATTCTGGTGAACAACGCCGGTGCGACCTGGGCTGCCGATATCGGCAGCTTCCCCGAGGAAGCCTGGGACAAAGTTTTCGATATCAACGTGAAAGCGCCGTACTTCCTCACCGAGGCACTACTGCCGCTGTTGGAAAAGAACGCGTCCCAGGACGACCCAAGCCGTGTGATCAATATCGGCTCGATTGATGGCATTCAGGTACCGCGGCATGGCGCGTTCCCATACGGGCCAAGCAAGGCGGCAGTTCACCAACTCACGCGCGTGCTCGCGTTCAACCTTGGCGACCGATACATCACGGTGAACGCAATCGCTCCCGGACCGTTCGAGTCGAAGATGATGGCAGCGACGCTGGCCGCCCATGGTGATGCGATCGCGGCGTCCTCTCCGTTGGGGCGAATCGGGCGCCCGGATGACATCGGCGGCACGGTGGTGTATTTCGCCAGCCGTGCCGCGGCGTACGTCACGGGGGCGGTCTTGCCGGTAGACGGCGGCATCGCTACCACCGCGGGCCGAAGCACCGAGTAGCCCCACAACCGCCTGTGCTGACCTTAGCCGATGGCTGGGGGGTTGTTGCCGTACTTCTGGCGGACCTTGCCCAAGTGCCCGACGGCCATAGTCCCGGCGCCCGCAGCCAGCAGGATCGCCACGATGTCCATGAAGGTTCCGCCCGAGGTCATGAGCAGAGCGACCAGCGATGCACCACCTACGGCGCCGACCGTCTTCCATTGGGAACTCACGTAACGGTTCACGGCGGAACCTGCGGCACCGCGCGATTTGGCGGCCTTGTCGAGCAACATCAGGTACGCCGCATCACCGGCGACCGCGAGAATGCCCGCGATCGCGACGAGAATCGCAATCAGATTGATCATGTTGTGCCTAACGGTTCAGGTCAGTCTGTTGTTCCTGCGGCTTCGCGATTGCAGATACGACAGTGCGGTGGGTCCTGCCCGGATAGCCACTGCTCATTGCCGGACTGAACCCACCGCATTCGCACCGTACGACGTTAGGGCTTCTCGACGACTCGCCAGCGGTTGGTCTCGCCCGGATCGGACTGCACTACGCCGCGCTGCTGCAGCAACTCAATGTGCGAGACGGACTCTCCCAACGCGGAGCGACGCTCCGGGAACTTGAAGGTGTCCCACGAGCGGCTCCACGACAGTCGCTGCGAAACCTCCCACGCGGTGAGGCCAGGCTGATCGCGCAAGACGCCGACGAGTTCGGCGAGCCGCTCCTCATGGTGTTCAACGAGTTCCGCGGTGCGGTCACTGATGCCCGAGTAGCGGTACTCGTGGCCGGGCAGCCCTTCGAGTTCGCCAAGTTCATCGGCGATGGTGCCCACCTTGGTCAACGAATCGAGGTACTTCGCCAGCGCGTCCGGCGGGTTGCTGGAGTGCACCGAGATGTTGGGCGTGATCCGCGGCAGCACATGATCACCGGTGAACATCACCTTGCGCGTGTTGTCTACGAAGCACATGTGCCCTGGCGTATGCCCCGGGGTCCAGATGCCATCCAACTCCCAGCCCGGCAGGTCAAGACGCTGTCCGTCCTCGACGAGTACGTCCGGCGGATGGTGGTCGACGAAGGAGCGGAACTCGCCGACGTCACGATTCATCAGCTGACGCTCCTCTTCAGGGACGCCGTTGGCAATGGCATGGAAGTCCGATTCCATCTGCCACTTGACCTCCTGGGTGGGGTCAATCATCAACGTCGTCGCCTCGGCGCGGTGCAACGTAATCCGCGCTCCGGTCTCTTCACGCAGCCGCTTCGCCAGCCCGAAGTGGTCGGGATGCACGTGCGTGATCAAGATGTCTTTGATATCGCTGACCGCGTAGCCACCCTTGGCCAACCCGGCGGTCAATGCCTCGTACGACTTCTCGTCATTCCACCCGGCATCGATAATCGCGATGCCGTCGCGCAACTCCAGCACGTAGACCAGCACGTATCGCAAGGGACGAATCGGGATCTCGACCGGAATAGACCACAAGCCCGGCTGGACCTCCTCGACGGGCGGCAACACCCGGTCGATCCATGCCTGCTTCTGCAGGTGGCCAGTCACTTTCGCAGCCATATATCTCCTCACGTCGTCTGGCCTGACGGTATCTGACGCCCTACCAAACTCGTTCGCACCCCTCATCATTTGCGATGACGGGCGCTCAGCGAGGTCTAGTTCCAGCCCTCCAAGCGGCCGACGTCCTCCCAGGTCGACGCGTATTCCCGGTACGAGGCCAACGACGAATCGAGGTCGCCCTCATGTAGATATTCCAACGCGTCAGCAGCGACGGACATCGAATCATCGCCGTCCGGTCGGATCCGATGTAGTAGCCCGGCCAACGACTCGTAATCCAGTTCGACCATCGAATCGAGGTCGAAGGTGCGCAGCCAGCGCACGGCTACATCCAGGTCGGAAATGAACGGTGTCACACCGAAGGCCTGCGAGATCAACTCGAGAGCGCGTTCACCGCGCCGCAGCGCATCCACGATGGAGGTGCGATAGACGATCGACTCCAGGCTGTCGGTCGGGACGGCGTCCGACGGCGTGAACATCAGCGACCACCAGAACGGGACCTCCCAGCTGGCGGTGACGACGTGATCCTTGCCTTCGTCTTCGGCCGGCTTCGGGCGCAATTGCAGACCTGCAGCTTTACGCCTGGCGGTGCGCCCGAGTACCTGGTCGCTGAGCGGGAACGGCAACTTCCATTCGGAGTCGACGATGGCTTGCAGCGCCCGGTCACGTGTGTCCAGGGGACACACGACGATGTTCTCGCTCCACTCGGCGATCAGCGCCTCTTCATCGATATCCAAGCGGTGAAAGTCGACCTGTCTGCCTACGACCGCAGACAACATTGCGTACCGTTCACGCTCCAGCGCGGAGCCTTGGCGACGCCGACGTGCCGCGTAGCGAGCCCATCGATTGCGGGCTGCGCCCTCGAAGGCGAAAATCGGTTCGTAGACCCGCAGAGAACTCTTGTACGACGCGTGCACGCCCCGAACGATACGAGCACTACGTGCCACTGGGCGCCGATTTCGCGCTCAGCGGAATGGGCGCGTCACCAAACGCGCCGTACCGCTGGGCCTAGGTGGGCGAACCGATCAAAGCCGGGTAGGCTGGTGCGCACGATATGACTAATGGATCCGGGACCGCTTTGTGCGGCCCGCTGCGTATGAGGGGGTCGAGCCATGGGGCGCGGCCGTGCAAAGGCAAAGCAGACCAAGGTTGCTCGCGAGTTGAAGTACTTTTCGCCTGACACCGACCTGAGCGCGCTTCAGCGCGAGCTCGGAGGGTCGTCTGCTCAGCCCAGAGACGAGGCTGACTACGACGATGATCCGTACGCGGATCTCGCCGATAAGTACGCCGACTACAACGACGAGCCGGACACCGGCAGTCGCAGCGCAGGCTGACTCGAGCCATCAGCACCGGAAAATAACAAATATCGACTCCCCGAGGGGAGTCGATATTTGTGCGCCGCGACGTTGCCGAGATCGCGAGCCCGGGCGCAGTACCGGGCGGTGAGCATTGGCGCTAGGCCCGGTAGTCACCGACGAGCGTGGTGAGAGCAGTGCCGTCGGCCTCGGCGATCTGTCCGCATACCCAAGATTCGATTCCGGCTTCCGTCAGTTGACGGACGGCGCTATCAGCGGCCGAAGCCGGTACCGTAGCGACCATGCCGACACCGACGTTGAACGCGCGCTCCATTTCCTCGCGTGCGATACCGCCAGCGTCCTTGATTACCGAGAACACCGGCGGTAGCGCCCAACTCGAGCGCTCAATCGTGGCACTGAGCCCGTCGGGTAACACCCGCGGCAGGTTCCCCGGAATCCCGCCCCCGGTGATATGACACATGGCGTGCACATCGATGCTCTTCAATAGCCCCAACAGCGGCAACGTGTAGATGCGGGTAGGTTCCAGCAGCGCTTCACCTAAGGAGCGATCGAGGCCCTCGGGCGTGGAGAACAGGTCGAGACCGGCATCAGCGACTACATTGCGCACCAGGCTGTAACCATTCGAGTGGAACCCACTGGAGGCCATCGCGATGATCACGTCGCCGGCCCGCACCCGCTCGGGCCCGAGGACCGCATCGGCCTCGACGATCCCCGTGGCGCACGCGGCGACGTCGTACTCGTCCTCACCCATCAAACCCGGGTGCTCCGCGGTCTCGCCGCCGACGAGTGCAGTGCCGGCCATCCGGCAGCCGTCGGCGATACCGCCGACGATCGCGGCGATCTGCTCGGGCACAACCTTGCCGCAGGCGATGTAGTCCTGCAGATAGAGCGGCTCTGCGCCGCACACCACGATGTCGTCGACCACCATCGCGACCAAGTCCTGCCCGATCGTGTCGTGCTTATCAAGTTGGCGCGCGATCGCGATCTTGGTGCCGACACCGTCCGTCGACGAGGCCAGCAGCGGCTGACGCCACCTGCTCACATCGAGTCGGAACAGACCGGCGAACCCGCCGAGTCCGCCCACCACCTCGGGCCGGGACGCGGACGCGACCTTGGCCTTCATCAACTCGACTGCTCGGTCGCCGGCCTCCAGATCGACTCCAGCAGCGGCGTACGTCGAGGACTTAGAAACGTCGGTCATGCCCCTAGTCTGCCGGAGTAGACAGCCAACGCGCCGTTCAGGGGCCGCGCTGAGGCGCATGTCTCTACACTCACGCCCTTATCGCGCGCGTCACGCCTCTACGATGACGATATGGCACTTTTCTCCGGCATTACCGAAGCACCGCGCGACCCGATCCTAGGACTCACGGAGGCGTTCAACGCCGACCCTAAGCAGGAGAAGGTCAACCTGGCGGTGGGTGTGTACTACGGCGATAACGGCACCATTCCGCTGCTCGAATGCGTGCGGTCAGCCGAGGCGCGGCTGGCGGAGGCGCCGTCGGCTCGCGGCTACCTGCCGATCGACGGCATGAAGACGTACGACGCGGCTGTCAAGACCCTCGTGTTCGGCGAGCAGGCCGACGCGGATCGCATCGCGACAGTTCAGACCCTCGGCGGGACAGGAGCGCTGCGCGTCGGCGGCGATCTGCTGCGACAGACGTACCCAACGTCGAAGGTCCTGATCAGTGACCCGTCGTGGGAGAACCACCGCGCGGTGTTCAGCCGAGCCGGGTTCGAGGTCGAGACTTACCCCTACTACGACGCGGAGGCACGCGGGATCCGCTTTGAGGACATGATCTCTGCGCTGCGCGCCGCCGAGGCGAACACCGTGGTGGTCTTGCACGCGTGCTGCCACAACCCGACCGGTTATGACCTCACCGACGAACAGTGGGACACCGTCATCGAGGTTGTCCGCGAACGAGGCCTGGTCGCGTTCCTCGATATGGCCTACCAGGGCTTCGGCGCCGGGATCACCGAAGACGGCGCGGTCATCGGCAAGTTCGCTGCCGCTGGACTGAACTTCCTCGCCGCCACGTCCTTCTCCAAGAACTTCAGCCTGTACGGCGAGCGGGTCGGTGCCCTGTCGGCGTACTGTGCGGACGCCGGCGAGGCTGCGCGCGTGCTGTCCCAGTTGAAGGTGCTGATCCGCACCAACTACTCGAACCCGCCGACGCACGGCGCCGCGGTCGTGTCTGCCGTGCTCGCGGACGCCGAACTACGCAAGGTGTGGGAGGCCGAACTCGGCGGCATGCGTGATCGAATCCGCACCGTGCGTGCTGATCTGGTTGCCGGCCTGCAGGCTGCGGGCGTCACCTCGGACGTCTCGTACATCACTACCCAGCGGGGCATGTTCTCCTACTCCGGACTTGGCAAGGAGCAAATGGAGCGGATGCGCACAGAATTCGGTGTCTATGGCACCGATTCGGGACGTATCTGCGTCGCAGCTATCAATGCGGGCAACATCGACCGCGTAGTCCAGGCGATCGCTGCGGTTATCTAGCGCGCTCGGCCAGTTCTGCGGGGCTGTGAGTAACGCTAACACTCGATGCGTTACTCACAGCCCCGCAGAACTTCATGAAAGAGACGGACGGATATGCGCGAGCAGTTCCAGGTCAACCTACGCGGCATCGTGGAGATACTCTCGCACCACCTCTACTCCAGCCCTCGGGTCTACCTGCGCGAACTGATCCAGAATGGTCGCGACGCTATCACCGCGCGCCGCAATCTCGATCCGTCGACGCCCGGGGCCATTCAAATCCGGGTGGACGCGTCCGCTGGCGCCCTGATCATCAGCGATAACGGCATCGGACTCACCGCAGACGAGATGCGGAGTCTGCTCGCGACGATCGGTGCCTCCTCCAAGCGGTCGGACTTTTCGTCCGTACGCAGCGATTTCCTCGGTCAGTTCGGGATCGGTCTGCTGTCCTGCTTCCTGATCGCCGACGAGATCGAGGTCCGCTCGCGCAGCGCCAAGACGGCCAACGCCGGCACGGACCGCTGGATCGGGTACGCCGACGGCACATTCACGGTCACGCCGGCCGATGAACCGCTCGGCTCACCCGGGACCGAAGTGTGTGGTGCGTCCTCGACGCGGCGAACACGAATGGACCAGCGCCACGCGAGTGCGCGCTCTCGCCGAAGACTTCGCTCGCTACCTCGAGGTGCCGATCCACGTTGACGGCGAGTTGGTCAGCCAACAGATCCCACCGTGGCGGATGCCGCGTGAGCAGGCCGAAGCTTTCTGCCGTCGAAAGTTCGGATTCGCGCCGCTGGATGTGATCCCCCTTCAGATCGAGCTGCTCGGGTTCAGCGGCGTCGCGTACGTCCTGGATTCACCCGGACGCATCGGCGATCGGGCCGGCGATACCGTGTACGCGCGCGGAATGCTGCTGTCGACCCGTAACGATCAATTGGCCCCACCGTGGGCGTACTTCGTTCGGATCGTCGCCGACTGCGGTCCGCTGGCGCCCACCGCATCGCGGGAAGCGCTACAGGAGAATGCGCTGCTCGGCGACGTCAAGAAAGCGATCGGACGGCGGATCCGCGACCACATCGACGATATGTCCGCCGACTCCCCCGCCCGATTCGAGGCCTTCTGCGACGTCCACGCGACCGGACTACGAGCTCTGGCAGTCAACGACGACGAGATGCTGGACTTCGTCTGCAGACATCTGCCAGTGGTCTCTACGGTCGGACGCCGTCCCCTGGATGACCTACTTGCGCAGTACGACGACGTCCACTTCGTTCGGTCCGTCGCGGAGTACGGCGGTCTTGTAGACCTGTCGCGCGCGCAGGGACTGGTGCTGATCAATGGCGGCTATGTGTACGAATCAGAGATTCTGGGCAAGGTGCAAGCCCGACGTCCTCAGGCGCGGATCTCCGAACTCGATCTACTCAGCGTGATCGACCTGCTGCCGGAGCCACGCGAAGCCGACCGCCAGTTGACGACGCGGGTCATCGCTGCCTGGGACGCATTGCCGATCTCAGCCGAGGTCCGGCTCCGATTGAAGTCATTCTCGCCAGTTTCTACCCCGTCGTTGTTCGCTCCCGGCCGCAGTTACCTGCCCGATATCAACGAAGATCCCGATCCGATGGCTGACATATTGGGCGAGTTCGCCGTGGTGCCCGAAAATGTCCCGCCGCAGTTGGTTCTGAACCTACTCAGCCCACCAGTGCGTGCACTGGGCGCGACACCGCGCGGTGACGTCTCGCGCGACTCAATTCGCGCCCTGTATGGACTCGGGCTGCTGTTGGCCGGACAGCAACTCGGTGAGCACCAAGCCCTCGCCCTCAGCCAGTCCCTGCACACCTTGATCGTCGCGGCGGCCGATCGGCAAAACCCATCTATACAAGGAGATAGCGCGCCATGGTGATTCGCCACGACGATGAATGGCCAGCCGAACTTGAGGACGTGCTCGACGATCTCGTTGAGCGCTACCTGGCTCTCGACACGCTGGATGACCCAGAGCAACTGGAAACAGCCGCCGAAGCGCTGTACGCAGACGTCGCCGCCGTCGAGTATCCGCAATTGATGCTCATGGTGCTCGCGGCCTTGTACTCGTCCCAGTACGACCGCGATGCCGGGGCCGAATCACTCGGGACCTACTTGCGAATGAACCGCATCATCGTCAAGCACCGCGACGCTATCGATCCGACGATCGCCGAAAACATGCAAATGCTGATCGTGATCGCCGCCGGGACGCTGGCTCAGATGCCCGACGTACCACTGTCTCGGATCATCGCATTGCTGGATACCGCGGAACAGCAAGTGCGTGCCGCCGGTGATCCCCTGGACAACGTGCTACTCAGCCGTGGCGTGGTGGCCGCGTTGTGCGGCGACGTGGACGGCGCTCGTACCTATCGTGAGCAATGGCGCGCCGCCGAGCCGTACTCCTCACCGGTGCCACGCACCGCCGCGCTACAGATGGACGCGATCATCGCGCTGACCTACAACGCCGAGCTAACGCTCGAGATCGTCGAACGGTTCATGCCGTACGACGCCTTGGAGGAGAAGCACGCAATCATGCTGCAGGCGCATCGCGCGTACAGCCTGGCGTTAGTCGGTCGAGCCCAGGAAGCAGAGCGCGAAGCAGTCGCGGTGATGTTGCAACACGACCCAGAACTGGTGCGCACGAGGTCAACGCATCTCTACCTCTTGCGCGCACTGGAAGGCAATCCGACGCTGGCGAACGCCGTCCTGGGGTGGATCAGCAACGATCTCACCGAGGACGCAGCCGCCTCCGAGTACGAAACTCAAGCCGTCGCGGCGCGATACCTGCTGCGTTCACCCGAGACTCGCGAACGCGGTATGGCGATGCGGGAGTTGGCGCTGCGTAACGCCGCGCTGTTTGACGCGCGCAATGGCAACACCTTTGTCACCGACACCGCCGTGCGCGATCACCTGACGGCCTGACCGGCGATGGTGATCGCCTTCGATGACGAGATTCCAGCAGAACTCGAACCTCGATTCGACGACATATTCGAGCGATACGAAGCTCTGAAGCACATCGACGATCCGCAGGTGGTGACCGCGGCCGCCGAGTCGATTTACCGGGATGCCGCCGATCTCGACTACCCGCAATTGATGGTGCTGGCGCTCGGCAAGTTGTATTTGGCACAGTGGGATCTAGGCGCGCGGGCCGAGAGTCTCACCACCTACGTCCGTCTCAACCAAGTCGCGACGCAGTACCGCGCCGCGCTCTATCCCAACCTGGCCGGGATCGCACGCCTATACGTGGTGATTTCGCTGGACACCTTGCTGGATAGGCCTGACGTGCCGCTCTCTCGCATCGACGCACTCGTCGACACCGTTGAACACCAGTCGCGTGTCGCGGGCGATCCACTGGATGTGGCGTATCTGTGTCGCGCCATCGTCGCCATGCAGACCGGCGATCCCGATGGCGCTCGGCGGTGGCACGATGAGTGGCACGCCGCCGAACCGTACGATTCGGCGCTGCCACCCGTCGCCGCCGCCAATCTCAGCGCATCGATCGCGGGTAGTTACGATCGCCATCTTGCAGTGGCTGCCCTTGAGTCCGTCGGCCCCTACGACGCTATGCGGGAACACGACGCGATCTCCCCGCGCGCGCACCACGCGTTTCGGCTCGCGCTCGCGGACCGTGCTATCGAGGCCGAGGACGAGGCGATCGCAGTGATGCGGAACTATCCGCACGCGGTGATCGAGCAGGAAGCCACGCACATCAACCTGCTACGTGCGTTGGAACGCCAAGGAGACTTGCCGAAGTGGTAGTGGGCTGGATGGCCGACGATATCGCCGCTGACGCCCCCGCTCGGGAGTACGAGAGCCAAGCGATCGCGGCTCGCTACTTCCTGCGCTCGGCGCAGACTCGGGAGCGCGGGCTGGCGCTTAGGGAGGTGGCGCTGCGAAATTCGGCGCTTTTCGATGCCCGCAACGGTAACACCTTCATCACCGACTCGATCCTGCACACTCACCTGAGCGACTAACTGAGGCGGCGACTGCCGATTGGTCGGCTATCGCGGTCTGCGGTTGCGCGGATGTCAGCTATAACTGCGGATCTAACGGCGGACGTCCGCGCCTCGGCAACTCACCCATCGCCTTCGGGCTGCGATGCGCGGATGTCAGCGCCCGCCGCAGAATCACCTCGATCTGGGCGTTGACGCTCCGTAAATCATCAGCGGCCCACCGCTGCAGCGCCTCGTGGACGGCAGGGTCAAGTCGCAGTAGGACCGATTTGCGCTCTGCGGACTTTCGCTTACGCGGCCGCGCGGCCTCGTCGTTCATCGGACATCCGGTCTAGTACAGCGATCCGGCGTTAACCACCGGCGTTGTACCGCGCTCGGAGCACAGCACCACGAGAAGGTTGGAGACCATCGTGGCGCGTCGTTCCTCATCCAGTTCGACCACTCCCTGCGCCTCCAAGCGCGTCAACGCACCATCAACCATTCCCACCGCACCCTCGACGATCTTCTCGCGTGCAGCAATAATCGCCGAGGCCTGCTGGCGCTGCAGCATTGCCTGCGCGATCTCCTGTGCGTACGCGAGTGCGGAGATCCGCACCTCGATAACCTCGAGCCCAGCCAACGTAATGCGCTCGGCTACTTCGGCTGCCAACTCGCCGGAGATGATGTCGGTATCACCACGCAAGGTCACCTCGGTTGCGTCGTTGTCGTACGGGTGGCTCATCGCGACGTGCCGCAGCGCAGACTCGGCCTGAACGGCTACGAAGTCTTCGTACTCCTCCACCGCGAACGTAGCCTTAGCGGTATCCGCAACCTGCCACACCACGATGGCGGCAATATTGATCGGGTTGCCGTCAGCGTCGTTGACCTTCAACTCGTGCGTTTCGAAGTTGTGTACCCGCACGGACACCTTCTTGTGCGTACTCAGCGGCACGACCATCCGCAGACCGGCCTTGCGAACCGTTCCGATGTAGCGACCAAAGAACTGCACAACTTGCGTCTGCCCCGGCGGCACGATGACCAGTGAAGTCCCTAGCAGGATGCCGATCAACACGAGCACGATCCCACCGACCAGCGCGGCGACCGAGCCGCCACCGCTCTCGCCACCATCGAGGGCAATCGCACCGGAAATCACCAGCCAGGTTCCGAGTGCGAGCAGGATCAGCGAAATCACCAGGCCTGCGAACCCGTCAATTGACCAGGCACTGCGCTCGCTCACATCAACCCGCGAGCCATCCGGGCCGACCGGAGTACCCGCTGGGCGCCCGCCGGTTGAGTTCTCGTCATGCACCGATTGCGTCATGCTCTCTCCTATCGTCGCGATATTAAAAAGATATCACTTTATGGCGGCGCGACGAGCCGGCTACACGCGGTAACTCGCGATACGCACGGTGAACCGGGCCCGCTACCAGCGGAGCGCGAAACGCCGGGACATCAAGCGCACGGGGTCGATCACAGTGGCGGACATCGGCCTCTAGCTCCGCACTCCTCGTACCCCGTCGCACTCCCGTCGACGAGCGAGCAAAGAGACGACAGGGAGGAGAAGGGCCCGGAAGTGCAGCGCCAGACGTAGCGTGCTCGGAACCCTAGGGGCGGCGGACGGCGTCCTCTGCGCCGCCGGCAGAACTCAGGCTGGACAGGCCGTCGACGGGATCCACCCGACGCTCAACGCCCTCCAGCACGTGCTTGCCGATCAAGCTGTCATCAGGCAACTCAATCGGATACTCGCCGGAGAAGCATGCCGCACATAGCCGAGAGGGCGGCTGTTCGGTCGCCTTGATCAACTGCTCGAGCGAGACGTAACCCAACGAATCGGCACCGATCGTGGTCCGGATCCCGTCGTCGTCCAGCCCGTTCGCGATCAACTCCGCACGGCTGGCGAAATCGATGCCGTAGAAGCACGGCCACTTCACCGGCGGCGAGGAGATCCGCACGTGCACCTCAAGCGCCCCGGCCTCGCGCAGCATGCGCACCAACGCCCGCTGCGTGTTACCTCGCACGATCGAATCGTCCACCACGACCAGACGCTTACCACGGATCACGTCCCGCAGCGGATTGAGCTTCAGCCGGATGCCCAACTGGCGGATGGTCTGCGACGGCTGGATAAAGGTCCGACCCACGTACGCGTTCTTGACCAAGCCCTGCCCGTACGCAATACCGGACTCCTCGGCATAGCCGATCGCCGCCGGCGTACCTGACTCGGGAACCGGAATCACCAGATCGGCATCGACCGGGTGTTCACGAGCCAACCTGCGCCCGATCTCCACCCGCGAGGCGTGCACGCTGCGGCCGGCAATCGTTGTATCCGGGCGCGCCAGGTACACGTACTCGAATACACACCCCTTCGGCTTCGGCGTCGCCCAACGCTCGGAACGTAAACCGTCAGCGTCGATCGCGATCAGTTCGCCGGGCTCGACCTCGCGCACGAACGAGGCTCCGACGATATCCAGCGCCGACGTCTCGGATGCGACTACCCAGCCGCGCTCCAGACGTCCCAGCACCAGCGGTCGCACGCCATGCGCATCGCGGGTCGCGTACAAGGTGTGCTCATCGCAGAACACCAGGCTGAATGCACCGCTGAGCGTCGGCAACAACTCCATCGCCGCAGCCTCGACGCTAAGGTCGGGACGACTGGCCAGCAGCGCGGTAATCAGGTCGGAATCGGTCGTCGTGCCGCTCATCCCAGGGACGCCGTACTCCGAGGCGCGCACAGCGAGTTCGGCCGTATTGACCAGGTTTCCGTTATGTCCCAGCGCAATCGAGGTGCCCGTGGTGGTAGTGCGGAACGAGGGCTGGGCGTTTTCCCAGTTCGAGCCACCAGTTGTCGAATAGCGGCAGTGCCCCACCGCGATATGGCCGTTCAACGTGCTCAACGTGGCCTCATCGAACACGCGGCTCACCAAACCGATGTCCTTATAGATGACGATCTGCGAACCATCGCTGACGGCGATTCCGGCCGCCTCCTGCCCGCGGTGTTGCAGCGCGTACAGGCCGTAGTAGGCAAGCTTGGAGACATCCTCCCCAGGTGCCCATGCGCCGAAGACGCCACACTCCTCGTGCGGTACGTCGTCCTGCGCCGATTCCGGCTGCGCTACAGCGTCACGTTGCGAGGCGTTTTCCAGAAGCACGGCAGTCCCTTTGCTGGAGGTCGCTTACCCGGCGAGTCTACGAGCGATTCGCGGCGATTGGCACCCGTTGTTGGTGTGGTTTTTACCCGCACGCATAGATCACACTCAACGCCGGCGGGCGCCGAGCCACGCGACGAGGCACAGCACGCTGGCACTGCCGAACAGCACCATCCCGGCAAGCCCGATCGGCATGAACCCGAAGCCACCAGCCTGCTGCGGACGCGTCGAATCACCAATGCCGGTGAAGAAGTAGGCCAGGGCGATCAACGCCAACACACCGGTGACGCAGGCCGCCAGCACATACCCCATCCGGCCGCCAACGTGTGCCCGGCTAAAACTGTCGCGATCATCTGAGCCGCCGACACCGATCCAGATTCCGGCGCCCACGACAAGCCCACCGAACAAAGCCACCAGCAGCCCGAATACAGCAGTCTCCGAGTTGCTGGCAGCACCAAAGATGCCGGATCCGGTGGTGAGCGCACCGAAGACCAGGACGACGATCGCCAGCACGATCCGGACGTACCTATTCATCTACGAGTCCACGGATCGGCACCAACGCCGTCAGGTCCGCCCGCGAACCACTCGCCGACACCCCCGCCGCGACGACGTCCTCCCACGCGCGGCGTCCGGTAGCCAACGCCAACCAGGTACGCGGATCGAGCTCGACCACATTCGGCGGCGTCCCGCGTCGGTGGTTCAGGCCCTCGACGCACTGCACCGCGACGTACGGCGGCACCCGTAACTCCAGTGCCCCGCCCGGATGCAGCGCCGCCAGATACCGTGCGCTGGCGCGCACAGCCGCGGCAATCGCCCCGCGTTCGGGTGTCACCGTGTCGTCGTCGAGCCAGCCCGCTACTCGTTCCACCGAAGCGCGCGCCTCGGCGAGGGTAGGTGGGGTACGTTTCGCCATGCCTACCCCACATGTAGGCGCGCATTGCGGAACATGCGCAGCCACGGGCTGTCCTGCGCGAGCGGACCGTCGGTCCAGGACATCTGCACATTTCGATGCACCCGCTCAGGGTGCGGCATCATCGCGGTGAACCGACCATCTGGCGTGGTGACCGCAGTCAACCCGTCGGGCGAGCCGTTCGGGTTCGCC
Organism: Cumulibacter sp.; assembly: GCA_047975195.1. Lineage (GTDB taxonomy): Bacteria > Actinomycetota > Actinomycetes > Mycobacteriales > Antricoccaceae > Cumulibacter. The sequence continues at coordinate 776 of JBKEDB010000041.1, read as the reverse complement.
GGATAACTAGTGGCGACCTCACCACCAGGGACGACGAACCGCGCGGCCCGCAGCACCTCGCGCTCGCTGCCTCGGTGGCGGAAGTCTGCGAACCCTTCCCCATGCGCCACGGCGATCGGTACTCGACTCCCCGCCATTCCATCGAAGAAGATCGAGGGCGAGTCAAGAACCTCGACCAGCGACAGCCGCGCTTCATACTGCTCAGAGACATTACGGGTGAATCGCGGCCATGCGTCGGCCCCCGGAATTAGCTCCGCAAGCGCCGCGAACATCTGGCAGCCGTTGCAAATGCCCAGGGCGAACGTGTCGGCCCGACCGAAGAAGCTTCCGAACTGCTCGGTCAGCCGCTCATTGAACAGCACCGAACGTGCCCAGCCTTCGCCGGCGCCGAGGGTGTCCCCGTAGGAGAATCCGCCGCAGGCCACCAGACCGACCACATCGGCGAGGTCGAATCGTCCGGTCTGCAGGTCGGTCATGTGTACGTCGATCGCATCGAATCCGCTGCGCGCGAACGCGACGGCGGTCTCGACGTGCGAGTTGACGCCTTGCTCGCGAAGAATCGCCACCTGGGGCTTGGCGCCGAGGTTGAGGTACGGCGCGGCCACATCCGCCGACGTGTCGAACGTCGTCACAACCTCCAGCGCGGGGTGCGCGGCGCCCACGGAGCCATGCTCGGCATCGGCGCAGTCCGGATTATCCCTCAGGCGACTTATCCGCCAGGACACCTCATCCCAGGCCGCGAACAGATCTGGCACGGCCTCATCCAGCACGCGCGC
>JBKEDB010000057.1:0-1826 GCA_047975195.1 Cumulibacter sp. | reverse complement strand
CTGGTTACAAAACAAAAACAATTAAGGAGCAGTAATGACAAAACTTAAATCAAAACCCGAAGTCAGTGTAGTGATACCAGCCTATAACGAGGCAACCTACATCGATCGTCTATTAGAGGCTTTACACAGACAGATTGATGTAGATTTTGAGGTGATTGTTGCTGATGCTGATTCTGGTGATGGTACAGATAAAGTCATTGAGTCTTTCGCTGATAAAATGGATGTAAAATTACTCGTGACTCCCCCAAAAGGCCCAGCAGATGCACGTAATAAAGGAGCACATAAGGCCAAGGGTGAATGGATTTTATTCTTGGATGCAGATGATGATTTGCCGGATGTTAATTTCGTGCGTACTTTGGTGGATGTCTCGAAGCAAAAGGGCTGGCAAACATCCTCGGCTAAGGTACGACACGCCGATGCTAATATCTTTGAGAATATTGGGAGTCGATTAAATTATCACTACGTTAAGCTGCTAGCGCATACCAAGCATCCTGTTGCAGCTGGCTGGTGTATTTTAACCAAGCGTGCTGTTTTTGAAGAATATAATGGTTTTAACGAGAAGATTCAGTTCGGTGAAGACTATGATTATGTCAGTCGCGTTGGTCACTTGGGCTTTGGTTTTGTTGATGAAACTTATTATTTTGTAGATTTGCGTCGCCCACGAGCCGAAGGAGTGAAGTTCGTACTCAAAGGTATAGGTAACGAAATCTATCGTCATACACATAGGTATAATCTAGAGAAGAACCCGATTGAGTATAAATTCGGTCAACATCAAAAACGCAAGTAATAATGAGCCCTAGCATTGAGCAACAGCGACTGAGTAAACATAAGCTGATTGTTCAACTTGTGGAGTTTATGTTGGGTGGTGGTATACATTTTTTCACTGGGCTTTTGATATTCACTATCTTGTACAGCGCCTTCCATGTTGATTGGCTGATCGCCAAGATTATTGGTGACATTATTGGCTGGAGTCTAGGATATCTTGTGCAACGCTATGTAGCTTTTGAGGACAAAAGGCTTAAGGGTAAAGATACCCGTGTAATCCGCCGTTATGTGGTAGTAAATAGCATAGATTTTGCCCTAGATTATATTATTGTAGCTACTACTATTTGGGCAGGTGGTTCACCGTATCTTGGGTTTGTAATATCAGCTGGTCTTACAACGATTTGGGATTATTACTGGTATCGATTTTGGGTGTTTAAGCCTTAGAGTAGCTTGCGGATGGAGTTGGGGGTGATGTTTTGGCCGATTATTTTGGTGGTCGGTTCTTCTGGGGCTGGCTCTTCTAAGATGTCAGCAATACGGTCGAACATTTCGGCGCTGGTTTCGTCCTTAGGTAGCAGTAGTGAGTCTTGTTCGTTGATGCGGCGTTCTTTGGCTAGTTCACGGTCGGTTGTTACCCACCAGAGGCGGACAGTGGCATCGTATTTTTTGGCAATATCGTATTTTTCTTGACGGTGGTGTTTGCGGTTGAGATTGGCGTCGTAGATTACGTCATAGCCGAAGCCCAGTAGGTGCTCAAGATTGTGGTCGATAATCCCGTATAGTCGGTCGTGCTCATCTTGGCTAAAGCACGGCTTGATGAACATACTCTTGCGCATTTCGTCACTTGAGAGTAGTTGAGCATCAGTCACCTCAGCAAGCGCCCGAGCCAGGGTACTCTTACCTGCCCCCGGCAATCCCATCAGCAAATGCAGTGTTGGTTTCTTAGCCATAAGTATATTCTAGCAGAGTGAGCTCTCTAGACCTGTATTGACTTCTGGGCAATCATAGATAGAACAATGCGACAAACATCTCGGCTTGCATTACGCACTGAATGAGGAATG
>JBKEDB010000136.1:0-4958 GCA_047975195.1 Cumulibacter sp. | reverse complement strand
GAGATCGAGAAACCCCGAGAACGTACATCCGGAGACCTCAGCACTCTTTGTAGTCGAGGCGCTGTTGACACTTGCGACCGGTGTTGGCGTATCGGACACTGCCGGAACTCGCGCGTCCATCACGTGCTCGGGTTTCGCCAATCCCAGAGTCACTGTGGCCGTCGACCCCTCCGACCCTCCGCTGAAATCCACATTCGTCGTCCTTCCGGACACCCAGCCGGTTTCGGTCACTTCAAGTCTCAGGCGGTCGCCGGTGCCGTCCAAGTCTCCGTGAACCTTGACCACACGTGCACCCAACCGCCCAGTGGCTGCGACCGTATGGGCATCGATGCGATCGGCTTCCACGTCAACGGCCCCTCGGACCTCGCCGCCCAGGATGACGACACCAGAGCCACGAACCACCAGGTCTTGAGCATCCTCGCGCACGGTTAGCGCACCGGTGAAGTCTTCTAGAGTCGTCCCGTTTGCAACCTTGTTCACCGTCAGACTGCCCTGGAGCGTACCTCCCAACCCCGACATGGCCGCCGAGCCGGTCATGGTTAGATTCCCGGTTTTGCCCGCGATTGGCGTAACCGAGTAGGAAACTGGGGTTTCTGAGCCGGCCGTGCTGTCGACTCTGTACGCACCGGGCTCAAGATGCAGTTTGTTCTTGACGCGGCTGAGGGTGACATGTACCTGGTGCCCGTGCTTGGGGTAGACGTACACGCCGGTCATGCGCGCAGCCAGAGTCACCCCGCGGGCTCCGGCTCCGTGTAGGTGCCAGGTAACGCCTTTGGCTTGTCCTGCTGATTCGAAAGTTGTCGGGCGCCCGTCTCCCGCCCGGTTGATGTGAACCTCCCAGCCCTCCGGCACAGCACCGAAGACGAGCGTACTGCCAGCCCTGAACGCGTCGATCTCAACGAGGTGGCTGTTCTCATCGATCGTCAACGCGTCCGCCTTGACGTCTGAGAGCCAGTCCTTCGTTCCGTCCTTTGTCATCGATCCCCCTGCGCGACCGCCATCCGGCAACTTGTTTACCAGCGAAGATACTCGCAACTGTCCTGTGTATCGACGATGAGACTCCGATCCATGTGGATCACCCGCCTGCTACCCGCCACTGCCCGCGGGTGTCATAGCCCGCCCCAATGCGTCTAGTGCCGCGCGAGGCGTGCCGAACCTGCCGTCGGGTCCGGGCCCGTCCAGAACTGATGCGGACCACAGTTTGGCGGCTGGGGATGTCCACGCGATGGTCTTTCCGTTGCCGTCCCTCACCACCCACTGACCGCCCCGAAGATCGGCGACAAGGGCACCCGAAGACATCACCGCCATGGGCTGAGCGTGCCCTGTACGTCCGACACTGTGTTCGCTGAGGATTGCACGTACGCGACCGGTTACCACGGCCAGACGACCCAGAGACGCTCACGCACGCGCTGCCCGCGCTAGGGTCGCCTCAAGCGCGAGCAAGGGGGCCGATGTGCCAGTCGCAACAGTCGTGATGACGAGCGAGCCATGGAAGGAGCGCCTCGACCACGCGCGCGCCTCGGTGTCGGCGTACGCCGACACCGATCCCGCCGACCCGGTCGACGTCTTCGAGTTCGACCTACTGCTTGGCGCATTCTGTGCGCGACGGTTGATCGAGATCGGAGCAGTCAGGGGCGACATCGTGAGTCGCCGATGGGAGGTACAGCGGTTCCCCTTCGACCCCAGTCGGCCCCATCCGAAGGTCGGCTTTGTCGTCGAGCATCTAGTCTTCGATGACTACCTGTGGGATCGGCCCGAGCCTACGACGCTGACGACGGTTCAGATCTTCAACAGCCTGATGCACTGCGCGTGGCTCCTTGAGGTGCGCGCCCATGACGAGGACGAGTACCCGGGACCGGTAGTTGGCGTGCACTTCACGACGGACAAGGCACGTGCCACGGCTGCCTACGCTTTGAACCTCTCAAGCCTTCTCAGCATCTATAACGCGATCTCCGACGCATGTCTGGACTCGCACGAAGCGATGCGCGCGGTCGCCGCACGACAGCCAACGGTCGCCGCGTGGCCCGAACTTCACCAGGCAACTACCCGCGAATCTCCGGAGCCCGCAGCAGAGACGGCGAACGAGGACTAAGTCATGGAGAAACGGGAAGACGGCACATCTGTTCCCCATGATGACGCCCTGGCCGCATGGTCGGACGTGGCGTACAAGGAACTCAAGAGTCTCGCGCAGACGTACAACGCTGTCACTCGCTACGGCGACCTCCGCCACGTCATGCATGACGAGACCGGCATCGCATCAAACCAACAGATGCGCTTCTGGATCGGGGATGTCCTCGAGCGAGTCGCTCAGCGGGCTGCCGACGCGGGCGAGCCACCCATTACGGCCCTATGCCTGCGCGGAAACGGAACCATCGGCGAAGGCTACGGCCGTGCGCCGAGGTACTCGCTCGCTAGCCGTGCACAGGACATTGAGGTGCGCGCTGCCGAGGATCGACTGCTGTGCTACCGCCAGTACGCCACAGATCTTCCTCCCGGTGGCGGTGTGCCGACCCTCACGCCCGAGGTGCAGATCCAACGCCGCAAGGAAGCGTCTTCCGACTGGATGGACACGCTGATCCAGGGTGGAGCCCTCACCGTGCGCGATCATGTTCCGTTCCAAACCCACGTCCAGGTCGCCCGACTGTTCGGGCGCACCTATAGGGGACACCAGAGCGCCACGATTCGCCTGGACGAGTTCACTGAGGTTTGGTTCCCGAAGATGTACTCCAACGCTGACTGGAACAACACCTTGTCTGCGAACGGTCAGACCATCGTCATGCGCCACGTCGAAGGCGGCGACTACGGCGACGTCATGACCGACGGCCAGATGCGCAACTACGTCATCACCTTCGGACATGTGAAGCCATCGTCAGGACCGGCCTACTACGAGTTTCTCGGAGTCTTCGAAGGGGCACCGCACCTGTCGGATGCCACCACGTGGACGCATCAGCGCGTCTCGGACACGATCACGTTCGACGGCAATGGGGGCTACTCCTACGTGCCTGTACGCTCACGCCCACTGCAGGACGACCAGAGTGCTGAGGCGTCAGATTCTGATCCCGGGCTCGTGGCCGAGTATCAGGAGGCGCTGGAGGCCGGGCGATACACGGTCGAGGATGCGGTCGGCACCTCCAAGAGCCGTGGCAGCGCTCAACAGGTGTTCGCGAAGGCTGTCAAGGACAACTACGGCTGGGAGTGTGCCGTCACCGGTATCAGCACCAGGGCGTTCCTCGTGGCCTCCCACATCGTCCCGTGGGCAGAGGACAAGACCCTTCGACTGGACCCCAGCAACGGCATCTGTCTGTCGACCTTCGTTGACCGAGCCTTTGATGCTGGGTTCCTGACCATCACCCCGGAGGGCCGCACGTCTGTTCGCTGGGAGAAGGTCGTGGACGATTTCATCCTGCGCTCAGAACTGTCCCGCATTGATGATGTAGAACTCCGTGAGGCATCCGCCACCCCGCCCGATCCTGAGAAACTGCGCAGGCGGATGGACCTGATCCCGTGAGTTGTGGAGGAACTCGCGACGACGTGCGGCACCGCGTAGCCCGTTCCCCCGTTGCCAGATGCCGTGAGCAAGAGCGCGAACCCTGCCTATCGTCGCGACGCAAGGAGGAACGACCTATCTTGCCAGGGCGAGAACTTCGCGTGGGTACTTCCCGTCGGGGGTCTCGGCGTGCGCTCTTCCGTCCGCGAAGGCGGCGGCACCTGGCCGTCGGGCCTCCGCTACCAACTCGCGCTCACGGCGCGCTGCGTCGGCGATTACAACGAGAAGGGGTGGCAGCCCCACACCGATAGCCCGGAACTGACGATCCCGTAATCAACGCACCGAAGGAGGTGACCCTATGAACCCAACCCCACATCCAAAGTGCCGCCGTGCGCTCCTCATCGCCGCCTCGATCGGAGGCGTCATCCTGATTGCTGCTGTCGTGACGGCCGCCCTGGCCTACGTCCGCCCGCACCCGGAAGACGACGTCGCTGAAGCCGAGACTGCGCAAGAGGAAGAACGAGAGCAAGAGACGCCACCGCCTCCGGTCTCTGAGGACTACCAACTGCTCGCGTCAGCGCGCAGCGACCTGGAAGCCGGCGACAGGGAAACCGCCATCGCGAAACTTGAATCCGCTGATGCGCTCCGCACGAACAACGCGGAAGTTCTGCTGGAGCTCGGCTGGGTGTACATCGATGCTGGCCGGCGAAACGAGGCGCGCGGTGTCCTCGAACGGGCGTCGGCTATCTTCCGCTCCCTGCGCGACACGGAGAACATGGCGAACGCGGAAGAGGCGCTCGACCGTATCGGCGCGAGCAACGACGACGCGTCAGATGACACGGTGATCGCGTTACCGCCTCGAGCCGAATAGCCCCGCGACGTGAAACGAGCCACCCCAGGAGAGATCGCGTAGATCTCAATCCTGGAGCGGCTCTCGTGTTGTGTCTGCATCAGGCCGACGACGGAAGCGATTCGAGGGGCGCAAGGCGGATGTTCATCACCTCCGGCGAGCGCTCCATCAGCGCCATCCCCCAAACCATCGCCTCGAAGGCGTCCCGGTGACCGACGTCGCCCTGACGCCACCGGGCGTCGGACTCCGTCAGGTACTCGATGCGCCAGAGTTGGTTCGGAGCGCTGAGCTTGACGACAGGCTCGGGAACGTCGGCGCTGTCCCCACGCGCATCGGGCATGCCGACAAGCAGTGCCGGACCAAACAGTGCGGAGACCGCCCGTGCCGACGGGACGTGAAACCACCAAAGGAACGTGGCGCGCGGGTTGAACGGTAACTGCCGGATCAGCCCCTCCTCGTTGACGTAGATCGTGGTGCCGAGCGACGGGATGTCTACCGGCTCGATCCATCCACCGACGGCCTCCTGATAATCCTCGAGCCGACCAAGCTCGCGGGACTCCACCGGCGCCGTCGGATCGACGGATACGAACAGACCTCTGATCATCTGCTTCCTCCTTGATG
>JBKEDB010000062.1:0-3186 GCA_047975195.1 Cumulibacter sp. | reverse complement strand
TCGCCGCATACGTCGCAGCGGCGTGCTTGTCCCGCTCAACGGCGAGGACAGGAGCGAAGCCTTCATCGGTGAAGCCCACGGTCATGCCGCCGCAACCGGCGAAAAGGTCAATCATCGAGGGGCTGGTCATGAGGACAGCCTACGACCATTGTCGGACAATTCTGTTCAGACCTTCCGCGAGCCGATACGAGTGCGCCTCTCTGGGCCGGGACTGTCTGAAGATGGGCCCGACTTCCAGGGATGACCTGACGACCTGCGCGGATTCTCGATCCCTTTGAGGCGTGCTGCTCCAGCTGCTCGCGTAAGTCGCCGCCGACGCGCCGCAACAGAATCTCATGGACGTATTCGTCGTCGATCGCACCCAGCGCGGACTGCGTCGCTAGCTCACTATTGATCACCCCAACGCCATCGTGCGCAGAGCACTTGGATTCCGTCGGCCGGCGCTTCTCACAAGGCAGCTTTTGCACGAAGCATCCACGGCCCCGCGCACACGACTGACACGATTCGTCCGCTGCGTCGCTCCGCGCTCGCGCGTCCGCTCATGCGAAGGCCACGTCCTCTGGCACGTGTTGCGTAGGGCCATTACGGACGGACCAACCCAAAATCCGAACTCACACACGTAATTCGTCTCGATCCGAGAGGTTCCCTGGAGCGAACCACTGGCCACGATACTCCGCCGCGGTTGGCGAGTGATGAGGCCTCATACCCCCATTGTCAGTCATCGAGCCCGCTGAACAAGCCATCGTAAGAACTGACCGTCTCCCCGACGATCGACACACGGTCAAGGTAGATGTTCCTGTGCTCGCAGCTTGTCTCAGGCAGCAATAAGCAGGCATGACACGCGGCTAAGTTCAGCCCATCGCTCCCGGAGGGACCCGACTCGCAGCACACGGGATCGTTGGAGCACCAGCCTGCTCGACTCATCGCTGCGATCACAGTATCGACGAATCGCTTCCCGGCTGCCAGCGCAGCGAGCCCGCCCAGGCTGCCTGCAGCGTCTGAGGAGGCAGTGTAGATCAGCAGACCAGCCTGGCCAGGTTCTGCATAGGTCCGTTCGCGAAGCGAGCCGACCGGGTAGCCCGCATTGAGACTCAACTCCTGTAACAGCGCATGAGCGAACGAGTGGACCGCGATGAATCGCGCCGACGGTGCCTCGACTACGGGAGCGCCTGATTGCGTCGCACGGTGACGGAGTGACTGGCTCAGCATCTCATGACGTCGTTCGGCCGACTTTGTTCGTTCCCATCCGGACACCGCGTCCTCGTCCAGGTGCACGAAGATCCCTTCCCCGAGCACCTCGATTGCGGGAAGCCAGCAGAGCGGCGCTGCGCTGAGAGGTGCGAGGCGGGGGCTCGTAGTGTCGGTCGGCATCGGCGTGACTCTGGAGAACCCGTGGAGGGCGCGCACTTCACGCAGCCTCGTGGCCCTGGAGACTTGGCGAACGATTCCTCGAAGCCGCGCATCGACGTGGGCGGGAACGCATTGGAACGTGTCAAGCGCGCCACCGTCGTTACCGTCGATCAACGCCCGGTACTCCTCTTCACGCAATTCCTTGTCGGTCGGCTGCGTGCCGGAGGCGAGTCCATTCCGCCCGCGGACGACCTCGATGACTCCATCAACCGAAAGTGCTGCCCGTCCGGAAATCATTGCTGGCAGAGCGGCGCGCAACGCCTCTTCGGGCAGATGCTCCAGCACGCCCCAATACTTGGTCACGAACTGCGCGTTCGGACTGGACCACGGCGGGATTGAGATCGAGGAGCGGACGGCGCCGAACCAGACGTTCGACGAACCGCGCTGCAGCGCACGCAGCGGCTTGTCGCAGATCTCGTCCGGAACCCCGGGTAGCCAGGGGCGCTTGCCGCCGCATCGCTTGATCTCGGCAAGGGCGTTGCGGCTGAAAGACCCGTCGAGGTCGTGCGCAGGAACGCCGCAAGAGCACTGGACGACGATGTCCGCAAGCGACGAAGACGCTCCGCGAGATTCCAGGCGCATGGTGTGGTCACCGGCCGCATCGGCGCCGCGGTGTAGCCATTGGAAGTACGGGAAGTCCTCAATGTGGCCGTGCTCGCAACAGGCCACGAAGCGCGAAGGGGTCAGATCACGCGAACAGTCCGAGCATTCCATCTTCCTGGCGTCGAACGCCCAGAAGCGGTCCAGTCGCCGGCAATCGGGGCAATAGTGGAACAACGGGAAGCGAACAACCGGGACATCACCACTTCGCTTGCCACTCGACGGCGCCTTGAACGAATGGACACCCAGGGAACGCGCTAGGCGAGGCTCTTCCACTAATGGAGACCATTTCTCATCCCACTCGTCGGTGCCGCAAACCATGAAGCTCTCGTCGCCTGCCGGGTAAAGCGACCCGACGCCGTAGGTGGTGACGAGCTGGCTCTGTCGTGCTTTTGGGCGATCAATTGCTGCCATCATGCCCCGCCTTGGTCTGTCGGTTGGAAACAATCTTGAGCGTGCTCTCGCGGTCAACGTTCCGGAGCGACATCAGAGTCGGCCACGGAGGCTCAGTCGGCGGGAAGATTTCGGAGAGCGTTTCGCCGGTCGACGAGTCCATTCCCGAGCTGCCCGCTGGAATGATCAGTCCCTTTACCTCCGACCCTTGTTGAGCCCACCGCGGGTACTGCAGTACTTCGGACTCCTCCACACCTGCCCGCCAACGCTCGATCAGTCCGTTGAGCGCATCGCTAACGTCATCGGCCGACTGTGGGGATACCCGTTGGGCACGCGAGATGACCACCTGCGCTATCTCCGCCAAGGCGTCTCTGTCGACAGGAACGGACACGTCTTTGTCTCCGGCCGCCCCCGACACCAGGTGCCTCGCGAGGATTACCAGGAGGCCATGAAGTCCGCGATCAAGAGCCCGCGGCGCAAACGGCGTTGCACCCGTCGCCTCCACTTGGCGGTAGATTGCGCGGTGGTACGACGTGAATGACTCGTAGTGCGACAGATCGCGAGAGCGCGACGCGTTGTACAGCGTGAAGACCAGTCCAGGGCGGCTGCGCCCGACACGACTGGTGGCCTGGATGTATTCCGAGGTCGTCTGCGGTTGTCCCATCACCGCCATCAAGCCGAGACGATCAACGTCCACGCCGACCGAGATCATATTGGTTGCAAGCACGATGTCCGGCGCGTTGCTGTCGGGGAAAGCCGTCTGCAAGGCTTCGAGCTCCTGCG